>JAHFVD010000126.1 GCA_023264735.1 Mycobacterium sp. | reverse complement strand
GTCGGGCGTATCGACCGATCTGTTTTGCGTCGGCGAGCCCGGCGAGAGCTGCAGCGACGCGCTGACCTACTGTCTTTTGAAGGTAGCCCGCGATCTCACGAATCGAATAGGTTGCAGCTTCAAAATCGAGCCGTTCGGCATCGCTGGCCGTCAGGACAGCCATCTCGACCTCCTCCGATACCCCGTAGTAATGTCACCAACGCTACCACGAATGACACCATAAACAACACCACAAACAACACCCACCGCAGAGATGCTACTTGTCCGGGCGGCTCGGCCCCGGTGAAGGGCAAGCACACAGAATGCCCTAGGTGGATCAGAGCTGAAATCAGACAGGACTTGCTTGTGACCCCTGGTAGACCCTGAGGGTGCGGCTGAACGCTTTCGAATAGCGTTGTCGCAGTTCGACGTGGAGCCGATGACGGGAATCGAACCCGCGTATTCAGCTTGGCGACTTTGGGTCTGCGAGCGTTCGTGATGGTTCGTTAACGTGTTGTGCGCCAACGGCTCTCACAGTTAGGCGGTACGTACGGGTACAGACAAGTACACGGCGTATCGCGGCTGTTTATGCGGGGAAAATACGGAGCGGCTGCAACCCAAATCGTTCGGCGACCGCGACCCGTTTCCGAAACTCCACGTCCTGGATGTTTTGTAGGCGCTTGTCGTGTTGACAGTGTTGGATAGGTGCAGTTCAGAGTGCTGATTGAGTTGGCGCGGGATGGCTCGTGCTGGATCTACTGCGGACGGGCCTGGTGCTCGTCACCGCCGGAGACGGAAGAGGGCCTTTCATGTTCGAAACGCTGCAGGCGCTGCTGGTGGCCGCGATCGCCGTGCTGCCCGGGGCGACCTACACAATCGCGCGTGAAAGCCGCGGCGCGACGTGGGCGTGGCGACAGACGTCCGCGGCCACACTGATTTTCCGCTTCCTCACCGCGTCGGCGTTCTTCCATGTTCTGCTCGCCCCGATCACCTACCGCGCCTACGAACACCTCGTCGTGACCCACAAGCTCGCCGACGGTCAGACACTGTCTTGGCGGTGGTGGCCAGTGTTGTTCGCCTACGTCGTCGTGCCGTACGTAGCCGGCGCCATTACGGAGAACGTGAGGAGTTGGCGCAGCGACAAACGCTGGATCAAGCGTGCAGTCAGCTGGGTCGTATCCATCTATGCAGGCCGCACACCTGAACCACGCGGTTGGGATCGGTTCTTCGGTTGGAAGCCGTACGGCATCATCCGGCTCCAACTGATGAACGGCGAATGGAAGGCCGGCCTGTGGTCCGATCGATCGTTGGCGAGCCAGTACGGGGAGGACGGCGACCTATACCTTGCTGACGGGTACTTCATCGATGAGAACGGCGTTATCGAACGGGAAGGCGAGAATAGCGACGGCGACTACAAGGCGTCGGGCGTCGGCATTCTGATCAGGTGGTCCGAAGTTCGGTATCTTGAGTTTGTAGATTGGCCGGCCGCCGACGAGGCGGAGGAACGACAGGACGACACCGATGCCTGATCAGCCCAGACCCAGGACTGAAACACGACCCGCGAGCGAGGGCGGTTTCGAGAAGAAGGGCGGATATCCGGGGGGCCAGAGACCCCAGAACGTGGCTCCGCAGCCCAAGCCGGCGGCGTTCAGCCGGCCCACCCCGAAGCCGACAGGCGGCTCCGGAGGGTCCAACCCCAAGTAGACCCGCTGTCGTCCAGCCTGATGCTCTCTCCGGCGCCAAGGCCGCGGGCGTCTGACGCGGCGACATGACCGAGCAGCACGAACGGCCGGTCAAACGTCTCTACTCGCGGGCCGGCGCTGCCGAGTACTTGGACAAGTCCGAGCGCGAGATCGACCGGATGATCCGGCGCGGCGAGATCATCTTGGCCAAACGTGACGGCCGGCGCATCGTGATCGAAGTCGCTGAACTCGACCGCTACATCGACCGGCTGCCGTCCTTCATCCCACCCGGCGTACAAGTCTCGTGACAGAGACGTTTTCGCTCGACGAGGTGGCGACGGAGCTGCGCCTGTATGAGGCGATGAAGAATCCGGTTCGCTGGCTGACGGAGCAGATCCTTCGGGGCCGGATCACGGGAGGCGGGTAGCCAGATGACGGACCATCTCGGACAGCTTCAGGCTCGGCTCGTCGACCGACTGACAGCTCACCCCCCTACAACGTGGTCAGCGCCCCTCATCGAGGTAGTCATCAACGCGATCGATCTCCAGTTCGGAATTCCGCCCACCGGCGACCCCGCTGCTGCGGCTGCACTCCAGTCGCTGACCCGCAATCTGACGAGACCGCGGGAATCCCCGTCAACACCGCAACCCGACCAACCCAAAAAGCTGTGGCTGACCCGAAACGAGGTTGCCGAACGGTTGCGGATCTCAAAGTCGACGTTAGAAGGATGGGTGTCCGAGGGTAAGGGGCCGAAGTTCATGAAGCCGGGTCGGCATGTCCGGTACCGGCTCGGCGATGTGATTGCTTGGGAGGCATCACAACTCGGCGAGAGGCAATGAAGTGCATCGCTAATCCCATCACAACACCGAACGCTAAGGACCAAAGAACAATGGCGCCCCAGACGTACAGCGTGAAGGTGTACGCCGCGATTCTGCTTGGCGGCGGACCAGACCCAGACGATCGAGTTGGATCGCTTGAGCCGTACAAGGTGGAGTGGCTGGAGCGCCGGCTGAGGGGTGCGGCTGAGCCGACGCTGCCCGGGTACAAGGTCGGTCGCAGGTGGCGTGCCCTTGCAGACGTTCGAACTTCGTGGCAGCGGCCCCGTCAGCGCCGGGGACCTGAACTCGGGAACAGATACCGGGCGATGACGTAGAGGATGCCGATGGTCTCGGCGACGATGGACGCGAAGTAGGCGATCATGACGCTTGGGTCGATGGCCCCCCACTGCGAGAAGATATAGAGGGCCATGAACGCGGTCGCGGCGAACGTCAGGAACCCGACTACGCGCAGAGTCCATTTGACCATCACCCGCCGGTACTTGTGCGCGGCTTGCAGGGCCCGTACGTCCTCTTCGAGGATCCGCTTGTCTACCGACTCGTCCGAAGCCGACGCGGCAAACGCCGTCAGTTCCGCGATCTGTCGATCGGCGAATTCATCACCCGTTTGGGTACCGAGTTCGACTTCGCCCCCGGGCTCAGTCAACTCTCTTTCGCCAGCCGCCGAAGCCTGGTGTTCATTGCAGGTGGTGAGACACCGAAGAAGGCAGCCATCTCCAAGTTTGTCTTGCCGCGGCCTTGCAAACGCCAAATCTCCTCCGCCGGCATCAGCAGGTTGCCGGCGAACTCGTCCGCGTAGAACTCGTGCAAGTCGTACTTGGTGCTGCGTTCGTCGATGAAAGCGAAGTCATTCTGACCCTGGTTGATTCGCTCCACGTAGTGGCCGAGCTCGTGCGCAACGGTGAATCGCTGCCGAGCAGCGTTCTCTGAGGCATCGACGTAGATGACGGGCACTTCTGGTGGCCGTGACCGGATCATTCCGGACACTCCATCGCGCAGAAATGCGTACTCAACCTTAACGCCCATCTGCTGAGCGATGCCCTCGACGTCCACCGGGAAGATTCCAGGCTGAGAGAAGCTACGGGCCGTCGCGGCCGCATCCTCTCTTGCTCTGTCAACTACCAGTGTCACTGTTCTCAACTCCCCATTCGGCTACCCCAATGCTAGCTGTTTAGCCTGTAAACGCAGGGTATCGGCACGGTACGACAGGATTGTCATTCGCTCGGCGCCCAGGGCCGTCTGGCGCGGGTTGGAGGTTCAGGCCCGTTGCACCCCAGCCGAGTAGAACCATGCTCATGACAACACAATGTGAACACCGCCAGGTCTTCAACGCCACGTGGCGTTGCACCGAATGCGACGACAAGATGGTGGCCCGCCGCGACGAACCGTCGCGGATAGCCACGGGGGGCCCCGAGCCGGCCATTTTGGCCGGGTTCGAGGTGATCTACGACTGCGACCACTGCGCCTCCGACGAGGTGCCCGGTTGCGGTCGAACTCACCGCGGCGAGTACCTCAACGCCGCCGGCAAGTCACGCCGCGATTGACTAGTCGATGTAGACGATCAGGATCGTGCCTTGAGCATTCACACCGGAGCAGCGCTTCGGGTTCGGCCACGGGTTGTTCGTCGTCGCCGTCGTGCATGTCATCAGATAGGACTGGTGGGTCACCGGGCTGTAGGCCACGACGGTGGTGCCTGGTTGGGAGTACCACGCTGCCCGGACGCTGTCGGCGAAAGCGCAACTGGTGTCGTCGGTGGCGACACCCGTCAAGCCTGATGGGCAGACCTTGATGGACTCGAGGAGGCCCGCCGGCGGGGGCGGAAGCCGAACAGGGGCCGGCGGGGGCGCGGCCGGGGTTGGCGTCGGCCTGTCCTGCAGCGCAAAAAGGAACGCGCCGGGGGCGGCTTCCCAGATGGTGTTGTCGCCGTCCGCGGTGACGTCGATCGGCACATCGTGAGTTGTCCCGCGCGACGTCTTCACCGTCGCGATGCCCTTGAATTCGTTGCCCGCCTTGTTGACCAAGTCGACGTGCATCACCTTGAGGTGCAACGGCGACAGGTCAGGATCAGTGTCCAGCTTGGACTGCATCGAGGATTTCACGTCGGCGGCGACCTGGTCGGCCTTGGACACCGTCGGCGCGGGTGTGGTAGTCGGTGTGATGGTCACGGCGACCTTCGGAGTTTCCCCCGCAGGGCGTGTCAACACGAATACCGCTGAGCCAAACGCGATTACGACAGCCAGGCCGGATACCCACAGCGGCCAGAGACGGCGCGACTTCTCGGTCGTCTCAGTCGTCGGCGTCGGTGGGGGCTCGGGAAACTCCAGGGGACCTGTCGGTGGTCTCGCTTGAATTGCGCCGTCCCACTGGCTGCCGTTCCAATACCGGGCACCCTGACCGCCCAACGGGTCCGGGTACCAACCAGGCTCAGTCACCATCGCAATCGATGATCGGCGCTGCCACAGCCACCGACTTCCCCCAAAGTCATCAGCGGATCGTAGCCCGTTCCTATGACATTCCTGATCGGATCCGCTAGGCCGCGTAATCTCCTGCACATGGCGGGGGAAGCCGACGCTGCCGATCCGACCGAGCTGGCTGGCGTCGCCGAGATGGGTACCGAGGCGGTCGAGGCGTGGTCTCTCGACGAGGAACGGACGGCCGCTGACGAGGAGTTGCTCGCGCGCTGGGACCGGGGTCGGCTTACGCCTCGACGAATCACCATTTTGGCCGTCACCGCGAGCGTGCTGGCGATCGCCGGCGCCGTGGGCGTCGGGATTCACGCGCTGACACAACGCGGTAGCTCGGAACCCAAACCCGTGCCCGACCAGCCCCATAGCCCTGTGGTCGCCGTCCGAGCCGCCGCTCCCGTGCCTGGTACCGCCGGGCCGTCGATTACGCGAACGACTGAGCCGGCCGCAATTCGCTACGCATTACCTGCATGCTATGGATTCGACGACCAGCCTCAAGAACGACCGACATCCGTGACGTTCCAATTCTGCGCCGACGGCGGTGCACACCTAAACCGAATGTCGTGGACATCCTGGGATGCTGCGGGCGCCGACGGCAGAGGCTATTACACCTTGAGGACGTGCGTTCCGAATTGCGCCAGCGGAGGTGAGGAGAAGTTCCCCGTCTATATCCACGCCACCACTCCCGCGCCGCCAGTGACAGGCTCAGGCTGCCCGCTCGACATGCAGTTCTACACCGAATCCCCTTTGGCCGTGCAGCGGCTAATGCACGCTGCACTCTCAGGTGTTCAGAATCGAACACCTGGGGAGCGTGACTATTGCCGCCGGCAAGGTTCGTCACGATGACGCAGGCAGCACAGATGCGCGGCCGGAGTCGGGCCCTGAATAACTCCTATTGGGAAACACCTTCGATAAGCGACAATCGGAAGCTATGACGACCGCCGGCGAGAGACTGCATGTTCCAGTCATCGACCGATTCCGCGGTGAACACTTCTTCCTCTCGAACTACTACCCCGCCGCCACACCGCACCGCGGCCGTCACTTCCCGACCAGCGAGCACGCCTACATGGCCGCCAAGACCAACGACCCAGACGCCATCGCCGCCATCCTCGCCACCTCAGACCCAGCAGAAGCACGCCAAATCGCCGAAGCCGCAACACTCGTCGACAACTGGGCTCGCCGCAAGTTCGCAGTGATGGAAGAGATCATCACCGCCAAGTTCGCCACAAACCCGAACCTGGCCGACAAACTGGTGGCCACCGCCGGCACCATGCTCGTCGAAGGCAACACCTGGCACGACCAGACCTGGGGCTCCTGCACCTGCGACCAACACAGAAACATCCCCGGAGGAAACGCCCTCGGCATCATCCTGATGACCGTGCGGATGCGCCTCGCCGCACAACCGCCCCACTGAGAACAACCAAGAGCCCCCCTGGCACCCACCCACTTCCCGGGTGGCTTGTTACGCCGGAGAGCACTATGGCTCGCCCTCAGCCTGACTCTGGGGTTTTCGGGGTCAACTTTCGCGTGGCCGCTTGTGTGCCCTGTATGACTTCGTCCGGCAAGCGTTTGAGCACCATCGCCGATCCCGACCGGAGTCGGATTCAGGCACCAAAATGCCGCACCAACCGCACGGAATCCGACGGGCATATGAGATCCAATATCGTTGAGCCACAGTAGAACTCCCTTCAACGGGTCATGTCCACAGCGTGCGGTTGAAAATTCCCCAATGCGTACAGGGCCAAAGTTAGAGTGCTATCCGGCGTATCTGGTGTGCCCGGGAGAGGGGTCCATGCCATGGGGTGGCCCCGCTCAAAGCTCGACGGTTACCAGAGGTGTCCGGGGTGGCGCTCGGGTTTGGGTTTCCAGGCGTTGCGGGACTTGGTGGCTTCGACTTGGGCTTTCTGGGCATTGCAGGAAGGGCAAGCGGACTGGAGGTTGTTGGGGTCGAGCTTGGCGCCGCCGGCCGCGACGTTGACGATGTGGTCGACCTGGGTTGCGTCGCCGGTGCAGCGTGGTCCGCGGATCCGGCATTTGTAGTCGTCACGTTCGAGAACCTGTTTGCGGACGCGTTTCCATGCTGCGGTGCTGGTGACTTCGCCGCTCTTGGTGCGCGTTCCGTCCCAGGGCTTGCGGTGGTCTGGGCAGTGCCGGTCGCTGGTGATGAGGTTCGGACACTGATAGTTATCGCCTGGACAGCGACGTGGTGCGCGGGGCATGGCTGAGGCCTTCCGATGTTTGGACTATTGCTGAAACTTCAGCATCACGTGAGCGCCTCGGTGATGCCGAGCGTGACAGGTACGCGGTAGTGGTCCTCGAGTAGCCGCACCGTCGGCTTCGGCGTCCATTTCTGAACCGCGATGGACTCGATCGTGTACTGCGCTGCACGCCGCGCCCCGGGCTGATCGGGGTACAGGAAGTCAGGCAGGTGGGGCCCGGTTGCAATCCCTTTGGTCACTGCGGTTTCTGCCATTAGATCGGCGCGAAAGATATGCGCGGTTTGTGCCCAGTAGTTCCGGAGCGCGAGTGTGGAATCGAAATAGTAGATACCGCAGACACATTCGGGATTCGGGATGCTGCGCTTGCCGTGTGGGCACCGGTCGGGCCTGATGACGGTGTTCTGTCTGAGCGAAGGTCCATCACGTGTGTAGGTGCCGATCCCGACCATTAGGCCGGTGAGGCTGTGGAGGTAACCCGTCTGCGATCGAAGGATCATCCACCGCCAACCGTGCACCGCCGTCCTAGTCTGGGGTGGATCTATTGCCATGTATCGGTCTTCCGCTGCGTTCGGGCGGTTGGGTGGCGCGGCGCAGGTACAGCTGGCGTCCGATATGACGCGTGATGACTGTCCTTGGCCTGGTTCGTTGCAGACGCGCTTGGGAGTCCCGGACTTTGACGCCGCACCACCATGCCTTAAGCCCCTTCGAGGGCGATGACTCGTTGCTCGATGTCGTGGACGGCGACCAGGAGCGCAGCCATCGCTTCAGCGGATGCGACCGGTGAGCCGTCGTTGCCCCAAGCATTGCGGACGGCTTGGGTGACTGGCCCCAGCGTGGTGGAGTCGTAGACCGATTGGCCGACGCTGGGTAGGTATGGGGCGGGTTGGCCGTAGATACCAGTGGGTCTTGCCATGGTGATCAGCCTTTCTCGTTGGCGGTGATAGCGGTGGCGAAGTGCGGTTCGCGCTGCTGTCTGTCAGGCCGGCCGGCTATCACCGCTGGCGATGGGTTGAGGCGTTCGCGCCGTTCCCGGCGCAGCGTCTGGAGTTGGGCGGGCGTGGGTGCCCAGGGTTGGGCGTCGGAGCGCACGAGCCACAGGAGCAGTTGGATCCGGTCGACCGGCCAGGGTTCGTAGCGGTGGCGCTCGCCGTAGACGTTCTGGTGCCGAACGGGATTCAGTGATGGTTCGCGCCACCCGGGCCACACTTCGTCCAAATTCCGGATGTAGCAGTTGCTGGCGTGTTCCTCGCCGCCGCGGGTCGGCACCGATTCGGCCTTGTCCGTGGTCGGCGTCCAGCTCGCCTGGGAGCGGCGCAGCGCGTCGTACTCGTCGGCGAAGGCCGCCAACTGTTTCCACTGCGGCCCCAAGTCGGCGGCGACGGCCGCCTCGGCGTTGTCGACGGCCCCCAGCGTGTCCGAGATTGTCTTCACCTGATCAAGAAGCTTTGTGAGTTCGTCGTGGTGCACACGTAGGACGCGCGCGACGATCGAGGGGTCTTGAAGGACGGTCTGCTGCCGAGACCGAGCGTCACGCAACAGCCCTTGAAGAATCTGGCGTTTGCGCTCAGCCAGAGCTCGACCGTCTTCGTTGCAGATGACGGAGTCGATCCACTCATCACTGGCCTGCCCTGTTTCGAGCGGGTCTAGGTCCATTCGGACCTGGGGAACTCCGAGCAGAGTGTCGAGCAGCTTCTGCTGGACTTCGGCCTCGACCTGGACGGCGGCGAAATAGGCCGGCGGATAGAACGTTTCGATACGCGTGGCGAGACGCTCACTCATGGTGGCGGTCACTGCTGTTTCTCCTCTGTCGGTGCAAATCGTTTCTGTGCGGCCGCCTTGCCCGCGGCGCCACGACCAGCGACGCCACCGGCGTGGCTATCAGGCATGGGCGTACCGAATCGTTTAGACGCCGCTACCTTCCCCCCGTCCCCGGGGAATTGTGTCGGACCGCCACCGCTGCCCTGTCCCCAGTTCGCTTGTGACTGTTGGCCACCGAACATCGCAGTCAGATGGCCGATCACCTTCTGCTCGTCGACCTCGCCGGTGTCGCCCACAAACTTCGAAAGGTCCGCGGCGCGCACGAAGGCATCGAGGGCGGCCGGATCGGTAATCGTTCTTCCTGCAATAGTTCTGAGCTGCTCAGAGTTGTCCGGGGTGCGGACCTTGGCGGCTAGAGCCGACCACTCGTGCTCGGGCATCGCTGATAGTTGCGCCATGATCTCAGGCGATAGATCGGTCATCGGTCAGTGCCTCCGCTTGCTCGCGGACTGCACTGGAGGGAAATAGGTACTGGCGACCGATCTTTCGGCCTTCGAGGTCTGCATGCCGACGTTGGACCGTACGGATGCTCCAGCCAATTCTGGCCGCCGCATCTGCCGTTGTGATCCATTCCTGTTCATCTTCCGAGCATGCCGATTCTCCGCGGCCGGACTGTCGTGTAGACGACACTGCGAGCTCGAGCTCAAGTGCCCGGACCAGTTCGGCGTTCCATGCCATTGGCGGCCGCCTGGTGCGCTGCTCGCCGCGCCGGGCCCTGAGTTCCTCGTGGGCACAGTAGAGGGCTAGGCGCAGCTCTCGTTCCGTCAGCATCTGTGGTCACCTGACCTCAGGTGCGTCGGCCTTCATGACGACCTGACCGCGGCGGATACGCCAGATGCGGTCTCGGCGCGATTGACTGCCTGACGGCGGCGGTATCGAGTCGACCCGGCCGCTTGCGCTCAAGGCGTTGCGGGCCGCGACCTGGCTGTGCTTCGCGGCGGCCGCCGCCGCGTAGAAGTGTTCCCGGTCGACTATGTCGGCGTCGGGAGGAAGCTGATCGAGGTAGCTGTCAACCCACTCGGGCGCTGACACATGAGCCGGTGCATGCCCCGGAACGATCGACCACACGGTGGCTTCGGCAGAGCGGTCGATCACGGTGATGTCCGGGTTCTTGGTGGCCGCGGTCGACACCGCACCACGCCGGTACCCGACGGCTTCTCCGCAATCGAGAACAGCACCGGCAGTAACGGTCGCGTGCCCCTGGGCGCGCAGCCCGTCGATGTGCTGTTTGAGCCACTGTGAACAAGACAGCTCCGGTTGGCTAGGTGGGGTTTGCTGGCGACGCTTCTTAACAGTGCAGAAGTCGCACAGGACGGAGTCCGATCGGGCCGGGGCGCGCTCGCACGTCGGGCACACCCTGGGTTCCTTCCTTGTGCTCGTATCCGAGATTCCATTCCTGGCCGCGACAGCCGCGACAGCCGCGACATTTCCAAATAACTGCTGTTCAGAAGCAGTGTTTGGGTGTCGCGGATGTGTCGCGGATGTCGCGGCTGCAGATTCATCCGCGACAGTCCGCGACACGTCTACCTGCAATGTCGCGGTTGTCTCGGATGTCGCGGATAGAGATGGAGTGAGCCAGTGTGCCCATGCCTGGCCGAGGCCGTTAAGCCCTTCGATGGCGTAGCCCTTGTTCTTTGCAGGCCCAAATCGGATGTCTTTGGACCTCACTCCGTAGCGGTTCAATTCCTTTGCTAGTCGCCTCTGATCGAGTGCCTTGCCCCACAGGTCTCGCCATTCTGACTCGGGGTCCGAGACGAGTTTGGAGACGATGTCCGAGGACCACATAGCCGTTACTTCTTCGGCTTCTAGCAATGCCTTGAGGTCCCGGAGTAAGCGTTGTCCGAGGGACATCTTCTCGTCCTCGCCGGCGTGGTCGACGACGAAGTGATGGCACGCCTCCCGGGCGCTTTCGGGCCAGTGGCCACCGGCGTGGTCAGCGATCGCAAGGAGCGGCTCCCAGACCTCGGCTGCTCGGTCGCGGACACCGTCAGGCATGGCTGGGCGCGCGTTGGCCAGTTCGTCGTTGGTCTGCGATGCCCACAGCTCAAGACGGTCCGACAGTGGGGTGGCGTGCAGCTTGGCGTCGCGTTCCCGGTACTCGGCCACGTAGTCGCCTGGGCGCCGGCGACGCATGTGCAGGGTGACGGCCCGGGTGGTGATGGTGTCAGGCATCTTGCCGGCCAGGCCTGCCAGCGCGACCGGGGCGAACACCGGGAACTCACGCACCCGCATGTTCTTCGCGTCGCCCTCGCAGCGGTCGACGGTGGCACCCCGCTTGTACCCGGCGTTGTACAGCGCGCGCAGATCCTCGGTCTGAGGATTGGTGGACTTGCCGAAGATTGCATCAGACTCGTCCTGTAGCACCGTGGGGGGTGAGCGGTCGTCGTCGGCGGCCGCCGCGATCCGCCGATACAGCGCCGCCGTGGTCGTCGACAGGGTCAGCTTGGCCGAATGGCACAGCAGCGCCAGCAATTCCAGCACTCGGGTCTTACCGCTGCCGGGTTCCGCTGAGTCCAGAATCAAGCGCGGGGTCGTGTAGAAGGCGTTGACTGTCCAGGTGTGGGCAATCCACAAGGCCACCACCACCGCGTGGTAATCGCTGGAGAACCACACGTATTTGGTGACGAAAGCGCGGACGTCGTTGAGCAGTTCTTCGGCCGCCGTCATGCGACCCCTTTCCTCGGGATGTAGGAGTGGCCACGGCCGCGGCCCACGCGGGTCCACGGGTGGCAGTGGGAGATTTCGCGGCTGGCGTCGGCCAGGGCGGCCTGGCGCGTGTCGGCGGCCAGCGCCCACCACACCGCCGCCCACAGGACCGCCTGCCACTTCGCGGGGTCGGTGTCCTCGAGGAGACACCAGGCAGGGGTGCCGGGTATCAGGCCTGGATCGCCCAGCATTGGTGAAACAAGTTCGTGCACCGACAGATAGGAGACCTGGCGAGATGAGGGAGTACCCCCGCGCTGAGCGGGGGCCTCCGTCTCATGCTGGTTCACTGCTCCACGTCCCATCGAACGATTTGCAGCCGTGGACCGCGGCCGAACTGAGGGGTGACCACGCGCTGCGCTGCTGGCCGTACGACAGCGATCAGCGCCAGGACCTCCTCGAGCGTCAGATCGACTGGAGTGCAGCGCTCGAGCAGGTCCCGCAACTCTGTCCGGGCTCCCTGGAGCAACTGCTGCTGTGCGGCCAAAGCAACAAGATCCGCCTTCATCGTCGGACCAACTCCAACAGGACGCCCTTGGTGGAGACTGGCCCTATCTCAAGCGAAATCGCCGCTGTGACGGCCCGCAGGAGCTGAATGGACCAGGCGCTCGGATGATGCTCGTCGACCAAGTCGGCAAGCAACGTGAGAAGCCGTTCTTCCTCAGCCGGATTGTGCGCATGCGTCGCCCTTTTCATCACTCGGCCTTGATCTCGTCGGCGACCGCCAGCAGATGCTGTGCGAGCTGACGCGCCTCATCGGCGGTCAGATGCACCTCATCGTCGAGATACATATGCTCGTGATCGCTGGGCCGGTACAGGTGCAACTTCACGACTTCGCAGTGCGCCGGAGACCGCCGATAGGCGTACGGCGTGACGCTGTTGTACTCGGCCGAGTCCCAAGCTTCGGTGGTCAAAGCCACCCGGTGGGCATCCTCTCCCCAGCACGCGGGATCACACGCATGCTGGGCAACGCACCAGTCGGTGCATGTCTTCGGGTGGCCCTCCATCACGTTCGGTGCAGTGGTCATCGCAGCACCGCCTGCGCGTCGGCTTCGAGTAGGTCGGATGCACGACGTAGGGCGACCGAGGTGCGCTTGAGATGGCAGATGCCCGTGGTCAGGTCGGCGCACGCGAACAGTGGCGCGTCGGCGGGTAGCCGATCGAGCACCGCGTTGAGGTCGGTGCGGAGCAGATCGACTCGGTTGATGGCGACGTCGAGCTGCTGTGCCGGAGTCGACGGTGGGGCGTAGTTCATGCAGAACGTGCACACCTCGCCGGTTTCAATCGGGACGGTGCAGCTCGTGCAGGTGGTCTGTACAGTCATGCTCAGGACTTCCTTTCATCATTTGCGTGTTGGGGTTGTTCGTCCCGAAGGGCCTCGGTTGCAGCCGGGGCCTTTCGCATGTCCTCGGTGTCGTCGTCGTCGACTAGTCCGAGATCGGCGTGATCCTCCTGAGGCCACAGCATCAAGCTGCGCCTTCGAGTCGGCTGATGTAGTCGGCGATTTGGTTGTCGGTCGAGAACCGCCGGCTGCCGATCTTTACGCTGGCCAACTCACCCGACGCCCAGAGGGCGAAGATGGTCGAGCGGGACAGTCCACCGAGCTTGATTCCAGTGGCCTTGTGGTCGTTCACAGTTGTACGCCTCCTCAATTGTGTGTATCGACTCAGTATCAGTTGGATATACGTCGATAGACACATGCATACCATCATGGATCTGTCGACACAAGGACGCGGTATTCTGTGTGTCATGACACAGCCCAAGGGCAAGCGTCCGAACTGGGATGAACTACCTCCAGCCGACTGGGCCGAACAGGAGGCGCACCGCGTGGCAACAGCCGTCGAACGGCTACGTGGGAAACGTTCAGCACAGTGGCTTGCAAACAAAACCAAAGAACTCGGGCACGAAGTCACGCGCTCGGTTATCGCTGACCTCGAGAACGGCCGCCGGCGCTACGTCACCACCGCCGAGATTGTCATGCTCGCAGCCGCATTGAACACGGCGCCGGTATTGCTGTTGTATCCCCATCCAAGTAACGAATTGTCGAATCCCGTGGCGGTTTGGCCTCATGTGGAATCAACCGGACTTCAAGCAGTGGAATGGTTTTCGGGAAATCGACACGGATTCACCGATCGGGCGTCAATTCCTGGCGAGCCCGCTGGTGCTGGCGGAGCCGAGTCGGCGCGATTGCGCGAAGAGTTCCGGGCCAATACGCAAGCGCTGCGTCTGTGGCGCCAATTGGAAGAGGTGGAAGGTGCGAGAGCGGCGCGACTACAACGCAAAGGCGACGTTCTAAGTGATGGTGACCGAGAGATGGTTACCTATTACGAGAGCCGAATTCAGCAGTTGCGTGATGAATTGGGATTGAGCTCCGAAGATGCCTAGGCAACGGATGGCGCCCGGCGAGCACGGAAAGATCACCGATATCCGCCGCGGTGAAACCTTTTACGCCACAACGTATGTCCGACTACACAGCGGTTTGCTGCGTGAACGTGAGGCGTCGTCGCGGAAGTCGGCCGAGGACGCCCGGCGCGAGCTCAAGCGCCGTATCGCTGCTGAGCTTGAGGCCGGTGAGCCGAATGGCGTTATCGGCCGGCGCACAACACTTTCCGAGCTGTTCGAGGCGTGGATACCGGCGAAGGTGGCGGAGGATAGAATCGGGGAGCGCACCGCCACGTTGTACCGAGACACCTGGCGTCTGCACGGTGAGCAGCAGCTCGGCTCCTTGCGAATCTCGGAGTTGACGACCAGTCGCGCCGATGCGCACCTGAAAGCGTTGCCGACTTCGTCGGCGATCTATCTGCGGATCATTCTGTCGGGCATGTTCTCGCTGGCGGCGAGGTTCGATGTGGTGAAGCACAATCCGATGCGCGAGACCAAGACCGCCAAGGTGGAGCGCGAACCAACTCGGGCGCTCACGGCGATGGAGTTCGAGGAGGTG
Organism: Mycobacterium sp.; assembly: GCA_023264735.1. Taxonomy (GTDB): domain Bacteria; phylum Actinomycetota; class Actinomycetes; order Mycobacteriales; family Mycobacteriaceae; genus Mycobacterium. Next base: position 808 of record JAHFVD010000126.1, on the reverse strand, counting down.
CGGCGCGCCGTCGAGAAGTTCTGCGGTCGTAAGGGGCCGGGGCCTCGGCGCGGTCGCATGCTGCCCGCGTTCGTCGAGCTACTCGCTGCCACCGGAGTGCGGCCTGGGGAAGTGCTCGCGATCGAATGGCCCGACGTCGATCTCCTTGCTGCACCACCAACCGTCACGGTCAGCGGAACGGTTGTGGACAGCGGCCGGGTGAGCGGTAAGCCATTGCATCGGCAGGATCACCGGAAGGGTCGCGCTCCCGCTCATACTGTGACGCTGCCCGCGTTCGGTGTCCAAGTGCTCACCGAGCTGTACGGGGTGACTGGTCCGGTCGGAACGGTACTGAAGAACCGTGACGGTGGGTTGGTGAGCCTGTCGAATATCAGGTCCTCACTGCGGGAGGCGCTCGCACCACACGAGCATCTCCGATGGGTGACACCGCACAGCTTCCGGCGCACCACGGGCACCGTCGTCAGAGACGGGCTCGGTGTCGAGGCGGCCCAGCACCAGCTCGGCCACGCGCAGCTGGCGACCACTGAGGGCCACTACGTGCAGAGAGTGACGACAGGGCCGGATACCCGTGCCGTGCTGGACAAATGGGCCAGCAACGAGAATTGAAGATCGAATCTACGGGGAAAGTACGGGATTCCGGCGGCACGGGTTTGCTGGCAACCGTCAACATTGCCTCTACCTGCACGCATGGAGCCGATGACGGGAATCGAACCCGCGTATTCAGCTTGGGAAGCTGATGTTCTGCCATTGAACTACATCGGCGATGGACACAGACGTTAGCACTCTGGCCAACGGCAGTGTGAAATGC
>JAHFVD010000052.1 GCA_023264735.1 Mycobacterium sp. | reverse complement strand
CGCCGTGGCAGCCGCCGTGGGCACTGCCAGCCCCGCCGCCGTGGGCACCGCCGCCCCCGCCGCCGGCGCCTGAGCCTGCCCCGGACGCACCGGTGGCCCCGCTGCCAGCCGTGCACGGCGCCCTGCCTGGACCGGCGAGCTAGAGGGTTCGACCACGCCGCCTAGACTCGGCGCTGATGTCTGAGAACAACGAGCTGCAATCCCAGGTGCGCGCGGCACTGGCCAAGGTGATCGATCCCGAGCTGCGCAAGCCCATCACCGAGCTAAACATGGTCAAGAGCATCGGCGTCGGCGACGACGGCGCCGTACACGTCGAGATCTACCTGACCACGTCCGCGTGTCCGAAGAAGGCCGAGATCAGCGAGCGGGTGACCCAGGCTGTCGCCGACGTTCCGGGCACCGGTGCAGTGACCGTGGCTCTGGATGTGATGAACGACGAGCAGCGCACCGAGTTGCGCAAGCAGCTGCGCGGCGATGCGGCCGAACCGGTGATCCCGTTCGCCCAGCCTGGTTCGCTCACCCGGGTGTACGCCGTGGCGTCCGGCAAAGGCGGGGTCGGCAAGTCCAGCGTGACAGTCAACCTCGCCGCGGCGCTGGCCGCGCGCGGCCTGTCGGTCGGAGTCCTCGACGCCGACATCTATGGCCACTCGGTGCCCCGGATGATGGGCACCGACGAACGGCCAACGCAGGTGGAGTCGATGATCCTGCCGCCGATCGCCCACGACGTGAAGGTGATCTCGATCGCCCAGTTCACCCAGGGCAACGCGCCGGTGGTGTGGCGTGGGCCGATGCTGCACCGTGCGCTGCAACAGTTCCTCGCAGACGTCTACTGGGGCGATCTCGATGTGCTGCTGTTGGATCTGCCGCCGGGAACCGGCGACGTGGCGATCTCGGTGGCTCAGCTGGTTCCCGGTGCCGAGATCCTGGTGGTGACGACCCCGCAGCTCGCGGCCGCCGAGGTCGCCGAACGTGCCGGCGCGATCGCGCTGCAGACCCGGCAGCGCATCGTCGGCGTCGTGGAGAACATGTCCGGACTGCTTATGCCCGACGGCACGACGATGCAGATCTTCGGCGAGGGCGGCGGCCGCCAGGTCGCCGAGAGCCTCAGCCGGGTCGTCGGCGCCGATGTGCCGCTGCTGGGCCAGATTCCGTTGGACCCGGCGCTGGTGTCGGCCGGCGATTCCGGGGTGCCGCTGGTTCTGTCGGCGCCCGATTCAGCGGCAGGCAAGGAACTGCGCGGCGTCGCCGACAAGCTTGCGGCGCGGCGACGTGGGCTGGCCGGAATGTCGCTGGGCCTGGACACCACCCGCCACGGCTGACCGACCCTAGGTCGCGTCGGCGTCGAACGGCGCGGGTGTGCCGGGGGGCAACGGCTCGGTTTTGGGCGGCGCCGGTTGCGGCGGCGGAGCGCTGTGCGGCTTCTCGGTACCCGGCGCTTGGAACGCCTCGCCGATCCACGAGTCGTCACCGTCGAGCAGGTGTTTGGTCAGCGCGGCCCGCGGGGTCATGCCCCGCAGCTTCTGCAGTTCGCTCAGCGGCTGGCGAAATTCCTCAAACTCGGGTCCCAGGTCGTCACGGAGCTGGCTGGTTGCGCCGCTGATGTAGTCGCGAGCCTGCCGCAGTGTGTTCGAGGTCCACCGGATGGCACCCGGCAGCCGTTCCGGACCGAGGATGACCAGCCCGACGACGACCAGTAGGAGCATTTCGCCCCACCCGACGTTGGCGAACATCGCGTCAGTTGTCCGGCGCGGGGTTCACCGTCAGCGTGACCTTGCGGCCGTCGCGGATGACCTCGATCGGAGCGTCCTGCCCAATCTTGAGCTGGCGGATCGCGACCGCGAACTCGTCGGCGTCGGCCACCGTGCGGTTACCGACCTTGACGACGATGTCGTTCTCCAGGATGCCGGCCTTCTCGGCCGGGCTGCCGGCCTTCACATTGGCCACCTGAGCACCCTGCGCGAGGTCGTTGCTGACCGAGCGGGCCGACAGACCGAGCGTCGGGTGCGCGACCTTGCCGTCCTTGATCAACGCCTCGACGGCCTCTTTGACCTCGTTGACCGGAATCGCGAAGCCGAGGCCACTTGCACTGTCGGACAACGACTTTCCAGCAGTGTTGATACCGATGACTTCCGATTCCATGTTGATCAGCGGGCCACCGGAGTTGCCGTGGTTGATCGAGGCGTCGGTCTGGATGGCGTCGATGACGGTGTCGGTGTCCGAGCCCTCGCCCGAGAGCGGGATGGGCCGGTGCAGCGCGCTGATGATGCCGTGGGTGACGGTGCTGCGCAGGCCCAGCGGGGCGCCGGCCGCGATCACCTCGTCACCGACGTGAACCTTGTCGGAGTCACCGAACCGGGCCACCGTCAGGTTGTTGACGTTGTCCACCTTGAGCACGGCCAGGTCGGTCTTGGGGTCGCGGCCGACAAGGTTGGCGGGCACCGACTTGCCGTCGTTGAACACCACCGAGATCTTGAACTTGGCCGGGTTGTTCGCGGCGTCGGAGATGACGTGGTTGTTGGTGACGATGTAGCCACGGCCGTCGACGACGACGCCAGAACCCTGGGCACCCTCGTCGTCACTGACCGCCTCGATGGTGACGACGGAGTCGGCAACCGACGCCGCGACCTTGGCGAACCGGCCGGGCGGAACCTCGCCGGCGCTGTTGGTGGCCAGCGAGACCTTGGACGTGGTGAAGGCTTCGACGACCTCTGCGGTTTTACGTCCCACCCAACCGCCGGCGAAACCGATGAGCAGCGCGACGATGCCAAGCACCGCCAGCGAGACATAGGACACCCGACCGCCGAACAGCACCTCGCGCACACCGAGCTTGCCGGTCGGCCCGGCCGCGACGACGGGTGCGGCCTGCTGCATCGCCGGCGTACCCAGTCCAGCCGCGGCCGACGGATCCCGCCAGGGATCGTCGGCCTCCTCGGCCTCGTCCAGACCGGCGTCCAGCGCGCCAGCGTCGGCGGGGTGGCGCTGCAGCGAGTCGCCGGTACCCGGCGGCCGCCCGAACGCCTCACCGAGCACCGGGTCGGGCGGGTGGTCCTTGGGCTGGAACTCGACTTCACCACGGAACTTGGCCGGGCGCAGCTCCTCGGCGACAAACGAGCCGTCGACCCCGTTGGGGCGCCCAAAAGTACGGGTGGCGGCCGGGTCGACCGCGGGTCGCGAAACCGGACGAGGAGCCAGGCGGGGGCTGCTGCCGGAGTTGTCCTGATTGGGGCTCAAGTTCAACCTCTATCCAAGCGCTCAGCCACGAGCGCGCGCGATGGGACCGAGCACGACGCTGCTCGACTTCACATCCACCCTACCGGCGCTTACGCCGGTCACGGTCCGTGCCTTCAGCTAACTGATCGGCGAGTCCCGGCGCAGGGCCGACCGGCTCGTCCGGCGCCGACTGCGGAATCTGCGACAACAACCCCAACAGGCTGCTCGGCATGCTGATCGGCAGCGAGTCACGCAGCGCGGTACGCGCCTGAGCCTGACCCTCGACCTCGGACGCGCACTCAGCGCACAGCGACAAATGATGCGCTGCGCGCAGATGGGCATTCATCCGCAGCTCGCCGTCGACATAGGCAGCGATCGCCTCGGTGGACAGGTGCTCGGTCGAGCGGAATTGCCGGGGTGCACCGACGGGTGCGTCGCTTTGGGAGGCGAACTGAGAGGGAAGCCAGGAGAACGCTCGACGGAACATGTGTCCACGGTCGACCATCACTGCGCTCCTCTCGGTTGCGTCGAATTTGCGCACCGCTAGGTCGAATGTAGCGCGCGCAGCCCCATACGACATGACATGACGGTCACTTTGTCCGGTACCCGGCGCGAGGAGAGCTACGCCGATTCGGCGATGAAGTCAGACATTCCGCGCTGGCCGGAATGGGCTGCGAGGTAGTCACGAAGCGCCTGCCGACCTCGGTGGATGCGGCTACGCACGGTCCCCAGCTTGACGCCGAGCGTCGCGCCGATCTCCTCGTAGGACAGACCTTCGATATCGCACAAGACCACTGCGGCACGGAATTCCGGCGCCAACGAATCGAGCGCGGCCTGCAAATCCGGGCCCAGGCGCGAGTCGTGGTAGATCTGCTCGGGGTTGGGCTCGTCGGCAGGCACCCGGTCGTAATCCTCGGGCAGCGCCTCCATGCGGATGCGGCCACGACGACGGACCATATCGAGGAACAAGTTCGTGGTGATGCGGTGCAACCAGCCCTCGAACGTGCCGGGCTGATAGTTCTGCACGGAGCGGAACACCCTGATGAACGTCTCCTGGGTGAGATCCTCGGCGTCCTGCTGATTACCCGACAGGCGGTAGGCCAGTCGGTACACCCGGTCGCCATGCTGACGCACCAGCTCGTCCCAGGACGGCATGGCCGTCCGGTCGCCGGTCGCGTCGAACACCGCGGTGCCCTGCAGTTCCTCGGACGGTTCAACCCACTCCGCATCCCCGTACTGCTCGAGATGCGCCATGTGCGCCGGAGCCATCAGTTGGGTGGTCGTCGGATCCTCCTGGTTCGTCTGCGTAGACGGGTCGATGCCGTCGATCGCATCAAGCCGGACAACACGAGCGGTCTCTGGCATATTCCCCGACCACCGTTGCCCTTGTTCCATGCCCGCAACCGTTCCCCACACCGGTGTGGGGGTGATGGGAGCTAACTAAGGTTTGATTAAGAAATGCTTTTGTTATCAATTCGTGCCCTGATCTGATACTTCTCCCCCGGCGCGTCGAACTTGACGCACGACCTCTGCGCGTCCACCCAGCCGATACGCCTGGCGCGCCTGCCCACCCGCCGATCCCGTTGGCTCTACGCTGCTGAGAATGGCCACTACCGAGGACCAATCAGGCCAACCGGAAGCCAGTCGCGCCGACCGGATTCTCGCCCACGCAGAGGGTTCGATATCCGAGGACGCCATCGTCGCGGCCGCCCGGGAGCGAGCCGTCGACGCCGGCGCCGGAGCGGTCACCCCGGCTGTCGGAGCGCTCCTCAGCGTACTGGCGCGACTGTCAGGCGGCAAAGCGGTCGTCGAGGTGGGCACCGGCGCAGGCGTGAGCGGATTGTGGCTGCTATCGGGCATGCGCGACGACGGCGTCCTGACCACCATCGACATCGAGCCGGAGCATCAGCGCATCGCCAAGCAAGCGTTCAACGAGGCCGGCATCGGACCGTCGCGCACGCGGCTGATCGCCGGACGGGCCCAGGACGTCCTCACCCGGCTCGCCGACGCGTCCTATGACCTGGTGTTTCTCGACGCCGCACCGTCCGATCACGCCGATTTCGTGGTCGAGGGAGTGCGCCTCCTTCGACCCGGTGGCGTGATCGTCGTGCATCGGTCGGCTCTTGGCGGGCGCGCCGGGGACCCCGCTGCCAACGATGCCGAGGTGACGGCCGTGCGCGAAGCGGCCCGCCTGATCGCCGAGGACGAGCGCCTCACCCCGGTGCTGATCCCGCTAGGCGACGGGATTCTGGTCGCCGCCCGCGACTTCTGATCCGGCCCGTGTCTCGGCGACGCGCTCGCCCGGCGGCGCACTGGAAGCCCACTTCGTCCATGTGACCATCGGCGGTTCAGCTCGCTTGGGTTAGGCGCTTGACGTCTGATTGAACGCGTGTTTAGTATCCTAAACATGCGTTCAACGGACTTGACCACCGCGGCCCGGATCCGTGACGCCGCGATCGAGCAATTCGGGGCGCACGGTTTCAGCGTCGGGGTACGCGCGATCGCGGAGGCCGCGGGCGTCAGCCCCGGGCTGGTCATCCACCATTTCGGCTCCAAGGACGGGCTGCGCCAGGCCTGCGACGACTACATCGCCGAAGAGGTCCGCAGCGAGAAGTCCGAGACCATCCGCTCCTCCGATCCGGCCACCTGGCTTGCCGCTGCGGCAGAGATCGAATCGTTCGCGCCGATGATGGCCTACCTGGTGCGCAGCATGCAGTCCGGTGGCGAGCTGGCGAAAAATCTGTGGCGGACGATGTTCGCCAATGTCGAGAGCTACCTCGACGAGGGTGTCCAGGCCGGCACGGTCAAGCCCAGCCGCGACCCGGCCGCCCGGGCCAGGTATCTGGGGATGGCCGGTGGCGGCGCATTCCTGCTTTACCTGCAGCTGCATGACACCCCGACGGATTTGCGAGCCGTGCTCCACGACTACGCCAACGACATGATGCTGCCGGCCCTCGAGCTGTACACCGAGGGCCTGCTCACCGACTCGACGATGTTCGACAGCTTTGCAGCCCACGGCGAAATCGCGACCGATATCGAGGGAGAACCAGATGACAACGGCACCAGCACCGACGACGCGCACTGATACCGCCGCGGTCGAAATTCAGGGCCTGGTAAAGACTTTCGGCCGAACCAAAGCCTTGGACGGGATGGACCTGACCGTGCGGGCCGGCTCGGTCGCCGGGTTTCTCGGGCCCAACGGCGCCGGCAAGTCCACCACCATCCGGATCTTGCTCGGGCTGTTGCGCGCCGATGGCGGGACCGTGCGACTCCTCGGCGGCGACCCCTGGCGCGACGCGGTGGCCCTGCACCGGCGGATCGCCTATGTGCCGGGCGACGTGACGCTGTGGCCGAACCTGACCGGCGGGCAGGTCATCGACTTCCTCTGCGGTTTGCGCGGCGGGGCCGACCCACGCCGCCGGGACTGGCTGATCGAGCGCTTCGAACTCGACCCGCACAAGAAGGCCCGGACCTACTCCAAGGGCAATCGTCAGAAGGTCGCGCTGGTCGCCGCGTTCGCCGGAGAAGCCGACATCTACATTCTCGACGAGCCCACCTCGGGTCTTGATCCGCTGATGGAGAACGTGTTTCAGCAATGCGTGCAGGAGGTGGCGCGTCGCGGTGCGGCGGTGCTGCTCTCCAGCCACGTCCTCGCAGAAGTCGAAAAGGTCTGTGACACAGTCACTATCATCCGGGCAGGCCGCACGGTGCAGTCCGGTTCGCTGGCTCAGCTGCAGCACCTGATGCGGACCACCGTGACCGCGCGCACTCGCCGCGACCCCACCGTGGTGAGCCGATGGCCAGGCGTACATGACGTCGACATCCGCGGCGGGCAGATCCGGTTCACTGTCGGCCGTGACGTGCTGGACCCCACGATGGTGCACCTGACCCAGCTCGGCATCGCGGATCTGACCGTGACGCCGGCCTCGCTGGAGGATTTGTTCCTGCGCGAATACCGGACGCCGGCACGATGACGACGACCGCAACCGAGCCGGCCACGTCCTCGCTGACCGGGACCGCCGCACTGGTCCGTTTCGCCCTGCGCCGCGACCGAATTCGGCTGTCGGCGTGGGTTTCGGCGCTGACACTGATGATGGTCTACGCCCCCAACGCGATCAAACTCGCCTATCCCGACGAAGCGCAGCGCCAGGCGCGGGTCAACCTCCTCAAGACGCCGGCCGGAATCATGCTGGGCGGACCCATGTTCGGGGGCAATGAAACCGATCTCGGCGTCATGATGGCCAACGAGCTGACCTTGACGCTGATCGTCGCGGCCTCGATCCTGGCAATCCAAACTGTGATACGCCACACCCGTGCCGAGGAAGAAAGCGGCGCAGCCGAATTGGTGTTGTCCTCGATCGTCGGCAGGCATGCCCGCAGCGCCGCCGCGCTGATCGTCGTCGTACTGGTGAACGCCGTGTTGGCGATGACGATGACAATCGCCATGGCGGCCACCGGTTTCGCCGTGGTCGACACCGCGGCGATGTGTTTGGGCATCACGGCGGTGGCCACCGTCTTCGGCGCGCTCGCGGCACTCTGCGCACAGCTGTGGCGGCAGGCCAGAACGGTCACCGGCGCGGCGATGGCGGCACTGGCCGCCGCCGTGCTGGTGCGCGGAGCCGGCGATGTGATCGACAACTCCGGCAGTGTACTGAGCTGGTTCTCCCCCATCGCCTGGGCACAGCAGATGCGTCCGTTCGTGGCATTGCGCTGGTGGCCGCTTGCCCTGCTGGCGGCGCTGGCCGTCGCACTGGCGGCGGCCACACTCGCGCTCGAGAGCAGACGGCAGTACGACGACGGCCTGTTGGCCTCGTCGGGCGAGCAGTCCAAAGCCCGGCCGGTGGGCGGGGTATTCGGATTGCAGCTGGTCATCCAGCGGGGCTTGACCGTGGGCTGGGCGATCGGACTGCTGATCGCCGGGGCGGCCTTCGGGTCGATGACCAAGTCACTGCTGGACGCCGCGAGCGGTAACGAGCTACTGGCACGGGTACTTTCGGCGCAGGGTACCGACGGCGTGTACACCACGATGACGCAGTTCCTCGCGGCGGCGACGACGGCCTACGTGGTCAGCGTGGTGGTGCGCCTGCACCGTGACGAGGAGTCCGGGATCGGCGAAGCCGTGCTGGCGGGTTCGGTGTCGCGGTGGAGGTGGCTGTTGTCGGCGGTCGGCGCGGCGCTGGCCGGTGCGGCGGTGCTGCTGGCGTGCGCGGGCCTTGGCAATGGCCTTGGGGCGGGTCTGACACTGGGTGAGCCGCACATTATCGTGCGGCTGACCCTGGCCGCGCTGGCGTTCCTGCCGGCCATGGCCGTCGTCGCCAGTGTCGCCGCCCTGGCGGTGGCGCTGCGACACCCCGGCATCGGGTGGCTTGCAGTGACATTCGTGGTCTGCGCGCTGTATCTCGGTGCGCTGCTGCGGTTGCCGCGCTGGCTCATCGATGCCTCACCGGTGGGCCGCACCACCGCACCGTCGTCGATCTCCGTTGTGACGCTTGCGGTGATGGTCGTGATCGCCATCGCCGTCACGCTAGCCGCCGGCGTCATCTATCGCCGCCGCGACGTCACCTAAGGCGTATCGGATGAGCCTGAGCAATACACTCAGAAAGTGCGCTACCGCCTGGTGCCGTTGATCTGGTGAGGAGGCCGGCATGGAGCTGATGACCGGTTTCGGCCTGGCCACCGCCGCCGGCCTCAACGCCTACATCCCGCTGCTGGCTCTTGCCCTCCTGAGCCGGTTCACCGATCTGATCACCCTCCCCCACGGCTGGTCGTGGCTGGAAAACGGCTGGGTGATCGCGATTGTCGCGATCCTGCTGGTGGTCGAGATCGTCGCCGACAAGATCCCGGCGCTGGACTCCGTCAACGACGTGGTGCAGACATTCGTCCGCCCGACCGCCGGCGGGATCGTGTTCGGTTCGGGCACGGCCGCGCAGACCGCCGCGATCACCGACCCCGGTGAATTCGCCAGGACCGGTCAGTGGGTGCCGATCGCGATCGGTGTCGTCACGGCGTTGGTGGTCCATCTGACGAAGACGACGGTCCGGCCCGCAGCCAATGTGGCCACCGCAGGATTCGCGGCGCCGGTGCTGAGCACGATCGAGGACATCACCAGTGTCGCCCTGGTGTTCATCGCGATCCTGATTCCCGCGCTGGTGCTCGCGGTGTTGATCGGGTTGGTGTGGGGGGCGGTCGTGCTGTGGCGCCGTCGCCGGCGCCGCAAGACCGTGGGGACGGGTTAGATCCAGACGCCCTTGCCGACGGCCACCACACCGCCGGCGCTGAGCGCGAACCGTTCGCGGTCCTTCTCCAAGTCGACGCCGACCATCTCGCCGGGGCCCACAACGACGTTCTTGTCCAGGATCGCGTGCCGCACCACCGCGCCGCGGCCCACCCGGACACCGGGCATCAGCACGCTGCCTTCGACGATCGCGCCGTCCTCGATCACCACATTGCTCGACAACACCGAATTGCGCACCGACGCCGCGGAGATGATGCTGCCGGCACCGACCACCGACTCCTGCGCGGAGCCGCCGTTGACGAACTTGGCCGGCGCCAGGTTCTCCGACTCACCGCGGATCGGCCAGCGCTTGTTGTAAAGGTTGAACACCGGATGAACGGACACCAGATCCATGTGTGCGTCATAGAAAGCGTCCAGCGTTCCAACGTCACGCCAGTAGCCGTGGTCACGTTCGGTGGCACCGGGCACTTCGTTGTTACTGAAGTCGTAAACCGCGGCCATGCCGTCGGTGACCAGACGCGGGATGATGTCGCCGCCCATGTCGTGATCGGAGTTGCCGTCATCGGCGTCGGCGCGGATCGCGTCGATGAGCACCTTGGTGGTGAAGATGTAGTTGCCCATCGACACGAACGTCTGCGTCGCATCGTCCGGTGTGCCCGGTGGGTCGGCAGGTTTTTCGATGAACTCACGGATGCGGCCCGACTCGTCGGCGTCGATGCAGCCGAACGCGTGGGCCTCGGCCCGCGGCACCCGGATGCCGGCCACCGTGGCGCCGGCGCCGCTCTCGATGTGGAACTTGACCATCTGCTCGGGGTCCATCCGGTACACGTGGTCGGCACCGAAAACCACGATGTAGTCAGGATCCTCGTCGTAGATGAGGTTCATCGACTGGTAGATCGCATCGGCCGAACCGGTGTACCAGCGCGGCCCGAGGCGTTGCTGGGCGGGAACCGGCGTGATGTATTCGCCGGCCAGGCCGCTCAGTCGCCAGTTCTGCGAGATGTGCCGGTCGAGGGAATGCGACTTGTACTGGGTGAGCACACAGATCCGTAAGTACCGCGCGTTGACCAAATTCGACAACACGAAATCGATCAGCCGGTACGCGCCGCCGAAGGGAACAGCAGGCTTCGCCCGGTCCGCGGTCAGCGGATACAGTCGCTTGCCCTCTCCGCCGGCCAGGACAATGCCCAGCACATGTGGCAATTCCCTCATGCTGCAAACCTAATGGCACGCGCATCAGACGGCTAGGCCATCGGGACTATTGCAGGTCGCTGTGTCGCGGAGGCGACGAATTTGGGGGCAGTGTCGCGGCAGCAACGACTTTGGCGCCTATGCGCAACGACGTTGACGCGCAAGGCTGCGGCGGGAGCCCGGTGCTACTACCGTCGGGCGTATGCGGGTGGCGATGATGACTCGGGAGTATCCACCCGAGGTCTACGGCGGGGCGGGCGTGCATGTGACGGAACTCGTCGCACAGTTGCGTCGCCTCTGCGAGGTCGATGTGCACTGCATGGGTGCGCCGCGAGCGGGGGCGATCGTCGCGCAACCCGACCCCGCACTCAAGGGTGCCAACCCGGCGTTGTCGACACTGTCAGCGGATCTGGTGATGGCCAACGTGGCCGCCGACGCGACGGTGGTGCACTCGCACACCTGGTACACCGGGATGGCCGGCCACCTGGCCGCGCTGCTGTACGACATCCCGCACGTGCTCACCGCCCACTCCCTCGAACCGTTGCGGCCGTGGAAGGCCGAGCAGCTCGGCGGCGGGTATCGGGTGTCGCTGTGGGTGGAGCGCACCGCGATCGAAGCCGCCGACGCGGTGATCGCGGTCAGTTCAGGAATGCGCGAGGACGTGTTGTCGGTCTATCCGGCCCTGGACCCCAACCGCGTTCACGTGGTGAAGAACGGAATCGACACCAGCGTCTGGTACCCGGCTCCCCCCGAGAGCGGCGAGTCGGTGCTCGCCGAACTCGGTGTCGACCCGTCGCGGCCGATGGTGGCGTTCGTCGGCAGGATCACCCGGCAAAAAGGCGTGCCGCACCTGATCGCCGCTGCGCATCAGTTCGATCCGGAGGTTCAGCTGGTGCTGTGCGCCGGTGCGCCGGACACCCCGGAGATCGCGGCCGAGGTCAGCTCGGCCGTGCAGGAGCTGGCCAGTGCCCGCAGCGGTGTGTTCTGGGTGCAGGAATTCCTGCCGATCGCCAAGATTCGCGAAATTCTCTCGGCGGCAACGGCTTTCATCTGCCCGTCGGTGTACGAGCCGCTGGGGATCGTGAACCTGGAAGCGATGGCGTGCGGCACCGCGGTGGTCGCCTCCGACGTCGGTGGCATACCCGAGGTGGTCGCCGAGGGCGTGACGGGGACGTTGGTGCACTACGAGGCGACGGATCCGGCGGGCTTCGAGGCTCGTCTGGCCGGGGCCGTCAACGCACTGGTGGGTGATCCGGAGAAGGCCCGTCGATTTGGGGCAGCCGGACGGCAACGCTGTATCGACGAGTTCTCGTGGGCGCACATCGCCGAACAGACGTTGGAGATTTACCGCAAGGTGTCGGCTTAAGCCGACCGGCAGACTGAAACCCCGCGCGCCCACGCGGGGTTTCAATGGTGGATCAGTTAGCTGGTGACGTTCTTGAGTTCGTCACCGAGGGCGGCGGCCTCGTCGGGCGTCAACTCGACGACCAGTCGTCCACCGCCTTCTAGCGGTACTCGCATCACGATGCCGCGCCCCTCCTTGGTTGCTTCCAGCGGACCGTCACCAGTCCGGGGCTTCATCGCCGCCATCGAGTGCTCCCTCCAAATTCAAGCCGGCCCGCCTTCGCGGACCCGATCGGATGCCGGGTACATGGCTGGTATGTCCGGCACTGAACTGCTTGTTTTCGATTCTATTGTTCCTTATCGGCGGGCATGCGTGTGAAAGACCCGATGGAGACCCTCTGATTTGTGCCCTCAGGCCGCTGTCGGGGGCACCCAGCACGAGGCGATGTGGTCGTCGACCATGCCGGTGGCCTGCATCAGCGCGTAGGCGGTGGTAGGCCCGACGAAGCGGAATCCACGCTTCTTGAGGTCCTTGGCCATGGCCTGAGACTCGGGCGTGATGGACGGCACGTCAGCCAGCGTCTTGGGTCGGGGACGCGACGGCGGGGCGTAGGACCAGAGCAAGTCGGACAGATCGACGTCCAGCTCGGCGACCGCCCTGGCGTTGGAGATCGTGGCTTCGATCTTGGCGCGGTTGCGCACGATCCCCTCGTCGGCCATCAGCCGGGCGACGTCACGGTCGGTGTAGGCGGCGACCTTCTTGATGTTGAACCCGTCGAACGCCTTCCGGAAGTTGTCCCGTTTCCGCAGGATGATCAGCCAGGACAGGCCGCTCTGGAACGCCTCGAGACTCATTCGCTCGAACAGCGCGGCCCGGCCGCGCAGGACCCGGCCCCACTCCTGGTCGTGATAGTCGCGGTAGAGCTGCGACTGCATCTGCGCCCAGTCGCAGCGGGATCGGCCGTCATCCTCGGCTACGGCGGCGCTCACGCCTGCTCCTCCTCGGCGGGCGCGGCGTGGTGAGTGGCCACCGGTTCGTCGAACCCGGCGGCGGCGCGCACCGCGGACAGCTCACCGCGCAACTGATCGAGCTCGGCACCGAGACGGTCCAGAACCCAGTCCACCTCGCTGGTCTTGTAGCCGCGCAGTACCTGGGTGAACTTCACGGCGTCGACGTCCTCGCCGGTGACCCCGGAGGCCGGCAGCACGGTGGCCGTCGTCGCGCGGGGCAGCGGCGGCAGCTCCTCGCCGCGCCCGAAGACCAGGCTGGCCACCCCGAACAGGACGACGCCGATCAAAATCAGTACCACCAGGTACAGCAGGATCAATGTCACGTCACCGATATTGCCCTAACCGGCCGACATCGTCGGCGCCGGAGCGCAGGAATCAGCGCAGGGTGTTCATCGGCGGGCGGTCGGCCAGCGAGACCGACGTCGTCCGCGGCAGGTACCCGTCGGCGCCGTCGGGCAGGAACTGCGTCAGCCCGATGCCGGAGTCGGCGATACCGCAGCGCGACAGCAGGGTGGCGATGACCTGGCGGCTCATCGCGCCCAGCTCGATCAGCGGCCGGTTGCGGTGGCTGCGCACACCCAGATTGACCTGGGCGATCGCATCCAGGCCGAGCCGGTCGTAGGTGTCGACCAGCAGGCCGATCTCCACGCCGTAGCCCGGGGCGAACGGCACCGAGGTCAGCAGCTCGCGGGTGCCGGCGTACTCGCCGCCCAGTGGCTGCAGCACACAGCCCAACTCGGGGCGCAGCGCGGCCAGCAGCGGGCGGGCGACCAGCTCGGTGACCCGGCCACCGCCGTTGGCGTCCTCGCCCTTGCCGACTTTCAGCGGCCGCCGGTAGAAACCTTTGACCAGGTGGACCCCGTCGGCGGTCAGCAGCGGGCCGACCAGCCGAGGCACGAACATCGGATCGGGGTCGATCAGGTCGGAGTCGACGAACACGATGATGTCGCCGCTGGTGGCCGCCAGCGAGCGCCACAGCACCTCACCCTTGCCCGGCTGGGGCTCCACCTCGGGCACCGCCTGCTCGCGGGTGACCACCCGGGCGCCTGCGGCGATGGCTTCAATCTCGGTGTCGTCGGTGGAGCCCGAATCCAGCACGATCAGCTCGTCGACCAGGCCACCGAGCAGCGGGCGGAGGCTGTCCACCACCGAACCGACCGTCTCTTCCTCGTTGAGCGCGGGCAGGACGACGGAAATGGTGCGGCCGCGCTTGGCGGCCACCAGTTCGTCGATGGTCCAGGTCGGCCGGCTCCAGCTGTGATCAGACAGCCAGGTGTCGCCGGGAAGTGTGTCATTGGCCAGTTCAGTCATGCCAGGCCCCTCACCGTCCGCGCCGGCGGACGCTCCCCACGGATCGACGCGACCATTTCCAGCACGCGCCGAGTGGGTCCCACCTCATGCACCCGGAACATCCGAGCTCCGTCGGCGGCGGCCAGTGCGGTCGCTGCCAGCGTGCCCTCGAGTCGTTGAGTGAGCTCCACCCCCAAAGTCTCCCCGACGAAATCTTTGTTGCTGAGTGCCATCAGGACGGGCCATCCGGTATTAACAAGATCTTTTACGTGGCGCAACAAAGTAAGGCCGTGATAAGTATTTTTGCCGAAATCGTGGGTCGGATCGATCAAAATCGCGTCCCTGGCGACCCCGAGGGCGACGGCCCGCTCAGCGGCGGCAGTGACTTCGGCGATGACATCGTCGACCACACCGGTCACGGTGGTCCCATAGTTGACGCGAAAGGGCCGGGTCCGCGGCTGCGCGCCGCCGGTGTGCGAACACACCAGCCCGGCCCCGAATTCGGCGGCGACCTCGGGTAATGCCGGGTCGGCACCGGCCCAGGTGTCGTTGATCAGGTCCGCACCGGCCGCGCAGGCCTGTTTGGCCACCGAGGACCGCCAGGTGTCGACGCTGATCAGCTGGTCGGGGTATTCGGCGCGCAGCCATTCGATGAACGGCACCACGCGGGCGATCTCTTCGTCGGCGTCGACCAGGGTTCCCGGTCCCGCCTTCACCCCCCCGACGTCGACCACGTCGGCGCCGTCGGCCACCACGCGGTGGGCGGCGTCCTTTGCTGCTTCGTCGGTGAAGGTCGCGCCGCGGTCGTAGAACGAGTCGGGCGTGCGGTTGACGATCGCCATGATCAGCGCGCGATCACCAGCCACTGGCCGTCCGCAGAACGTCGACTTCACCCCTCCATGGTGCCTGGTAGTGCCGAGATCGACGAAATGGTGGTGCCTACTCGCACTTCTTCTGCCAAACGTCGGTTTGGGCGAAGAGGGGTCAGCCCTTGGGGCGGGCGCCGGAGGCGACTTCCTTGGGGTACTCGGGATAGAACGGCACGTAGCCGTCCTCCTTACCGGCCAGCACGTACAGCGGGTCGGAGATCTCCTCGCCGTCGCCACCGTAGGCCTGCTTGCGCAGGTCGACCTTGCGGCTCTTGAACGTCGACGTGGTCTCCAACGACTCGACGATCCGGATGAACAGCGGGACCGCGTAGCTGGGCAGGTTGCCGTACACCGTCGCGGCCAGCGCCTTACCGTCGAACTCCACACCGTCGCGCAGCTTGATCGCCGCCATGCCGGCCCGTCCGCCGGTGTCGGGCACCTCCACGCCGAACACCGTGGATTCCTCGACGTTCTTGTCCTGACCGAGAGCCCCTTCCACCTGGGTGGTCGCGACGTTCTCGCCCTTCCACCGGAAGGTGTCACCGAGCCGGTCGGCGAACGCGGCGTGCCCCATGCCCTGCGGGTTCATCACGTCACCGGTGTTGAACCACACATCGCCCTCTTTGAAAGCGTTGCGCACCAGCTTCTTTTCGCTGGCTTCCTTGTCGGTGTAGCCGTCGAAGGGCGACAGCTTGTTCACCGGGCTGATCAGCAGGCCGGGCTGGCCGGGCGGCACCTTGCGGACCCGGCCGTTCTCGTCGCGCGCCGGCTCGCCGGTCTCCGCGTCGTACTCCACGTAGGCCAGCGGCGTCGGGCTGACGCCCGTGCTCTTGGGGATGTTGAAGATGTTGATGAAGGCGGCGTTGCCCTCGCTGGCGGCATAGAACTCGGCGACCCGGTCGATACCGAACCGGCGGGTGAACTCGTCCCAGATCTCCGGGCGCAACCCGTTGCCGGCGATGACCCGGATCTTATGCGCTGTGTCGGTGGCCTTGGCCGGCTGGTTGAGCAGGTAGCGGCACACCTCGCCGATGTAGATGAACGCGGTGGCCTGCATCTGAATGACTTCGTCCCAGAACCGCGATGCCGAGAACGACTTGCCCAGCGCCAGTGTGCCGCCCGCGTTGATCACCGACGCCAGCGCGACCGTGAGCGCGTTGTTGTGGTACAGCGGCAGCGGGCAGTACAGGGTGTCGTCGCCCTTGAGCCGAAGACCCAGCCCGCCGAACGCGGCCAGGGCGCGCAGCCACCGGTGGTGGGTCATCACGCTGGCCTTGGGATGCCCGGTGGTGCCCGAGGTGAAGATGTAGAACGCGGTGTCTTTGGCCTGGACCTGCGATGCCGAGGCGGGGTTGCCCGACGGCTTGCCTGCCGACTCCTCGACGAGCTCCTCGATCGTCATCAGCTGGCCCGCCTGGGCGCCGCTCTCCTTGATCGGGTCGATCAGGTCGGACTCGGCGACCACCACCGTGGCTTTGAGCAGACCGATGCTGTGCGACAACACATCTGAGCGCTGGTGGTAGTTCAGCATGCCGGCGACCGCCCCGCATTTGACGGCGGCCAGCATCATCAGCACCGTGTTGGGCGAGTTGCGCATCATGATGCCGACGACGTCGCCGCGGCCAACTCCCTTGTCGGCCAACACCGCCGCGAACCGGTTCGCGGTCTCGTTGGCCTCCCGGTAGGTGATCTTCTCGTCACCGAAACGGATGAATACATGGTCGGCGGAGCGGGCGGCGCGGTCCTGGAACACCTTGCCGATCGAGGTCTTCGTCGTCGGCAACGCCAGGAAGCCGGTCAGCGCACCGCGCAGGATCACCGGCGCATCCATCAGCACGGCGGGCAACCGCGTCGCAAGGTCGAGCAGTCCCACCGATTTCCGCGCACCAGACTCGGCGGAATCGCTACTGGTCATTCGGCGCCCTACCTCCCGTTTCTCGCCCGTCCCTCGGGTCAGCGTAACGCCGGCCCGCTACAGCCCGGCCGCGCAGATGTCGATCGCGGCTGCGACATCGTCGACAACCACCAACCGGTCTAATGCGGCTTGCGCGACGTAGCCGGGCTCGACCAGCGTTGCCAGCCAGGTCCGCAATCCGTCGTAGTGGCCGGCGGGATCGAGCAGCACCACCGGCTTTGCATGCATACCCAGGTACCCAGCGGTCCACGTTTCGAAAAGTTCCTCCAGCGTGCCGATTCCGCCGGGCAGCGTCAGGAAGGCGTCGCTGCGGTCCTCCATGACTTGTTTGCGTTGCCGCATGGTGTCGGTGACGATCAGCTCGTCGGCGTCGACGTCGGCGAGCTCGCGATGCACGAGCGCCTTCGGGATGACGCCGACGGTGCGCCCACCGCGCGAGCGCGCGCCCTCGGCCACCGCTCCCATCGCCGAGACGTTGCCGCCGCCGGACACCAGCGTCCAGCCACGCTCGGCGATCGCCTCCCCCACCCGGCGTGCGAGGTCGAGCAGCTCAGGGTGGCGCGGGCCCGACGCGCAGTACACACACACCGCCCACTCGTCGTCACGGTTCTCGGATCCGGGATGCACGTGGCAAACCTAACGCAGCCGATTTACGGCTATTGCCCTGCCGGTGGCGGCCTGCGCAAATAAAGTCCGGCTATGCCGATTCGGTGGCCTCTGGTGCCGCGCCAGTCCGTAGACGACGCGATCGAACTCCTGGAGAGCCACGGCGGAGTGGCCCTGGTGGGCGCCGACGGGACCGGCAAGACCACTGTTGCCGAACAGATCGCCGACCGGCTCGGCGAGAAGAATCCGGTCCGGGTGATCGCCACCGGGACGCAGGCCGGCGTGCCGTTCGGGGCGTTCGGTCCGCTGGTCGAGGTCACCGAGGTCGGCAAGCCGGCGGCGCTGATCCGCTCGGCGCTGGATTCACTTCTGGCTCAAGCAGATAGCACGCTGATCATCGTCGACGATGCCCAGTTGCTCGATCCGCTGTCGGCCACCCTGGTGTATCAGTTGGCCCGCCATTCGCAGGCGCGCCTCATCGTGACGGCACGCGCGGGCGGAACGCTGCCGTCCGCGGTGACCGCACTCTGGGAGGACGGGCTCCTTGCTCGCCTGGACGTCGGCCCGCTGGACGAGGCCGAAACGCAAGCCCTACTGGCGGCATTGGACGACCCGCGCGATGACAGCTACCGGCGCAGCGGCGGCAACCCGCTGGAGCTGCGCATGCTGACGCAGACGCATTCGGTGGCAACCTCGCTGGACGCTCTGGTCGACACATATCTGGCCGAGCTGCCCGCGGCGGCGCGCACGGCGCTGGCCTATCTGACGGTGCACGAACCGCTCGCGCGATCCGACCTGGCCGCGCTGGCCGGGGACGAGGGCATCGAACAGGCCGAAACAGCCGGGGCGGCAACAGTGTTCGGCGCGATGGTCTATGCCGGTCACCCACTGTTCCTCGAGCGGGTAGCCCTGATCGCCGACCCGGCCGACGCCCGCCGGCTGCGCACCGAGGTCGTCACCCAGCTGGCCACCCAGCCGTGCCGCGATCTCGCCGACCGACTGGGCCGGGCAGTACTGGCCCTGGACAGTGACGCACCCGAGTCCGTCGACGACGTGGTCGCGGCCGCCCAGCAGGCGCTGCGGCTGGGTGATCTGAGCGTGAGCGAACGGCTGGCCACCGTGGCGCTGGCGCGCGCCGAACGTTTCGACGCGCGGCTGGCGCTGAGTTACGCGCTGGCCTGGCAGGGCCGCGGCCGCGAAGCGGATTCGGTGCTGGCCGCCGTCGATGCCGACGCGCTCTCCGAGGCCGAAGTGATGGCGTGGGCCTTGCCGCGGGCGGCCAACCAGTTCTGGATGCTCTCGGAACCCGAGCGCGCCACCGCGTTCCTGCAGAACATCCGCAAACGGATCAGCACGACCGCCGACCGCCTCACCCTGGATGCGCTATCGGCGACCTTCTCGATGAATGCCGGCAACCTCGCGCGAGCGGTCGAGATCGCGGCCGAGGTGCTGGCCGACCCGGAGGCCGAGGATATGGCGGTGGCATGGGCGGCCAGCGCGTCGGCGTTGAGCTCGGCCCGGATGGGCCGGTTCGACCAGGTGGGTCCGCTGGTGGCGCGGGCATTGGGCGCCGAGCATCCCGGGCTGCTGCGCTTCACCGTGGGCCTGGCGCAGACGACGACGCTGCTGATGGCCGGGCAGCCCGCCGCAGCGCACGAGACCGCGAGGGAGTTCACCGATTTCGCCGAGCTGGCCCAGCCCGGCCGGTCGATCGGTGAGGTGCTGATGGCGCAGGTGCTGATCGCCCAGGGCGACCCGGCGGGCGCGGCGCGCCTGCTCGGCCCGGCCGCGGCCACCCTGGACCGGACCGGCTACTCCTGGGGACCGCTGTCGCTGATGTATCTGGCCATGGCGCTGGCCCAGCAGGGCGAGATCGCCGAATCGGCCAAGACGCTCAGCCGCGCCGAGTCCCGGCACGGCACCAAGTCGGCGCTGTTCGCCCCCGAGTTGGGAGTGGCGCGGGCCTGGCAGCTGGCCGCGATGGACGACACCGACGGGGCGGTCGAGGCGGCCCGCGAAGCGGCGCGGGGCGCCGAGCGCAGCGGGCAACTGGGAGTCGCGGTGTGGGCGTGGAACCAGGCCGAGCGGCTTGGCGATCCGCACGCCGCTGCGGCGCTGGCGAAACTGGCCGAGGCCGGGGTTCAGGCCGTCAGGTAGCGCCGCAAGGCGTCGGCGACGGCGCTGATCTGCGCGACCGCCACCCGCTCGTCGCGCTTGTGGGCCAGGTTCGGGTCGCCGGGGCCGTAGTTCACCGCGGGGATGCCGAGCGCGGCGAAGCGGGCGACGTCGGTCCAGCCGTACTTGGCGCGCACCAGCCCGTCGGCCGCCGCCACCAGCGCCGCCGCCGCGGGGTGATGCAGCCCCGGTAGCGCGCCTGCGGCCACGTCGGTCTGCTCCAGGTGTACGTCGAGCCCGTCGAAGACCTGCTGCACGTGAGCCAGCGCCGCCTCTGGTGAGCGGTCCGGAGCGAAGCGGAAGTTGACGGTCAGCGCCGCGGCGTCGGGGATGACGTTGCCGGCCACCCCGCCCTCGATCCGCACCGCCGAGAGTCCCTCCCGGTAGGTGCAGCCGTCGATGTCGACGATGCGGGCGTCGTAGGCCGAAAGCCGGTCCAGCACCGCGCCGAGTTTGTGAATCGCGTTGTCGCCCAACCACGATCGCGCGGAGTGTGCACGGGTGCCGTCCGCCGAGATGACCACCCGCAAGGTGCCCTGGCAGCCGGCCTCGATGTAGCCGCCGGACGGTTCGCCCAGGATCGCGACGTCGGCATGCAACCAGTCCGGCAGCTCACGCTCGATGCGGTTGAGGCCGTTGGCCGAGGCCTCGATCTCCTCGCAGTCGTAGAAAATCAGCGTGATGTCGTGAGCCGGTTCCGCGATCGTGGCGGCCAGGTGCAGGAACACCGCGTCACCGGATTTCATGTCCGAGGTGCCGCAACCGAACAGGTGATCGCCCTCGAACCGGGACGGCACGTTGTCGGCGATCGGCACGGTGTCCAGATGTCCGGCCAGCACCACCCGCGAGGGCAGGCCGAAGTTCGTGCGGGCCAGCACCGCGTCCCCGTTGCGGATGATCTCGTAGCCGCTTGCCTGCGCGCGCAGCGCGGCTTCCACCTCGTCGGCGATCCTGGCCTCGTCGCGCGACACACTCGGGATGTCGACGAGCGCGGCGGTCAGCGCGATCGGGTCAGCGTGTAGGTCCAACACAACTGACCAGGCTAGCGGGCGGCGCCGATGTATTACGGTGGAGCACCGTGACTTCTGCTGCGGGTTTCGGATTGGCCACCATCACCGAGGACGGCACCGTCCTCGACACCTGGTTCCCGGACCCCGAACTGGGCGCCTACAGCCCGTCGGGCAGCACGCGGCTCTCCGCCGAGGACGCACCCGAGGATCTGGCCGCCCTGGCCGGCACCGATGCGGCGCGCGGCGTCGAGACCATCGTGGTGCGCACGGTGATCGCCGACCTGAACGACAAGCCGGCCGACACCTATGACGCCTACCTGCGACTGCACCTGCTGTCGCATCGGCTGGTCGAGCCGCACGGACTCAACCTCGACGGCATCTTCGGCGCACTGACCAACGTGGTGTGGACCAACTTCGGGCCCTGCCAGATCGAGGGCTTCGAGCAGGTCCGGGTGCGGCTGCGCCGCCGCGGCCACGTGACGGTCTACGGCGTGGACAAGTTCCCGCGGATGGTCGACTACGTGATGCCGACCGGCGTGCGGATCGCCGACGCGGACCGGGTCCGCCTGGGTGCGCACCTGGCGCCGGGCACCACCGTCATGCACGAGGGTTTCGTGAACTTCAACGCCGGCACGCTGGGCGCCTCGATGGTGGAGGGCCGGATTTCGTCGGGCGTGGTTGTCGACGACGGCTCCGACATCGGCGGCGGTGCCTCGATCATGGGCACGCTGTCCGGCGGCGGCACCCAGGTCAACTCGGTCGGCAAGAGAAGCCTGCTGGGCGCCAACGCGGGGCTGGGCATTTCACTGGGTGACGACTGCATCGTCGAGGCCGGCCTCTACGTGACCGCGGGCACCAAAGTCACCACCCCGGACGGAACGACCGTCAAGGCAATCGAGTTCTCCGGCGCGAACAACCTTCTGTTCCGGCGCAATTCGGTGACCGGCGCGGTCGAGGTGGTCGGCCGCGACGGCAAGGGCATCGCGCTGAACGAGGCGCTGCACGCCAACTAGGCGCGTTCAAGTAGAGCCGCCTCGTAGGCGAGCAGGTCGATGTTGAGCGTCGTGATGATATTGCCGACGAGCATCGGATCGAGACCACAACGCTTCCGGGCATTCACAACGATCGCGAGCGTGCGACGATTCACCAGGGGTCCGCCCTCCTGAGCGCTTCCGAAACGAGGGCGCAGACAACGTCGTTGGCGGACAACCGCATCCGGCTCCCCCGGGTATCGCGCACCCGGGCAATCTCGGTGTCGCCGAAATAGAAGTTCAGGGTCCGCTGCCGCGCCGAAGCCTTCGCCAGATACCACGCGCTGCGTGCGGTTTCGACCTACTACCACAATCGCGTGCGGGCTTCGCGCTCGTCGAGGCGCTGTACACCAGGCGATCGACGGCCAGGGGCCGCGGGCGGAGGGGGGGTCCACCCGCGGCTGGCTCCTGACCCGCAGCGCCTAAGCGCCGCTACCCGTCGGCACCGCTTGCGCCGTGCGATCCTCCACTACCGCCGGCACCGCCGCTACCGCCGCTACCACCCGTGTTTGTCGCACCGCCAGTCGCGTAGCCGCCGTTACCGCCCATGCCGCCATTGCCGGCAATTGAGCCGCCCGCACCGCCAGTGCCGCCCTTGCCGCCGGTGTTGGTCCCGGTGCCCTTCGCAGTACCGCCGTCACCGCCCTTGCCGCCGGGCCCGGCTGCAAACCCACCTTTACCTCCGGTACCACCGGTGCCGCCGGACGCGGTGCCGCCATTGACAGCATCGCTGTTGCCGCCGGTGCCGCCGGAACCGCCCGACCCGGTGATGACGGATCGGCCGCCTGTTCCGCCGGAACCGCCCTGGGCGGTGCTATCGGAGCTGGAGACGTCGCTGGAGCCACCGTTGCCCCCGGTGCCGCCATTGCCCGTCACCGACTGGCCGCCGGCTCCACCGGTGCCGCCGGTCGCGGTTGTCCCGGAGCCGTAGGAATCCGAGTAGCCGCCCAGACCGCCGTGACCGCCGGTGCCCATGGTCGCCCCGCCACCAGCCCCACCATCACCACCGGTGGCGTTGCCATGCTCGGACCGCACATAGCCGCCTTCGCCACCGGTCCCGCCGTCACCGCCGAGTAGGCCACCGTGACCGGCGGGCCCACCGGCCACACCAGTGACGTCGGCGGAACCTCCCGGATCGGCAGGCAGACTGTTGTAGCTGTCGCCGCCCCAGCCGCCGTCACCCCCGTTGCCGAGGATCAGTGCACTCCCACCGTGTCCCGGCGTTCCGCCGGTCCCGACGCCGTCGTTGGCGCTGCCGAACTCGGCTTTGCCGCCATCGCCCGCGTTACCGATGACTGTCGAGCCGCCCTGGCCGCCGTCACCGCCTTGCGCGGTGAACCCAAGGCCCTGGGCCTCCGCGGTTCCGCCGAGACCGCCGTCGCCAGCGTCACCGACCATCGCTGATCCGCCGTTGCCGGCGTCGCCACCGGTGGCTTTTCCGTTGAGCGCCAGCGCATTACCACCTTGGCCGCCATCGCCGGCGTCGCCCTGCAACAGGCCGCCCCGGCCACCATGGCCCCCGGCACCGCCGGTGGCATCAAGAGGCTGAGTATCTACCGGCAGAACCGTTTGGATGTCCTTGCCGCCGTTTCCGCCGCTACCACCTCGACCGAAAAGACCGGCGGAGCCGCCGTTACCACCAGCGGTGGCCGGGCTGATCAGCGCGCCGGTTGCGGGGTCATACACCGCATCAAGGCCATTCGCCCCGTTACCGCCGTTACCGAATAGCAGACCGCCGTTACCTCCGCTTCCGCCGAGGGCGCCGTTTCCGCCGTTACCCCACAGCAGCCCGCCGTTGCCTCCGTTGCACGGGGCGGTGCACGTGGCCGCGTCAGCGTTGGCCCCGTTGCCGATCAACCAACCACCGGGGCCGATGATCGGCTGCTGGCTCGCCAGTTGCACGGCGGCAGCAGCCGCTGTCACCGAATTCGTCGGCCCGGTCGTCGGCTGGAACAGGCTGCCGCAGAGTTGATCTGGCACCGAGCAGGTGGTTGGCGGACTCAATGGCAGCATCGAATCGACGGATGTCAGCTGCACTTCCGCGGTGACCGGCGTAGGCGCGCCAGGGTGACCGGCCAAAAAGACACCGATCCCGATCGTCGCGGCGCCAGCCGCTCCGGTCGCCAAATAGGCTCCTGCAGTAGCGTATCGGCGAGCCGACAACCGCGGCGCGCTCTCGTGGTACTTGGACAAGATAGCCCCCTCACAGTGATAACTGCCTCGGCACCCCGGCGTGTTACGTGTCACGCGCCTGGAAGACTCCCGCAATCAACGGTGTTGCCCGCCAACGGCCCCGAACGCAATCTTGAGTTAATCCGACAACCCTCAATATCGACGCGCAAAGGGAATCAGTACATAGGCCATCGGAGCGAATCTTGAATTGGACCCTGGCCTAGTCCCTTCGGCTATGCGCGACGCCCGGGCTTCGACAGGGCGCAGCGCCGAGGGCGGCCGCCGAAGCGGATCCCGACCGGATCGATCTCGAATGTTATTGCTAATAACTACAATTAGATGCGCCGTTGCGTTGTGGCGCTAATGCGTGAAGATCCGGTTCCGGACTCACTCGAATCTGGCCATGGACCAAAGGAACTAGATCAGTTGTACTGTACCGGGTTTGAGGTGAGATTCACGGGTGCAGCCGGCCGCCCAGCAACCCCTCCGCAACCGATCGACGCGCCACTTCACCGCTAGCTGCGAGCGTTGACACTCGGTGTGAACCAGCGCACTTCGTAGCCAGACAGGTCGATTCGCCGGCCCTCGAGGGACGTAGTGAGTGTCGCGTCGGAGGTGTTCACGATCACGAGCGCCCGCTGGGATACCAACGCAAGCAGCCCGTCGGCCAACTGTAGTTTCGAGCGCGGAATATTCGGCGGGAACAAGCGGGTGAACCGCTGAATGACGTCGGTGAGAAACGGCAGCGGCCTCCCGCCGCTCGCCGTATGGGTATCTGTCCACAAGCAGACCGCACAGTCGGCGGTGTCCGGGCGAGGGTTCCAGTAGAGAACGGCGGACGCTCCGCAGCTCGCGAGTTCGATCATCGCAGCCACCCGCAGCGCAACCTGGTGCGCCGGCGTCCAGTCCGGCCTGGTCGGTTCGACGTACCACTCGGCCCACCAGATCGGCACACTCACCTGTTTTCGCAGCCAAGCGCCAACCGCGGCGAACTTCTGCAGCGCGGTGAACTCGTCCGGAACGTCACCGCTCGTCGTGGCGTGCGCGTCCACGACGACGAAGTCGACGCCTCTGCGGTGCACCTTCCATTCGGCGAAGGCGTCGAGGACTCGTTGGTCCACGGTTCCCCAGGGGCCCCGTAGTTCGAGCGAACTGTGTGACGCGTCAAACGGGTGATCGAAGTCGAGGTAGGGACCCCCGACCTGATTGGCCGGATTCACGGCTTTCAGTGCATCGAACACAGCGTTGTAGAGATCTGTGTATCCCTTTGCATCCCAGCGTTTTTTCTCGTCGTCGAAGAAGCCTTTGAATTCGTTCCAGACGATGAAATGGCGTACGTAGGAATACCGCTTCGCCACCGTCGCGGTCAGTGCGGCGAAGTCGGCAAAATACTCGGGAAGCGGTGCTGATTCCAACCTGTCCCAGTCGGTCGTTCCGGGCTGACCACCCTTCATCCAGTCCGGAGCACAGCACAAGATGATCACCGGGGTGCCACCCGTGCGGCGAATGAAGTCCATGCGACGGTCGAGGCTGTCGAAGTCATACTGTCCCGGCGCGGGCTCGGGGTTGTCGGCGCCGAAACCCATGATGTGCTGAGCCTGGAGCATGGGTACCGATCTGATCGCATTCTCGGCGGTCGCCACGGCATCGACGCTGCCGTCGTCGGCACTGAACTGGGTATGAGTTATGCCCCAACCAGGAAGGTCAGCATTGCCACGATGAGGCGGTGCCTGGCACGCCATAATAACCACTGCCACAAGCACTCCCGCGACAATGTCCCGCAAACGGCCTGTCATGACCGGCCAGCAAGGGGATACTGGCGCGCCCAATCGACCATCAACTGACCCCCTGCGCTGATGTCACCACCGAAGTCGTCGAGCTGCATGCACAACTTCATCGGGCCGGTCGGCAGATGCGCCGGGTCGGCGGTCTCCCACCACTGGACACCGTCGACGAACGTCGCGATCCGGCTGGGAGTCCACTCGAGCGCCCAGCTGTGCCACTGGGTCGCGTCGACGGCGACATCTGCGGCTTCCTTCTGGTCGGGTCCGCCATAGTGGAGGAAGGCGTCGACGGTCTGCCGCGTGGGATCGGCGATCTCCATGAAATCCACTTCACCGCTGCGGGTCTGACTCGCGGCATCCGGCCACAACAGCAGTACCGAGTGGTAATTCGGCGACGACCTCGGGGATTTGGCGCACACTTCCCAACGGCCGTACATCTGGCCTGGACTCCACGTCATTCCCTCTGAGTTGCCCCCCGCGTCACCCGTTATCGTCAACACGCCGTCGCTGACAGAGACCGCGTCGGGCGTGCGGCGGCCATTTCCCGCATGTCCGGGACCGTCGTACAGATGCCAGCCAGACAGCGACGCGGGACTGTCGAAATTGTCGGATCGACTGGGTGCACCCCATCCGTGGCTGGCCGCCGCACTGGCTGGACAATTGTCGGACCCGGCGCGGGCAAGCACTGGCAGGCAATTCGCTCCGACAGTGATGCAGAGCAGCATCCCCAGAGACGCGATGCTGATCCGGGACCGAACTAGGAACCTGCTCGCCATGGCTAGCCCCTTCTCCCCGTCCAATTCTGCGCAGTTCGTCGGAGGTGAAGCCGCAACGATTGCCAGAGACGTAGGGCCGCTACGGGCATCATCCGAACGATCATGAAGAAGAACGGCCTGATGTCGTCGCCGGCGACCCAGGCAAATTCGGTGGACGATGCTCGAGCGGGCGCCGAGGGTGCCGTGTACCCGCTGTGGCGAAACGCCGCCCGGGCAGGAATATCGAGGTTCTCGAGCACGAAACGACGCCCGTCGACCTGTGCCGATGGCGGTATCTCGCATCCGGTGAGGTCGAGGTGGAGCGCTCGCACGACGTCGACTCCGGCCTCCGTTTCGAACAGCCGGAACTGAGCTCCCGCCCGCGGGTTGAAGTCGAGCAACTTGTACTGGCCGTCGCGGCGATCGTAACGCCAGTCGAGGTCGAGGACGCCGCGGTAACCAATGCTCTTGATGAACCGGGTGGTCATCTCGTCGAGGGCCGGGTTGCCCACCGCATAGGCGCAGGTGGTCATCCCGACGTGCGGCGGAAATGAGCGGACCTTGACGCCGGTGAATTGCACTAAAGGAGAGGAGAATTCGTCGCAGTAGGAGTGGACGATCCAGTCTTCGGCATCTTCACGCGGAACATAATCCTGGATGATCACACTGAAGTCCGCCCCCCACGTGCGGGCAAGTGCGTAGAGCTCGACCGGGTTGTCAACCCGGGTGGTACCGCTCACGACCGGGGCCCGACGCCGCTCGAAAGCCTCCAGATTCTTCACCACCACAGGAAAAGTGGCGTCGGTCGCAAACTTCTCCAATTCCTCAAAATTGTTGGGAAACACCGCCTCTGGGGTAGCCACACCAGATTCCAGGCAGATGTCGTGGAGGCCGCGCTTGCTGGCGAGTCGACGGGGCAAGCTCGGTTCGATGCGTGGAAGGAGGAACATATCACCGAATTCACCTGCGTATTCGGCGATGAGCACCGCAGCTTCCTCGTCGGTCGGGACCAACACCGACGGTCGGCCGATGAGCCGCCCCATCTGAAGAAGCCCTTCGACGAGCTGCGCAGGGTCCTCGAGTCCGGTTGTCGGCCAGATGAATCGACCCCGGAGATAGCTGGACGTGGCCGCCGGGGTCCAGCGATCTTCGGTGACCGCGTACACGGGGATCCCGAGGCGGCCCAGGCTACGGATGGCGCCGACGCCACCGTGATGCCACGGGTATCGACCGATCTTGACAACCAACGCCGGGACCGACCGGTCAGCGTTGATCGGCGAGTGCGCCAATGTAGCCGGATCAGGCTCCCTCGGCTGCAGAATGTCGAGCTTCATCGGCAACCGCCCTTTGTCAGTCGGTGACTTCGTCGATCCCGCATGTCATTACTCATCTCGCCAGGACCACAAAGCGTTCAGCAATGACGAGAACCAGCCCGATAAGAACCGGCAACGCGGCAAGGGTGAGCGGACGGAGCTTTCGTGGGCCGTCGGGCGTAGGGCATACCCGACACGCCTCACGCACACCGAGGACGCTGAGCGCCATGACCAGGAAGGCCAATCCAACAGGGGTCCACGGTGTCCGCCGCACCTGCACGCCGGTGGCAGTCGCGACGAGTGGCTTGGACACCTCATCCGGTCGCCAATCATAGGTGTACACAGATGCTTCCGGGCTGTTGAAGATTATCCGGATCTGGGGCGAGGCGGCCAGTGCGCGACGGAATCGCTGCCCCCAGTCGGCCGGGTAGGCCGCCCCGAACGCAAGGTAGTTCTCCTGGCTCCGCGTGGTGATCAGAAATGTCCCCGGGCCCGCCGCCCGCATCGTCTGCACCAGACCCGCCACATCGGCAGGGTCGATCGGGGCATCGGCCCGATTCCAGTTGACCCGTTCGACAGCGCGGTAGCCAACCGGTATGAAGGGCGTATCCTCAGGCACGTTCGGGGTGGGATACAGGAACCTGCCACCCTCGGGCGTCAGCGCATAGACCCTCTCGACCGCGGCGACCGCCGCATCGGTCGTCTGCTCGAATTGTTCGTTCCCGTACCGCGTGACGAAGAAGGAGAACGACAACACCAGCAGACACAGACCACCGGCGCACCGGGCAAGCTTCGAGGGCCGTGAGAGCGGGTCAGGGAAGAAGGACAAGGCGGCCAGGACACATGCGGGCGCAAGCATGAAAAGGTAGACCCTAAACGCAATCTCGCCCCCATAACTCTGCATGAACACCAGCCCGACCGGAATGGCGACCAAGACCAGCAGGACACGATCCTCGATCCCTCGGCGCCGCCGGCGCAGCAACCCCCACGCTGCCATCACAACGACCAGCCCCGCTGTCAGCATCCGGGCCTGGCCGACGAATTGGTGCTCATCGCTGCCGCGGGAGGCCCGGGCGACGACCCCCGAGGACACCGTCCCTCGTACATCGCCGAGGCTGCCCACGATGTCCCGGAGATGACCCGTCCAATAGGGTTCGGTCATGTAGCTGATCCAGGCCAGCAGGATCACGATAAGCAGGATGGGCAGCCCGGTGAGCGTGCATCGGCGCGCGACGATCAGCCCCACGAGGCTCATCACCATCACGAAGGGTGTCAGCTGATGACTGACCGTCACCGCACTGAACAAGCCGACGACAATCACCAGCAACACGACCCGCTCCACCGGGCCGACGGCGGCGGGGGGCAGTTCGCCTCGCGATGACGCGCGCCAGAGCTGGCGCCACAGCTGGGCCGGCTTACCGTGCCGATTCGAAGTCGGCCCAGGCATTTCGGGGCCGCGGAACCACTTGACCAGAAGTCCGATGAACAACAGATACAGCAGGTAGGCGAAGCCCTGGGGACTGAAGTAGTCCTGCCCGACCCAGTTGAGAAGACAGAAGAACCACGCCGCAAGCCATCGCGACTGCCACGACATCCGGAGCGCGCTCATGAACAATGCGAACGGGACGAGGTACAGCAGATTGCTGACGACCGGGGTCACCGTGAGCACCGGGCTCAACGTCGCCAGCTCGCCTGAACCGAGCCAGAAGGCCGCCAGCGCAAAGAATCCCGGCCAGCACCATCGAGCATCGAGATCAGTGGCTACCGTTCCGGTACGTCCGATGTACTCGACGAAACCGGCATGAACCCAGGTGATCGGAAATCGGGGCTGCGACTCGAGGGGGATGGTAATACCGTGCAGCACAAGGACAAGAAACCCCAGCTGGATGCCCAGTAGCCAGATGTGGGATCGCCGCAACGAGAGCGTACCGACGAAGCTGATGGTGAGGAATCCGAGTCCCGCCAGCGTGGATGCCGGCAGAATCGAGATCAGCCCCAGACCGGTCATGGCGTGAAGGTCGACAGTGTGCAACCCAGCCACGCACAGCAGCATCGCCCCAAGTGTGACAAGGCACAGGGCAGCTATAGTGACCCGCTGGCCCGCGGAACGCAGCGGTGGTTCGGGCTCGACGCCATGATCGGCGACCTGCGCCGAGAGCCCCGGTGTGAGCCGATCTCCTTCGAGCGCGTCGACCATCTGGCGAGGCATCAGCCGGCTCTCATCGCCTCGCCCGCCACCCCAGAAGGCGGCCGAGCCCCGGGAGCACGGCAAGCATCGCAGCACCCTGGCCGAGCAGGACGGCCACTCCGACAGCGGTGATTCGCGACTCGCCGAAGCTCGAGAACAACTGGTGGTAGTGCATCAGCACGACAATCAGTCCCAATATCAGCAACCCGCGAAACGACTGCAGCCAAATGATTTGCAGGCGCCGGGTTCTCACCCGGAGAGTGCCCAGATAAATCTCCACAATGCCGGCAGGCAGGCTGGCGAACGCCAGCAGTTGCAACACCGGAGCGGCGTCAAGGTAGCCGGCACCGAGGAGCCCC
The DNA here is from genome assembly GCA_023264735.1 of Mycobacterium sp. GTDB lineage: Bacteria > Actinomycetota > Actinomycetes > Mycobacteriales > Mycobacteriaceae > Mycobacterium. The sequence goes on along the minus strand of JAHFVD010000052.1, from coordinate 23,548 downwards.
AGCGCGTAAGGAGCGGCCAGACTGACGCCCACCACGGCAGCGAGGAGCAGACCCAAGGCTCGGGTGAGCGCGCTGCGGCAGTGGCGCGCCAGGCTGCCGACGTCGTACACGCTCTCCACCGCCATGGACGTGGCCAGGTTGCAGGCGACCAGGTTCACGATGCCCGCGATGGACCACGCTATGAAGAAGTACGCATAGGTGTGAGCCTGTACGCGTGTCGCGACGAGCACGGGAACCAGGAACATCGTCGCGAACATGAACAGCGCGCCAAGGTAGTCAGCCACGAAGAACCGGCCGATCTGACTGCGGTTCATGGCGATGTCGTGAGTCGTTCGCCGCGTGTGCCGCGGCAGGAGCCAGCCGAAGATCTGCAAACTGGCCGGAAACATGATGACGATCATCGGCACGATCCAGGAAAAGAAGACGCCGGAACGGGACATGGATTGGGCCAGTACCACCAGCAGGATGATCTTGGCGACGCCGAACATGGCGTTCCAGACCGGCACCCATACTGCGGCACGCAACCCGGTCAATACGCTCTCTTGCACGGTGACCACGCTCGCGGCGACCGCGGCACCGATAAACCACAGTTGCATGCTCGGTACGCGGAGCAGGTCGAAAACCGGTCCGCCCCACCAATCCAGCGTTGCCAGAAAGCAGAGCGCCAGCACACCCACCGCCGCGGACGGCAGGACATAGGCGCCGGCGATGACGGTGAAAGTGTGGCGTCCCGCCTTGGGAATGAAGCGATTCAGTGTTCCCGCGACATTCACCGAAACAAGGCCCGTCAACGCCATCAACGCTGAGATGGCGGCCGATCCGCGACCCACGTCGGCATCGGGGTAGTGGCGCGCCGCGAGAAACCAGTACACCATGCCCAGCGCGCCGGCGATCCCGGTGTTGAGTACGAGAGCGTATGCGTTGCGGAGGAACAGCCCGCCGCCGGTGCCTGCGACCTCAAGTGGAGGGGGTTCGCTCGGGTCGGCGATCGCCCCATCGTCTGACTCCAACTTCACTTGTTCAGACACGGTTTCGGCTCCGCTTCGCCGCCCACGTAGCCGTGCGCACCGTTGCCCAACCGGCTGTCAACAGACGGTCCCACCAGAGATTCCCCCCACCGGACCCGGATACCATTGCGGCGAAGCTACTCATGTCGGTGGTCCTGCGGACCGTCAGCCGGGGCAGCATCAGGAGGTCGTCGGACGGGGTCGACCGCACGTTCCTGACCGCCGCTGCAGATTCGAAGCCCGCATTTCGGGCTGCCACCCGTACCCGCGAAGTCGAATAGCCGAATGGATAAGCGAGCGTGCGGACCCTCGCCCCGAGACCGTTCTCGAGCAACTCGCGGCCGTCTACGAGCTCGCGCATCAGGCTTGTGCCATCAAGCTGGTCGAGTTCCGGATGGCTGTGGCTATGTGCCCCGATTTCGACGCCCGCCGCCGCAAGATCGCGAATTTGCGCCCAGCTCAGCATCTGATCCGGTGCGCTGCCCGCCGCGTGGGCGCCGGCATCCGAGATCCAACCGGTCGTGACAAAGACTGTTGCGGGAAATCCGTGCCGCTGAAGAATCGGCCAGGCTTCGGCCGCGAAGTCCGCATATCCGTCGTCGAAGGTGAAGACCACCGGCCGCTTCGGCAACCCTGCACCGGTCCCGAACGCGTCGGCCAATTCGGAGAATGTGAGGCCCGTGAAGCCATTGTCCTTCAGATAGGCGACCTGCTCGTCCAGTGCACCGGGTGCGACGGACAGTCGATGCGTCGACGCCGCCGGCTGCTGGGAAACGGCGTGGTACATCAGGATCGGAACTGAATCGGTCATTCGGCCCCCGTCATCGCGGGTCGCCCGCGCCTGGACACACCGCCGCGTGCATAACCCGCAGCAGTCGTGAGCAGCCCCACCGAGATGGCCCAGCTGCGCTCAAGCCCGGTGCGATCTCCTCGTAGTGCGTCACCCAGACCGTGGACAACACCGCGCGTGAGTATGCGAGTGGTGTACTTTCGCTCGACCGACAGACCGTCTGCGGCCCCCACGCTGCGTGTCACCGCCGCCTTCGACAATCCTTCCGCGAAGCATCGAGACCGGAAGTAGGCGAACCGCTCCCGTTCAGCTCCGACGCGATGCCAAATCACCGCCCTCGGTTCGAAAACGTATATCCAGTCGGGACGATGCTGGGCCACCCTGATGCAGAATTCCGTCTCTTCGCAACCCAACGGACGACGTTGCGCCGACGTCCGGCCCATGTGACTCGGGAATCCCCCGGCGACGGAGAAGACCTCACGGCGAAATGACGCGTTGCCGCCCAGCAGGTTTCGGACCGGACCTGGTTCTCTGCCGGTGAACGTGCAACCCAACACCCAGTCGAACTCCGCTGGGAACCACCGGGGCCGCTCGGAGGCCCAGAGCGGCAGGGTCGTACCGCCGACCCCGGCGACGTTGTCATCGGAGTAACCGGCGCACAGGCGCTCCAGCCAGTCGACATCAGCAACGGCATCGTCATCCAGGAACGCCACCACATCGCTGGAAGTCACCTCCACGCCGGTGTCCTTGCCGCCGGACAGCCCGCGTTTGTGCCGGTTCTCCACCACTGTCACGGCGGGCAGGGCGTGACGCAGCTGCCGGTACAGGTCCGGATTGTGGTCGACGACGACGACGATCTCCTCCGGCTGCATGGTCTGACTTCGCACCGACGCGACTGCGGCCAGGACGTCGTCGAACCGATCACAGGTGTAGGCGCAGATCACTACCGAAACGGTGAGGGCGCGTCCAACGTCTGCATGTGACATCGCACACCTCTCTAACGGTCCGGAGTCATCGGACCGCGTCGGCGGCCCGGCTCCGGCGCTCCATTGACTCGAGGCGTCGAACCCGCCGGGCCATTTCCCCCGCCACCCGTGGCGCGGCGTACTCCGCACCGACGACGAACCGCATCAGCGGGCCGAAGCTGTCGACGGCGGGAAGGCCGACGAAATATAAACCGGGAACAGAACTCTCGAACTTCGCCGAGAGCATCGCCATACCAGCGTGCGTCTGAATCGACGAGCGCAGACCCTCGTTGAGGAACGCGACCGAGGAGATGCTCGGGTAGTAACCCGTGGCCGCGATGACATGATCGACCACAAATTCACGCGGGTTCCCTTCTGGCATATCGAGAACGAGTCGCACCCGCCCGCGTTCTTCACGAGCCTGCTCGATGCGCCCGGCGAGTGTCACCGCGACGCCGGCATCGAACCGGGCCTTCATCGTCAACGGCGTCTGTGGGCCCAACACGCGACGAATCAACCTGAGCCGAACGCCGCCGGGCAGATACCGGAACAGGTTCGGTACCTTCGCATACAGCCACAACGACATCGACGGACCAAGTCCGGAAGACGGACTTCGGATGCGCTGCCACCAGGGACGGGGCCCGGGCGCGGGCGTCGGGGTGAACTTGATCGGGTGTCGTGCCACGACCGACGCGTGGGCGCCCGCCTCGTGTATGAGCGTGGCGATGTCGACCGCCGAAGACCCTGCGCCGATCACGGCAACGTCGCGGCCGGCGAAGCCGGACAGGTCGCTGTGCGCCGAGCTATGGCTGACCAGGCTGCGCGGCAGATGTGCCAATTCAGGCGGAATTTGGTCGAAATAGCTGATGCCGATGGCGCAGAGGACGAAGTTCGCCGATAGCACCTCACCGTCGTCCAGCTCAAGCAGGAAACCGTCCCCCTCGCGGTCCAACGCCACGACCTGCCGCTCCTCTACGACCTGGACGAACCGGTCCTGGAAGTCCCGCGCGTAGGCAGTGAACAACTCCAGGCTCACCGGAATGTCGATGTCGTGGTAGTGAATTCCCATGGCGGCGCAATACTCCGCCAGCGATCCCCGACCACCTGGACTGCTGAGACTGGACGCGAACGGCTGGGATTTCAGGGTCATCCCCGCCGGCATGTGGTGGCGCCAGCTGCCCATTGGTGTACCGAAGATGCGGAAGGGGACACCGCGCGAGCGCAGATGCGCACCAATCGAAAGTCCGTACGGCCCTGCTCCGATGATCGCAACCCGAGTCATGTCTTCACACCCTTCGATATCAGATGGTCGTTGACGATTGCCTGACCGCGACGATTGACTTCCACGTCCGGGAATTCCGGAGCTGGCACCAGCCGGATGAGCGCCGAGATGAAACCGACTACAACCACGCCTGCGGGCGGGGACCAGCTGTGAGCCGACAACATCGACAGTGCGACAAGGGTGTTGATGGCAACCGCACCGGCCATCGCGACAACCAGGCCAGCCGCGGCGCCCAGACTCGGAAGTAGCCGAAGGATCGCTCGCGCCGGCGCCGCCAGCAGAAAGGCCACGACAAGCGCCCGGCCCCATGCGGAGGACTGGCTTGCGCCGAGCGCGATTCCGACCCCGCCGGCCAGCGTCACCGCGGCCCAGAACACGCGGCTACCTAGCCGCTGACCCTGGCGCGTCGACTGCAGGGCCAAGACTACGAACACCATGTCACGACGCACGACAGGCGTCCTCGCCAGCCGATATGGCATCGGCACCGAGCGCTCGCGAACCATCCTGCCGAGGCCCGACAACGGTCTCCAGCCACGACACTGTGCGCTGGATGCCCTCAAATAACCTGACGGCTGGTCGCCACCCGAGATCGAGTTCTGATCGTTTCGCATCCAGCGCGATGGCATGGAGCTCACCGGCGCGAGGGGTACCGTATTCCGGCTCGGCGGACTCCCCGAGGACCGACGCGATCATTCGATACACGTCCACCACGGTGGTCTGCACACCCGTGCCGATGTTGTAGGTTCCGCCGACCGACAACGGAGCCTCGGCAGCACACACAAACGCGTCCACGACGTCTCCGACGTATACGTAGTCACGCGATGACGTGCCGTCACCATAAACAGTTGCAGCGCGGCCGGTGATCAGCGCGCTACCGAAAACCGCTATGACGCCGGCCTCCCCGAGCGGGCTCTGACGCGGACCATAGACATTGGCCAGCCCCAGGCAGATGGGGGCCATACCGTACATTTGCGCGTACGCACCCAGGTACAACTCGCCGGCGAGCTTGGCCACGGCATATGGCGACAGCGGCCCAACGGGAGCAGTCTCATTCACGGGGAGCTGGGCCGGAACTCCATACCGTGACCCGCCGGAGGCCGCGTAGACCACCCTTTTGACACCCGCCCGCCGACTTGCTTCGCAGAGATTGATTGTCCCCAAAATGTTTGTGCGCGCGTCGAAGTCCGGATTGGACACCGAGGCCCTGAGGTCCACGTGTGCTGCGAGATGGAAAATGACCTCCGGGTTCCCGGCCGCGACGACATCGGTGAGTTCCGGTGCCTGGATGTCCAGGTTCACCATCGTGAAGCGGGTTTTGTTCCCAGCGTTGGAGGCCAGCGCCGCATCCAGATTGGCCGCGTTGCCAGTGCTGAAGTTGTCGACTCCAACGACCATGTGCCCCTCGGCCAGCAGCCGATCGACCAACGTGGATCCGATGAATCCGGCCGCACCTGTTACCAACGTTCGCATCTTGCACCTTCCCTGACCCGTACGGAAGAAACGACCACCCTCAGCCATCCCGCGATTGGACTGTTGTCGATGCGGCGGAGCCCAGAATCGTCAGTGGAGTCGAACTCGCCAACCCTGCACCGATTCCCGCGCGTGGATTCGCCGTCTGGAGATCACCCGTAGGTGCGCGTGACCGACCGAGCGTCACTGTCGTTTGGCAGCGCCCGGGCGATCAACGCCGGCGTACCCGAGTTGTGCCGATCGAGAACGATACGCAGAACGCGAATGCCGTCGCGTATCGAATGCAGGTTGGATCTTCCCGAACGCCTGGGTAGCTCAAGGCTCGGAACCTCCGCGATCCGCAGACCGTCCTGCATCGCACGGACGATCATCTCGGCTTCGATTTCGAAACCCGTTGAGCAGAGCGACAGATGTTCAAGATAGCGTCGGTGAAACGCACAGAATCCGTAACACAGATCGGTCAACTCAGCGTCGTAAAGGAAGTTGAAGACGGCGAGGAGAAATCGATTGCCGAACCGCCGGAAGGGCGTGATGTCCAGCGATCCGCCACCCCCGATGAATCGTGATCCTTTGACGAAGTCATAACCGTTGGCCAAGAAGTGCAGAAAATGGTTGATCTCTTGGGGAACCATGCTGCCGTCGGCGTCCATCATGACGATGACATCGCCCGTCGCAGCGAGGAACCCGCTTCGCAACGCACAGCCCTTTCCGATGCCTTCCTGGCAGACAACCTTGATGTCAGGCCGATAGCTGCGCGCCGTGATCAGCGTCGCGTCTGTCGAATCGCCATCAACAAGAATGACTTCCGCAACGGTTTCGGGAATCTGCTCGAGTACCCACGCAATGTTTCGAGCTTCGTTCCTCGCCGGAATGACAAGGCTGACCCTCGGCGCGCCGCTCATCGTCAAGCCGCCATCTGACGACGATCGGGGAGCCGTTCGTCTTCCCTGGTTGGAAGATCCATTCAACCTTGCCATCTCCGCGCCGCCTGTCGCGGTGTGAGCGGTTCCGGATATTTCCATGTGAGCTACCCCCCATTTGGATTCGATAGTGTGCTGGCGATGCGGTAGATCACCCAGCTGTCATCCGCGCAGCGGGCAGGACCCGCAGTCAGGCCCAAGAACTGAACGCATACCTCGTCGTTCACGGTGATTCGATTGCCGGCAGTCGTTGTTCGCCAGCCGGCATCCCTGAGCGCATCACAGGCCGCCCCGACTGTGGGCATACCGGCGACCACCTCGGCCACCCGCCCGGCGTCGAAAAGCTCGTTGTCAATTTCGACACCGACCGGCGCACTGTCCACGACGTGGTGGTCAAGACGGTCCATGAGAAGTCCCACCGATTCCGCATTACTGGTTTTCATTGCTTCCGCGCCTCCCTAACCAGTTCGCTTCTTCACCTTCGAATTTCGTGCGCTGCCCGGACACCGTCAACAGCAACGTCATCGCGAACAGAAGGGGTTCCGGCAGAACAACGCCACGGGTTGCGACGTTTGGGCGTTGATCTGCAGAACACCGCTTCACTATCCGACGCACCGGATCACTAGTACATGGATCATCCGGGCCAACTTCGGACAGGATCCCGATCTAGTTCTTCTCACCCAGCCCGTTAGGGCAAAACTCCCGGGGGAAGTGCGGCGGCCTCGGCGCGCGTTCTGACGCCAAGCTTCGTCAGGACACTGTGCACATGGTTCTTGACGGTGGGAATTGCGATCGAGAGCTGGATCGAGATGTCCCGATTCGACAGGCCCATTCGCAGCATCCGGAGGATCTGGGCCTCCCGGGTAGTCAGAACTAGTTCCCGCACCAGTACTTGCCGCTTGACCCTGCCCGTCGACAGCTGGTGCAGCAACATCTTCGTAACGCGCGGCGGCAGAAACGATTCCCCGGCCGGGATCCTGCGAAGCAAGGTAAGCAGCTCGTCGAGCGAGTCCGTCTTCAGGTGGAAACCCACAGCACCGGCTGCCGCACAGCTGAGGATTCCCGACTCATCGTCTTCTGCCAGACCGAGAACGATAACCTTCGTGGCCGGGCTGACCTCGAGGGTCTCGCTCAGTAGCGCGGCACTGTCTCGAGTGGTCGTGCTCAGCAGGACCACATCCGGCGGACTCGACTCGAGAGCCGACCTGAGTGAGGGTAAATCCCAGGCAACACTGGGGATTCCCATCCCGTCGGCGGCGAGGATGGCGACCAGGTTCTCACGGTAGAGGGTGCAGTCATCGACGATCAGAATCCGGTTATCAGCCGAGGTCAGCTCGCCCGTGCGAGATACCCGCGTCAACATTGAGTTGCGCGGAACGACCGAGGCAAGCAGCCCCTTGGCCGTCGGCGAACCCACCCCCCGATCGGGACCGTCCAGGCCGCTCCGGGCATCTGGATCTGAACGAATACATTCGATCAGGACGATCGTGGTTAGAGTCGAAGGCTCCAGAGCCGCGCCTGTTTTCATCAGCATGCCACCTCCCGGTCGGTGAGATTGGCTGCGTCGCTCAGCCACGCGAAGGCCATTGTGATCCCGAAGCCGGGTTTTGTCACGGCCTTACCCGAGCACAAAGCTCACCGGCGAAGACCCCCGACGGTAGCCGGATCGTCAACCACAGCCATCGCACTCCCCGGCCGGGCTTCGATACAGCACGGTTCACGCTCGGCCCCCCGAATCTCTCGATTGCGTTCAAGCAAACTCCCGATTGATCGCATCGCTGATCCTCCGCTAACCCATCGATGATCAACTCCGACGCCGTGCAACAAGCGAACCCACGCCGACGTCAACGCCCCGTCGTCGCTGCGCCCAAGGCCAATCAGCCGCGAACGGAACACCGAGTTGCCAGCTGCCGCGCGATGGGCACCAACCAACTCTCCGAAACTGCTTCTACAAAAGGAGAATTAGTTGATGTGGTCGTCACTTGTGGCTTTTTGCAAAGCAATTCATGTCCGGAAGCGAACTGATCATGCGTGGCAAAGGCGACCGAGGGGCCGTGAGCCGAATCGATCTCGGCACTGGCCACGGGCGAGTGTCAGCGGTTCACCGATTGGCATGCGGGTCGGTCCCAGCGCCAGCTGGCCGAGAATTTGGGCATCGACCGCATGAATCTCCATTCGTATCCGTCTGTAAACCAACATCATTCGACCATCGCAGGAGACCACCAGCATGAACATTCCACGACCCCGCACTCCGCAATGCGCTGCGCACCCTCAAACTCACCGGCATGCTCGACACCCTCGACGCCCGGCCGACCCAGACCCGCGACGACGCCCTCGGGAACTTCGACTTCCTGCAAGTACTGTGCGAAGACGAGATCGCCTGCCGCGAATCAGCAGCACTGACCCCGCGCACCCGCCACCCCCGCTTCGAAGAACAATCGACCTTCGAGTCCCTCGACCTCACCGCCAACGCCAAACTTGCCGGGGCCATACTGCGCGACCTGGGCGCACTGCGCTGGCTCGACGCCGCCGAATCGGTCATTCTCTATGGACCCGTCGGCGTCGGGAAAACCCATAGGGCACAAGCATTTGGGCATGCCGTCGCCCGTCGCGGCGACGACATCCGCTTCGCCAAGACCCCCCGGGTGCTCTCCGATCGCACCTGGGGTCAACGCATCCGCGAATACACCAAACCACTGGTCCTGGTCCTCGACGACTTCGCGATGCGCGAGTACACCGCGATGCGCGCCGACGATCTCTACCAACTCATCAGTGACCGCGCCGTCAACGGCAAGCCGCTCATCCTGACCTCGAACAGATCGTCCGAAGACTGGTACAACCTGTTCTCCAACCCGTAGTCGCCGAATCCCTGCTCGACCGACTGATCAACACCGGCCACCAAATCCTGATGGACGGACCCAGCTACCGACCCCGAAAAGACCCGGTAGACCTTCACCCGAGGCCCACCGGTGGCGGAATTACACGACAGACACCCCGGCGGTACTACCTGACGGTCGACACGAGCGCAAACGTGTGGCCGGAGTCCTGCCTGGGCCGCGTCGGCGATCACGATGCCGCAACCGTGCCGTTCGTAGCGCTCACGGGTGCGTTATCACGATTGCCTGAATTTGCGTCTGCAACTACTACAACCGCAACTACGTCACAGCCGAGCTAACCTACACCAGCGCCCTGCCCGCCGAGTCTCAAATGCCGCTCGCCGACGCCCTAGCCTTATCAGCAACCGAATGCCGACCATTGGGATGCGACATGGCGATCCTGTCAGCAACGTTTGGTTCGCCTGTGAAGACCTGATCTACACCAACAATGTGCAGCGAAGTCTCGACAAAGCTAACCAAGGTTTGGTAGAACCTAGCTATGCTCAATACTTCGGGTCATTTCCGGGCGACCGATTGACCTCGTTTTGGTGCATGTTTGGAGAGCGGAATGGGCAAAAATGACAACGCCAATTGTCGTGCTGAGCTAATAATCGATCACCATCGGCGCGTTGCCGTCTGGCCGAGCGCCGGCAAACGCCGATCCCACCAGTCACGCAGACCACTGGCGTCCCATTCGTGTGGCCGGACACCACCGGCGACGCCGGCATATCAGCCGCGGAAGGCGGGTGCTGCAGCCATCGGACACATTCTCCGCAGCACGACGCTAGCGACCGCACTGAGATTTGCCGACCTGGCCTGCCTGGCTCAGAGACGGGTCGGTGATTAGGGTGGCCGCGCCGTTCCCCCGCGATATCCGGGTCCTGATCGTTGACGACTGCACGCTATATCGCGAAGGTTTGGCTGCCCATCTCGCTGCCAACGGTGGCGCGGTGCGCACCGCGTGGGACTTTCAGTCCCTGCGGGATGAGATCGATGAGCGGCCGCCGGATTTGATCCTGCTGAACATCGGAACCCGCGACAGCGCAGCCCTCTTACGCGTCAGCGTCGGCGTCGCCGGCGCACGGGTGATCGCCATCGGCGTGTCCGAGGACGACGAATCGGAAATCGTGTCGTGCGCCGAGTCCGGGGTGGCGGGTTACCATTTGCGCTCCGATTCACTCGATGACCTGTTCGTGCTGATCGGACGAATCACTAACGGTGAGTCCGCATGCTCCGCCCACGTCGGGGCGATTCTCCTGCGCCGGCTGTCGGAGGTCGCCTCGCGGCAGCACACTCAGCCACAGGACACCGTTCTCACTGCGCGCGAGGAGGAGATCCTTCGACTCCTCGAGGCGGGCATGTCGAACCGAGAAATCGCTGAACTGCTGTGCATAGCGGTCCACACCGTCAAGAACCACGTTCACAGCATCTTGAGCAAGCTCGGAGTGCGGTCTCGGGCGGAAGCCGCCGCACGATTGCGAGCCCTCGATGCCTCACCCCGTGGCCGCCTGAAGCCGAGAAAAGCACCCACGCTATCGAATTCCAGTTCGCCGTCGTCTAAAAACGGTGCAGCATAGCAATCGTCGAAGTGACATACCCGCAAACAGGGCTCTGACTATTCGGATCCCAGAGAGCGACGCTGAACGGCGCGACGAGATAGACGCTGCCGCCCAATACATTTCGGAATAGCCTGCCGGAGAAGCGCCCCAATACACGACTCGGGCGCGAGTGGCGCAGTGAAATTCAACGGACGTCGTGCGACGACCAACGTCTACCCGCCGGCCTCGTACAACGGAGTCGAGACGTCGACCACTTGATCTACCCCCCAACGCAATCGGAGATTGTGTGCTCGACCCGGTTAATCGCCCAGGTGCCATCGACGTAGCAGACGGGCCCGATCCTCGCGCCCAGATATTCGACGCATTCGTCGCCGTGCACCGTGATGCGGCTGCCCACGACACTGGCGCGCCAACCCGAATTCCGGCGCACGTTGCAGATCTCCCCGACGGTGGCGATGTTGGCGACCGCCGCAGCTGCTTGTTCAGCGCGGAAGGCACTCTCACCTTCCCCAACTACGGCCGGCCTGGCCGGAATCGGCTGCTGCACTCTGTTGCCGATCTCACGCGCGCGCTCCCCAGGGTTCAGATTGTGGCTAGGACTAGCGACGGGGGTTCCCGCCTGTCCGGCTTCGGGAGTCGCCATTGTCTCCCCGCCCTTCCCGCCGGGCACCAATGGACCGTGGGACTGCCAATCGATATCAACGACGTAGGCCGCCACTACCCGGCCTGACGACTCGGAAAGGCACCATCCCCCGGGTGCCTTGGACAACGTATCCGAGGTGGGCGTCGTGGAACTCACATCCCATTCGCAGTACGTGCGCTGGTCGGCCATCGCATCCGGTGGGCTCAGCCACCGCTGCGCCAATTCGACGTACTGGAGCATATGTGCATTCAACCCGGAGACCGCGAACACGAACGCCACGGTGCACAGCAATGATGGGAGCAGAACAGCGCGCAGCAGGGCGCGACACTTGGGCGCTGATCTGTGGAACATCGCCTTACTATCCGACGTACTGAATCACTAGTACATGGACCATCCGACCCAATTTGCGACAACACCCGATCTAGTTCTTCTCACCGGTCTCGGCACGCCAATACGCTGGGGTGAAGCGCTGCTGCCTCTGTGCGCGTTCGGATACCAAGCCTCGTCAAGTCGCTATGCACATGGTTCTTCACGGTGGGAATGACGATTGACAGCCGAGTCGAGGTGTTCTGATTCGAAAGGCCCGTTCGTAACATCCGGAGGACCTGGGCCTCCTGGGTAGTCAGAACAGTTCCCGGCACCAGCTGGTGCGGCATCGTCGTCGCGGCTGATAGCCGCTGCGGCAATGCAACAAATCAATTGACGTGCAAGATAATTGATCTACTCACTACCACTATTGCTGAGCGGCAGCATAATTCACGCCGCTAAGGCCCACGTCGAGGCATCCGCGTCGTTCAACAACGGGCCGCACGCCCTCGCCGCGCGGCGGGACGACCTTGTCACGGCAAACTCCTGTCAGTAGCCACCGATGTGTCCCATTATTGGGCAACGACAACGGCCACGAAAAATGCAAACCAGTTTTGGGACGCGGTCAATGCACCGCTTGGCGGGCATCGCCGGTGAAATGCGCCGCCGCGTTCCACGCGTAGTCCGATTTTCAGCAAGATCACGTACGTGTGCATCCGCAACTACTGTCAACACACCGAATCCCGGACCGAGCGAACTCGCGTCATCGATTGGACCGCTAGGCCGGCGAGTCACCTCTGAGCACGTCTCGCCCCTGCCAGCGACCCGCTGCTGACCCGTTGGGCGCGGCGCTCGCATCCTGTCAGCAATCTGTCCGGGCACGTTTGATTACTCGCTCTGCAGGGTAAAAACTCGGATAACCATCGACAAGGCTAAGGAGGCAATGATAGAAGTCAATCCATGGATCGATCGATAGGCTCGCCAGGCACCAGCGAGTTGGCCTTGACGCCGATCCAGGTTTGGAGCGGGGCATGGCGAACAATAAGAACCACAACAAGCGTGATCAGCTAACCGGCCCCTGTGGCCGGGGTGTTGCCGTTCGGTTAGGTGATCATGGGCGCCAACCTTCCCGGTCAGGTCTGTGTTGTGCGCCCCGTCCAATTGGTCATGAAGCAACGGGCGCGCCGACGCACCGGCACGAGCAGGAATACCAACCGAGCGCCCTGAGTCGCCACCGGTTTGTCGTCCCAGCTAATACACCGATATTCGCGTCCGACATCTCCTGCGATCGGGCCGGCGATTAACGTGTCCGCACAGTTCGCACACGACGACCGCTTCTTGATCATCGACGACTGCACGCTCTACCGCGAGGGCCTCGCCGCGCTTCTCGTTGCTGCTGGTGCCGAGGTGCACACCGCGTGGGACCCGCTATCCCTGCGGAGCGAGATCGACCGTGGCCCACTGGATGTGATCCTGCTCAACATGGGTTCCCGAGACAGCGCGGCTCTACTGCGAGTGTGTAGCGGCAACGTCGGCGCACGGGTGATCGCTATCGGCCTTTCGGACACAGACGAATCGGAAATCGTGTCGTGCGCGGAGTCCGGTGTGGCCGGCTACCATCTACGGTCGGAGTCGTATGACGACTTGCTCATCTTGATCCAACGGGTCCGCGATGGCGAGACCGCATGCTCCGCCCACGTCGGTGCAATTCTCCTTCGCCGGCTGTCGGAGGTTGCTTCCTGGCAGGTTACGCAGGCACAGGACACCGCACTCACCTCTCGCGAAGAGGAGATCCTGCGGCTGCTGGAGATGGGTATGTCAAACCGGGAGATCGCTGCGTTTCTTTGTATCGCGGTCCATACCGTCAAGAACCATGTTCACAGCATATTGAGCAAGCTCGGTGTTCGGTCTAGGTCGGAGGCCGCCGCACGGTCGCGAGCCATCGACCAATCACCCGGCGGCCACCGAACGATGCGAAGGGCGCCAACGCTTTTGAATGAGAAATCGTCGCCACCCAAGGATGGTGCAGCGTAGCTATCGGCTGCCGCGAGCCGGCTATTCGACTGCCAGGATGCAGAATTCGTTGCCTTCGGGGTCGGCGAGCACCACCCAGCTCTGCTCGCCCTGACCGATATCGACCGGGAGCGCCCCCAGCGCCAGCACGCGGTCGACCTCAGCCTGCTGATCGTCGGGGGTGAAGTCAAAGTGGATGCGGTTCTTGACGATTTTGCCGTCGGGGACGGCCAGGAACAACCAGTCCGGCCCGGCCCCAGCGGGCGCGCGCAGCGCCACGTCGCCGTCCTCGGTCGGCTCGGTGGGCCAGCCCAGCACCGAAGACCACCAGGCAGCCAGCGCATGGATGTCGTGGGCGTCGACGCAGACCTCGGTGAACCGCAGCGTCACTTCATGAGCTCCTTCTTGACGACCTTGCCCATCGCGTTGCGCGGCAGCGAGTCGACCAGCCGCACCTCTCGCGGTCGTTTATGGATCGAAAGTTGTTCGGCCACATAGGCAATCAGATCGTCCGGCTTGGCGTCGCCGACCACGAACGCGACGATGCGCTGACCGAGATCGGCGTCGGGCAGCCCCACCACGGCGACCTCGTCGACGCCGGAGTGTCCCAGCAGCACGGTCTCGACCTCACCCGCGCCGACCCGGAACCCGCCGGACTTGATCAGGTCCACCGACTCGCGCCCGACGATGCGGTGCATGCCGCCGTCGTCGATCACGGCGGCGTCCCCGGTGCGATACCACCCGTCGGGGTCGAACGACGCGGCCGTGGCGTCGGGCCGGTTCAGGTAGCCGTCGAACAGGGTGGGCGCCTTGAGGTGAAGGCTGCCAATGGTTTCCCCGTCATGCTCGACGACCGAACCGTCCTCGCCCACCAGCCGGGTCTGCACCCCGGTCAGCGGCAGGCCGACCCATCCGGGCCGGCGTTCGCCGTCGGCCCTGGTGCTCAACGTGATCAGCGACTCGGTGCTGCCGTACCGCTCGACGGGCGGGTGGCCGGTCAGTTCGGCGAGCCGGTCGAACACCGGGACCGGCAGCGCCGCGCTGCCCGACACCAGCAGCCGCGCCGAGGCCAGCGCGGTGGCGGCCTCGGTGTCGGCGACCACCCGCGACCATACCGTCGGGACCGCGAAATACAAGCTGCCACCGGCGGCGGCATAACCGGCCGGTGTGGGTTTCCCGGTGTGCACGAAGCGGTTTCCCACCCGCAGCGAGCCCAGCAACCCGAGGACCAGGCCGTGGACGTGGAACAGTGGCAGCCCGTGCACCAGGGTGTCGTCGGGGCTCCACTGCCAGGCCTGCGCCAGTGCATCGATGTCGGCGGCGATCGCCCCCCGGCTGATCAGAACGCCCTTGGGCAGGCCGGTGGTGCCGGACGTGTACATCACCATCGCGGTGGCATTCGGCGGCGGCTCGGCATAGCGATGCCACGACCGGGCGTGCAGCCGCACCGGGACGTGCGGCAGGCCACCGAGGTCGGCGGGCTGCTCCCCCAGCCAGGCCTGGGCGCCGGAATCGGTCAGGATGTGCGCGCGTTCGGCGATCCCGACATCGGCGGGCACCGGCACGAACGGCACCCCGGCGATCAGGCAGCCGGTGACGGCCAGCACCGTCGTGGCGGTCGGCGTGGCGAGCACGGCCACCCGGCTGGCGCCGCCGACCCGCTCGGCCACCGAGGTGGCCGCTCCGACAAGGTCACTACGAGACAGCACGGCGCCGTCGATGCGCACGGCGTCGCCGATATCGGCTCCGGCGGCGACGGCGGCAGGATTCAGGGAGGCCAGCAACACACTCGCGACGCTACCGGGATACTGGCGTGGTGAAGCCCATCATCCAGCTCTCGTCGCGCGAGGTGTACCGCAACCGCTGGATGTCGGTGCGCGAGGACACTGTTCAACGACCGGACGGTTCGGCCGGTATCTACGGCGTTGTCGACCGGCCGGACTACGCCGTGGTCATCGCCGTGGACGGCGATCGGGTGGCGCTGGTCGAGCAGTATCGCTATCCGATGGGTGCGCGAGGCTGGGAGTTCCCGATGGGCACGGTCCCGGGCGAGCCCGATATCGAGCCGGCCGAGCTGGCGGCGCGCGAGCTACGCGAGGAGACCGGCTTGACCGCCGGCTCGCTAGTGTTGCTCGGTCATCTCGACGTCGCGCCGGGCATCTTCAGCCAGCGCGGCTGGATATTCCTGGCCACCGACCTCGCCGAGGGCGAACACGACCGTGAACACGAAGAGCAGGACATGCACTTCGCGTGGTTCGAACGCAGCCGGTTCGAGGAGATGATCCGCACGGGCGAGATCACCGATTCCCAGTCGATCGCCGCGTACGCGCACTTGCTGCTCAGCGAGCGTTTCAACGCCTGAGCGTGGCCGAATCGTGACCGGCTCGCCGTGGGGCAGATGTGACAGATGAGGTTTTGTGACGGCTAGGCTGATTACTCGACCAACCCATCGAGGAGTCATGACATCCGGCCGCAGTTTGGGTGCCGCGCTGCTAGCAACGGCGACGATCTGCGCCGCGGGACTGCTTAGCCCCGCCTCGGCGCACGGTCAGCCGCTGGCCTGGAACGGCCGCTATCAGATGGTCACCTACGCCTCGCAGAAAGCGGGCACCAGCCCGGCGACGCATCAGAAGGAAAACGACTTCGGCGCCGTGTTCACCCTGTCGACCACCTGCTCGGGCGGCGCCTGCGTGGCCACCGTCGTCGACGGTCCCGCACCCGGTAACCCGACCATCCCGCAGCCGACCCGCTACACGTGGAACGGGTCCGAATGGGCCACCACCTACGACTGGGTATGGGACTGCTTCCTGGGCGACGGCTACCAGAAGCAGTGGAGCCCGGCCACGTCGTGGGCGTTCTACGCGCCACAGCCCGACGGGTCCCTGCGCGGCACCTGGCACACCGACATCACCTCGGGTCCCTGCCGTGGCAGCGTCGTCATGCCGGTCGCCGCGGTCCCCGCCTGAGGCGTCGGCGCCGCCTCGCCCACAATGGAGATCGATGACTGACACTGCGACGACGACGGCCGTGCGCAACCACTCGATGGATCTCTATCGGGTAGTTGCCTTGTTGCTCGTCGTCCTCGGCCATTGGATGGCAGCGTCGCTGACCTTTTCCGACGGCGCGTTCTGGCGGGACAATCCGCTTGTCGACCTGCCCTGGACGCAGTGGCTGACCTGGATCTTCCAGGTTGTGCCGGTGTTCTTCGTGGTCGCCGGCTACGCGAGCGCGGTGTCGTGGGCCCACCGGCGCCCCGAGGAATCCCGACAAGAGTGGCTGCGCCGCAGGCTGGTTCGACCGATCGGGCCGACGGCGGTCTATGTCGTGTTCGCGTTGCTGGTCGTGGCGGCGCTCTTCGGCGTCGGCGTGGCGGGCTCGGAGCTGGACTTCGGCGCCTGGGCGGTGGCCATGCACCTCTGGTTCCTCGGCATCTACGTGCTGGTGGTCGCGCTGACGCCGGTGGCGGTGGCCTTGCATCGGCGCTGGGGTAAGTGGGTGCCTTTCGCCATGACGGTCGCGGTCGCGGTGATCGACGTGGCGACGATCGGCGCCCACGTGCCGTACCTCGGCTGGCTGAACTACCTGCTGGTGTGGGGCATGCTCTACCAGCTCGGCATCGCCTGGCACGACGGCACTCTGTGCAGGCGCGCGTCGGTCGCGCTGGCGGTCTTGTCGGCGATCGCGTTGGCGCTGCTGGTCACCGTGGGGCCTTACCCGGTCAGCATGATCGGCGTTCCCGGCGCGACAGTGAACAACACCGGGCCACCCAACCTGGCGCTGCTCGCGCTCGGCGGGGTAGAGGCCGGGCTGGTGCTGGCCGCTGCCCCCGCGGTGAACAGGCTTCTGAAATCGGCACGCGCCCAACGTATTCTGGTGATCGCCAACGACAATGTGATGGCGCTCTATCTGTGGCACATGGTTCCGGTGGTGATCGTGGCGCTGGCCGGGTATCCGACCGGGCTGCTGCCACAGCCGACGCTCGGCACGGCGGAATGGTGGTGGTTCCGGCTGGCGTGGGTGGCGATCCTGGCGGTGGTCGCGGCTGTCGAGCTGGCGTTGTTGTGGTGGGGGCGGCGGTTGTTCTCCGCGCCGCTGCCGACCGTCGCGGTTCCGATACCTGCCCCGGTGGGCGAGGTGCTGCTGTTCGCCGGCACTGTCGCGATCGCGGTCACGATGTCGGTGTTCGCCGCGCTCGGCTTCGCACCCGACGGGCGTTTTCCGGTCGCGGCCACTGTCGGGTTCTTTGTCGGCGTGGCGCTGGTGGCGCTCGCGCCTACCGGTAGGCGTCGAAACCGAGTTTGACGGCCAGCGCCAGCCCGGCGACGCCGATGACGATGCGCAGCGGGTGGCCGGGGCGTGCCGCACGACGATGGGGCCCAGTCGCGATCCGATCAGGCAGCCCGCGCCCAGCGGGATGACCGCCAGCCAGTGCACCGGCGCCAGGACGGCGAACACCACCGCGGCCACGACGTTGGCCAGCCCGAGCAGGATGTTCTTGGCGGCGTTGGCGTGGGCCAGGCTGTCCGCGCCCGCGTTGAGCAGCAATGCCAGGAACAGCACACCGGCTGCCGCCCCGAAATAGCCGCCATAGAGCGCGATCCCGAACATCGCCGCCGTCTCGGCCACCAGCACCGCCCGACGGCGCCGCCCCGGATGGGGCGCGCCGCGCGGCACGACGATCGCCGCCGACGCGACGGCCAGCAGCACCGGCACCACCTTCTCGAAGGAATCCGCCGGGGTGGTCAGCAGGAGCACCGCGCCGAGAACACCACCGGCGACGGTCACCGGCGCACTGCGGACCAGGAAGCGACCCTGCCCGGCGAGTTCGGGACGCGAGCCCCACGCCGAGCCGATGCCGTTGAACACCAACGCCACCGTGTTGGTGACGTTCGCCGTCACCGGCGGCAGCCCGACGGCGAGCAGCGCCGGATAGGTGGCGACCGACGCCAGACCGGCGATGCTGCCGGTCAATCCACCGAGAACACCAGCGATCAGCAAGGTGATGGCGTCCAGTGCGCTCAGCGGGGTCCTTCTATCAGTGCGAGTGTGTCAATGCCCGTAGGAAGAACATCAGGTTGGCAGGGCGTTCGGCAAGTCTGCGGACGAAATAGCCGTACCACTGGGTGCCGAAGGGCACGTACACCCGCACATGGTTGCCCTGCGCCGCGAGCCTGCGCTGCTCGGCATCGCGGATGCCGTAGAGCATCTGGTATTCGAATCCGTCTGCCCCACGACCGAATTCGCGGGCCAGCTCGCCCGCGGCGGCAATCACGACGGGATCGTGCGAGGCGACCATCGGGTAGCCGTTGCCCGCCATCAGCGTGCGCAGGCAGCGCAGGTAGGAGTCGGTGACCTCGCCCGCGTCCCGGTAGGCCACCGACGCCGGTTCGTCGTAGGCGCCCTTGCACAACCGGATGCGGGCACCGGACGTGGCGAACTCGGCGCAGTCGGCCTCGGTGCGTTTGAGGTAGGCCTGCAGGACCGTTCCCACCCAGGCGAACTCGCGGCGCAGCTCCCGCACGATCGACAGCGTGGAATCGGCGGTGGTGTGGTCCTCGGCGTCGATGGTGACCCACGCGCCGACCTGCTGGGCCCGCCGGCAGATGGCGTGGGCGTTCTCGAAGGCGATCTTGTGGCCGTCGGTGGGCAGTGCCTGCCCGAGGGCGGACAACTTCAGCGACACCTCCAGCGGGCGTACCACCGCCTCCCGGTTCTCACTGCGGGCACCCAGCGCGTCGAGCAGTCGCAGGTAGGCCTTGGCCGTGGCCTCGGCCGCGTCCATGTCGGTGACGTCCTCGCCGAGGTAGTCGATGCTGACCAGCCGGTCCGAGTCGCGCAGGGCGGTGACCGCGGCCAGTGCGTCGTCGACGGTTTCGCCTGGGACGAACCGGCTCACCACGTCGCGGGCGATCGGCATGCGTTCGGCGCTGTGGCGCAAGCGATGTGACCGGCTGGCCGCCAGGATCGCCGGCCGCGCGACCCGGGTGAAGACGCGATGAGCGCTTGCGCGAAGAGCATCGGACCCGGTCACGCCTACACCCCCATGTGCGGGTACGTGTGATCGGTGGGCGGGACGAAGGTCTCCTTGACCGAACGCGCCGACGTCCAGCGCAGCAGGTTGAGCGGCGAGCCGGCCTTGTCGTTGGTGCCCGAGGCCCGTGACCCGCCGAACGGCTGCTGCCCGACGACGGCCCCGGTCGGCTTGTCGTTGACGTAGAAGTTGCCAGCGGCGAATCGCAGCCGATCGGCCGCCGTCGCGACGGCGGCCCGATCGTCTGCGATCACCGCGCCCGTCAGCGCGTAGCGCGAGCCGTTGTCGACGACGTCGAGGACGTCGTCGAACTGGTTGTCGGGGTATACGTGCACCGAAAGGATGGGCCCGAAATACTCGGTGCTGAACGCCTCGTCGGTCGGGTCGTCAGAGAGCAGAACCGTCGGCCGTACGAAATAGCCTTCGCTGTCGTCACATTCGCCCCCGACCGCGATGGTCACACCGGGGGCGCTCTTGGCCCGCTCGATCGCGCGGGAGTTCTTGGCGAACGCGCGGGCGTCGATGACGGCCCCGCCATAGTTCGACAGGTCGGCTACATCGCCGTAGGTCAGCACCTCGGTCGCGCCGAGGAAGTCGTCGCCCATCGTCCGCCACAGCGAGCGCGGAATGAATGCGCGCGACGCGGCCGAGCACTTCTGACCCTGGTAGTCGAACGCACCGCGAATCAGGGCCGTGCGCAACACATCCGGATTCGCCGAGCTGTGGGCGACGACGAAGTCCTTGCCGCCGGTCTCCCCCACCAGTCGCGGATAGCTGTCGTAGTCAGCGATGCGGGTGCCGACCTCGCGCCACAGATGCTGGAAGGTGGCGGTGGACCCGGTGAAGTGGATACCCGACAGCCGCCGGTCGGCCAGCACCACATCCGAGACCGCGTATCCGTCGCCGGCAACCAGGTTGATCACCCCGGGCGGCAGCCCGGCGGCCTCCAACAGTTGCATCGTCAGGTAGGCCGCGAACGTCTGGGTGATCGACGGCTTCCACACCACGGTGTTGCCCATCAGCGCGGGCGCGGTCGGCAGATTGCCGGCGATCGCGGTGAAGTTGAACGGCGTGACGGCGTAGACGAAGCCGTCCAGCGGGCGGTAGTCGGTGCGGTTCCACACGCCCGGGCCGCTGATCGGCTGTTGGGCCAGGATCTGGCGGGCGAAGGCGACGTTGAAACGCCAGAAGTCGACCAGCTCGCAGGGGGCGTCGATCTCGGCCTGGTAGGCGGTCTTGGACTGGCCCAGCATGGTGGCCGCGGCGATCTTCTCCCGCCATGGACCGGCGAGCAGGTCGGCCGCCCGCAGGAAGACCGCGGCGCGTTCGTCGAACGGGGTGGCGGCCCACTCCCGTTTGGCGTTCATCGCGGCGTCGACCGCGGCCATGGCGTCGGCGGTGGTGGCGTTCGCCAAGGTGCCCAACCGGGCGCTGTGCCGGTGCGGCGCAACGACGTCGATGCGCTCACCGTCGCCCAGGCGGTGACGGCCGCCGATGACGTGCGGCAGGTCGATGGGGTTGCTGGACAGATCGCGCAGGGCCGCGGTGAGGCGGGCCCGCTCGGCGGAGTGAGGTGCGAAATCGTGAACCGGCTCGTTGGCGGGCACGGGAACATCGGTGCGGGCGTCCATGCAGTACAGGATCACGCCCGGCGCACGCCAAACTGTTGGCTGATCCGACAAGACTGGCCATGCTTGCTAGTAGAATCCGACAACATGCGTGAGGCGGGTGTCGGACTGGGCCAGCTGGTGTTGGCCCTGGATGCGACGCTGGTCCGGCTCGTCGAGGCGCCGCGGGGGCTGGACCGCCCGGTGCGATCGGCCGCCCTGATCGACGCTGACGATGTGCGGCTGGGCCTGTCGGTCAGCGCCGGCTCCGCGGACGTGTTCTTCCTGCTCGGAATCTCCGATGCCGACGCCACCGGATGGCTGGACCGGCAGATCGCCGCGCACGGCCCGCCCGCGGCGATCTTTGTCAAAGGCCCGTCCGACGCCGTCGTCGCCAGGGCCGTCGCCGCGGGGACCGCCGTCGTCGCCGTCGACCCCAAGGCCCGGTGGGAGCGGTTGTATCGCCTGGTCAACCACGTCTTCGAGCACCGGAGGACCGACTCGGTGATCGATTCGGGCACCGACCTGTTCGCCCTGGCGCAGTCGATCGCCGACCGCACCCACGGCATGGTCAGCATCGAGGACGCGCAGTCGCATGTACTGGCGTATTCGGCGTCCAACGACGAGGCCGACGAGCTGCGGCGGCTGTCGATCCTGGGGCGGGCGGGCCCGCCCGAGCATCTGCGCTGGATCGCCCAATGGGGCATCTTCGACCGGCTGCGCGCCGGTACCGACGTCGTGACGGTCGATGAACGGCCCGAATTGGGGCTGCGACCGCGGCTGGCCATCGGCATCCACCGCCAGGGCACGCCCGGATTCGACGGCACCATCTGGGTGCAGCAGGGCTCGCGGCCGCTGGCCGACGACGCCGAAGAGGTGTTGCGCGGCGCGGCGGTGCTGGCCGCCCGGATCATGGCCCGGCTGGCCGCCCGGCCATCGGCACACCTGCTGGCCGTGCAGCAGCTACTCGGGCTCGCCGATGCCGACGAGACCGATGTGGCCACCCTGGCGCGCGAGCTCGGTGTGCCGCTCGACGGGCGCGCGGCCGTGATCGGCTTCGTCGCCGGCGAGGCCCACCCCCGGATGGCTGACGTACTGGCGCTGAGCGCCAGCGCTTTCCGCCCCGACGCACAGGTGGCCGCCAACGGGCAGCGGGTGTATGTGGTGTTACCCGACTCCGGCCGCACGGCCGCGGTCGTGTCGTGGATCCGCGGCACGATCGGTTCGCTGCGCAGCGAGCTCGGCCTGGACTTGCGCGCGGTGATCGCCGCCCCGGTGGCCGGCCTGGCCAATGTCGGCGGCGCGCGCCGCGACATCGACCGCGTCTTCGACAGCGCCGCGCGGCATCCGGTGTTCGGTCAGGTGACGACCCTGGCCGAGGCACGCACGACGGTGTTGCTCGACGAGATCGTCACGTTGGTGGCCGCCGAGCCCAGGTTGGTGGATCCGCGGGTGCCCCGGTTACGGGAAACCGAGCCCTTACTGGCCGAGACGCTGCGGGTGTACCTGGACAGCTTCGGCGACGTCGCGGCGGCCGCGGCGACGCTGCACGTGCACCCCAACACCGTGCGCTACCGCGTCCGCCGCCTTGAACAGGTACTTTCCACTTCGCTGAGCGATCCGGACGTCCGGCTATTACTGTCACTAAGCCTGCGGGCGACCGCCTGATCAGCGTCGTCAAGTAGCCGCGCCGCATTCAGCGAGAAATTTTTTGATCAACCTGGTAACAATGTTGCATCTGTTGCCGATGAGGCTTTTGTCATGACTGGGTGTGAGCCCCGTTATGACGCAAGAAAACCTCGGTGATTCGGGGCCGCCGATCACCGCAGACCAACCAAGCACCACAAGCACCAAGGGGTCAGCATGAAACATCTGGGTCGAGTGCTGGTGGCGATGATCGCCGCCTTCGCCGCACTCTTCGTCGGGACCGGCACATCCCATGCCGGTTTGGACAATGAACTGAGTCTGGTTGACGGCGGTGGCCGCACGATGACAGTGCAGCAGTGGGACACCTTCCTCAATGGTGTGTTCCCCCTGGACCGCAACCGGCTGACTCGTGAGTGGTTCCACTCCGGCAAG
>JAHFVD010000009.1 GCA_023264735.1 Mycobacterium sp. | reverse complement strand
CCCACCGACGGTGGACACCTACCTACCGCTTCTACGCGAGGCATCGGACGGCATCCGACGGTCGGGCAGCGTGGCGCCGATAGTGACCGGCGGAACGTCGAGCAATCTCGTGGGCATGCGCGATATCGATTTTGTTCAGGAGTTGTACGCCCGGGGCGCAGGAACGTATTTCGACGGAATCGCCGTTCACCCGTACACCTATCCGCTGCCGTTGTCCTTCACCAGTGGGCTCGGGACGATCGTGCCGCAGATCCGGCAAGTCATGCATGACCACGGTGATGACCACAAGCAGGTGTGGATCACCGAGTACGGCCAACCGACGGGCAACACACCGGTATCGAGTAGCGAACTCGACCAAGCCGCCAAACTGAAGGACGCGGTCACAAATGCTCGCGGAATTCCCTGGATCGGCGGGTTCTTCATCTTCAACACCGTCGATCTGGCGCCGGATTCATCCGATCCGGACATGAATTTCGGCTTGTACCGCTATGACTTCACCCCGAAACCCGCCGTCGCGGCGGTTCGTTCGGCGGTCGTCACGGATCGCTGACCAGCAGCGGCCCGATCCAGTCCAGTTCTGCCGGCAGCTGACTCGAGGCGAACTCCCCGTCATGCGCACCGGCCGAGAACCCACCTGCCGGCGGTGTCACCAACTGAGATACATACTTTCGAGCCCCGTCGTACATCGGGTCACCGGTGCCACAGTCGATGCGCAACGGAATGTCCTCCAACGCTGTCAGACCCCAGATCGAGTGTGATCGGAAGTCTTCGACGCCGTCAAAAGCTAGTTCAGGAAAAGCGTCTTCGGTCCAGAACGCCGCGCTCGTGGTGCTGATGGCAGCCACCCTCGGCCAACCCAGATGTGCCCCGAGCAGCAGCGCACCGTAGCCGCCCATGGACCAGCCCATGAAAGCAACTCTCGATGTGTCCAGCCCCTCACGTTCCAGCAGCGGGAGGAATTCGTCGAGAACCATGGCCCCTGAGTCGCCCCCCGCCATCCGGGCATGCCAATAGGTGTCCCCACCGTCGACACTCGCTACGGCGAATGGCGGTGACCCGTTCGCCACGGCCGCGGTGAGTTTTCGGCGCATGCCGAGTTGCATGACCTTCTCGGCATCGCCGGTACGCCAGTGCAACGCGATCACAGGTCTGAGTCGGCCCTGGTGACCGTCCGGTCGTGCGATAGCCCAGTTGGTGCTGACGCCGCCCCGCGCCTGGGAAACGAACGAACCCCGTTGGATTGCCGGATCGCGTTCCGATGACGGCGGCTTGATGACCATCTGCGCATCGGGACTCGCTTCACGTTCGTAGGCCGCAAGTGCGCTCGCCGCGAGACCGCCAAGCCCCATCGCCAGCAGGGTGCGGCGGTTGATCAACTGCATGCCCGTTCCCCTCACACGCGGTGGTCCGATCTCCGCGTCGTGGCATCGTCGGCTATGGCCGCTTCGAACTGCTCCATGGTGGCGTTGTGATGGATCGCGAACGCGGCGCGCGCCCGGCGCGAGAGTGTCTCGAACGCAGCCGCATCCATCATCGTGATGTCCGAAACCAGCCGAGCCACGCCATCGATGTCACCCGGTTCGAGCACATATGCACCCAGGCCCAAACGGTGCATCTGTTCGCTGATCCAACCGGTGCGCCACACGATCGGTATACAACCCATGCTGACCGCCTCGTACACGACGAGCGGTTGAGCCTCGTGGTGGTAGGAGGAGAGCAGGAGAAAACAGCGGGCTCGGGACAGTTCCGCCAGCTTCTCCTCTCCATGCCGCGGTCCAATTGCTTCGAACGGGACACCCCGACGGCGTGCATCATCCAGTATCGACGCGATCTCCGGTGCGACGGACCCGATCAAGCGGACGCTCACAGAGGTTCGATCGGCGACCTCAAGGACCGCGTGAAGTCCTTTCGCCACAGACAGGTTCGACAAATGGACCACCCCGGACCGGACCGCAGGCGAGGGCGCCGCCTTCGGCAGCGGCATCAGACCCGCATTGTCGACGACAACAATTCGATCGGGGTCGATGCGGTATCGGGCTGCGAGTGCTGTCCCCATGTGTTCGTCCAGAACCACGTGTCGCATGCTTGGACCTCCGGCGACGATGGCCAGCCTCAGGAAGTTCGAGTTGTCACGCACGTAATGCGCGGAGTGATGCATCAGTGAGGTGGGAACACGTCGGAGCCGAGACGCCGTCAGAGCCACGGCCTCGATGACGAGGCCGGCTTCGCCGGAGGCGATGACAACAATGCGATCAGGCGCCCGGCCACACATCATCGCCAGGGCAATGTGCAGACACCGCAGTGCTTTCCATATCGCGTTGACATGAGTGTTCACCACATCGACGTGGTTTCCGGCATCTCGGGTTCGCTGGATGAGCCAGCTGGTCACCAACGCACGACCATCCACCGGCGGGGGCACCGGACCCACCACCAGTATGTTGATCATGAGTTCCGGCGTTCGAACAACAGGTCGGCCTGATCGAGCTCCCAGATGCGGCTCGACCCGGGAACCCGTGCGACACCGGCAAGTGTGAATCCTGAGTCGAGAAGCGATCTGATGACAGCGGACGGATCCGATTGGCCGCAGTAGAAGTCGCCGAACGACACCTCGACAAGAATCGCATCCGCATGGGTCAGCACGTGGCCGAGGCCGGAGAGAACATCCAATTCTGAACCCTGTACATCGATTTTGACGAGCAGGGGCCTGTCGAACGGACCCGTCAGCACGTCGTCGCCGGCGAATACGTCGACCTCACGTCGCCCGACCTCGCGCAGCGCCGATGGAAGTTCCGCGACCGGTGCGACCGGTAGCAGTGACGAGCTGTCAGACGCCGCCGTCACATGCAACGTCTGCCGGCTGCGGACCGACCCGAGAGCAGCGTTGATGACGGTGACCCGCCGCGGATGCAAATACGCGGCAACCTTGGTGAGATACGTGTCGGCGTCGGGGAGGGGATCGACACAGACGATGTGTTCGACGCCGAGAAC
Source organism: Mycobacterium sp. (assembly GCA_023264735.1). GTDB lineage: Bacteria > Actinomycetota > Actinomycetes > Mycobacteriales > Mycobacteriaceae > Mycobacterium. Next base: position 2,311 of record JAHFVD010000009.1, on the reverse strand, counting down.
AGCCGCGGCCCAGACGGTGAATTGACCGCGGTTGGCACCGATGTCGATGAGCGAGTTGAAGCGCCGGCCGGCGAGTAGCCCGCTGTGTTCCAACGACGGCGCGACACCCGCACGCAACAGAGGCCAAGATCCCGGCCGCCGAAGAAGCCACCACAGCTTGCGCAAGCGCAACCCGAGCAATGCTCCGTCTATGGACCTCATGGCGCCGACCTAGAGGTACACGCGTAGTTCGCCATGACCATGGCTATGACGACGACGATCTCCACCACCAGTGGCACCAACCACAATTCGCCGACCAGATTCAACACTCCGACCGAGCCCAGGACGGCAAGGCCGACCAGTCCGCCCGCGAGGATGGCCATGCTTGCCGGTAGCGGATGACCCAGCGCGAGCAGCCGTGCGCTCAGTGCCTGCGAACAACCACTGATGCCGGCACCGATGGCCATGCCGATCACGATGGGTTCGGCAGCACGATACTGAGGTCCGACGACATAACCGATGAGATCGGCCAGCGGCCACGAAAGCGCCGACACGATCACGAAATAGACCAACGCCAAGCCGATGATGCTGTTGAACAGACGATCGAAACGAGCCGGTTGCGCAAGGCGCCTGACCAACTCTGGGACGACCACCACCGAAACAGAGGCGGTCAAGATCGATATCGGACCGACGACTTTGGCCGCCAGACTGTACGTCGCCACCACCGACGCCGACGTGACCGCGCCCAAAATCGGCACCTGCAACTGGCCGACCAGTGCCGACGTCGAATAGGCCCAGTAGCCGGCTCCGCCGGTGAACGCGGATCTCCACAGCCGCAGCGACTCCGGAATGGACACCACGACCGCAGGAACAGCAAGTGCCACCAGCGCCGGTGCCGCAAGGACCGCGGAAAAGGCCGGAAACTGCATGCTCGGTCCGGAACAGTAGAACAACGCCACCGCCGTCAGCGGAATCAACCGATGACCCAGCACCAACAGGTTCGCGACAAGGTGCCGATCAGCGGCAGTCATGTGCGCCACTGCGAAGTTGACGAACGTGTCGCCCAGGGCGAGTAGCAACCCGGCGCAGGCTGCCCAGTGGGGGGCAACCGCCCCGTACACGATTCCGCACGCCGCGGATGCGCCTCCAACCATCACCGCATACACCACGAACAACGCGCCAGGCGTGGCCTCGCGATCAGCACCGGCCCGTAGAACACGCGACGGCGCACCAAGCCCGGACAGAATGCCGACCACAAGGCCCACCGAGTAGGCGAGCATGAAGACGCCGAACTGATCGAGCGCGGTCATTCGTGCGATCAACGCCAACGTGACACCGAAGGCGACCGAACTGAGTGCGCGGGCCGAGATACGCCCGACTGCGCGTCGAGGCAGTTGCCGTCGGGTGTCAGTTGCGCTCGGGGACTGCATGTTCTGACCTAGCGTGCCACGCCGCGACGAACCAGCCGGCGGAATTGGCGGTAGGCCGGGGTCAACCGAAGCCGGAACAACGGGCCGGCGACGATGTGTGTCAACGTGCCTAGCCGGGCCGCGGACTGCTGCCGTGCCCCGTCCGCGTGACGCATCCTGACTGCGTGGCTCTCCCGAACGAATTCCCGCCAGAGGTTGGCACTTTTGGAGGCTTCGTGAAAGCGCAAAGCGCCGATGGGGGTTGAGATGACGGCCTGTCTCGGCTTGGCGGCGGCCATCCGTAGCTGGAGTGAAAGATCCATCACCGTATGGAGATCCGTCTCGAATCCGCCGATCCGCGAGAGGAATGACGTCCGCATCAGGATGGACCCGGAGAACGCCGCGCAGCCGCCGGCCACCATGTCGGGTATGGACAGCGGTTTCCCCGCGTACGTGTCGACTGTTGAACCGTCGGCTCGCACAACCTGACTGGCGCCCATCACGACATCCAACTCGGGGTTGTCGTCGATGACGTGCCGAAGAGCGCCGATTGCGGATTCCAACAACAGATCATCGGCATTCAGCCACAGCACCCAGGGATTCGCCACCCGCCGTAACGCCCGGTTCAGCGCGTCCGATTGGCCGTAGTCCCGTTCGACCACCGTTCTCACGCGTGGATCGGTCTGCGCCAGTTCGGCGAGCAGATCTTGCGACCCGTCGGTTGACCCGGCGTCCTGAACAACGATCTCGTCATCCGGACCCAACTGGTGCAGTGCGCTCTCCAGCGCGCCGCGGAGATACACGCCGGGGTTGTACGACGGAACGATCACACTGATCGCCGCCCCCGTTGCCGTGCGCCGATCGTCTAGGTCGTTTGCTCCGCTGTCGATCACTTCATCCCCGACTCGAATGGCCGTTGCTGT
>JAHFVD010000165.1 GCA_023264735.1 Mycobacterium sp. | reverse complement strand
ACGCCTGGGGGCTTCCCGACGACACCACCATCACACTGCACGGTGACCCCGCGACAGCCCGCCGGCTGACCGACGGGTTGCTCGAGCGCGATTTCGACATGGCCTACTCCTACCAGAGACGCAAGGACTCGGCGTTCCCGCATGCCATCGCCAACACCCAGCTGTTCCTCGACTACCCCTCTGCGGGAGCAGATTTCCCGTACCCGCTGATCGCGATCACAGTGAACTGCTACGGGCCGCACGTAATCGCCCGGCGTGGCGGTTTGGTTCGGTTCGCCGATATCGCGGGCGAGCAGACCGACCCGCACGGCCCCTCGCCGGCGCGCTGCTTCGCCCTCGGCCGCGCGGTGGCTCAGTCGTTCGCCGACACCGACCTGCGGGTCGCCCTCGTCGCATCGTCGAGTTGGTCCCACGCGTTCCTGGTCGACAAGAACTGGCACATCACCCCCGACACCGAGGCTGATCTGCGGCTGTACGAATCGTTGCGGGACGGCGACTACGAGACATGGCGAGCGACCACAACGGACGCACTCCTCGAATCGGGACAGCAGGAGCTTCTCAACTGGTTCTGCATGACCGGGGCCGTGGCCGAGCTCGGTCTCGAGCTCGCCTGGTCGGAGCTGGTCCTCACCGATGTCTTCAACTCCAACAAGTGCTTCGCGATCTTTGAGGAAGGAAAGCAGGAATGACGACGTTCAAGGGGCAGCCACAGACGATCGATGCCGGCGGCATCAAGACCAGTTACCTCGAGGCGGGCGCCGGCGAGCCGGTGATCATGCTGCACGGTTCGGGGCCTGGTGTGTCCGCGACGGCCAACTGGCAGTACAACATCGGCCCGCTGGCGGAACGCTTCCACGTCGTGGCACCAGACATCGTCGGCTTCGGAGCGACCGAGCGACCCGAGGACATCGTCTACTCCTTGCGGAGTTGGACCGACCACGTCTGGGCGTTTCTCGACGCTCACCACATCGAACGGACCGCGATCGTCGGCAACTCGCTCGGCGGCCGCATCGCCCTGCAGATGGCCACCGATCATCCCGAGCGGGTCCGTCAGATGGTGCTGATGGGCTCCCCCGGAGTCGGCATGACACCGACCGACGGGCTCGCCGCGCTGCGCGGTTACGAGCCATCGCACGAAGCCATGCGGAATCTGCTGCGCACCTACTTCGCAGTCGATCCTGCTCTAATCACCGACGAACTCGTCGAGATCCGCTACGAGGCCAGCATCGCGAACGGAGCTTACGAGGCCTACCGGGCGATGTTCCTCGACCCGCGGCACAAGGGGTCCGAACTCGGCATCACCGCAGAGGAAGTGCGAAATATCGGCACGCCTACGCTTCTGGTGCACGGCCGCGAAGACAAGGTGGTGCCGCTGTCCGTGTCAGTGACGATGCTGGACCTATTGCCCAACGCCGACCTCCACGTGTTCAGCAGATGCGGCCATTGGACCCAGATCGAGCGAGCCGACGAGTTCTCCGCGCTCGTCGCCGACTACCTGGAGCGCTCATGAGCACCACTGAGCCTCTGGTCCTCGATGATCAGGATCGGCAGGTGTTCCGGGTACATCGCTCGGCGATGACCTCCGCGGAACTGCACCGGACCGAAGTGGAACGAATCTTCGGCAAGTCATGGCTGTACGTCGGCCACGAGTCCGAGATTCCCAACCCCGGCGACTTCGTGCGGCGCAAAGTTGCCGGGCGTCCGATCTTCATGGTGCGCGGAGTGAAGAGCGGCAACGTCAACGTCTTTCACAACTCATGCACGCACCGCGGCGCCCTGGTCTGCCGGCGGGATTCCGGAAATGCCAAGGTCTTCCAGTGCTTCTACCATGCCTGGTCGTTCGACAGTGAGGGCCAGCTCAAGGGTGTACCTGACCGCGAGGGCTATTCGAACGGATTGGACTTCCAGGAGTTGGGGCTGGCCCGGGTGGCCCGCGTGGAGTCCTACCGCGGATTCGTATTCGCCAGCTACGAACCGGACATCGTGGACCTGCCGACCTACCTCGCCGGCGCGAAGGACTACATCGATCTGGTCGTGGACGGCTGTGGCGGTTCGGTCGAGATCGTCAAGGGCACCAACGAGTACAGCTTCGACGCGAACTGGAAGCTCTTGGTGGAGAACAGCGCCGACGGCTATCACGCTGCATCGACCCACGACACCTACTTCAAATATCTGGTGTCGCTTGGCACCGATATGCAGGGCGGGGTGGTCGGTCAGGCCGTCAAACTCGGCAACGGGCATGCTGTCATCGAGTACTCCTCCCCCTGGGGACGTCCGGTGGCGAAGTGGGAGCCGTTGTTCGGCGACGACGCACGGGTCGACATCGAGCGTATCCGTGGAGAACTCGCCGAACGGTACGGCGAGGAGCGGGCCCACAAGATGGCCGAGGTGAACCGGAATCTGATCATCTATCCCAACCTGATCATCAACGACATCATGGCGATCACTGTCCGGACGATGTTCTCGCCCGCACCCAATCGCGTCGACGTCACGGCGTGGGAGCTTGCGCCCACTGACGAGCCGGCCAGCTTGCGGGAGCGACGCCTGGACAGCTTCCTCACCTTCCTGGGTCCTGGCGGCTTCGCCACCCCTGACGACATCGAGGCTCTCGAATCCTGCCAGCAAGGGTTCGACAGCGGCGGCGTCGAGTGGAACGACATCTCTCGCGGCATGGGCCGTGGCGCGATGGCCAATGACGAGGAGCAGATGCGCGAATTCTGGCGGCGCTGGCAGCAGCAGATGGGCAGCGCGGCGGATCGGGCCGGTGCCCGATGACCATCGCCACCCACACTGCCACCCGCGCCGACGTCGAGGACTTTCTCTACCAGGAAGCCGCCCTGCTAGACGCGTGGAATCTCGATGACTGGCTGACACTGTTCGATGCCGATGCCAAGTACGAGGTGCCCTGCAACGACCTACCCGACGGCGATCCGGCCCGCGATCTGTTGCTGATCGACGACGATCACCGACGTATGCGGGCCCGAGTGGAGCGGCTGAACAACCGGCGCGCACATCGCGAATACCCGCACTCCCGAACAAACCATCAGGTGTTCAACGTGCAAGTCCAACCGGCTGGTGCGGAGCTGACGGTCACCGCGTCGTTCACCGTGTGGCGGTTCCGGGGCGGTCGATCCAGCACGTACGTCGGCCGTTACCGCTATCGGTTGCGCGTCACCGACGGTGGCTTCCGAATCGCCTCCAAGCGAGTCGAGTTGGACATGACGGATCTGCGGCAGGTCGCCGACGTGGCGATCGTTCTGTGAGCGGCACGCTGTCGGGCCGCACCGCGATCGTCACCGGCGCGGCCTCCGGTATCGGGCTAGCCATCGTCGAACGTCTTGTCGCCGAGGGGGCCTGGGTGGTCGCCGCCGCCCGCACCACGGAAGATCTGGCGCGGGTCCAGAACCACACATCGATCGCCGCTGGATTCGTCGGCGAGTTGCAGGAGCCCGGTGTCGCCGACGATCTGGTGGTGTCCGCAGAGGATGCACTGGGCCACATCGACATCCTGGTGAACAACGCCGGCGGCGGGGTAATCCGGCCGACCCTCGAGCACACGGAGGACAGCCTGCGGGCGACCGTCGACAACAACCTGTGGACCACGATTCGTTGTGTCCGGGCGATCCTGCCGCACATGGTCTCGCGCCAACACGGCCGGATCATCAACATCGGCGCCGACTCGGTTCGCACTGGCCTGATGGACCACGCCATCTATAACGCCGCCAAGGGCGGCGTGCACGCGATGGTTACCGGTTTGGCGCGTGAATTCGCACAATCCGGAATCACCGCCAACACCGTCGCACCCTGCTATGTGCTTACACCCGAGCTAGCGACGTTGTTGGAATCTGGCGATGCACCGCAGCGGCTGGAGCAGGTGGTCGAGCAAGGTACCGCGATCGTCCCGCTCGGACGGCCTGGCCACCCCGCCGAGGTAGCCGCCACCGTCGCGTTCCTGGCTGGCGAAGACAGCCGCTTCATCACCGGTCAAACCCTCTACGTCAACGGCGGCGCAAGCATGGGCTGAGGCCCAACGACGAATGGAAACAACGACTCTCATGAGCGCCACTCACGACCGGATTCGGGATGCCGCCAACCGGCTCATCGCCGCGGCAGCCGCACCCAAGCAGTGCGAACCGATTAGAGACATCATCGGCGACAACGACACCGCCGCCGCCTACGCGGTGCAGAATCTGATCACCCAGGAGTCCCTGAGCCGGGGACGCACGGTGGTCGGCCACAAGATCGGCCTGACATCCCCGGCGGTGCAGCGCCAACTCGGGGTCGACCAGCCCGACTCCGGCGTGCTGTTCGCGGACATGTGCGTGGTCAACGGCGCGAGTGTCCCGGCCGGGCAGCTGCTGCAGCCCAAAGTCGAGGCCGAGATCGCGTTCATCTTGGCCGCGGACCTCGATGAGGACCTGTCCGAGGAGACGATCCGGCTCGCCGCGGGCATCGCCGTACCCGCCATCGAGATCGTGGACTCACGGATTCGGGACTGGTCGATCCGCATCGTCGACACCGTTGCCGACAACGGTTCGTCGGCGCTCTTTGTGTTGGGCGAGCCGGCGGCATCTGCCGTCGACATTGACTTCGTCTCCCGCACCATGGTGCTCACCGAGGACGGCGCCACGGTGTCGCAGGGCCGCGGCGCGGACTGCCTGGGCAGTCCACTGTTGGCGCTGCAATGGCTGGCCAGGACCGCCCGCGACAACGGCTCGCCACTGCGCGCCGGGCACATCGTGCTGTCCGGGGCGCTGGGGCCGATGGTGCCGGCGCGGTCTGGCAGCACGTACGAAACGACGATCGACGGAATCGGTTCGGCCTCGGTTAGTTTCGCGTAGGAGTCCAACGCTCGCCGCCTCGGCCCGCTGCGACGCCAGCCTAGTGGCCCTTCCGGCTCCGCAAGTCCAGAGCGACGTCGGTGATCATGTCTTCCTGCCCCCCGACCAGTCCCCGACGACCCACCTCCACGAGAATGTCGCGGGTATCCAGACCGTATGTGCTGGCGGCGTATTCGGCGTGCCGCAAAAAGCTCGAGTACACGCCTGCGTAACCCAGCGTCAGCGTTTCCCTATCGACCTGCACCGGCCGGTCCTGCAGCGGACGGACCAGGTCATCAGCCGCGTCCTGTAGTCCGAACAGGTCACAGGAATGCTTCCACCCCAGCAGATCTGCCACCGCAACGAACGGCTCGATCGGGCAGTTACCGGCACCCGCGCCATGGCCTGCCAGCGACGCATCGACGCGGATCACGCCTTCTTCGACGGCAACCACCGAGTTCGCCACTGACAGCGACAAGTTTTGGTGCG
>JAHFVD010000125.1:4953-15548 GCA_023264735.1 Mycobacterium sp. | reverse complement strand
AACTTGCGCGCGGTGACGTGCGGCTTGACGATGTTGTCCATCAGGACGGCTTTCTGCACGCCCTGGGCGTCCATCTCGTCGAGCAGCTCGGCCATGTCCACCGGGGCGAACATCGACTTCGGGCCCTTGAAGTAGTCGTCGCGAACCTTGAGCATCCACGTGGGCTGCTGTTCGGTCTCACCGAAGTGGACGTTGACCAGCCCATCAATGACTCGGCTCACGTTGCGGGTCATGACAGCGAAACCTTGCTGGTGGCAGTTTCTTTGGCCCAGCGGTAGTCGGCCTTGCCGTTACCGAGGCGCTTGACCTGTTCGACGACGATGAACTCCTTCGGTGCCTTGTACCGAGCCAGCTGCGCGGTGCAGTGCTCGTGCAGCGCATCGTGCGCGACGTCATCATGCAGGGCGACCAGTGCGACAATTTCCTGCCCCCACCGCTCACTGGGCCTGCCCACCACCAGGGCGTCCGCGACGCCGGGATGGGCCCGCAGCACCTCCTCGACCTCCTCGACGAAGACCTTCTCCCCGCCGGTATTGACCACCAGAGAGTCCCGGCCGAAGAGCCGCAGGGTTCCGTCCGCGGCCAGCGAGCCACGGTCACCGGAGATCACGACGCGTGCGCCGTCGACCTCCGGAAACGTCTTCTGGGTAGCAGCCGCGTCGTCGAAGTAGCCCAGCGGAATCCGGCCGGCGCGGGCCACCCACCCGACCTGGTCCTCACCGGCGCCCAGGAAGCGGCTGTAGTCCTCGGCGAGAACCAGTGCACCCTCCCGTAATTCGAAGGTGTCCTTATGGTCGCCGCGCATGCTGCGGCCGAATCCGACATTGCCGGTCTCCGACGACCCGTAGCCGTTGATCAGGATGACGTTGGGCAGCAGCTCCAGCAGCGCATGCTGATGCTTGGGGTTGGTCGCCGCGCCCCCGGTCGCCAAAGCGAACAGCGAGGACAGGTCGTAGTCGCCGCGCCGCAGCTCCTCGACCAACGGGGCGGCGTAGGCGTCGCCGACCATCGTCATCATGCCGACCTTCTCCCGCTGCGCGGTGGACAGCACCCGCTGCGGGTCGAACTTCGGTGAGTCGTAGAGCACGACGGTCTGCCCGTTGAGCACCGCGGCGAACGCGGTCCACATCCCGGCCGCGTGCATCAATGGTGACACCGCGAACCACGGCGCCCCGGGAGTGCCCAGCTTGTCGTGGATTTCGCTGACCGACTCGTGGTCGGCACCGTTCATCGAGATCGCGTAGGTGTCGGCCTGCCGCCACATCACTCCTTTGGGCCGGCCCGTCGTCCCACCGGTGCAGATCATCAGCACATCGTCCGGCGAGGGGGTGATGTCGGCGTTCTGATCGCCCTGGGCCAGAGCATCTTCCAGCGAGATCGCACCGGGCAGGTCTGCCGCGTCGCCGCCGTCGTCGATCGACAGCAGCAGCTCGGCACTATCGGGCGGTAATACGTCGGCGAATTTGGCGCCCAACGACCGGTGGTAGATCACGCCGCGGGGTTTCACATAGTCGAGCAGTTCGGCGACTTCGCGCGGCGTGTAGTGATGGTTGACGTTGACGGGCACGACGCGAGCCTTGAGACACCCGATGACCATGTCGGGATAGAGGTCGTTGTGCATGATCAGCGCGATGCGGTCCTGGCCGCACTCCCAGTTGCTCAGCTCGTCGCGCTCACGGTGCGCCCCGAAGCCCTTGTCTGCCAGGAAGTTCGCCAGCCGGCGGGTGCGATCCGCCGAATCCGCGTAGGTACTCCTGCGCTCACCACAGATCGTCATCGGGCGATCGGGGATGACCTCGGCGATGGCATTCAGCACCGCGCCGATCGTCCATTCGGGCATCGCTCAGGCCGCCGACGTCACCGAGATACCCAGCAGGTCCAACGCGTTGTCCCGCATGACCTTTCGGGTGTCGACGGCACTGAACTCGGGGAACTGGGGAATGTCGGCGGTGAACGCCATCGGATCGGCCAGTCCCTCGCCGTGCGGCCAGTCCGAGCCGAACAGGATCTTGTCCACACCGATGGTGTCGGCAAGCAGCTTCACGTCGTCCTCGTAGTACGGGGCGATCCAGACATTGTTCTTCAGCTGCTCGATAGGGTCTTCCTTGAAGTGGTACGGCGCGGTGTTGGCGGCCTTCTTCAGTCGCTTGATCAACCGGTACACGAAGTAGGAACCGTTCTCGATGCTCGCCACCTTCAGCGTGGGGTGCCGGGTGAAGACCTGGTGCACGATCATCGATGCCATCGAGTCGTGGATGGCGCGGTCGTCGAGCAGGACGCTGTCGAGCGGATCCCGCTTTCCGAATCCTTCGAACGTTCCCGTGCCGCCCCACAACGCCGAAATGGCAAGGTAGCCACTGTCGGAGAGGTGGAAGACCACCGGAACACCGGCTTCGGCCAGCCGGGCCCACACCGGATCGTGTATCGGGTCACCCAGTGATCGCGGCTTGACCCGGCCCGGGACCGGCGCCGGCCGCACACACACGATCTTGGCGCCCCGGCTGAGCACGAACTCGACTTCGGCCAGCGCGGCGTCGGGGTCGGCCAGCGAGATGATGGGCGCCGACAGGAACCGGTGGTCGGGCCGATCGAAGCCCCAGTCCTCGTCGAGCCACAGATTGAAGGCATGCACCGACGCCATCGTCGCTTCGATGTCGTGTTTGAGGGCTTCTTCGACACCGCACGCGAATGTCGGCAGCATGAACACGGTTTCGAGGTTCTGCTTGTCGAGGATCTTCACCCGGGCATCGCGCTGCTGGTATTCGGGGTGTTCGCTCAACCGGTCGACCTTCATCAGCGATCCGGGATCGACGCCTTCGGGGATCTCGCCGCGGAACAACAGATCAAGGCAGCCCGGCTCGATGATCGGGTCGAACGTCGGGTTCGGGATGAACTGGTTGATGACGCCACCCATGACGGCGAACGTGCGCTTGCCCTCGGTGAGCATCTGCACGCCGCGGCGTTTGAACTCCTTGGGCAGATGCCGGGTGAACGAGTCGGTCGGCTCGTAGTAGTGGTTGTCGACGTCAATCGCCCTGTAATCCAAAGTCATCGGAGTCGTCCTCTCAGCTCAGTGGCGGGAAGTTCGGGGGCCGCTTCTCGAAGAACGCGGTGATGCCCTCGATGAAATCGGGGCGTTGCATGGATTCGTGCATCAGCGTCTCGGCCCGCTGGCTGGCGTCGGCCGCCTCCCGCAGCGCGTCGCCGTAGACCTGCCGCTTGATGACGGCCAGTGAGCTCGGCGCGCAATTGGCCGCGATGTCTTCGGCGTATTCCACTGCGCGCGCCAAGAGTTCGTCGGGGGCGACGACTTCCTTGACCATCCCGAGTTCGAGGGCCTCTTCGGCGTAGAACACCCGGCCGCTCATCAGCAGATCCAGCGCGGCACCCCAGCCGATGACCTTCGGCAGGATCCAGGAGATGCCGTATTCGGCGATCAGGCCGCGGCGGACGAAGGAGGTGCTGAACTTGGCCCCCGCCGCGGCGAATCGGATGTCGCACATCAGCGCCTGGGTCAACCCGATGCCGGCGCAGGCGCCGTTGATCGCGGCGATGACGGGCTTGCTGACGGTGGTGACGAACAGCGGATGCCGCTCCCCCACCATCTTGGTCAGGTCGGCATCGCCTGCGCTGTCGACGCTGGCCGAGCTGATCGACGACAAGTCGCCCATATCGGCTCCGGCGCAGAACGCCCGCCCCGACCCGGTGACGACGATCGCGCGGACATCCGGGTCGGCTTCGGCCGCATCCATGCCCGCGTAGAAGCCCGCGGCCAGGCCGCCCCCCCAGCCGTTCATCCGCTCCGGCCGGTTGAACGTCAGGACCGCGACACCGCTGTCTCGCACCTCGTAGAGAACGGGCTGTGAGGCAGCGGAATTCGCGGTGACATCAGCTTGGGTGTCGGTCACCTACGCGTACCTCCAGGAATGGTGCGCCAGCATGCGGATATGTCCATACTGTACACCTATCGGTATCACCTTCCGCAATCAGTGCGCGACGAGGCCCAGCCGCTGGTAGGCCTTGTCGATCTGGGCCTTTCCAGCCTCGGGCAGTTCGGCCTGCGGCGGGCGCGAATGCGGATAGTCGCCGATCGGAAGTCCCAGCAGCGACGCGGCGTATTTGAAGGCGCCGCCCCAGTGCGTGAAGTAGTCCGGGCGCCCCGGGTAGTAGGTGAACACCGACCCCATGTCGCTGGCGAATTGATCCATCCCGCTGTCGCGGGCGTAGTCCATCGCCTCGATGAGCTTGTCCGCCCAAACCAGCTCCCAGTACTCGGAGATGATCCGCTGTTGCGGGGTCTCGTACAGGTAGCCCGCGGTACCCAGTTGCGCTGGGCCGACGACTCCCGCTCGCAACCAGCCCGCGCGGTAGACCGTGAGATCGCACTCCCAGATGGTCAGCCCGGGTGCCAGCTCGTGCAGCATCCGGCTGCTCCCTGGGCGGAACGCGCCCTCTTTCGTCGCGCACACCGCAGGAATCTCGGCGTAGATGCGCGCGCCCTCCGCGGGCGTCAGCACATACCCCGACGACGGCGAGTTGAACATGCCCAGCGCGATATCGGTGCGGTCGGCGATGTAGTGGAAGAACCGCAGCACCCCTTCCCCGCCGTGCGCCTCCATCATCGGGGTCTGGATGTAGACGATGTCGGCGCCCGCCTGCTGGGCGTGCCGGGTGAGTTCCAGGCAGTCCTTGGCTGCCGTCGCCGCCGTGCAGGCCTGGATCACGACGTCGGGATTGGCCCGCCGGCCTTCCTCGATTGCGATCTCTAACAACAGTTTTCGCTCGGCAATCGTCAACGACCAGAACTCGGCGATGCCACTGGTACACCACAGCATCGGGTGTTTGAGCTCGCCGACGCAGTATCGCACCAGCGTCCGGTAGGCGTCCCAGTCGATGTCGTCACCGTCGGTGCCGGAGAACGGCGTGTAGAGGCTGTTGCCGATTCCGTGCAGTCCGGTACGCGCCCACTCTCGGGCATCCCGCGCTGTGGCCATCACTACTCCTGCTTTCAGGCTCAGGTGAAATCGCTACCGCCGTCGACGTTGACATTGGCTCCGGTCATATACGAGTTGCGTTTGGACGCGAGAAAGGCGACGACCGGGCCGATCTCGTCGGGCAGTCCCGCTCGCGGCAGATGCGCCGGGTGGCCGAAATGCTCATCGATCGCGGTCATCAGCGCATAGGGGTCGGACCCGTCGACGCCGACGGACTCCGCCCAGCCGGTGAGCGCCTCTGAGGCGATGCTGCCCGGCGAGACCACGTTGACCAAGATCTCGTCGGGGGCGAGGAACAGCGACAGGTTCTTCGAAACGCTGGTGACCATCGACTTCGCGGCGGTGTAGGCCGACAACCGTGCGCTCTGCCGCTGCGTGGACTGGGCGGAGAAATTGACGATGCGCGCCCACTGGGCTGCCCTCAGCAGCGGCAGTGCCGCGCGCACGCACCGCACCATCCCCATCGCCCCCTCGTCGATGGCCATGCGCCAGTGCTCGTCGGTGAGGTCGTCGAAAGTGCCTTGCACACTTGGCCCGACGGCGTTGATCAGGATATTGAGCTCGCCGCTCCAGCGTTCGCCGATCTGCTCGAACACTCGCTGCACCTGCGCGCCGTCCCCGATGTCGGCCACCAGACCCACGGCATCCGGACTGCCGCGCCCGGTCAGCTCCTCGGCCGCAGCATCGAGCACCGCCGCCGTGCGGCCCACCAAGGCGATTCGGGCGCCGTCGTCGGCCAGGCACTTGGCGGCCGCCAGCGCCATTCCACGGCCACCGCCGACCACGACGGCGGTGGCGTCACCGAGTCCGAGATCCACGGCCGGCTGGGCTTAGGTGTTGGTCCACTTCGGCGCGCGCTTCTCGGCGAACGCGACAGCGCCTTCACGGGCGTCGTTGGAGGAGAACACCGGGATGATGAGTTCCAGCTGCTTCTTCCACATTTCGGCCTGGCTCCAGTCCGCGGACTGGATCAGCACGTCCTTGGTGGCTGCCACGGCGAGCGGGCCGTTGGCGCTGATCTTCCCGGCGAGCTCGATCGCCCCGGCCAGCGCCTCGCCCGGCTCGGTCAGCACGTTGACGAAACCCCACGCCTCACCCTGTTCGGCGGAGAAGGTCTCGCCGGTCAGCGCGAGCTCGAACGCCTTCTGGTACGGGATGCGCTGCGGCAGCCGCAGCAACCCGCCGCCGGCCGCGACCAGGCCACGCTTGACCTCGGGGATGCCGAACTTGGCGGTCTTGGAGGCGACCACCAGGTCGGTGCCGAGGACCACCTCGGTCCCGCCCGCGACGGCGTAGCCCTCGACGGCCGCGATCAGCGGCTTGCGCGGCGGACGTTCGGTGAAGCCGATGCCACGCCCGGGAATGGCCACCACCTCACCGGCCGCAAACGCCTTGAGATCCATGCCTGAGCAGAAATTTCCGCCCGCTCCGGTGACCACGCCGACGGTCAGATCGGGGTCGTTGTCGAGCTCGTCGACAGCGTCCGCAAGCCCTTGGCTCACAGCAAGATTCACCGCATTGCGGGCCTCGGGGCGATTGATGGTGATGACCAGTATCCGGCCTTGGCGTTCGCGCAACACTGCGTCCGACACCCGGCGCTCCTCCGTGGTTGATCCGCTGGTATCGGTAAAACCTACTATAGGCTTTACAGTAATGGGTAGAGACCAACGGATCTGGAGCGGAGACGCAGTTCACAGCGGAATGCGCGGTAAGTTCTACCCGCTGATTTTCAAACGGAAGGTGGACCTGCAGTGGCCAAGCCAGCGACCGCCACCAAGCGCCCCCGGCGCGAGCGTGGGTCGATCAACCCCGACGACATCATCGCGGGCGCCTTCGAACTCGCCGAACAGGTGTCGATCGACAACCTGAGCATGCCCCTGCTGGGCAAGCACCTCGGCGTCGGCGTCACCAGCATCTACTGGTACTTCCGCAAGAAGGACGACCTGCTCAACGCGATGACCGACCGGGCGCTGCGCGAGTACGTGTTCGCCACGCCGTATGTCGAAGCCGCCGACTGGCGCGAGACGCTGGCCAACCACGCGCGTGCGATGCGGAAGACCTTCATGGGCAGCCCGATCCTGTGCGACCTGATCCTGATCCGCTCGGCCCTGTCCCCGCGCGCCGTGCGGGCGGGTGAGCTGGAAGTGGAGAAGGCGATCGCCAGCCTCGTCGAGGCGGGGCTGTCCACCGAGGACGCGTTCGACACCTACTCCGCGATGTCCGTGCATGTGCGAGGTTCGGTTGTGCTGCACCGGCTTTACGAGAAGAACGTGGCCGCCAACGAAGATGCGCACCAGCTTGAGGACGCGATCATCGGTACGGCCGAGAGCACCCCGCTGCTCGCCAGAGTGAGCGCTGAGGGACACCGGATCGGCGCCGCCGACGAGCGGAATTTCGAGTACGGCCTGGAGTGCATCCTCGATCACGCCAGTCAGCTCATCGAGGAGGGCAAGAAGCCCGCCGCCAAGGCCCGCCGCAAGAGCTAGACCTCGATGACGACCGCGCCACCCTGACCGCCGCCGGCGCACATCGCCGCGACACCGATGCCGCCGCCGCGACGGCGCAGCTCGTAGATCAAGGTGGTGATCATCCGGGCGCCGGACGCCGCGATCGGGTGGCCCAGGCTGCATCCGCTGCCGGAGAAGTTCACCAGCTCCTCGTCGATGCCGTACTCCTTGCAGGCGGCGATCGGCACCGAGGCGAAGGCTTCGTTGATCTCCCACAGCGTCACGTCCGACGGCTTGAGGCCGGCCCGGTCCAGGACCCGGCCGATCACCCTGACGCCGCCAAGACCGGTGTCACGCGGGGCAACGCCCACCGAACCCCAGGCCTTCACGGTGGCCAGCACATCCAGCTTCTCGGCGTCGGCGTACCCGCGCTCGACCAGCCCGACCGCCGCGCAGGCGTCGTTGGTGCCACTGCTGTTGCCCGCGGTGATCGAGAAGCCCTCGATCTCGGGGTGCAGCACCTTGAGGCCGGCCAGCTTCTCAGCGGTGGTGTCGCGGCGCGGATGCTCGTCGACGCTGAAGTCGATCACCGAACCGTCGAACTGCTCGACCTTGAGCGGGATGATCTCGTCGAGGAACTTGCCCGCATCCTGCGCTGCCACTGCGCGCTGATGCGACCGCGCGGCCCACTCGTCCATCTCTTCGCGGCTGATGCCCGCCGCCTGCGCGGTGTTCCAGCCGACCGTGATCGACATGTCCTTGGCCGGAGCATCCGGGGTTTCGACGTGAGTCGGCGGCATCCACCGCTCCTCGAACTTGAGCTCGGGGCCGGGGATGCGCCAGTTGGTCAGCGGCGTCATCGACAGTGATTGCACACCGCCAGCGATCAGGGCGCGCTCCATACCGGAACCGATCTGAGCCGACGCGTTACCGATGGCGGTCAGGCTGCCTGCGCAGTGCCGGTTCACCGACTGGCCGGGAACGTGCTCGAGACCGGTCGCGGTGGCCGCATACCGGGCGAGGTCACCGCCGCCGTAATGGGATTCGGCGAAGATGAGGTCATCGATGTCGGCGGGGTTGATCCCGGAGCGCCGGACGACCTCGGGCAGCACCGTGGTGATCAGCGTTTCGGGCGGGGTGTTGACCAGCGTCCCCTTGAACGAACGACCGATCGCGGTCCGGACTGCACCGACAATGACTGGTTCGGGCATGACACCTCACTTCGACGTTGAGACGCTGCGCTGGGCGCAACGTTACAAAAGTAACAGAATGTGTAGCGCTGACGGTAAGTGGTCCGCGTCACTGTGGCTCGGGCACGTGGAAATGCTCGTCACGCAGCCGGAACGCCTGCTTGGTTCCGACCTGTGCCCGGGTCTTGACGAAGTTGAACTCCCCCGGCGAGAACTGCAGGTTGGTGCCGTACGCGTGGAACAAATAGCTGGCCACCTCTTCACCCTGGTAGGCCTGGCTCTGCTCGACCAGCCGGAACGCCTCCTTGGCGATGACGACGCCGTCGGCCGGCATCTTGGCCGTCTTCTCCGCCCAGTACCGGGCCCGCGCCGTCACCGAGCCGGCGTCGCAGGTCTCGGTGAACACGCCAAGGTGTTCCACCTCGCTCGCCTTGATGATGTCGCCGGTCAGCAGCATCCGCCGGGCCAGTACCGGACCCAGCCGGTGGAAGAACATGTGCAGGCTGCCCAGGGCAGGCCCGAGGAACCGGGTGGCCGGCATGCCGATCTTGGTGTCGCGGGCGATGACCGAGATATCGGTCATCAGCGCCATCTCGAACCCACCACCGAGCGCGTAGCCGCTGATCTCGCCGACCGTGATCTTCGGGAAGCCCATCAGATTGTGATAGAAGCCGAATGACTTGCGGTCCACCGTAAGTCGGCGGCGCTGGCTGGGTCGGCGTTTCGCCTGTTCCTCGGACTTATCGCCATACCAGCCGTAGGCGTTGTTCATATCGGCACCGGTGGAGAACACTCCTTCGGCGCCGCGCAGCAGCACGACAGTGATGTCGTCGTCCTCGGCCACGACATCGAGATGCCGCCCGAGCGCGTCCCGCATGCTCGCGTCGTAGGAGTTGCGCTGGGCTGGGTTGTTCAGCGTGATCGTGGCGATGCGCTTGTCGCGATCAACCTCGAACAGCACCCGATCGTCGTCTGTCATCGTCGCTTCCTCATCTGGGGTCTGCGTTCGAAATGAGCTTGGCCTCAATGGTTCTGTCCCTACCGAAGGCCAGGGTGTTGCGCCGCGCGGCGGCGAGGTGATCCTGGGCCAACCGCACCGCGCGATCGGCGTTGCCGTCCCGGATCGCGTCGAGCATCTTGTGGTGGTCGAGCAGCGCGGCTCGCATGGTCTTGTGCCGCATCGGGTCGCGCTCGTCGCTCCACACCGACGACTCGTGGGCCGACCAGATCAGCTCAAGCGACCCGATCAGCAGGATCATCGGCTCGTTGCCGCACCGCGAGACCAGCGCCTCGTGGAAGCGTCGCGCGTTCGGGACGTACTGCGAGGTGTCCTCGAATTGCTCTTCCTGACGATCGATTTCGGCCTGCAAGTACGGCATGACCTCCGACATCCGGTCCGCGCGGGCGGCGCACATGCCCGCACAGATGGGCTCCAGGTGCATGAGCGCCCCGCTGACATCGGCCGGAGTCGACGACCGGGATTGCAACACCATGCTGATCATGTGGGCGGTGCGCTCGGCAGAGGGCAGATGAACCACGGCGCCGCCCATGTTGCCGCGGCGCACTGAGACCAGACCATCGGTCTCCAGGATGTGGATCGCCTCGCGCAGCGCGGGCGGGCTGACCCCGAACTCGGTGAACAAACTCTCCTGCGACGGCAGGACGTCGCCCTCCCGCAACCGTCCGGACAGGATGTCGTCGCGCAGCCGGGATGCCACGATCTCGGCGACGCGAGGCGAGCGGATACGCGGAGCGGAGGCCATCGTCAACCGGTCCTGCGCTGGCCGAACCGGTTCGCCGCCAGCTGTTCCGACGGCATGGCCACCGTGTCCACCGTGCCGATGGCGGGCACCTCGGGCGCAAGTTGGCGTTCCCAGTCGGCGAACTGCGCGACCATGGCGTCGACGACCGCGTTGGGCCGCTCGAGCGACACCAGCATGCCGGTCAACCGGCGCATCGCCGCG
>JAHFVD010000125.1:0-4853 GCA_023264735.1 Mycobacterium sp. | reverse complement strand
GGCGGGCACCTCGGGCGCAAGTTGGCGTTCCCAGTCGGCGAACTGCGCGACCATGGCGTCGACGACCGCGTTGGGCCGCTCGAGCGACACCAGCATGCCGGTCAACCGGCGCATCGCCGCGGCGGCCTCGACCGTCTGGGCAAGCGGCAGTTCACCGAACCGTCGGTCCTCGCCGTCGCCCATGGATCCCCTCGTCAAGCTATCCTTGCTATCTTGTACAAGATAGCACTACTGTATGGCTATCTGTAAAGTCGTGAAGGGCGGATTCTTCGGTGGGTGACGAGGCCCAGTCGGCCGCTGGTGTCGTGACGACATCACGGGATGGCGCCGTACTGCACATCGTGCTCGACCGGCCTGGTCGACGTAACGCACTCAGCCACAGCATGATCGACACACTGGTCGGTGTGCTGGTGGCCGCGGCGAGCGACGACAGCCTGCGTGCGGTCCACCTGACCGGAGCCGCCTCGGACTTCTGTGCGGGCGTGGACTGGGTCGGCTCCAACAACAGCGGGCAGCGGCCCCGCACCGGCGACCTGGTGCGCCGGATTCCGCACACCGCACACCGGGTGATCGAACTCGTGCACACCCTGCACCTGCCGGTGGTGTGCACGGTGCGCGGCTGGGCCGCCGGCATGGGCTGCAACCTGGCGCTGGCCGCCGACTTCACCGTCGCTGCGCCCGACGCGGTGTTCTGGGAGCCGTTCCTGGACCGCGGTTTCAGCCCGGACTCCGGCTCGACGTGGCTGTTGCCCCGGCTGGTCGGGGTGGCCCGCGCCAAGGAGATGCTGCTTCTGGGTGAGAAGGTCGACGGCGCGACGGCGGCGCAGTGGGGCCTGATCCACCGCAGTGTCGACGACGCCGGTGTTCACGCCACCGTTGCGGCCCTACTGGACCGGCTGGCATCCGGCCCGACCGTTGCGATCGGCTTTGCCAAACAGGCGATCCATTACGGCCAGCACGCCACCCTGAACCAAGCCATGACGCAGGAACTATTCAACCTCGAACTATCCTGCCGCACCGCAGATTTCAAAGAAGGGCTGGCGGCGTTCCGCGAACGGCGCAACCCCGACTTCACCGGGCGATGAGAGGTAAGGAAACAGATGTCGTACGACACCATCGGTTATGAGGTCGCAGGCCATACGGCCACGATCACGCTGAACCGCCCGGAAGCGCTCAATGCGCTCAGCCCGCACATGATCACCGAATTGCGGGCGGCCTACGACGACGCGGAAAGCGACGACAACGTCTGGCTGCTGATCGTCACCGCCGTCGGACGGGCGTTCTGCACCGGCGCCGACGTCAAGGAGATCCCCGAAGACGGCAAGGTGATCAACGAACGGCCCTACCTGTCCACCTACGACCAGTGGGAGGCACCCCAGGAGGGCACGCCGCCGTTCCGGCGGATGGCCAAGCCGGTGATCGTCGCGATCAACGGAATCTGTTGTGGCGCAGGCCTGGACTGGGTGACCACCGGCGATATCGTGATCGCCTCGGACAAGGCGACATTCTTCGACCCGCATGTGTCGATCGGCTTGGTGGCGGGCCGGGAGATGGTGCGACTGGCGCGGGTGCTGCCCCGCACGGTGGCACTGCGGATGGCGATCATGGGCAAACACGAACGGATGAATGCCGCGCGTGCATACGAACTCGGGCTGATCACCGAGATCGTCGAACACGACCGGCTCCTCGAACGGGCGCATGAGATCGCCGACACGGTGAACCGCAACGCGCCGTTGGCCGTTCGCGGTACCCGGCTGGCGGTCATCAAGGGCCGCGAGATCCCGATGCACGAAGCCGAGATGCTCGCCGAGGCGTTCCGCGAGCGCAACCTGCACACCGTGGATTCGCTGGAAGGGCCCAAGGCCTTCGTCGAGAAGCGCGCACCGGAATGGCAATGCCGGTGACCGCCGCGTTCGAGACCATCCTGCTCGACTTCGACCGGACCGACCACGTTGCCACCATCACCCTGAACCGGCCCAATCAGCTCAACTCGTTCAACCGCACGATGTGCGAGGAGGTGGCGGCCGCCTGGCGGATCGTGAAGAACGACAACGCCATCAACGCGGTGGTACTGCGGGCCGCCGGCGACCGCGCGTTCAGCGCCGGGCTGGACATCAAGAGCCCGTACGGCCAGCCGCAGAACGTGTGGAACCATGAGGATCCAGGTGAGTTGCTCAGCCCGAAGTGGCAGAAGATGTGGAAGCCCGTCGTGTGTGCGGTGCACGGTATGTGCACCGCTGGGGCGTTCTACTTCGTCAATGAGTCCGACGTGGTGATTTGCAGCTCGGACGCCACATTCTTCGATTCTCACGTCAGCGCAGGCCTGGTCTGCGCACTCGAGCCGATCGGGCTGATGCGCAAGATCGGCCTCGGCGAGTCGCTGCGAATCGCGTTGATGGGCAACGACGAGCGGGTCAGTGCCGACACCGCGCTGCGGATCGGGCTGGTGTCCGAAGTCGTTGCCCCCGACGATCTCTGGTCGCGGGCGCACGAGATCGCCGCCAGCATCGCCGCCAAGCCGCCGTCGGCCACCCAGGGCACGGTCAAGGCGATCTGGGAATCACTGGACAAGCCGTATCGGGCGGCCATGGAACAGAACCTGATCTACACCCGGTTGGGCAATCCGCTGGGTCAGGCCGAGCTGGCCGAGCAGGAGAAGATCCGGATCACTCCGAAGGTTCGCTAGTGTCCGTGCACCCACTGAGCCGGCGGATCGGCGAGGTCCTCGAATTGGATCCCGCGGCCAGGGCGATCGAGTACGACGGGCACTGGGTCACCTGGGCGCAGCTCGGCGGACTGAGCCGGCAGATCGCCGCCGCGGTACAGCCGGGGGCGCAGGTCGGAATCCTGTTGCGCAACACACCCGCCCACGTGGCGACGGTGCTGGGCGTGTTGTCGGCCGGCGCCTGCGTCGTCGTCATCAACCCAGCGCGCGGTGACGAACGCATCCGCGCCGATATCGCGGCACTGAACCTGCCCGTCATCGTCGGAACGCCCGACGACATCAAACTGCTCGCCCAACCGACCGAGTCCACCACCGTGGTGTCGATCGGCGACAACTCGGTGGACGTCTGCACCGGCGCGCCAATCGACCCCGGCCCGGCGACGGTGGCGGTGCGGATGCTGACCAGCGGCACCACCGGTCCACCCAAACGGGTCGACCTCACCTACGACATGCTGGCGGTATCGGTGATCGGCACCGACTTCGCTTCTGCCCGTGCACCGTCGGCGGTGTCCAGCGGCGTCGCGATCGTCAACGCGCCGCTGGTGCATATCGGCGGGGTGTACCGGGTGCTGCAATGTGTCTGCGAAGCAAGGCCGTTCGTGCTGCTGCCCCGCTTCGAGCTCGCATCGTGGGCCGAGGCGGTGCGCCGCTACCGACCCAAGGCGGTTTCGCTGGTGCCCGCGGCATTGCGGATGGTGCTGCATTCGGATCTTGGGCCCGATGACCTGGCCGGGGTGCGGGCCGTCACCTCGGGCACCGCGCCGCTGTCGGCCGAGGATGCCGAGGCGTTCACCGACAAGTTCGGCATCCCCGTGCTGACGTCCTATGCGGCAACCGAATTCGGTGGTGGAGTGGCCGGCTGGACGATGGCCGACCACCGGGCCCACTGGCAGTCCAAGCGGGGCAGCGTCGGCCGGGCCAGCCTCGGTGCCCAGCTGCGGGTGGTGTCGGAGGACGGCACCCCGCTGGAACCCGACCAGACCGGCCTGCTGGAGGTCAAGCCCGGGCAGCTCGGGCGCGACGCGCAGTGGGTGCGGACCACAGATCTGGCACGCATCGACACCGAGGGCTTCCTGTGGATCCTCGGTCGGGCCGATCAGGCGATCATCCGCGGGGGCTTCAAAGTGCTGCCCGACGACGTGCGCGCCGCGTTGGAGAGCCACCCCGCCGTGCTGGGCGCCGCGGTGGTGGGCAGGCCCGATGAACGACTGGGTGACACCCCGGTCGCGATGGTCGAGTTGCGCGATACCGGCTCAGCCAGCGGAGCCGACTTGACCGAGTACCTACGAGGACGGTTGGCGCCCTACGAGATTCCCTCGGAGATCGCGGTCGTCGAGTCGATTCCGCGGACTCCGTCCGGGAAGGCCGATCTGACCGCGGTCCGCCAACACTTCACCGGCCGTGAACCCTGACACCGTCGGGGCGCTCGTGCGCGCGCAGGCGGCCGCGCGCGGCGACCACCTCCTGCTGGTGTGTGATGCCGAGCGGCTCACCTACGCCGACGCCGAGCAGCACTCGGCAGAGCTGGCGCGGGGACTGATCGCACTCGGCGCAGGCAAAGGTACACATGTCGGGCTGCTCTACCCGAGCGGCGCGGCGTTCGTGGTCGCGATGCTGGCCGCGGCGCGGATCGGTGCGGTCGTGGTGCCGTTCTCCACGTTCTCGACCGGGCCCGAGATGCGCGACCAACTCGTCCACAGCGATACCGAGATCCTGCTGGCCACCACGTCTTTCCGCGGGCACGACTACGTCGCGAGGCTTCGAGACGTGCGCGCACCGTGGTTGCGTCACGTCGTGTTCGACCACCAGATCGCCGAGCGCGTCGCACCAGAGTTGGCCGCCGCCCTCGAAGAGGACGTCGACGGCCGCGACCCGCTGACGATCGTTTACACGTCGGGATCCACTGGCGCACCGAAGGGCGTCGTGCACACCCACGAGTCGCTACTCGGGCATCAGCGTAATCTCAACGAGATTCGCGGCCTGACCGCTGCGGACCGGCTGTTCTGCAACTCGCCGTTCTTCTGGATCGGCGGCCTGGGGTTCGGTCTGCTGGCGACGCTGGTCGCCGGCTCGACACTGGTGTGCTCCAACGCCGAACCCGGTGCGGTGCTCGACCTGCTGGAAGCCG
>JAHFVD010000051.1 GCA_023264735.1 Mycobacterium sp. | reverse complement strand
GGCCGCGGTGGCCCAGGCCACGCGACTCGGGCTGCTATAGCTGGAAAGGGCCATGGCACAAAGATGGCCGGTCTGCGGGATGCCGCGGTGGTCCGCAGGCTCGTAGGTTCCTGATATGACTGATACCGCTGCTAGCGAATCACGCACCGACCACGAGGCGAGTACGTCGTATTCGGCGTGGCTGCGGGTGATGGCCGTGCTCTACGATCCGTTCGTCTGGCTGGGGGAACAGGTGGGCATGCGACGCCGCCGGCGCGCCTTGGTGTCCGACGCGCACGGACGCGTGGTGGAGATCGGGGCGGGGACCGGACTGAATGTGGCGCACTATCCCGAAGGTCTCGACGAACTCGTGCTCACCGAGCCCGAACCTGGCATGCGTCGCAAGCTCGCCAGAAAGGTGAGCCGCCGGGCCCTGGCCGCGCGCATCGTCGATGCCCCCGCCGAGAGCTTGCCGTTGGCCGACGCGTCGGTGGACACCGTCGTGTCGACACTCGTGCTGTGCACGGTCGATCACCCGGAACGGGCGCTGCGCGAGATCGCCCGCATCCTGCGCCCCGGCGGGCGGCTGCTGTTCATCGAGCACGTCCGGGCGAGTTCGCGTTTCCTGGCCGCGTGCCAGGATGCGTTGTTGCGGCCGTGGCGCGGATTCGCGGGCGGGTGTGTGTGCAACCGCCCGACGTTGGAGCTGATGCGCGGCTGCGGGTTCACCGTCGAATCCGAGGACCAGGTGTGGCGGGGGATGCCGGCGATCGTCCACCCCCTGATCGTGGGATCGGCGACCGTCAGCCCCTAGGTCGTCACCGTCGTCATTGCCTTTCTGCTGTGAAGCGCCCGTGAGCACTGCGCTAGCCGAAAATCACAACGAATGAAACGACAGGATGCATGCTGGGGACATGCAGATCAGTATGTTCGGGCAACTCAGCGGATCGGGCAGTGGATCGCCGATCGATGCGACGATCGCGAATCTCGCGATGCTGCGCGACAAGGGCTTCAAACGGGTGTGGATGAGCCAATTACCTTACGAGCCAGACCTTCTCACGATTCTGGCGATCGCGTTGCACGAGGTCGACACGATCGAGGTAGCCAGCGGCGTGGTGCCGATCCAGAATCTGCATCCGATGCTGATGGCGCAGCGCGCCCTTACGGTGAGCCTCGCCTCGGGCGGCCGCTTCATACTCGGGCTGGGCATGACGCATCAGGCGGTCACCGAGGGCATGTGGGGCATCCCGTGGGACAAGCCGGTGCGCAGGCTCAACGAGTATCTCGACGGGCTGTTGCCGCTGCTGGCTGGGGAGCCCGCCGCCGCCGAGGGGGAGACGGTGACCACCCGCGGTGCGCTGATGATCTCCGGAGCGCCCCGGCCCGAGGTCTACATTGCCGCGCTGGGGCCGCAGCTGCTGAAGATCGCGGGGAAGCGCACGTCGGGCACGTGCACGTGGATGACCGGACCCAAGACGCTGGCCGAGCATGTCGGCCCCGCGCTGCGGCAGGCGGCCGCCGACGCGGGACGTGAAGGCGCGGTGCGGGTTGCGGCGTCGCTGCCGATCAGCGTCACCGATGACGTCGACGCCGCGCGTAAGCAGGCAGCCGAGCAGTTCGCCGTCTACGGCCAGCTGCCGTCCTACCGCGCGATGCTCGATCGCGAGGGTTACGCAGGTCCGCAGGACGCCGCCATCATCGGCGATGAGGACACCGTCCGGGGCAGGCTCGATGAGCTACGCGCTGCCGGTGTCGATGAGTACGTCGCCGCGCCGTTCGATCCGTCGCCCGAGGGGCGAGCTCGCACGCGGAGCCTGTTGCGCGCGTACGACTCCTAGCCAGACCGGCTGCGGGCCGATCGATAGCGCCGAAATGGACATGACGGTTGTGATTGCTGAATTCTCACTACCCTCATGTCGATCTCCCGTCCACCGCGAGCCCAACACCAACGTCCCCCGACGCGCCGTGCATCCCCAGATGTCACCTTTTCTCCGGTGAGATAGATCACTTGACAACGCTGGAATCGCTGGTCACGGCTTTCCGCTTATAGCCAGCATGAGCACAGGACGTCGGACCCGCACCACGAACGCCATGCAATCGGCGATCTTCGCCGCACTCGCGTTGATCGGGGTCGTTGCAGGCCCCGCCGCAACCGCCAATGCAGCCGATGACGCGTGCCCCGCGGTCGAGGTGGTCTTCGCCCGCGGCACGTTCGAGGCGCCGGGCGTCGGTGCTACCGGGCAGTCGTTTGTCGACGCCCTGAGTGCGCGGCTGCCGGGTAAGACGGTCGAGGCCTACGGGGTGAACTACCCGGCGTCACTGAACTTCGGGCAGGCCGTGGACGGTGTTGCCGACGCCGCCAACCAGATTCAGTCGATCGCCGCCGAATGCCCGTCGACCAAGATCGTGATCGGTGGGTACTCGCAGGGCGCCGCGGTCGCGGGCTACACAACGTCGAGCACCGTGCCCGCCGGAATCACGTTGCCCGCCAGCATCTCCCGGCCGATGCCAGCCTCCGTCGGGTCACACGTCGCGGCCGTCGCGCTTTTCGGCACTCCCGACGACTGGTTCCTGAGCCTGGCCGATCGCAGTGCACCGCCGATCACCATCGGCGATCTGTACGCCGGCAAGACCGTCCAGCTGTGCGCCATCGGCGACCCAGTCTGCTTCCCCGGCGGCCTGGATCGCTCCGCACATAGCTCGTACAAGTCCAACGGCATGACCGACCAGGCAGCCGACTTCGTGGTGGGCAAGCTGGGCCTGCCCGCCCCGTCGGCGACACTGGTTCAGGCGGCCGCCAGCGTCGATCCCGGCAACTGAACGCTTCCTGTCCAGTAGCCGCAATCGAGTGCGACACCTGCAGATGTCCGTCACCATGTCGGGATGATCGGATCCCGCAGAATCACGTCGGTCGTCTCTGTGGTCGCGCTGAGCGTGGGCGCCGCAGCGCTTGCAGGGTGTAGCCGAAGCCAAGAGCAAGCCTCCGCGGACTACGCGGTCTATGCGGAGTACTCGTTGTCGAGCAAGCCGATGGTGACCGGTTGGAACACGCGGGTGTTCAACAAGCGGGAAGTCGAGGAAGGCAAGAACATCAGCCTCGATGACCAGACCGGCGTCGTGACCCTCAAGCCCGGCCGCTACCACATCACCGCCTTGTCCCTCGTCAACTACGCCGACCCGGCCAACCCGACGGTGATCCCGACGGTGTTGGCGCCACCGGCCGGCTATGCGCGCCTTCGCTATCTCAAGGACGCCCTGCCGCCGGATACCGTCCCGACCGCCGACGTGATCAACGAAAGCAACTCCAAGGCGCTGTCGGTCGGCACGGGCAGCGACGCGAATGCGCTCCCCAGCTTCATGGACACGTTCCTCAACGTCACCGGCGAAGTCAAACTCGTTGTCGAGCACCAGGTTGGCGAAGACGTGAAGGGTCTCTACCTACAGGTCAACGAGAACAACTCGGTATGGCACATCAACGCGCGCATCACCATTCAACGGATCTAGTGCGCCAAGGACCACGGCTCGCGAGCGAAGATGTCCTGGACCATCGGCGCGAAAAACTCAAGCGGCCGGTGCTCGAACCGTGAGTCGAAACAGTTCTGGTCGTACTTCTCGCAGAACTCCACGGCGTCGTCGAACCACGGGTGGCCACGGTATTTGTCCCGGGCGTTCCGGACGCCACCCATGTGCGGAGCGTAGTAATACTGCTGGAATTCAGGGTGCACCTTGACGATCCAGGCCACGTGTTCTGAAACGTACGGTGCGATGACGACTGAGGCGAAGGCGCCGTGCGCGAAGGGGGCATAGGTGTCACCGATGTCATGCAACAGCGCCGCGACGACGTACTCGCTCGTGCGGCCGTCGTCGAAGGCCCGGGTAGCCGATTGCAGTGAATGCTCCAGTCGGGTGACCGGATAGGCCTGTTCCCCGTCGGCGAGCGCTTCGACGAGGTTGAGCACCCGAGGCACCAGGCCGGCGTTGTTAGCCGCCTCGGCACGATCGATCAGCGCATAGTCTTCCGCGGTGCCCTCGGCCATGGTGCGGTAGGTCGCACGGGTTTGCGTGCTCATCGCACCCCTCTCGCCAGTGTGCTGACAAACGGTAGCTCCGGCTTGTTTCGGCTGCGTGTCGCGGTTTGAGAGCGCCCAAAATGGGGCAGGCTGGGACAATGGTGAAGCTCATTCGTCGCTCAACAATCCTGACGGTCGCGCTTGCGCCCCTCGCCGCTCTGTCACTCGTGGCCCCAGCCGCCGGCTCGGCGGATCCACTCAATTGCCAGAACGGCCAGTGGTGGGATCCGGTCGCCAACGTGTGCCAGCCACCGGTGGCACCGGTGCCGCTGAACTGCCAAAACGGCGACTGGTGGGATCCGGTCGCCAACGTGTGCCGCCCGCCGGTCTCACCGGTGCCGCTCAACTGCGATGTCGGACAGTATTGGAATCCGATCACCAATGTCTGTCGGCCACTGGGTCAGTATTAGCCGCCAGGAAAATCGATGGACGCGACTCCGTTCGCGTTGATAGCGTGCGCGAGACCGTGACATCACACGAGGAGGTGAGACCCATGAACGCAGTAATCACGTGGGTGCTCCCACTCGTGCTCGCGGTCGAACGATAGGCGTAGGTGTCGCCGGGAGCGCCTGAATACGGCACTCCCGAAAGCCAACACCATGCAATTCATCTCTGAGACATCGTCGAACGGTGTCCTCGAACGCCACTTCATTCTGGACGAGATCACCGGCGTGCTCTGGTCACCCGCATCCGGAATCGTCGGCGCCCCACTGCTACTCGCGGGGCATTCCGGCGGCATGCACAAGAAGGCACCAGGACTGCTCGCGAGCGCGCTCCACTTCGTGACCAACTACGGGTTCACCGTCGCTGCCATCGACGCACCCGGGCACGGTGGCCGCGAGCCGCTTGGCGGGCTCCTTGACCTGAGCCAGCGCCAACGTGGCAGTAGCGAAGGTGCGGCCCGACGACACCACATGGTTGACGAACGTCGTTGGCGCAGCGAAGGGCTTGGCCAACCGGACGCGATCACGGCGCTCGCGCTGGCGCCGACGCAAGCGCGCGAAACCCGTTGCGGCATCGTTGATGAGGACAGGCAACTCTCCGGCTTGGTGCAGATGGTCGCAGTCCTGGAGCCACATCGGATGGTGCAGGCGGCCGGGGTTTCCAGAAGCCGGTAGCGCAGCGGTTCGAGCAAGTGCAAGCGCTCTTCGACGGTGCGACGGAATACCGCAAAGTCAAACACCCCGGTGTAGTCGGCGGCATCGACGATGGCCACCTTCAAGGTGTGGGTGTGCAGGGTCGGGGTTTCGCTGTAGAGCAGCATGGCGTCCATGCCGTTGAGTCGCTTCACGGACCAACCTCCTCAGTGCTGGCCCCCGCACCGAGCGTTGTGCTGTGCCCATGCAGAGCGACTGCTCAGCACTGATCAACCCGCTGATCGCCGCGCCGGGGCGTAGGCGGTGCCCTCGGGCAGCAGATGTTGCCGCACAAGCTTGCGCCAGCGCCGCTGGCGGTACCGGAATATGACGTTGGCGACGGGAATGACCAGGGCCGTCGCGCGTCCGGCGTCGATGTCGACGGTGTCGCTGTAGCGGCAGGTCCTGTCATCGATGGGTTCGACATGAAGGGTGTGATTCCATGCCTTGAACAGCCCGCCGTGCTCATGGGTGCGAACCGTGCGAGTGGCCGCGTCGACGTCGAGGACTTCGATCGTGTGGCGGTAGGCGGGGATTACGTGGAAGGCGAAGAGCCACGCGGTTCCACTTTCACCTTCGCGAAAGGACTCGGTGCGCCCCGCCAGCGCGGGCACCCCGAACAGGCCCTTGCAGACGTAGAGGAACGTGGCGGGGGACAGCATCGCCGGCCATACCCGCTCGCCGGCGGTGGGCAGGGTCGTTTCGAGGTGGATGGTGCGCATTCCAGGCACTCCTTCAAGCGAGTGAGGTTACCCCAAGTCTGCCGGTGCAGATGCCGGCTGACTACTCGCTTTTCCGGGGAGGCCCACGCCGACGCCGGCGCCCGCTTGATCGCCGAGCGAAGCGCCGCCGGACTGCCCGCGAATTTGGACGATGTCTTACGCGTGTTCGTCCGGGCCACGATCGACAATCACCGCGACAATCCACGGCTGCATCGGGTGTTGTTCGAGGAGGCTCCGCGGGCACCGGACTTCTTGGACCATATGCACGAGATGGAGCGCCGAGCGGTCGAACTCACCGCCGCAATGCTCAAAGCACATCCGAGCGCACCGGCCAGCAGTGGCCTCACCGCTCACGTTGTCGTGACCACCATCGAGTGCAGCGGCTCGTGACGACCGAGATCCCCGTCGATCTCGATCAACTCGAAGACGAAATCGTCGTTCTACTCGGGCGATATTTGCGTCAGAGCGGATAGCGTTGCAGGGGAGCGGTTTTCGTCGCTCGGCGACGTGGTGGCCCCCCGTGTGTGATAACGATTGCCTCGGGCCGTAGTTAGTTGAGCGATAACCGTCCCGCCGGCAAACTCTTCTGCCAGGATATGGACGTCAACGCCGCGGGCTGGAGGGACGCGTTGTCGCTTGAGAACCGTCGCCTGCGTTATGGGCTGTCTGCCGTCGTCGTCGCGGCAGCCTTCAACGCGCTCGCTCTGTGGGGAGTGACGACAGCACAACGGGTGCAGTTTGTCCTCGAAACAACTCTGATTGTGGCAGCGTTACTTGTCGGGCTCGTGGTCGCGCAACGAGTGACCGGTCTGTCGCGGTGGTGGCGAGTGTCTCTTATCGCGGCGATAGCCACCTTCCTGACCGCTGAACTTCTCTCGCGACTGGGTGACGCGGCCGACCGCGAAGCGCCAGGGTTGGCGGTCGTCGGTTACTTTGTCGCCGGACTGTTGTTCGCCGCGGCGATGGTGCTTCTGGTGCGCGCCGGCCACCAGGACGGCACAAGGGCCCGGGTGCGGCTGTGGCCGGGGGTCGTCACCACCGTTCTCGACGGCTTGCTCGCGACGCTGGCGTTCTCCCACCTCGTGTACGTGGCCCGCTTGGGCGCCATGGGCGGCGCCGCGCTACCGCGATCTACCAATTCCGCAGTCGTGTGGGGTATCGCCGCTGTCGAGCTCGTCGTGGTGGTGAGCGCGGTTCTGCTTGCGATGTGGTATCCGCTGTACCGACCGGGCCGAGTGAACTACATGTTCCTCGCCGCCGCGGTGATCACCATGACGTCCTCGGACCGGCTGCTGGCCTACTTTCGCAGCGTCGAGGTGACGGGGCTGGATTTGTGGATCGGCAGTGGATTCGTCATGGCGCCACTGCTGATCACGTTGAGTCTGCTGGAATTCCCGCCGCGGCCCCGGCCCGACCACGACGAGACGGAACAGCCGACCAACTGGGCGCAATTGACGCTGCCCTATGTCGGCTTCATGGGCAGCAGCGCTCTACTGGCGTTCCACATTCTCATCGGGCGCACCGTTGACCCGATCTACATCAGCACGTACCTGGCGATGGTGTTCCTTGTCGCGACGCGCTACGTGGTGGCGATGCGGGTGCAGCGGATGTTGACCGCACAGCTTGTCGACGCCAAGCGGCGACTGGCCCATCAGGCTCACCATGATTCGTTGACCGGCCTGCCCAACCGATTGTTGTTGGCGCAGCGGCTGGACGAAGCGATACGCGACGGGCCATTCGTCTTGATCTTCGTCGATATCGACGACTTCAAAGAAGTCAACGACCGCTTCGGGCACGCCGCCGGCGACGAGCTGCTGTGCGCAATCAGCGCCCGCTTGCACGGCTGCCTTCGGCCGGGCGATACGCTGGCGCGCATCGGCGGAGATGAGTTCGCGATCCTCATAGCCGGTGCCGTCGGGGCGCCCGAGATAGCCGCCGATCGACTGCGAGTGGCGCTGCGAAGCCCATTCTCGGTGCACGGGACCTCAGTACGAGTGCGGGCCAGCATGGGTCTGGTGAGTCCCGGATCTGACGGTGTGCCACCAACGTCCGACGACCTGCTCAGGCAGGCCGACAACTCGATGTACACCGGAAAGCGACTGGGCAAAGACACCGCCGTGGTGTACCGGCCGGCATTCCGGGTGTCGGAGGACTTTCCGACCGCGCTGCGGCAAGCCAATGGGAGCGTTCCGCAAGGGTTTGAGCTCAAGTATCAGCCGATAGTCACACTCCCACACGGAATTCCGGTCGCAGTCGAGGCCCTTGCCCGGTGGACGACCCCCAGCGGGATACAGATTCCACCGCCCACCTTCGTCTCGCTGGCCGAAGCAAACGGCATGGGCGCGCAACTCGATGCCCTGGTTCTGGATCAGGCCTGTTCGCAGATCCAAGCCGCCTGCCTGGATCTGGACGTTCACGTCAACATCGGCGCCGCGCGCCTCGGCAGCGTCGATTTCGAACATTCCGTCAGCCGCATACTCGCCCGGCATGGACTACCGCCACAACGATTGGTCCTGGAGATCACCGAGACCGTTCCGATTGTTGATCTTGCCGACGGAGCCGCCGCCATCAGACGCTTCAACGACCTCGGCATCCGCGTGGCCTTGGACGACTTCGGCGCGGGGTATAACTCGCTGACATATCTGCACGAATTACCGGTACAGGTGGTCAAACTCGACCGTGGCCTCGCGATGGGCGTCGAGCCGGGGCGAAATCTCACGCTGTACCGCTCGGTCATCGGCCTGTGTGAGGCGTTGGGCCTCAACGTGATCGCCGAAGGGATCGAGACCGCCGAGCAGGCAGAGACCGTGTTCATGGCCGGATGCGGGCTGGCGCAAGGTCACCTATTCGGGCGGGCCGCCGGGCTGACCGATCTCGCCGCGGCTTCTCCCATCAGGGAGGCCTGACGCCGGACCCCGCAGATGCGACGATCCCCACATGTATGGCTCGTGAGGATGCCCGGATGAGCCCAGAACGAACGTCCGGTCGCTCCGGTCGCCTCGCGCAATGCTCGCAATCCACGTCCCGACAGTGCTGAAACGGTTACGTACGCCGGTGAGGAACGCGATGTGAATAAACGCCCAACCCAACCAGCCGATGATGCCGGTGAGCTTGATCGGACCGGCCTGCAGCAGGGCATGTCCACGACTGATGTACGCCGCCGACCCGAGGTCGCGGTAGCGGTATGCCTTGCGGGCGGTTCCGCCGAGATCACGTTTGATACAGGCGGCGACATGCAATCCACCCTGCATGGCATTCTCGGCCACGCCCGGTAGCCCATCACGACCGGCGAGGTCACCGATGACGAACACCTGAGGACGCCCGGCTATCGACAGGTCGGCGTCCACGGAAATACGTCCCGACCGGTCGCTCTCGGTGCCCAGCACTTCGGCAGCGTGCCGGGCGAACGGCACGGCCTCGACACCGGCCGTCCACAGCACCGTACGAGTCGGGTAATCCTGGCTGGGCCCACCGTCTTTGGGGGTCACGGTCACGCCGTCACGCCGGACGTCGGTCACGTGTACGCCAAGCTTCAGCTCGACGCCGAGCTTTTCGAGCACCCGCGAGGCTTGTTTGCACAGCCCTGACGAAAAGCCCTTGAGTATGCGGTCGCCGCCATCAAACAGCAGCACACGTGCGTCTTGCGGTTGGATGCTGTGAAACTCGTTGGCCAGCACCTGGGTTGCGAGTTCCCGAATCTGCCCGGCGAGTTCGACGCCGGTGGGACCCGCACCCGCGATGGCGAACGTGAGCCAGGGGTCCCGGTCCGGGCCTGGCGGCAGCGTCTCGGCGATCTCGAAGGCGGCGAAGACTCGTCGGCGGATGTTCAGCGCGTCGTCGAGCGTCTTCATCCCCGGCGCCCACGCCGCGAAATGCTCGTTGCCGAAATAGGACTGGCGCATACCCGCGGCGATGATCAGGTAGTCGTAGTCCAGATGGAAAACCGTTTCGTCAGGACGACGGGCGGTGACGCGACGCGCATCGGGGTCGAGCTCGATGGCCTCGCCGAGCAGTGTGGTGACGTTGCGGTGATGCTGCAATTCCTCGCGCAGCGAACGACTGATCTGACCGATGCTCAATGTTCCTGTGGCGCACTGATAGAGCAGCGGCTGGAACACGTGGCAGGCCGCGCGATCCAATAGCGTGACGTCGACGTCGACGCGGCCCAGGCGGCGAGCACAGAACAGGCCACCGAACCCGCCGCCGATGATGAGTACTTTGGGGCGTGCGCTGGCCGTTGTCATGAGTCCTTCGTACTCGTTCGCCGGGTGTCAGGCCGCGGACTTCTCCAAGATGTGGACACCGCAGGCTGATCCGAGGCCGATGACGTGGGCCAGGCCCACCTTCGCGTTTTCGATCTGCCGGTCGCCAGCCTCACCGCGCAGGTGGTGGCAGATCTCCCAGATGTTAGCGATCCCCGTCGCGGCGATCGGGTGGCCCTTGGACTGCAGACCACCGGAGACGTTGACCGGTGTGGAGCCATCACGCCAGGTGGCGCCGGAGTTGAAGAACTCCGCGGCGCCGCCCTGCTCGCAGAGCATCAGGTTGTCGTAGTGAACCAACTCCGCTGTCGCGAAGCAGTCATGCAGCTCGACCAGGTCGAGATCGCTGGGTCCCACACCCGCCTGTTCGTAGGCGGTGGCGGCGGCGTTGCGGGTCAGTGTGTTGACGTTCGGCAGCACCTGGCAGCCCGCTTCGTAGGGATCACTGGTGAGCACCGACGCCGACACCTTCACCGCACGCCGACGTTGTTCGAGCGACAGCGATTTCAGTGTCTCGCCGGTGCACACGATCGCCGCGGCGGCACCATCGCAGTTGGCCGAGCACATGGGCCGGGTGTTGGGGTAGGCGATCATCACGTCGCCCATGATCTGTTCGAGGGTGAACCGCTTCTGGTAGGCCGCCAGCGGATTCAATGTTGAATGGGCGTGGTTCTTTTCGCTGATCTTGGCGAAGAGTTCGAAGCTGGTGCCGCCGTACTTGTGGCCGTACTCCGTGCCGATCTGGGCGAACACGCCCGGCATGGATTCGGTGCCGATCCGACCGTCGATCGGCGCGACGGCACCGAAACGGCCCGACGGCTCCCAGACATTGCCGTCGTCCTTCTTTCGGCCACCGGCACCGAGAAGGCCGGCGCCGGAGAGCTTTTCCACGCCGACGGCCATGCCGTAGCGAACCTCGCCGGCCTTGACCGCCATGATCGCGTCCGCAGCGCAGTGGCTCCGGTGGCGCACGCGTTGGCCACGTTGTACACCGGGATGCCGGTCTGGCCGATCTGCTTCTGCAGCTGCTGGCCGATCCCGGCGCTGGCGTTCATCAGGTTGCCGGCGGCCAGCACACCGATGTCGGCCATGGTGACGCCGGCGTCGGCGAGGGCGGCCGTCGCGGCTTCGGCGGCCAAATCGACGGTGTCCTTGTCGGCGTGCTTGCCGAACTTGGTCATCCGAATACCGAGGATCCAGATCTCATCACTGGCGCTCATCACATCTCCTTGGCAGGGCTGGCGTAGTGGGGGAGTCAGGCGACGGGTTCGAAGCCGAAGCCGATTGCTTCGGTTCCGTTCGTGTCGGCGCCGAGGGAGTAGGTGCTCAGCCGCACCTTCATGCCGTCGCGCACGTGCTCGGGATCAGGCTCGACGTTGACGAGGTTGGCGCGAACCTGGGTGCCGTCGCAGTCGACCACGGAGGCGACGAAGGGGACCGGCACACCCGGTGCGGCGAAGGTGACGATGGTGAACGTTCGAACCGTGCCTTCGGTCGCCACCGGGACTGTCTTGAATTCGGTGCCGAAACAGCCCGCGCAGGCATTGCGGCGGTCGAAGAACCGGGCACCGCAGGCGGTGCATTCATGGGCGATGAGGTGGGGTTCACCATCGTCGAGCACCAGGTAGTCGACCATCGGAATGCGCTGGGCCATGTGAACCTCCGTTCGTATGTCTCAGTGACGCTAGCGAGTGCTGGCCGGCGGTGAAAGGGCGGGGTGAAAGTCGGGATCCGAAGCGCCAGTTGCGCCGGGCTGAGCCAGAAGCGCATGCTTGGAGATCATGCCCGTCACCATCGTTGACGCAGGACCGCAGCAAGTCAGCCGCTCCTTAGAAGTCAATGCCCCTGCGGCTGAATTATTCGCCATCGTTGCCGATCCCCGTCGCCATCACGAGTTGGACGGCTCCGACACAGTCGGGGACAACATCAAGTGCCCAGACCAGTTGGTCGCCGGAACGAAATTCACAACCCGGATGAAAATGTTCGGGGTGCCCTACCGGATCACCAGCACCGTCACGGCCGTCAAACCCGACGAACTGTTCGAATGGCGACACCCGTTCGGGCACCGTTGGCGTTGGGAATTCGCCGCTCTGACACCCACCCTGACCCGGGTGACAGAGACATTCGACCATCGCGATGCCGGCCCGATCAAGAACGCGTTGAAATACTACGAACGGATGGGCTTCGTCAAGAGCAATGCGAGCGGTATCGAGGCCACGTTGACCAAGTTGGGCAATCGCTTCAGCGAGTGAGGCTATTGCCGACAACCCCCCTCCCGGGTGGGGGCGGTGCGTCCCGAGTTTCACGCTGCGCCTGCGGTATGACCCGAACGTAACGCCGTCGGCTACCAACTCCACCGGACGCAACGGTGGGCGGTGGGAGCTTTGTCCAAGTTATTGAGAAGGTTCATTGACAATTGGGGCCTTGCAGGTCAGAGTGCTAGCGGCACGAAAGGCAATCAATGAGCACTGCTCCGCAGCTCAACGAACTCGGCTATTACGCCGTGACCAGGCACCCTGCGGATGTCCGGGTGGCCCTGCCTGAGGCTCGCACCGCCGAGGCGCTCGGATTGGGGTCCTGCCACATCGGTGAACGTTTCACCGTCAAGGACGCGGCCGTGCTGTCCGGCGCGCTCGCTGGTTGCAGCGAAAGCCTGGGCATCGCCCCATCGACGAATTATCAGACCCGCCATCCCAGCGTCACCGCGACCGTGGGATCGACGATGCACGCCCTGACAGAGGGCCGGTTCGCCATGGCGTTCGGGCGGGGGATGGCCGCCTATTGGCAGGCCATCGGCCTTCCAGTGGTGACCGAGGCCCGGCTACGCGACTTCTTCGCAATCCTGCGACGGCTGTGGGCCGGTGAAACCATCGTCAGCCACGACGGCCCAGCCGGAAAGTGGCCGCTACTGCGCCACGTGAGCGGACTGGCCGACGGACCACCCATCGGGTTGGTGGCTGTCGGCCCCAAGACCATGGAACTCGCCGGCGAGATCGCCGATTTCGTTGTGCTGCACACCTTTTTCTCCGACGAGGCGACGACAGCGTCAGTGGCGGCGGTGCGGCGGGGAGCCGAGCGCGCGGGAAGGGATCCCGACAGCGTCCGAATCTGGGCATGCCTGGCAACAGTTCCCGACGCACTGTCACCGGAAGACCAGATACGCCGCGGGGTCGGGCGGCTGGCGACCTACTTGCAGGCCTACCCAGACGTCCTGGTTTCTGCCAACGGCTGGGATCGGTCGACGTGGGACGGCATCAGGCAGTCCGAGCTGTTCACCGACGCGGCAACCGCCGGACCTATCGATGCCAGCGCGTCGTACGACACGCTGCAGCGAATCGCCGACATGATCCCCGCCGATTGGCTGGACTCGGTGGCCAAGGGGTCGCCGCAGGACTGCGCGAAAACCATTGCTCGACAATACGATCTGGGCGTGCACTCGGTCATCATGCACGGCGCCAGTCCGCACGAACTCACACCCGTCGTACGGGCGTACCGAGACGCACGCCCGACACTGCGCCGGGCGGTCGCGCCGAATCCGGGGAGGTTCGCCTGACCCGCAAGCCCTTGCAGGCCGACCGCGCCCGGGAACAGTGGGAAGCCACGGTTCCCTCCGAAGCAACCCAGTCGGCGGCGGGCACCCGGCTGAACAAGCGCGGCCTTCAGACCCGGGTGCGTCTGCTCGACGTCGCGATCCGCTGCCTGGCCGATAGCGGAGGCGAGCCGGTGTCGGCGAACCACATCGCCAAAGACGCGGAGGTCACCTGGGGAACGGTGCAACATCAGTTCGGCGACCTCGATGGCCTATGGGTCGCGGTGATCACCGAGATCCATTCCCGCAGCTGGAATTCCAATCCGGAGACCTGGCCGACGCGCGCGTCGACGTTACGCGAACGAGTGGACACCGTCATCGACTCGGTGTGGGACTATCTGGACACCACCGAGGGGCGCGCACTCACGGCGTTGCGCACCTCATTGCCGGCGCGCCGTTCCGATATCGCCGTCGAATATCCGCGCACGGCGGCCGCATTCGCGGCTCGCGAACTCGACTGGATTCAGGGCTTCGACTACCTGATGGACGGACTCGACCTCGATCCGGACAAGCTGTACCGCGTCCGCTGCCTACTGCCCGCCGCGATCCGGGGACTGAGCAACGAGAGACAGCTCGGCTTCACCTCGGATCTCGCGATCGCCCGTGCGACGTTGGCCGACGCGGTGGTGGCGTTACTGGCCTAGTCCAAGCTGGACGAGCGCTCGAGCGATTGAGGCCGCGCGCCGTGGTGCTCGGAGGTGGGTCCGGTAGCCAACCTCAGTACCTCTTCAGCCGACAACGGCACGCTGAAATAGAAGCCCTGCACCACATCACAGCCGAACTCGGTGAGCCGAGCCGCGACCTCAGCCTCCTCGACTCCCTCGGCGACCACAATCAGGCCCAGCTCGTGAGCGAGTGCGATCACCGCGCGGGCCACCGTCGCGACCCGGGCGTCTTCCAAGATGGGCACGACCAGCCGCCGATCCAGCTTCACCTCATCAACGGGCAGCTCACACAGATACGACAGCGTTGAGTAGCCGCTGCCGAAGTCGTCGATCGCAATACGGATTCCACTACGGCGCAATTGATTCAGTACGTCGCGAGTGCCCTCGATATTGCCCAGAACCAGGTCCTCGGTGATCTCAACGGTCAGTACGCTGGCCGGCAGATTCCGATCAGCCAGCGCTCGGTGGATGCGGGCGGGCAGGCGCGGGTCGGCGAGAAGGGGCGCTGACATGTTGACGGCCACCGGTATATGCAATTCCTGTTGATGCCACTGTAGCGCCGCGTCGAGCGCTGTGTTGATCACCAGGTCGGTGACCGGGCGCATCAGGCCATGGTGTCGAACCAGTGGCAGGAATTCGTCGGGGCTGAGCAGGCCGCGCCGGTGATGCGGCCAGCGCACCAGCGCCTCGACGCCAACCAGGTTGCCGGTGAGGAGGTCGACCTTGGGCTGGTAGAGCAGCGTGAGTTCGACGGCGTCGATAGCTTGGCGCAACTCGCCCAGCAGTTGGACCGCGGCGACATCCGCGGTCGAGGGGGTGCTGTATGGCAGGCGGAGCAGTCCCTCCTCGCGCGGGTCGGCCACCCGCAACTCGGGGGTAAACGTGTGGACGTCCGCAGTGCGCGACTTTTTGGCGGCATACATCGCCATGTCGGCGCGTTTGACGAGTTCTCCGGCCGACACTCCGGGTTCGTGCCCGCCGGCCACCGCCAGCCCGACGCTGGGACGAATGAACAGTTCGTGGCCGTCGATGGCAAACGGTTTGTCAAAGGACTTTGTCACCCGCGCAGCGATGTGACCGGCGCAATCGTCCGCGGCGTCGTCGTCAACGAGTACGACGAATTCGTCGCCGCCGAGGCGCGCGACGGTATCACTGTTGCGCACACAACCCAGGATCCGCTCGCCGACTCGGTTCAACAATTCGTCACCGGCTGGATGCCCCAGCGTGTCGTTGACGACCTTGAAGTCATTCAGGTCCACGACGATCAATGCCACTGACACGTGGTCGCGCTCGCGGCGCTGCATCGCCTCCTCAAGCCGGTCGGAGAACATCGCGCGGTTGGCCAGACCGGTCAACGGGTCACGCAGCGCCTGTTCGGCGACGCACGCCAGCAGCCGACGGTTCTCCGTCACAGCCAAGTACTGGCGGCCCAGGACAGCCAGCATCAAGAGCGCACCGACGATCTCGACCATCAGGGTTCGAAAGATCGTCGCTGGTTCGACCGCCGCGACGATGCCGGCCAAGAGCAACGGGGTGTACGGGAACCATACCGGCGCCCAGACCGTCGAGGCGGATCGTGCCTTTGGCGGACCTACCTCGTCACGACTGGCGGTGGCCGCGACGATGATGAGTAACAACCCCGCTACCCATCCGATGTCGATCAAATCGCCACTGTCGTAGGCACTCTCCGCCGACAGATAGGTAAAGCCACTGTCAGACAACGCGATGCAGGCCATCGCGATCGTCAGCATGGCCAACACCAGGCGTTGATCTTTTGCCGCTCGCAGCCACGCCATCGCAGCGATGGTCAGGATCACCACGTCCGAGATCGGGTACGCCAGCGAAATGATCACGGCCGAGGCGCTGTCGGATCCCGCCGAATACATCGGGCTCAGGATGGTCACCCAACTCACCACGAAGAGTGAACCGGCCACGATCACGCCGTCGAGCAGCGCGCGGCCCCGCGACTGGCCGTCCTCAGCGGGGAAGAGGAGTAGGCCCACGCAGAACCCGACCGGCATGAGCAGGTAGGCCGCATCGGCTAGCGAGGGGAACGGCGGCTCATCGAGCGCGAGTTCGTAGTAGGCCCACAGCACCTCACCGAGTGCCCAACCCACCATCCCGATCGTCATTGCGACCCACGCTGCCCGCAGCCTGCCGTGCACCGCCCGTGCCGCGAAGGCGGCGAAGAATGCGCCCAGAATGCTCAGGCCGACGAACCCGATGTCGTTGACGGCTTTGATCGACGTGCCGTGCGACCAGGCGCCGGCGATCCAGACCACGAACACGGTGAAGATGACCGCGGCACCGATGGCGACATGGGCGGTTCTAGGCATGCTGTCCCTTCCTGCACCGCCCGGGTAGCGAGTCGTCCCGGACAATACAAACGCTCGACCAGAGTAACGGACACGCAAAGGAGGGCTAGCGCAAGCCACCCCAGCAGTCCTCGGACAAATTCCGTGCACCCATCTGCCAGCAACGTTGAGTGAGGCCCATCTCCTCGACCTGGAGGCGCCGTGCCCCGGCCGTGCGTTAGACATGTGGCCGGGCAATCGGTGGCGGTAGCCGGCGCGGTGCTCGACCCGGACACCGTGGCCGCCCTCGTCGTCCAGGCAATTGATGAGGGGACGTTCCTGCTGCTACCGCGCCCCGAGGTGTTGACCATGTATCGACAGACGGACGCGGACGACGAGCGGTGGATCGCCGGGATGCGCGGCTACAAGAGCAGCCTCGCATAGCCGTCAGGGATGCAGATTCCACTGGCCGACATCGGAGGCCAGGACGTCGTTGACATCGACTTCGAGGCCGCCGACCAGCGGGCCCGGATTCGACGCGGTGGCCACCACGCGCTGATAGAGGACGGCGCCGGGGTGGACCTTAGTGCCAGACCAGGCTTTGGTTTGCCAGGCCCACCAGCGGCCGGGCGTGCTCGACCTCCCGATGACGCCATCGGCCGCAGCCCATTCACACGTATCGATGCCCCCGTAGATCCCGGTGCGCTGCACTCCGAGCACCGAGTTGATTCCGCGAAACCACGGCAGAGCGAGGCGATTCCACGTATCGCGGTTGATGTCCTCGTCGATGGTGAAGAAGACCGGCGCGCTCTGGCCGCCGCCAGCCGCGGTGTGCAGCTGCCAGGCGGTACGCGCGTCGGCGATACCGCCGGCATAACCTCGCGTGAAGTCCGACGGCGCCGTTCCACCTGGCTTGCCGTATTGGAAATTGCTGACGATCACCAGTCCCGCGGCGGTCAGTGAGCGGGCGTAGGGCAAGGTGATCGGCTTGGCGCCGAACGAGGAGCCAGGACGCGACGTTGAGACGTAGTTGACGACCCCGGAGTGGCCGGCAGCACGGATGTCCTGTGCGGGGATCTGCTTGGCGGCGAAATCGATCAGCGTGGGTGCGGCGGCCGCGGCCATTGGCGTACCGGGGCCCAACGACGCGGCACCCAGGCCGGCCAACGCCGCGGCGTAGCGCAGCGCGTCACGCCTGGTGACCGGTCGCGATCGCCGCGGGCTGGCAGCCGAGGTCCAATCGGGCATCGCGTGATGTTAACGATGTGACTGCTGTTAACGGTGTTCCCACGCTGGCTGTATTCG
This sequence comes from Mycobacterium sp., assembly GCA_023264735.1. GTDB lineage: Bacteria > Actinomycetota > Actinomycetes > Mycobacteriales > Mycobacteriaceae > Mycobacterium. The sequence goes on along the minus strand of JAHFVD010000051.1, from coordinate 36,406 downwards.
GTCTGAGTTCGGACTGTTACCTTACGGTCGCAAAATGGCGGTGGGGGAGACGGTTTCGACGAAAGCGCGCGCGGCGGCCGCCAGTTCCTTGTCCGCGGTCGCCAGCGCGTCCGCCTGCAGCTGGGTCAGGGCGATGTACTCGGCCTGGTAAGTGTCCGGCCAGTTCAATTTTGCGGCTATTCGCCAGGCATGGTCTTGCAGCGATCGGTCACCAAGGAGCCGGATCCGCAACCCACGGATATCGTCAAGAATTTTGCGGCCGGTCCGTTCGTCGATCTCGCCGCGGTGTACCGATCCGTAGACAAGGGCCAGCGCCTGCGAACGCAGCAGCGTCGGAGCTGCGAGGCTGTGTTCGGGTGGAATCGTCGCGCCCCTGGTGGCGAGGTCGATGGCCACCGCTGCGTCGATGACGAATGTGATCATACGAATACCGAACTTGTCAGCCGTGGGCGGTGTCAAGGAATCGGCTTCGGACGTCGGCTGACGGAATTGGGCACGTGTCGTGTCGCCCTCCGACGCGGTAACGCACGGCGGCGAACCGGTCGTAAAGCCAATCACGCACCGGCGGCGGGATCACATAGGCCGCGAGCGCAAGCTTCCACCATCCGCCGAGAAAGCCGGCGACCTGAAGCAGAGCCGTCGAGCGGATGAACACCGCCTCATCGGGTTGTCCGGCACTGCGGACGTAGACGACAGAATCCAGACCCTCAAGCTCCGGGTGATGAGAAACCGTCGCGCGGGCGAAGTCACTGTCCAGGGCAGCGAACCGTAGGGGTCCGTCGGGGTCGTATCGAAGAATGGTGCGTACGGCGCGTCCAGCATCGCAAACGAAGCCGGGGTGGGGAGCAGACTGTTCCCACAGTCACAGCTCAGCGGTCCGGGGGAGTCCACCCGACAGGTAGTCGCTTGATGCCGTGGAGGAACGCCGAGCTCAGGATGGCCGGCTCCGCCACAGCGACGATATCGGGGATGTGGTTGTGCAACTCTTCGAACAACATGCGGATCTCCCGCCGGGCGAGATTGGCGCCCAGGCAGAAATGGACACCACCGCCGCCATATCCAAAGTGCGGGTTGGGATTTCGGGTGACGTCGAACGACCATGGGTCGGCGAACTTGGTTTCGTCACGATTGGCCGAGTTGTACCACATCGAAATCTTGTCGCCGGCCTTCATCTTCACACCACCGAGTTCGACGTCCTCCTTGAGATTGCGCCGCATGAAGATCACCGGAGTGGCCCAGCGCACGATCTCCTCGACCGCCGTAGCCGCGACGCCGTCGAAATCGGCCCACCACGTCTCGCGCGCCTCGGGATAGCGGCTTAATGCCACCATGCCGTGACTGATGGCGTTGCGGGTGGTTTCGTTGCCTGCAGCCGACAACAGCATGAAGAAGGACGCGATCTCCGCCGAGGACAGCTGCTCACCGTCGACCTCTGCGTGCACCAAATTCGAGGTGAGATCCTCGGTGGGTTTGGCCCTGCGGGACTCCGCCAGCTCGACGCCGTAGGTAGCGAGGTCGAGAACCGCCTGAATCGCCTGATCGTGGCCGGCGACCTCGTCGTCACCAACTCCCAAAGCGACCGACGTCCAATGAAAGACCTTGTGCTGATCCGCTTCTGGGATGCCCATCATGTCGCAGATGATCTGCAGCGGAAACGGACCTGAGAGGCACTCGACGAAGTCCGCCTTGCCGTCCGGGTGGTTGGCCACCAAGTCACTCACCAACTGCTGCGCGCGGGTACGGACGCTTTCCTCGATGCGGGCCACCATCTTGGGGGTGAACGCGCGGTTGACGATTGATCGAAGCCGTTGGTGGCGCGGGTCATCCAGATTGATCATCGATCCGCTGAACTCCGCGATCGCCGGGTCGATCTCGCTCAATGACACGCTGGTTGGGATCGAACTGAACACTTCCGGGTGTCGGCTCGCATGGTGCACATGCTCATACGACGTCAGCGCCCAGTGCCCCGGGCCTGACTCGAATCCGGGTACCGTCGCAGCCTCGAAGAACGCTATCGGTGCTTCGCGGCGCAGTGTGGCAAACGCCCCGTCGCGACGGTCGTCGTCCCAACCCCAGAACTCCAGTGAGCCGAGGTCGATATCGCTGAGCCGTATGTCCGGGGGCGGTGTGCCGTTTGCCTGATGCGTGATACCGGAATAGAGCGTTGTCATGGTGACCTCCCCGGGGTCCGACCGTGCCTGCCACCGCCATGATCACGCCTACCTCAGCCAAGAGCACAGGTAGAGCACTACTTAACTTTGTGCAGGGACGGCCCACTCCGTGGCCGGCTTAGCTACCCGGCGTCAGATCAACACATCAGCGAACTGCAGAATGTTCTCCCGAACGGGTGGGGGACTGAGAGTCGTCATGTCGGGGCCTCCCGACAACGACGATCGCCGCGAAGTCACTGAGCGGCGCTGTGCGGTCGATCGGGAAGAACGGACGCGCGCCGGGTGCGAGCTCGAGGTATCGACGCAAGATCCTGAAACGCACTGATCGCGTCGTGCAGCATGTGGCCAGCTTAAGGCTGCTGTCTAAAGAGCGGGTGTCACGTCGCTGCCGGAGCCTTTGACCGAAGCCTTGGCGCGATTCTGCGGCGGTACAGCCTTCTTGCCGCGGACAAATCCGGTGACCGAGACCACCGCCGACAGCAGCGCGCCTTCCCCGTTGACAAACGGATGAAAGCCGACGCCGGCACCTCCACGGCCCTTGACCGGGATGTCGGCGACTTCGGTTACCTTCCAGCCCTTTTCGGATATCGATAGAATGGCCTCGCCGTTCTCACAAGTCAGCGGCAACGCGGCGATGACCTCATCGCCGTCGGCGGCGAGCTTGACTCCGGCGACACCGTTGCCCGCCGCGCCCTGCGGGTTCACCGCTGCAGGATCGATCCGCAGCACCTTTCCGCGTCGCGTCACCAGCGCCAGATGCGATCCGGGAGCCATCACCCCAGACCGGAGTAACCCGGTGATGTCCGGCGCCACCGGGATGTCGCGGATCTTGTACGGCAGACCGTTTCCGGTGGTGAATTTGATGCGCCCGTCGGTCCACACCGCCCAGCCCAGTCCCGAGATCAGCAAATCGCCGTGGCTATCGGAGAACACACCGCGGTCATCAAGTCGCCACGCGGCGTTGGACTTACGCTCGCGGGCGCCGTCTTCATCAGCACTCGACGCGGTCGGGGTGGCTTCGAAGTCCAGCACGGTGCGACGGTCGAATTCGGCGCCCTTGAACAGCTTCGCAGTCTCGACCAGCTCGTCGTCGATCACCTTCCGGCGCGCATCGGGGTTGGACACCAGCTCGGTGAGTTCCGCGAACTCGGCATCCAACTTCTCGGCCTCGGCCTGTAGCTCGATGACGTCAAGCTTGGTCAGCCGCCGAAGCTGCAGGCCCAGAACATAATCCGCCTGTTCGGCGTCGATCGCGAACCGCTCCTGCAAACCCTGGCGGGCGTCGTCGACGGTGTCGGACCCACGGATCACTGCCACCGCGGCATCGATATCCAGGTGAATGGTCATCAGACCGGCCACCAGATGGCGCCGTGCGGAGACCTTCTCCAATCGATACTCGCTGCGGCGCAACACGACAGAGTCGCGCAGATGTAGGAAGGCGGCGATCAGCTCGCGTACCGACCACCAACGCGGCACGCGATCCTCGTCAAGCGCGACCAGGCTGGCGGCGAACGACGACTCGAGCGGAGTCAGGGCGAGCAGCTGATCGCGGATCTGGTCGGCACTGTGGCCGCGTTTGGCGGTGACGACGATGCGCAGCCCGTTACGGCGGTCGGTCAGGTCGGACATGTCTGCCACACCGGACATCTCGCCGGACTCGACAAGCGCCCGAATCCGTTCCTGCACGGTATTACTCGCGACACCGGGAGGTAGCTCGGTGATGATGACATTTTTTCCGTCGACGGAGACGGTGCCGCGCACCGTGAACTGCCCGCGGCCGGTGGTGATGTACTCCCGCAGGCCGGCCGTCCCGATCACGCTCGCGCCGCTGCCCCAGTCGGGGCCAGGAATGAGCTTCACCAGCCTGTCGTCGGTCATGTTGGGGGTTTTCAGAAGCGCCCGGCAGGCGGTCATGATCTCGCGCGGATTATGCGCGGGCACCTTGGTGGCCCAGCCTTCGGCGATGCCGACGGCACCGTTGCACAGCAGCACCGGCCATTGGGCCGGTAGCACGGTCGGCTCGATCCACTCGCCGTCGAACGTCGAGACCATCGGCACAGCGTGATCGTTGAGCTCAGCGGTCAGCGCCGCCCCTGGCGCGGACAGCCGCATCTCGGTGTAGCGGTCCGCGGCCGGGATGTCGCCCTGGATGCGGGGGAATGCGCCTTGTCCGTCAATGACTTTTACGCGCTGGAACTCTGCGGCCATCAGCGCCGCCGCGCCGTACATCGACGCACCTCCGTGCGGGTGCAGGTTGCCGGTGACCGCCGAGCAGACCTTTGAGGATTTCTGCGGCTTGTTCCCCGGCAGCAGTCTGGAGTCGTGCATCTGGTAGAGCAGCCGCCGCTGACCGGGCTTGAGCCCGTCGAACGCGGACGGGATGGCGCGGTCGCTGACGCTGTAGAGCGCGAAGGTCAGCTGGTAGTGGTTCCAGTAGTCATCGGCGCTCTGCGCGAGGACCAGATCTGGATTCTGCTCGGGAATGTCCAGGGTGGCGGTCACAATACGTCCTTAGTCGAGATCGAGGGCCGCGGTGTCGACGCGAGAGGCGACATCGGCCATCCAGGTGCGCCGGCCCTCTGGCGGCCCACCGAACAGGGTGTGGTGCAGCTTCGGGTCGCCGTCATCGAGGTGCACCCGAATCACGGTGCGCCGCTGCGGATCCAGCACGGTGTTCCAGAAGTCGTCGGCATCCATCTCGCCGAGACCTTTGTTCCGCTGCACCTCCACCTTGCGTTTTGAGGTGGCCTTCATCTGGGCCACCGCGGCATCACGTTCGGACTCGTCCTGGCAGTAGATGCGCTCCTGGCCATCCTTGACCACGAACAGCGGCGGCAATGTCACGTAAACCATCCCGGCCTTGACGAGCGGCCGATAGAAGTCCAGGAACATCGAGATGAGGCTCGAGTTGATGTTGCCGCCGTCGGGGTCGGCGTCGGAGGCGAACAAGATCCGGTCGTACCGGCACGACTCCGGATCGCAGTTGTCGCGCACTCCGCAACCCAGGATGCGTTCGATCGAATCGAACTCGTCCTTGACCCGAGCTTTGCTCACGGTGAAGCCATAGACGTTGGGCGGCTTACCTTTCAGCGGGAAGGCTGCTTGGAAGGTGGCGTCGCGCGCCGCCTTGATGGTGCCCAGTGCCGAGTCGCCCTCGCACAGGAACAGCTCCGCGCCCGACCCGCGACCACTTTCCCGGCTGGGCAGCAGCTTGGGCGGCAGCGACAGGTTCGTCCCCAGCCCCTTGGCTTTTGACGCCGCGCGGGAGCGGGCTTTGGCGCCCTCAGCGCTGCGCCGCGCTCTGGCGGCCTCCAGCGCCAGCGTGGTCCACCGCGACACGGCGTCGGCGTTGCCGGGGTTGGCGGCCCAGATGTTGACGCTGCGCGCCACATCGGGGGCCATCGCCACGTTCAGAGACCGTGAGGACACGGCGGTCTTCGCTTGGGAGTCCCATGCGACGTCCGGTGCGCGGGTATCCACGGCCAGCGAGGTGACTGCGGCGAAGTCCTGCGCCTCCGGGCCGTCTTCGCCTTTGGCCAGGCCCAAGTCTCGGATCCGGGACGCACGGTCAGCCAGTGCTTCGGATAGTCCCTTCACCGCGGCGGTCAGGTGGGATCCGCCGCCGGGGGTGCGCACGGTGTTGCAGAACGCGGCGACCATGGCCGGTTCGGCGGGTCCGGCCGTCAACGACCAGCGGAATGGGGTCGGGCCGCGGCCGGTGGTGTACTCGCCGCGGCCCTCCACCACGGCTCGGGCACCTGGCACGGGCGTTCCGGCGGCGGCGCACATGAGGTCAAGAAGGGTATCGGTGCCCCACGGACCGCTGAACGGTTCGAGCAGCTCGGGCCGGATCTCGTCGCCGGGCCAGCCTTCGTCGATGACGACCAGCTGCACACCGGGGGACATCCGCGCAGCCGCGTGCGCCCGCAAAAGTACCTCGTTGATGTCCACGCTGGAGTCCGGCACCACGATCGGGTCGAACAAGATGCGCACCGTGGTGCCGTGGGCATCCGGTTTGCGATTGCCGGCGCCGCGCAATTTCTGCGTGTCGGAGCGGGCGAACGGGGCGTCCGGATCGAACTCCTTACCCTCGAACGTGCCGGGATAGCCACTGCCGAAGCTCTGCAGGTAGGTCTTGCCCGCGCGGCGCACCGTCACATCGGTGCGAGCGGAAATGAAAACCGCTGCGGCAGCGCCGATTCCGTTCAGACCGGCGCCCGTGCTGGCCGCGTCCGTGTGCTCGGAGAACTTGCCGCCGGCCCGCGCGGTACCCAGCGTCTTGACGATGCCGTTCTTCCCGGTCACCGGGTCGGAGTCGACAGGAAGGCCACGGCCGTCGTCGGCGACGCTGACCGATCCGTCGCCGTGCAAGGTGATCGTCACGCATGACCCACCGTGGCTCGGATCGGCGACCTCCTCGATCGCGTTGTCGACGATCTCGCGCAGCGCCGTGTTGAGCACGTCCAGCCCGAGGTTTACCGCCGGGCGCAGGCGGGTGTGCTGGACATCGTCAAGTTCGGTGATGTCAGCCGCGGTGTAACTCACTGCTCGTCCTTTTACGTCAAGGCCGGCGGACGGGCGGACTGAGACGCAGGCCTAACCGGCTATCCACTCGGCAATCACGGGTGTGCCGCCGAAATCGTAGTCGGTAGGCCTGACATCTTCGCGGAGCCTCGGCGGTGCGTGAACAGACTCTCTGGCCGCAAAAACCGAGACAAAGTCCCGATCCCCGCAAAACTGCCAGGTCAGGCGACTGAGACAGTGACAATGCCGCTGTTGTGAACTTATCCCACGATCGCCCGCGCTGCGCGCTCCGCGATAAGCATCACCGGGGCATTGGTGTTGCCGGACGTGATGGTCGGCATCGCGGACGCGTCGACCACTCGAAGGCCGGCAACGCGGTACACACGACAGTCTGTGTCGAGCACCGTGGCAGCTGACCTCGGGATGCCTTGTGCATCAAAGGATCCCATCGTGCAGGTACCCACTGGGTGGAAGATGGTCGTACCCAGTTGACGAGCGGCGGCCTGCAGCTCGCCATCGCTGACCAGTTCTGGGCCGGGAAGCAATTCTCGCGGGTGGTATCGAGCCAAAGCCGGTGCCGCCATGATCTGTCGGGTCATCCGGAGGCCGATCACGGCGGCCTCACGATCGGAGTCCGTCGACAGGTAGTTGCAGAGAATCTTCGGGCTGATCAGCGGATCTGCATCGGCCATCCGTACATGCCCACGTGAGGTGGGTCGCAGATTGCAAACCGAGGGAGTGATCGCCGCGAACGGGTGCAGGGGTTCGCCGAACTTGGGCAACGAGAGGGGCTGCACGTGCCATTCCAAATTGGGACTCGCCAACGCGGGGGAGCTCTTCGCGAACGCGCCCAACGTCGACGGCGGCATGGTCATGGGGCCTGATCGCGTCAACGCGTACTGAAGTCCCATGGCCGCGCGGGTGATCCAATTCCGATACAGCGTGTTGACGGTGGGGGCGCCCTCGACTCGGAAGATGGTTCGAAGTTGCAGGTGGTCCTGCAGGTTTTCCCCCACTCCGGACAGATCGACCGCGACCGGGACGCCGTGCTGGACGAGCAGGGCAGCCGGTCCCAGACCCGAGACTTGCATCAGATGCGGCGAGCCAATGGCTCCAGCGCTCAGGATCACCTCCCGGCGGGCCCGGACGTCGACGGTCTGGCCACCTCTGAGTAGCCGTACGCCGGCGACGCGCCGTTGCGCGGTGGTCCACGCGCCCCGACGCTGGTCCTCGCGGACCTCCTCATCTATCAGCAGCCGTAGGGCTTGGGTCTTGGTGTAGACGGTGAGATTGGGTCGGTGGGCGATCGGATGCAGGAATGCGTCAGCCATCGACCAGCGGCGTCCACGCCGTTGGTTTACGTGAAAGTACGCACTGCCGGCGTTGTCTCCCCGGTTGAACTCCTCGATCGGAGCGATGCCCACCTGGGCAGCGGCGGCCTGCCAGGCATCCAAGATCTTCCAGCGCACACGCGGGCGTTCGACGCGGATCTCCCCAACGGCACCGTGCCAGTGGTCGGCGCCGCCGAAGTAGCTTTCCAGGTCTTTGTAGATCGCCAGGGTCTCACCCGGACCGTCCTCACCACCCCAACGCCAACGCTCGTCGCCGGTGGCCTCTGCCCACAGGTCGTAGTCGCTGGCCTGTCCACGCATGTGGATCATCGCGTTGATTGAGGAGCTGCCGCCGATCACACGGCCCCGCGCGTAGTGGATGCTGCGACCGGCCAGGCCTGGGTCAGTCTCGGTCGTGAAACACCAATCGGTGCGGGGGTTGGCAATCGTGTACAGATACCCCACCGGCACCTTGATCCAGAACCAGTCATCGTTACCGCCGGCCTCGATCAGGAGCACGCGGTGATCAGGGTTGGCACTGAGCCGATTTGCAAGCAGACAGCCGGCGCTGCCTGCTCCCACAATGATGAAGTCGAATTCAGAGACAGGGCTCATTCCGGCATCGATCCTTCAGGTATGGGTGCGACGTCGCGCCGCCCAGGGGAGTGACCCAATTTCGCGACGGTCTCAGTTGTGCAAACGTACTGCAGCATGGACTGCCCCCAGGAGCGATCTCCATACGTTCGGTTCTGGTGTTGGCGACATGCCTCGATTGGGCAGCTATGTGAAGCGCTGGAGCGCTGCGCTTCACATGATCGGGGCGATGGTGGTGCTTGTGGCTCTCGCGCTACCTGCTGCGCCACCGGCTCATGCGGCCGTAGCGACAGCGCTGCTGTCGGTGAGTTCGACATGGCAGACCGGGTTCATCCCTCGCTTCATCATCACCAACCCGACCACCGTGTCGCTCACGGAGTGGAAGCTTGAATTCGACTTGCCGGCAAGCGAATCCATCTTGCACAGCTGGAGTAGCACAGCCACAGGAGGCTTTCGCGGTGTGCTGAGTGGCACGTACTCGCCACCGGTGAACTGCGTCCTTACTGGACAGTCCTATTGCGTCCGGGACGACGACTGCGGATACCCTCGCCGCACGGCCCGGTCGAGGATGCCCAATGTCGCGCGCAATGCCGGCTCGCCGACGATCGGGAAAATCTTGGCGTCGCGCCAATGCTGATCGATGTCGGACCAGTCGTAGAACGACGTGACCGCCGTCCCGCCATCCGAGGGATCTAGCCGGTAGCCGTACACGTGCCCGATGTCCGGCTTCAGCTGGCCGAAGATCGTCCACGCGATCAGCCGGTCCTGTTCGAACTGCGTGATCGACACGGTGACGTCGTACTTGCCCAACGGATAATCGTTGAGCGATTCGCGGTCCATGTGCACGACGAAACTGTCACCTGCGGCACGGACCGGTCGGCCGTCGGCGTCCTGCAGCATGCCGGTGGCGTCAATCGCGACGTGGCCCTGCGGATCGCACAGCACCGCGAAGATGTCCGCGGCAGCCGCGGGGATGATTCGTTGAACCTCGATGCGTTCGCTCACCGATACATCGTGGCACGTCATCTACGACGTGTTTCGTCTTCGCCGTGGGTGTAGTCGAGCCCAGCTTTTTGAACATCGCCTCTGGAGACACCGAGCCAGCTCGAGACACTGGTTCGTCTCGGAGTCGAGTATGGCCAGGGCTTTCACCTGGGGCGACCCGAACCAAACGCTCGACTGTCGGCTTCATCAGTGGCGAGGGTGAAGTAGTTCTCTTCTTCCTGCAGGAAGTGCAGGCGCAGCAAGGCATGAAGCCCGTAGAGGCAAGCGCGCAGGTCGTCGATCTGATCGGGCTCGACCTCGCCGGTGGTCTGGGACAGTGCTAGATGGTTGCCGATCCGGTCGGCCAGCCGGTGGATCTCCGCGTGGGTCCGGCTCATTGTGGCGGTGGCTTCAGTGCTGCCCAGGGGTGTCGCCAGCGCGGGGTAGAGCTCGGCTTGTTCGGCGTCTTCATGTGGTAGCAGCCGCGTGGTGAGAAAGTCGTAGGCGCGGCTCACTGCAACGATCGCCGATCCGTTCCGGCTGACGCCCAGTTGGTCGGCTGCATCACGCAACAACGACAACGCATCGCGCAGCTCTTCGTGTTCGCCGGCGAAGCGGCGCAACATCTCCTCGGTATCGCGCGGCAGCTGCGTCCCAACCGCCGGATTGCCGCGTAGGGCGCGCAGCGCGTTGAGGATCACTGCGACATCGATTCCTTCTTGAAGTAATGCGCCTGCGGCGGGCGGCAGCCAGCCGAGGGCGGCGACACCCATCGCGAGGAGCGACAACGTCATACCGGTGACCGCACTTTGTACGGCGATGTGACGCGACCAGCGGGCGATGTCCATCGCATCGGCAAGCCGGTCCAACCGGTCGGTGGTCAACACGATGTCGGCCGCCTCGGATGACGCTGTGGCACCGCGCGCACCCATCGCGACGCCGACGGTGGCCGCAGCCAGCGCGGGCGCGTCGTTGACGCCGTCGCCTACCATGACCGTCACGGCGCGTTCCCGTTCGGCGCGAACGGCCTGGACCTTGTCGGCCGGGCTCTGGTCGGCGTAGACCTCGTCCAGGCCGAGCACGGTCGCCACTTCCCGTGCGGGTGCTGCCCGGTCGCCAGTGAGCATGACCAATCGGGTGAAGCCAGCCGCCCGCAGCCGCCTCATAGTACGGGGAGCCGTGCGGCGCAAAGGGTCTCGTAACAGAACTGCGCCGATCAGCTGATCGTCAGCCTTGACCCACGCGATCGCAGCCGTGTCGAGGCTCGCGCGTTTGACTACTGCTCGGGCCCAGTCCGTCTCGGGTACGTTGCCGCTGAGCTTGCCGACGGTCACCCTGACGCCGTCAACACTGGCCGTAACACCTCGGCCCGGCTGCTCAACCATGTCGACAGGAAACGACAGTGATAGCTGGCGCGCGAGCGCTTCGGCGACGATCGCCTCGGCGAGCACGTGCGGGGACAGCTGGTCCACGGACGCAGCCAGCCGCAGGACGTCCGTGCGATCGATGCCCGGCGCGACCAGGACATCGACAACGACGGGGCGACCGACGGTGAGAGTTCCAGTCTTGTCCATTACCAATGTCGTTGCATGGCCCAGGTTTTCAAGCGCGCCACCGCTGCGCACGACTACGCCGTGGCGAGACGCCCGCGAGAGACCGGACACGATCGCGACCGGCGCGGCGAGCAGCAGCGGACACGGCGTCGCCACGACCAGCACCGCCACCGCCCGCACCACCGATCCGCTGGCCAACCAGGCTGCGCCCGCGACAACCAGGGCTAGTGGCAGGAACCCTGCGGCGTAGCGATCCGCGAGCCGAATGATCGGTGCGCTCTCCGCGCCTGCCTGTTGGGCCAACCGGACAATCCCGGCATAGGTGCTGTTCTCGGCGGTGGCCGCCGCTCGGATCTCGAATGCTGCTGCGGCGTTGACCACCCCGCTACGCACCGTCTCACCGATGGCGCGTTCGACTTGCAATGGCTCACCGGTCAGGACCGATTCGTCAAGCACCGCTACCGCATCCTGGACCCGCCCGTCCACCGGCACGACCTCGCCGGGGCCGACCAACAGCACATCACCGACCGCGACATCGCCGAGTGGGACCACACTGACCTTCTCACCGATGCGACGCCGCGCGAAACGGGGCGCATGCTCCAGCAGGGCGCGCAGATCGTGCGAGGCGCGCCGCTGCGCCGCTGCGTCTAACGCACGTCCCGTGGCGAGCATCAACGCAATCAACGCGCCCGCCAGGTACTCACCGACCCACAGTGTTCCTGCCAAAGACAGAACCGCCAGCAGGTCGATCCCGACGCGCCCATGGCGCAACGAGTCGACGACCCACACGAGCGCTGGGAGCACCGCGATGAGTGTGCCTGCGGCCCAACATCCATCGGCCGCTGCGCGCCACCCGAGAAGCCAGGCGATGCCGCCCGCTAGCAGCGTCACCGCGGTAGCCGTCAGCAACATGGGCTCGATCAGCGAGCGCATCCGATGCAACCTCGGCCGGCTCGCCGACTCCGGACTGTTCATCGCGCAGTTCTCACGAGGAGCTCCGACGGCCCCGACTTCAGTGGACCGTTTCCGCCCACCAAGCCATTCGAACCCAATCCGACGCTAACGACCAGGATGACACCGATGATCGACGCCTGGGTGGAGTCACCGAGGAAGAACGACACCACCGCGGTCGCGCCCAGCAGCGCCAAAACCGCGTTGTTGAGCTGCCGACGCAGCACCGCCCAGGCACTGACCCGATGGGTGCGAAGCGAATTGGGGCCGAATCGAGCCAGTCGGGTGGCGGCTTCCGACGAGGACAGCCCATCGGCGGATGTGTCGAGCAGCCCCAGGACATCGGCAAATGGTGCAGCGGCGACCGCCGCCGCCGTCAGCGACTGCAAACCAGCCACCGCGGGAAAATCATCGGGAGCGGTTGGCGTCATCGGCCAGCGCTGCGTCGAGAAGCAGACGCCGCTCGGCCGCGGCAACCGTGCGCCGGGCCCGTCCCGCAGCATCGGGATTCACCGAGATCGACGTGATACCCATCCGTACGAGGTGTTCGGCGAAGGCTGGTTTGGTTGACGGCGCTTGACCGCACAAGGAGGATGTTATGCCTAATCGGCGGGCAGTGGACACGATGCGGCCGATCGCGTCGAGCACCGCCGCGTCGGATTCGTCGAACAGCTCAGCGCAGAGATCGGAATCGCGGTCTACGCCGAGCATCAGCTGAGTCAGGTCGTTGCTGCCGATCGACACCCCGTCGATGCCCATGCCCACGTACTCGGGCAACCAGTGCACCACCGACGGCACCTCAGCCATCACCCAGCGGTGCAGGCCGCGCTGGCGACCCAGGGGACTGGCGTCGACCAGCGACAGGCACTCTTCGAGTTCCCACTTCGTACGAACGAACGGAATCATCAAGTGCAGGTTGGGGTTCTGATCACGGACCCGCGCCAATGCGCGCAGCTCCAGCGCGAACACATCGGGTTCCTTGACGTAGCGATAGCAGCCCCGGTAGCCGATCATCGGGTTGTGCTCGACAGGCTCGTAGGTTTCGCCGCCCTCGAGGCCGCGGAATTCGTTGGTACGGAAGTCCGTTGCCCGGTAGATCACCGGCCGCGGCGCGAACGCCCCCGCGATCCGTCCGACCGCCGCGGCCAGCGCGTCGACCAGGGTCTCCTGCTCGCCCCTGGCGATCAGGTCCCGCGGGTGTCTGTTGCGCAACGCATCGGTGAGAATGAACTCCGCCCGCAGCAGCCCGACGCCGTCGACATCTTGGGCCGCAACACGTTCGGCGCTGTCGGGCATGGCAAGGTTGACGTAGATCTTGGTGGCAGTCACTTCGGCGGCGACCGCGGTAACCGGCGCGGCCACCGGCGTGCTCTGGGCTCCACCGCTCACACGGCCGGCGAGCACCCGGCCATGGGTGCCGTCGACGGTGACAACCATGCCGTCCGTCAGATCAGTGGTCGCGGTGCGCGCACCCACGATGCAGGGCACGCCCAGTTCCCTGGCGACGATGGCGGCATGGCACGTCATCCCGCCGGTATCGGTCACCAGCGCGCAGGCCCGGCGCATCGTGGGCAGCCAGTCCGGGTTGGTCATCTGCGCCACCAGCACCTCGCCGCTCTGCAGGCGCGCGCCGTCGGCGACATCGCCCAGCACCCGCACGACTCCGGATGCCTCGCCGGGCACCGCGGGCAGCCCTTGTGCGACGACGTCATGGGTCTCCGGTGCGGGCTCGCCCGCCCGGTGCAACGTGGTGATCGGACGGGTCTGCACGATCCAGGTCTTGCCGTCGGCGATCGCCCACTCGGTGTCCTGGGGGCAGCCGCTGTGCCGTTCGCTTCTGACGGCGATCTCGGCGATCGCACGCACTTCGTCGTCGGAGAGCACCTGCGCCTGCCGGTCGGCCTCGGACAGTTCGACAGTCTGGTCGCTGCCGTCGGCGCCACGGATGATCTTGAACGACTTGTATCCGATGCGCCGGGAGAGGATTTCACCGGTCTCCTTCGAGACCACATACGTGTCGGGTTCCACCGAGCCGGACACCACGACTTCACCTTGGCCGAACGCTCCCTCGATGACCACCCGATCCTCGGCGTCGGTGGTCGGGTCGGCGGTGAACGCCACTCCGGCGCGCTCCGAGGCGATCATCGTCTGCACCACGACCGCCATCGCCGGGTCCGCGGAAAAACCCCTGCTGGCTCGATAGGCCACTACTCGGGGACTGAACAGCGAGGCCCAGCAGCGCTGGACCGCGTCGAGCAACTCGTGCTCGCCGCTGATGTTGGTGAAGGTCGCATTCATCCCCGCGAACGACGCATCGGCGCCGTCCTCCCCGGTCGCCGAGGAGCGCACCGCGACAATGGTGTCCGAACCCAGCCGCCGGTAGGCGGCGAGCGCTCGTTCTCGGATGTCGTCTGCCATGCCCGCCTTGAGCACCAGGGCCTGCATCTGGTGGCACGCTTCGGTCAGCCGGTCGGTGTCGCCGACGAGCGTCATGGCCTCGCGGTGGGCGGCATTGAGCTCGTCAGCCACACCGGCAGCCTTCGTCGAGGCCAGGTAACAGTCGCGGAGCAGCACGAAGCCAGGGGGGACGGGCAGTCCGGCGGACACCATCTCGCCCATGTTGGCGCCCTTGCCACCGGCCTCCTCCGCGTCGCGCATCCTCAGGTCGGAGATGTCTTCGACGTAGTGGCTCGGCATATCAGGTCTCCTTCGACGATGACGGTTCAGATCGCCCGGGCGCAGACGTCCCTGGCTTCGGCCACCGAGGCGGACTGCGCCCGGGTGGTGTCGATCCGGTGTGCACCCGCCCACACCTCCTCGCCACGCTCTGCCAACGCGACGGCGATTTCGGGGGTCACTTGCGAGGCGGTCTCGGCGCGGACGCGAACCCGAGCGACTGTGGCATCAAGTGGCGCAACACAGCAGAGTTCGATCTCGGCCGCATTGGCGTCAGTGGCCAGGCGCCGGGCAAGCTCACGGTGACGGGGATCCTGCCAGGTACCGTCAAGGACCACGCTGGTGCCCTCACACAGTCTCAGATGGGCCTGGCGCAACACGCTGTCGTAGACCGCATCGACGTTCTCCCGGGCGTACAGGCCGTCGTCGAGCACCCCCGGAATGCCGGTGATCTCACCGAGGCGAGCCATCTCGGCCCGCACCGCGTCGGTGGAGATCACCAGCGCGCCAAGGTCTTCGGCGAGTGACCGAGACAGTGTCGTCTTGCCGGTACCGGGGCCACCGCCGACCAGGATCAGCCGGACGGCACCGGCCTGCAGGTGGTTGTGAGCGATCTGAAGATGACGTCGCGCGTCGTCGGCAGCGCCTTCGGCGCCCTGGGTGTGACGCACACAATCGACCTTGGCTCGCACGACCGCGCGGTAGGCAATGTAGAAGTCATACAGAGACGCCGGCGCGTCATCTTCGGACAGCCGGGCGTAGCTACGCAGAAACGCCCTGGCCAGGTCGGGACGGCCGAGGAATTCCAGATCCATCGCCAGGAATGCGGCGTCATCGACGACGTCGACATAGCGCAGGTTGTCGTCGAACTCGAGGCAGTCCAACAGGGCCGGGCCGTCATCGAGACAAAAGATGTCATCGGCCAGCAGGTCAGCATGGCCGTCGACGATCTTGCGCTCGCCGATGCGCCGAGCGAACAGGACCGAGCGTCCTGCGATGAATTCAGTTGCCAACCGGCCGATTTCAGCTACCACGGTCGGGTCGACGCCAGCGATGCTATCGGCGTAACCTCCGAGCTCAGCGAGGTTCTCCTGCCAGCGCGCCATAATCGCCTCGACTCGCCCCTGGGCGTCCACCTCACGACCCCGCGCCGCCGAGGCGTGGAAGCGTGAGAGCACAAGCGCCACCTGCATCAACTCGTCCTCGGCCGCCTCACCACGACGGACCATCGTCGCCAGCCGCAGGTGGTCAGGATGACGGCGCATCACGATCACCGGCTCGGGACAGCCGCCGGCAACGGTGAAGTGAGCAACGCCAAGATAGCTGTCGGGTGCGAGGCGGCTGTTCAGGGCCACTTCACGGCCGCACGCATGTTCGCGACGCTCCACCGTGGAGAAATCGAGAAAATCGGTGACGACGGACTTCTTGACCTTGTAGGCACGATCACCGACCAGGAACACGATCCCGGTATGGGTCTCCACAGTGCGCGGGCTGACGGCTGTACTCGTTCCCATGCCGTCGATCCTTTCGTCATAACTGCAGATATGCAGTGGTCCAACGGCAGCATTAGTCAAACACGAGGTCCCTCTTTGTGGGGGCACAAAGACCTTGCGGGAAGCCCGGCGTGAAGTGACTTCCGCCCCTGGCGTCGATCCCCAACGGTCCTATGGTTGATCGCACGACGGGAACGGAGTGACTCATGACCACTGTGCGAGACCCCGCGCGCCAGCATCCACAGCGGATATTTCGCGATCGCCGGGAAGCCGGGAAAGTCTTGGCCGGTCTGTTGGACGGCTACCGGGGCCGACAGAATGTTGTAGTGCTCGGGCTCGCTCGCGGCGGCATCCCGGTCGCCTGGGAAGTCGCTGCGGGACTGGGGGTTCCGTTGGATGCCTTCATCGTGCGCAAGCTCGGCGCGCCCGGGCACGCGGAGTTCGCGATGGGTGCGTTGGCTGCCGGGGGACGTGTGGTGATCAACGACGATGTCATTCGGGCGCTGCGGGTGGCACCGCAGCAGTTGCGTGACGTCTGTGAGCGGGAATCCCGTGAATTGGTCCGGCGTGAGGCGGCGTATCGCGGGGGACGGCCACCGATGGAATTGGCCGGGAAGACGGTCATCCTGGTCGATGACGGGCTCGCCACCGGCTCAAGTATGCTCGCAGCCGTTCAGGCGCTACGGGATATGAACCCGGCTGAGATCGTGATCGCCGTGCCCGCCGCTCCGGAATCGACCTGCCGCGAATTCGCTGGGCTCGTTGACGATCTCGTGTGCGCGTCGATGCCCACCCCGTTCCTCGCGGTCGGGGAGTCATTCTGGAATTTTGAGCAGGTCAGTGACAATGAGGTGCGTGAGTTGCTGGCCACCCCAACGACCGGGGCCGCCACCGCCGACTTGCGCTTGGCCGAAACGCCCGCGGCGATCATCACCCGCTGCGCCGTCGATGCCCCCTCGGGTGTGCCGCCGTGGGAGGCGCTGGAGGAAATCGTCGGCGATGCGCGCGTCGTACTGATCGGTGAGAGCTCACACGGCACTCGCGAGTTCTACGAGGCACGCGCCGAGATCACCAAATGGTTGATCCAGGAGAAGGGCTTCTGCGCGGTCGCCGCCGAGGCCGACTGGCCCGACGCATACCGGGTCAATCGGTATGTCCGTGGTCATGGCGATGACGGGTCAGCCGACGATGCGCTGAAAGGCTTCCAACGCTTCCCATCCTGGATGTGGCGCAACACCGCCGTGCGCGACTTTGTGGGATGGCTGCGCGCGCACAACGCACAGTGCCGTGCTGACGGCCAACGCGAGGCCGGGTTCTATGGCCTGGATCTCTATAGTCTGCATCGGTCGATCCACGAGGTGATCGACTATCTGGAGAGCGTGGACCCCGCTGCTGCGCAACGGGCACGGGAACGCTACGCCTGCTTTGATCACAATGGCTCAGACGACGGTCAGGCATACGGGTACGCCGCAGCCTTCGGTGCCGGAATGTCGTGCGAACGCCAAGTGATCGAGCAACTGGTCGACCTGCAGCGCCATGGACTGCACTATGCCCGCCGTGACGGCCTGCTCGCCGAGGACGCCCTCTTCTATGCTCAGCAAAACGCGCAGACCGTTCGCAACGCCGAGGAGTACTACCGGGCAATGTTCGGCAGTCGCGTTTCCTCGTGGAATATGCGGGACCAACACATGTTTCAGACACTCAAGTCCCTGCGCGCCCATCTGCACGGCCGCGACGGCCAACCCGCCCGGATTGTGGTGTGGGCACACAATTCCCATGTCGGTGACGCTCGCGCCACCGAAGTGGGTGCCGACGGACAGTTGACGTTGGGCCAACTGGTTCGAGAAGGATACGGCGAGCCGGCCCGATTGATCGGGTTCACGACTTACACCGGCTCAGTGACCGCTGCCAGTGAATGGGGCGCCGCAGCCGAGCGCAAGGCGGTCCTGCCCGCACTCAAGGGGAGTGTCGAGGAGCTGTTCCACGAAGTCGACCGACCAGAGTTCCTGGTGTCGCCACAGGTAAGCCGTGAAGTCGCTGATCCACTCGACACCGTTCGCTTGGGCAGGGCGATCGGGGTGATCTATCTGCCCGCCACCGAGCGCCAGAGTCATTACTATCACGTCCGGCCGGGCGATCAATTCGATGCGATCATCCACATCGATCGCACCACGGCGCTAGAACCGCTGGAGCTCTCGAGCACTTGGGTAGCGGGTCAAACGCCCGAGACGTACCCGACCGGCCTGTAAGCGATTCTATGATCGTCACGCTGACGTTGAATCCCGCACTCGATGTGACGGTGGACGCCGACCAGGTCGGTCCGACAGACAAAATTCGTTGCCGCGCTGAGAGATACGATGCCGGTGGCGGCGGGGTCAATGTCGCCCGATTCGCTCACGCCCTCGGTGCCCCCGTCCTGGCTGTCTTCACGGCAGGTGGCCCGATGGGCGCTCACCTGGTGAAACTTGTCGATGATGCCGGCGTGCGCAACGCACCCGTCGCGGTACACGGGATCACTAGGCAGAGCCTTACCGTCAACGAACGGTCAACCGGCCGTCAGTTCCGGTTTGTGCTCCCCGGACCGATTGTCAGCGCCGAAGAGCAAGCGCGTTGCCTTGACGTGCTCCGCGAGGCCTGTGCCGGAGCCGAATTCATGGTGGCCAGCGGCAGCCTACCGCCCGGCGCGCCGCCCGATTTCTATCAGCGCGTGGCCGACATCTGCCGACGCCAGGGCGTCCGTCTGATCCTCGATACCTCCGGTGGCAGCCTGACACACATCACCTCAGGCGTGTCCGTGCTCAAACCGAGCCTGCGTGAATTGCGGGAATGCGTTGGCCGCCCGCTAGTCAGTGAGGCGGAACAGTCAGCGGCCGCGCGTGAGTTGATCGAGCGCGGCATTACCGACACCGTCGTGGTGTCCCTCGGCGCACAGGGGGCGTTGCTGGTCACCGCGGGGGAGTGCTGTCGTTTCGACGCCATCTCCGTGCCCGCCATCAGTGGTGTGGGCGCCGGGGACGCGATGGTCGCTGGGATTGTGGTGGCGCTGTCGCGTTCGTGGCCGATGAACACCGCGGTCCGCTATGGCATCGCCGCCGCGACCGCGAAGCTTCAGACACTCGGCACAGCGGCCTTCCTTCCAGCGGAGGTGGAGCGCTATTTTGAGGGCGGCTGCGACGGTGATCGACTTTCCGACCTGCCACCGGGTTTGGAGACGCGTACCCGTTGAAGATCAACTTGCCTTCTTCACAACATGTTTCGGGGCTCGGCGATCAATACCGAACAGTTCGCGTGATGCAGCGCCGCGCTTCCGGGGGGCCTCAACAGTTCCTTGATGGCCTGTCCGCGTTCGTGGGCGACCACGAGCAGCTGAAGTGAATCGCCGTGCTCGACCAAATATCTCAGCGGACTGCCATGCAGCGCCACCGCCGCCACATCTAGCTCGGGATAGTTTCTTCGCCACAATTCCAGACGGCGCTCGAGCGCTGCCTTGACATGGCGATTGCCATCGGTGACGGCGTGATCGTCACGGGGGTCGGTGTACCGCGACTGCCAGATCGCCAACACCCGCAACGGAGCGCCACGCAGCCGCGCTTCATCGAACGCGTGCCGCAGGGCAGCATCGCCTCCCGCTTCGTCCAGCACCACAGCCACGCATCGCCGTGTACTCACTACCGGGTCGATAGCTCGGACAACGACCACGGGGCAATGCGCTGCCGTCGACAATTCCGCAGCCGTCGATCCGACGCGGCCGTCCCGGAAATGCTCGAACCCAATAGAGCCGACGCACAGCATCGCAGCGTTCCTGGATGCGGCAAGTAACGCTTGCAGGGGTCGGCCACGGAGGATCTCTGCCTCGATCTTCACCGGCTTCTCAAGCGCAACGGAATGTCGCGGGCGATCGCTTCGTCCACAGCCCACAGCGCAGCGTCTACGGCCGCTCGCGACCCGTCCACGCCAACGACCACTGACGCTGCGACGTTCTGGATTTCAGCCATGGCCAATTCCCCTCAGTGGTCTGAGATGACACCGACGCTATCGGCACACGTCGTGATCACGGAGGGGCGAAGGTCCTCGCCACGCGGTCATTGGTCCCCAATATGGGTCGTCATCAGCTTTCGGGACTTGCGTCCCTGGACGATTGTGTTTGGGCGCGGCATCGTCGATCTGACGATCACATTCCATCGGAGGCGGCGTGTGCATATGACTACAGATTTCCCTGACGACGCCACCCTCAGCACCGCAATCGAATTGGCCAACCGCGCGCCGTCGGGCCAGAATTCGCAACCATGGCAGTGGCAAATTGGGCCGCACACGCTGAATCTCTACGTCAAACCCGAGGTGCGTTCGAACCAGACCGCCGACGGCCATGGCCTCATCGTCAACTGCGGAGCAGCCCTGCACCACGCATCGATTGCACTGTGCGCGTTGGGCTGGCGCACCGGCGTCCATCGGCTCCCGAATCCAGACCACTCCGATCACCTCGCGTCACTGCAACTGCACCGCGGCGCACCCGCTGATATCGACATTGCGATGGCGGCAGCAATTCCCCGGCGGCAGGACGATCGACGCGCTTACAACTCATGGCCCGTTGCGATGGGCGACATTGCTCTGATGGGTGCTCACGCGGCGCGCCACGGCGCAACGATGCGGCGGATCGAAACCACCGATGCGTTTCTCGGACCGCAGGCGCAACACTACGTTCCGCTACCTGAACCTGCTGCCGGTGTGTCAAAAGCCAGTGACAGCGGTGTCCTACTTGCATTGGGGACCGCGGCCGACGATATCGGCAGTCAGCTTCGGGCCGGCGAAGCGACTAGCGCGGTGTTGCTCACTGCGACCGTTCAGGGATTGGCCTCATGCGCGCTGGCGGAGGAGCTCGAAGTCGCCGATACGCGGACGAGGCTACGCACGAGCGTGTTCGATGACATGCTGTTTCCGCAGATGCTGCTGCGGGTGGGCTGGCCGCCGTTGAGTGTCGATCCGTAACACTCAGCAATCCCTCTGCGTGGGGACTTTTGGCACTTTCCGTCGCCCTGCCACCCCGCGCATCGTGATGCGTAGACGCAATTATTTCTTGCGGCCGAAGCTGATTGAGCGTTGAAACAAGGAGCTGACCGGTGACGAACGTAACGACCTATTCACCTGTGGCACAACATCTTCTCGCTGCCAAGGGTCCGTTCGCATCGGTGTACTATGCCGACACCCACGACGAACCCGACGCGGCGTTTCGCATGGAATTGCTGTGGCAGGACATCGCGCGCGAGCTTGAGCGGCAAGGGGCCCACCCGGCACTCATCGGGCCGCTCGAACAAGCCTTCCAGGCGCGGCCGGCTGCTGAGCACGGTGGGCGCGGTTTGATATGTGGCGATGGCGAGGTGCTGGTCGATGAGTGCCTGACCAACGCGCCCGTCACACCCGTGGTCCGGGTGTCGACATTGCCGTACATCGTCCCGATCATCGACTTCGGACCGATTTCCGGCGCGTTGATGGTGCTCGCGATCGACCAGGTCGGTGCCGACTTCACGCGCTACCGCGGTGAATCAACAGTCTGTGAAACCATCGAGGCCGGGGGCTATCCGGTGCACAAGGCCGCGGCAGCAGGGTTGAATGCCTGGGGCGATTCGCAGCACCGGGTCGAAGAGGAGGTGCGCAAGAACGTCCGCGCTGTCGCCGACCATCTCACTCACGAGCTAGACCGCGAGGCTGTGGATTTCGTCCTCGTCATCGGCCAAGACAGGGTGCGTGCCGAGTTGCTGTCGGCGCTGCCTGAGCGAGTTGCCGCACGTGTCGCTCAACCTGGCACCGGTAGCCGCCACACGGGCATCGACGACGCCGTTCACCGCGCCATCGCTGGTGAGTTCCAGGCTCGACGCCGCCAAATCGCACAGCAGGTCGCGGATCAGTATCTAGCTGCGACCGGTCAGCGTTCGGGCCGCGCCGTAACTGGTCTCGACGCGGTTTCCGCGGCATTGCGCGAGAATGCCGTCACCGCCCTGATCATCGGCCAGATGAGCGACGAAACCGTCCTTGCTGGAGACGATTTGACCGCCATTGCGCTCGATGCGGATACCCTGTCCAGTTTCGGTATTGCGCCGGCCCGGACCTTGCGGGCTGATGAAGCGCTGCCTTTCGCGGCCATGGCACTGGGTGCCGACCTGGTTCCCGCCGCGGCCGGTCTGCAGTTGGCCGATGGCGTTGGGGCACTGCTCCGTTATGTGCCACCGAGTTACTGACACCGGTTAACCATGCGCTCACCGCTGAGCTCCAAGGCCATTGAGGCTCTATGAGATGGGGACTTTCGTCGGGCTCGTCGCCCAATCCGGCCCGAAGGTCGGGGGCCTTCGGCCATATGGGCCGACGGCTGTATGAAATACGGTTGATCTGGCGGCCAACTCCGTTTCCCGCATCGCACCACCAATGAAAGAGACACGAAGATGAAAGAGACTGTCCAGCAAAAGAAATCAGAGCCAAAGGCCAGCGATCTCACGGAGGAGTTGCGTGCGTCGGCTGAATCCGGCCAGCGCGCCGCCGGCGCGGCGCTGCGCAAGTTCCGCGACGCGATCGATGAAACCGTCCCCGAGTTGGTTCAGCCGTTGCGCAACAAGGTCGTCGATGCCGCCCTCGAGCTGGCAGACGATCTGGTTCAAGCGCAATACAAATTTCACCGCAGTCTTCTCAAGACCGCCGACCATGCACTATCAAAGCCGGACAGCGATCGGGAGACGATCACAAGCTGATAGCTGGCTAACGGGTTGTCAACGGCGCGACCCAGCGGATATGGGTACCCCCACCTGGGCGACTGTCGATCGCGCAGGTCCCACTGACGGCCTGGGCCCGGCGCTCGAAGTTCGCCAATCCACTGCGCCGCTGATTGGCTGGGTCGATGCCGCATCCATCGTCGGTAATGTCGACGGTCAGTTCGTCGCCCACCACGACGCCGATGACGAGATGCCCTGCGCCGGAGTGCCGTACGACGTTGCTAACTCCTTCGGCGATGACGGCGAGGGCATGTTCGGCGACTTCCTGCCCGACCACGATCAGAGGTCCCGACAAGTGAACTGAGGTTTCGATATCGCGGCTGTCGGTGAGTTCGCGGATCACGGTCTGAACTCGCTGACGAAACCCATCGGCGACGGCGGTGGGGGACTGCAGCGCGAAAATCGTGGTCCGGATCTCGTCGATGGTGGATTGCAAGTCATCGACGGTATGGTTCAGGCGCTTGTTGATGTCGGATGAGTGCGAACGCGCGATCGTTCCTTGCAGATCCATGCCTGCGGCGAAGAGTCGCTGAATGACATGGTCGTGCAGGTCATGCGCGATGCGTTCGCGATCGGCGATCAGAGTCATTTCCCGCGCCTGCTCACGGCTCTCGGATACCCGCAGAGCGACAACGGCGTGATCGGCGAAGTCCCTCATCAGCTCCAGATGATTCGCGTCAAAAGGACTGTCATCCCTATTTCGAGCCACCGCGAGGATGCCGAGCACTGATTGTTGGTCGCACAGCGGCATGACGATCGCCGGCCGCTGGCCTACGTCGGTAAATGCCTGGATGGGATGGCGAAACGATTCGGTAATCAACGGTGTACGCGATCGGTAGACCCCACCGGTCGTCGACGCGTCCACCGGAACTTCCTGGCCGACCACCTCGTCGGCCATCAACCCCACCGCCGCCGAGATCACTAAGGTCTGGACCTCGGCGGCTGGCAGATCGGGGTCACCTGGGACTAGGACGATGCCCTGCTCGGCACGGGTCAGCTCACAGGCGCGCTCTGCGATCAACCGGAGCGGTTGCTGCACCGGGTTGGCGTCAGACAACAAGGCGGTGGTGATTTCGCGGCTGGCGTCGACCCATTCAGCCGTGCGCCGGGCCTGCTCAAAGAGTCGGGCGTTGTCGATGGCCACTGCAGCAGCGGCCGCAAGTGCTCGAGCGACAACCTCGTCCGCTTCGTTGAACTCGGGACCTCCCGTCGGCTGGGTGAGGTACAGGCTGCCGAAGGCCCTGTGCCTGATAGTGATCGGCACCCCGAGGAAGGCCCGCATGGGCGGGTGGTGCTCTGGAAAGCCGGCCGCGGCCGGGTGTGCCGCCAAGTCGCCCAACCGCAACGGTTCGGGATGTTCAACGAGGACACCCAGCACGCCCTTCCCGACCGGCAAGTGGCCGATCGTCGCGGCAGTCGCGTCATCGATACCCGAGTGCAGAAACGATGCCAGCTGGCCGTCAGCGCCCTGTACACCCAAGGCTCCGTACTGGGCGCCGGTCAACTCCATCGCCGCTCTGACGATCCGCCGCAGAGTCGCGTCCAGATCGAGATCAGCGGCCAGGCCGACGACGACTCGAAGTAGATGTTCCATCTGGTCACGCGAATTGAGCAGCTCATCGAGCTGCTCGCGCATGCTGCCGACCAGTGAGCGCTGCCCGAGCGCGGCGAAGGCCGGATCCTCGTTCGCGTTTTCCACCGGCTGGACCCCTCCAGCTGCGAGATTATACGCAGCGTCAATATCCTATTGACGGGTCACCAGGATGACCAGGCCTGTTCGCTGAACAACCGAGTTCAACGTCAAGGTGCCACACCCCAGGTGAGCACCTCGTCCAGCGGGCGGCGAGGGGTCGGCGGTTCGACGTCGTCGGACGCCGGTACAGAGCCGACCCGGACCAAGACCTGGGGCAGCGCGCGCCCGGAAAGCCCGCTGAGGATGTCACGGCTGGCCGCGAGCTCGGTCATATGGGTCAGCGGGCAGGTCGCGAAGCCCGCCATCGTCGCCTCCAGAAGCGCTACCGAAAGCGCCTCGCCGCAGGTGAGGATGTCGAGGCGGCGGTCGTCGAAGGCAGACAACATGATGATCTTCGACCTGTCTTCGGACACCTGCGAACGCCTCTCGCGATGGTGGGTGACGGGGAAGTTGCGGCCGATATCCACCCGATCACCTTCTGCAGCCGTGACGAGCGAACTTTGCGGTATGCCGTCAGAAGCTCCGAATGGCCCAGTCCACCATGCCAATTCAGCATGATACGACGAATCGTACAGGCGCAGTGATTCTGTCAGCTGGGATGCTTCGGCAAGTTGCGGGCGTGCGTTGTCGGGAAGAACATCCAACAAGGCGAGATCATCGCCGACCTGCTGGCGCAACACACTCTCGAAGGCGTCCCAATCGGCGGGCTCGTCAAAGGGCAAGCGGTCGGTGCGTCGTGTGAGGATCGCATCGGCGCGGTCCCGGTGGGCATCGGTGACGAACTCCATGGGAACGAAGCCGATCGACGCCAAGTGCGTGTAATCGTTGGGATTGGGGTAATAGTCGACGTTCGCCACCCAACCAGCCGCAGCCAGAGCGACCCTGAAGTGGTCGAGCACCGCCCCGCAACTCAGGAGTGCTTGCCGACCCGAGGAGTCTGCGTCGACGAGACGATCACGGTCCAGAAATAGCTGCAGTCCGCCGGCGTGGTCGCCATCGAAACGCCATGGTTGGCTGTTGTGGATCGACGGGGCTCGGCACGCACGATGCACAGCGTGGGCGATGACGTCGCGCGACAGCGTTGTTCGGATCATGACACTTCCTCCTACACCTGCGAACTATGGCGTGGACCGCGAGGGAATCGCCGGGGCGTCAAAACTGTGACGGCTACTCAGCTGGGGGGACATCGCACACGGCCTGCCGCTGTTCAAGCAGATCGCCGAGGTCGGCGTTCCACGATGCCCCCAGATCGCCAGGCGGATCGTCGTCTTCGCCGTTGTCCTCGACCGGGCGCGCTTGTTCGGCGATATCGGCGTCGTCGGCCTGGGGTATCGGTTCGATGTCGACCACTACTGGCGAAATGCTTTGCCGTTCTTGGTTGTTGTCAACCTCTGACACCCGTCGCTGAATGCCTTTCAACAGACCGCGGGTGATCAGCGCGGTGGCGGGGCCGGCCAGCTCCGCCAACAACACCTCACCTGGGTGCCGCAGCGCCACCCTCGTCCGAACGAGGACCCGGCAGCGGTCATCCCCGTACGGGATCAGATGAAATGACCAGACAGTTTCCCATGGCAGGCTCGGCGGCCCCGCGTGTAGGACGATGGATCGTTCGTCGGTCAATGCGACAACCCGCATCACGATCCCGTCGTGCAGTCGAAGCCAGCCTTTGGGCGCCAGCCGGACGACGTCGCCGACGCTGAGGTGTTGCCACTCCGGATGAATGCGATCAGCGTTGCGATAGTGCAGCCCGATCGAGTTCTCCAGCAACTCAAGACCGTAGGCACCGCCGCGGTCTTGTCCCATCTGCACAAGCCACGGCCAGACCGCACTTGCCGACCGATCGATCCACACCCCTTCGGTCGTGCGAAGCACGGGTTGCCTGAGGAGTTCGTCGCCAGGCAGAACCATCCGGCATTCCTGCTTCGTGGTACCCCAATTCCGGTAGTACCGCCTGGCCGCATAAAGCAGAATCAGCGTTGAGACCATCGCCGCACGTTGTTTGTGCCCGCTCATGTATTAACTCTGCGGCGTCCGGCGGCCATGCGGCTAGGGCCGGTTGTCCCTTCAAGTCGAAGCGAAAGTCCCCGCCGACTGATCGGCGGCCGGATTCACGCCATGCTGCGGCAACCCGGCAGTAGCCCAATCATTCGCGCCGTCAATGAGAAAAGCGTGGTCGCTACCGCGCTACGGCCGGCTTGGTACTGGCCACCAAGCCCAGAAGCCGTTCGCCCTGCCGCCCGATGTCCCATTGCATAGGGTGCGCGTTGTGGAATCTGCTATCAAGCGCATCGCGATCAGTACCGGCGGTGGTGACGCGCCAGGGCTCAACGCCGTCATCCGCTCGGCCACCTTGGCCGCGCGTAATCGCGGATGGGATGTTGTCGGTATCCGCGACGGCTTCAATGGACTGCTTCTTCCCGACGAGTATCCCGAAGGCGGGCTGATCGCGCTCACGCGTGAAAGAGTTCGCGGCATCCTGCATCAGGGCGGAACGATCCTGGGCACCACCAATCGCGGCAATCCAATCGCCTTTCCAGTGCAGCAGAGCGATGGCACCTGGTCGGAGGTGGATCGGACCCGCGAGCTGCTCAACCGGTTCGACGAGCACCGCATTGATGCGTTGATTACGGTCGGAGGCGACGGATCGTTGGCGATCGGCCGTCACTTGCATGAGGCGGGGCTGCCGCTGGTCGGGGTGCCCAAGACGATCGACAACGATCTGGAGAAGACCGCCTCGACATTCGGTTTCGATACAGCCGTCGACTTTGCCTCGGAATGCATCGACCGGCTGTTCTCGACCGCGACATCGCACGGGCGCATCATCGTGGTGGAGGTGATGGGCCGCTACGCCGGGTGGATTGCGCTGCACGCCGGTATGGCGTCGGGCGCACATGCCATCCTGATTCCGGAGATCCCGTTCGACCTAGAGCCGGTGGCGGCGTTGGTCGCTCACCGCGAGCGGCACGGTGCGAAGTTTTCGATTATCTGTGTCGCCGAGGGTGCGCGGCCGGCTGGGGGAGATCTGTCGATCGTAGGCAAGGCAGTCGGGCAGGCGGAACGTCTCGGCGGAGTCGGCGCTAAAGTCGCCGCCCAGCTTGAGCACATGACGGGGCGGGAGGCGCGCACCGTGGTGCTGGGGCATCTGCTACGGGGCGGGTCACCGACTTCGTTCGACCGATTGCTTGGCTTACGCTTCGGCGCCGCGGCTGTGCGGGCACTCGATGAGGGACATCGCGGTGTCATGGTGGCGCTGAATCCGCCGACCGTGGACTACGTGCCGCTGGCTGACGCCATCAGCCGCCAAAAGACCGTCCCCCTGGATTGCGATTCGTTGGCGACCGCCCGCGATATGGGCATCAACTTCGGCGATGAAATGCCCAGCCGCAGCGCGATCGGACAATAACCCCCTACGTCGGACAACCGCCAACGACGTGACCGTGTCGGAACTCTCGCAGTGCGGACACGCAGCGCCCATCTCGAGGTGCTCTCGGAATGTTCACCGCAGCTTCGGCAGTCGATCTCCGCTGCTACACGTTCGAGCTCCAATTCGGCCCGGGTATGTGTTCCCTCCGACGTTCTGATTGCGGTCGTACCAGCGCGGGACTAGCGTCGTTCCATCATCCCGCATGAACAGCCCATCCTCGCGGGTTGCCGGTTATTGCTCAGGAGGTTCATGAGCGCTTATCTACACCCGTGTTCGGCGGGCTGAGGCGACGGCAGCCCGGTGACGGTGTGGGTACGTCTGGTGCACAACGACGCCGGGTTGCCGAATATCCGTGGAACAGAATCCATCTCCGCGTACGAGAGGGTGGTGCATGACTGATGGTTCCAGACATGGCGATGATTCTCGATGGCCATAGCCGCGAGCGCACCGAACTCATCGACATCTTGTGGACGGTGCAACGCACCGCAGGTCATATTTCTGCCGACACCGCGGCCGCGATCGCCGATTGGCTCGGATTGACCGTTGACGACGTTCTGGAGACCGCGACCTTCTATCACTTCTTCCACACCACGCCGTCGGGCCGCCACCGCATCTATCTGAGCAACACCGTCATCGCGAAGATGAACGGCTACCAGCAGGTGTATGACGCGTTGGAAAGCGAAACGGGAACACAGTTCGGTGGGCCGGGTTCGGCGGAGTTCGGATTGTTCGAAACGGCCTGCATCGGCATGAGCGACCGTGAACCCGCAATGATCATCGATGATGTCGTATTCACCGACCTGACACCAGCGTCGATCGCGGAAATCGTTGACGGCCTGAAGAACGGCCTGCGCCCCGAGCAGATCGCCAACCCGGGTGCTCTGCGGCACCACGATGCGGCGTATGCGGAAATGCTGACTCACCCCACATGCCACACCGCGGGGCCGGTCTTCTTCTGTGGAGACACCGATTACGCGGCGTTGATACAACGTTGCTGCGCAACGACTCCCGAAGACGTGATCGCCACGGTTGCCGAATCCGGCTTGCGAGGACGCGGCGGCGCCGGGTTTCCCACCGCGACCAAGTGGATGTCGTGCCGCGCAGCGAACGGTGATGAGAAGTACGTCATCTGCAATGCTGACGAGGGTGAACCGGGCACCTTCAAGGACCGGGTCCTGCTGACCCGCTCTCCGAAGCTGGTCTTCGCCGGCATGGCGATTGCGGCCCATGCCGTTGGTGCCGCGCACGGCATCCTCTACTTGCGTGCCGAATATGCCTACCTGCGAGACTATTTGGCTGAGCAGTTGCGCGAATTGCGCAAAGCCGGCGTGCTGGGGCACTGGTTCGACATCCGCATCCAGTTGGGTGCCGGTGCATACATCTGCGGTGACGAATCCGCGCTGATCGAATCCTGCGAGGGCAAGCGGGGGACACCCAGACTCAAGCCTCCGTTTCCGGCCGAGCACGGTTTCCTCGGTAAGCCCACTGTGGTCAACAATGTCGAGACATTTGCCGCAGCATGCCGAATCCTGCAGGAAGGCGCCGAGTGGTTCGCGGCGATGGGGGTGCCCGGGTCGACCGGGACCCGCCTGCTGAGCGTGGCGGGTGACTGCACTGCTCCTGGGATATACGAGGTGCCCTGGGGGATCACGCTGCGTGAAGTGCTCGATCGGGTCGGCGCCGAGGATGCCCGGGCCGTCCAGATCAGTGGCCCCTCCGGTGAGATGCTTTCGGTGGCTGCCGACGGCGAGCGTCGACTCACCTTCGACGATCTGTCCTGCAACGGTTCCTTCATGGTGTTCAACCGCGACCGCGACTTGATCGATATCGTCAAGGACTTCATGCAGTTCTTCGTCGACGAGTCGTGCGGAATCTGCGTGCCCTGCCGGGCTGGCAACGTGATGCTGCGTCAGAAGATCGGCCTGGTGGCCGACGGGGGCGCAGCCAGCTCCGACCTCGACGACATGATCGCCTGGGGCGGCATCGTGGCTCAGACCAGCCGATGTGGGCTGGGCGCCACGTCCCCGAATCCCATCTTGACCACCATGAAGAAGTTCCCGGAGATCTATACGGCTCGGCTTCGTGAAAGCAACGGCGGCCTGCTGCCGTCGTTCGACACCGAGGCAGAGCTCTCCGGCTACGCCAAGGCCGTCGCCCAACTCGCCCCACAGGAGCCGCTGTGAGCATCCAAATCGAGATCGACGGCAAAGCGTTCACCACCGAGGAGGGCAGGACACTGGTCGACGTGGCTGCCGAGGCAGGTGTGTACATCCCGGCCCTGTGCTACCTACCTGAACACCCCGCATTGGGCACGTGCCGGGTCTGTTCGGTCAAGGTCAACGGCCGCATCACCGCCGCCTGTGCTGTCACAGTCGTCGACGGAATGCGGGTGGAAGTCAGCGACCCGGAGACGACCGCGGCGCGCAAAGCCCTTGTGGAGATGCTGTTCTCGGAAGGCACCCACAACTGCCCGAGCTGCGAGAAATCCGGCCGCTGCACGTTGCAGGCTGTGGGCTACGAGGTAGACATGGTGGTGTCGCCCTTCCCATACCAGTTCCCCACGCGGGTCGCCGACCATGCGTCGGACACGATTTGGCTGGAGCGGGATCGCTGCATTTTCTGTCAGCGCTGCGTGGAGTTCGTCCGCGACCGAGCGACGGGGAAGAAGATCTTCAGCATCAGCGGGCGTGGGGCGAATGCTCGCATCGAGATCGACGCGGAGCTCGCCAACAAGATGCCACCTGAGCAGGTCCGCGAAGCGGTCGATATCTGTCCTGTCGGCACGATCCTGGAGAAAGGGGTCGGCTATGACGAACCGATCGGCGAGCGGCGCTACGACGTCGAATCTGTGAGGGATCGCGCACTCGAACCATCGAAGAGGCAGGTCACATGACAACATCTGAGTCCAACGAGGTTGCCTCGCACGAACTTCCAGCCACCCCACTGGATCCGGAGGTGGCAGCCGCACGCGCCGGCAAGATCAAAGTGTCGATGATCAGCCTGTGCGGCTGTTGGGGATGCAACCTGTCACTGCTGGATATCGACGAACGCATGATCGACCTGCTCGACAAGATCACCATCCTGCGATCGTCGTTTACCGACATCAAGCGGATTCCCGAACGATGCGCCATCGGGTTCATCGAAGGCGGAGTTGCCAACGAAGAGAACATCGAGACGTTGCGGCACTTCCGGGAGAACTGCGACATTCTGATCTCCGTTGGCGCATGCGCCATCTGGGGTGGAGTGCCCTCGCTGCGAAACAGCGTCGGGCTTGCCGACTGTCTGGCTGAGGCGTACCCCAACTCGCCCACGGCGCCACCGGGTGCTGCTCCGGTTGTGCCTTATGACCGCAGAATTCCGATTCTCACCAACCGCGTCCATCCCTGCCACGAGGTGGTGCACATGGATTACTTCATCCCCGGGTGCCCGCCGACAGCAGACGCGATACTCGACGTCCTCGACGACCTGGTCAACGGGCGCCCGGTCAATCTGCCCAAGTCTCTCAACCACTTCGACTGATCGAGGAAACGGCCACCATGGCACGCACCGTCATCATTGATCCGATCACCCGCATCGAGGGACACGGAAAAGTGGTCGTAGAACTCGATGACGACCACAACGTCACCGATGCCAAGCTGCACGTGGTGGAGTTCCGCGGCTACGAAAAGTTCATCCAAGGCCACCCGTACTGGGAGGCGCCGGTTCTCATGCAGCGGATCTGCGGGATCTGCTTCGTCAGCCACCACCTCGCTGGGGCCAAGGCACTCGACGACATGATCGGCGTCGGCCCAGCCTCCGGGACTCGACTGACCCCGACAGCAGTGAAGATGCGGCGTTTGGGCCATTACGCACAAATGTTGCAGTCGCACGTGACTGCCTACTTCTATTTGGTCGTGCCGGAGATGCTGTTCGGTATCGACGCCGCGCCCGAGCAACGCAACTTCATCGGTCTCATCGAAGCCAATCCCGCTCTGGTCAAACGCGTTGTCCGGCTGCGCAAGTGGGGCCAGGAGATCATCGAGGCTGTCTTCGGAAAGCGGATGCACGGCATCTCGTCGGTCCCGGGTGGGGTGAACAAGAGCCTCACCACAGCCCAGGTGAACCGCTTCTTGAAAGGTGAGGACGGCGTGCCTTGCGTCGACGACGTCATCGCAGATGCTCAGTTGGGTTTGCAGATGTTCTACGACTTCCACGATCAACACCGCGACGTGGTGGACGGTTTCGCCAATGTCCCAGCGCTCAACATGTGTTTAGTGGACGACGACGGCGACGTCGACTACTACGACGGCCGCCTGCGGGTGGTCGACAACCACAAAGCGGTTGTGCGTGAATTCGACTACCGCGACTACCTCTCTCACTTCTCCGAGGGGGTGGAAAAGTGGAGCTACATGAAATTCCCGTACCTGACCGATCTCGGCCGTGAGGAGGGCTCGGTGCGGGTGGGACCGCTGGCTCGGCTTAACGTCACCCGATCGCTGTCGACCCCGATCGCCGCGGAAGCCCTGGAGCGCTTCCAGGCCTACACCGCGGGACGCGCCAACAACATGACGTTGCACACTAACTGGGCACGCACCATCGAAATCATCCACGCCGCCGAGGTGGTTCGCGACCTGCTCAACGATCCCGACGTCACGAAGGATGAGCTTGTCGTGGTCCCTGGTGCAGACGCGTGGACGGGGGAGGGTGTCGGCGTGCTGGAAGCACCCCGGGGTAGCCTCGTGCACCATTACCGCGCCGAGCGTGAGGGCAATGTGACGTTCGCCAATCTCATCGTGGCGACAACGCAGAACAATCACGTCCTCAATCGCACGGTGCGCAGCGTGGCCGAGGACTACCTCGGCGGCAAGGCCGAGATCACCGAGGGCATGATGAACGCTATCGAGGTGGGTATCCGCGCCTACGACCCCTGCTTGAGCTGCGCCACCCACGCATTGGGGCAGATGCCGTTGACCGTGTCCGTCCTCGACGCCGAAGGTAGGGTGCTCGATGAACGCACCCGCTGAGCTCCAACCGAATACACCCGGCCTGTTCGACAATCCAGCCTCTCTGATCTACGGCATCGGCAACTCCGGGCGCGAGGACGACGGCTTGGGTTGGGCATTCATCGACCGACTGGAATGCGGTGATCTCCGCACACGCGCGCACCTGCGCCGCACCTACCAGCTCAACCTGGAAGACGCCGACTTGATCAGCCGGTACCAGCGCGTGCTGTTCGTGGATGCGACCAAGGATCCGCTGGTGGATTCGTTCGCGGTGAGCCGCCCCGAGGCGAAGCTGGATCTCAGCTTCACCTCGCACGCCATGTCCGTGTCGTCGATCCTGGCGACCACCCGGCAATGCTTCGACCAAGTCCCAGACAGCTATGTACTAGCAATTCGGGGTTACCAATGGGAACTGAGAGAAGGCATAACCCGATTGGCACTCGCCAATCTTGTTCGTTCCGTTGATTTTCTAACAGAAGCGCTGGTGCACAATCCAGCTCACCGCACCGAGGCGGTGTAGTCAAACACACCACGATCGAGACACTTGCCCTCCGCGGAAGTCGACCGTCAGGCAGACTCAACCCCGTAAGCACACCTGCTCACTTTTCGACCGGAACAGGCTGCTCAACATTCGACCGGAACCGACAGGGAGCTCGCGGTGATCGGCGAGGTGTCCGCTCCGAATGCCGTGCTAATCCGACCCGATGGCTACAGCGGCCGACTGGTAGCCGGCCGCGTTCGGGTTTCTGCATAGCGGGTGATTACAGCTCCAGATGGAGTCTGAGCGCATCGTCGAGTGCCGCGAGCTCCGCGGGGGACACCCGACCTATCAGATGCAGTAAGCGCTGGGTTGATATGGACCGCACCTGCTCGGCTTGGGCCTTCGAGTCCACCGTGAGTCCACTCTGGGCCGACAGCCGTACTTGAAAGGGATAAACCTTGTCCGTCCTGCTGGTCACTGGGATGACGGTGACCACGCCGCGGCCAAGACGCACAGCTGTCGCGTTTGCTCTGTCATTGCTGACGATCACTGCCGGCCGCCGCTTGTTCGCCTCACTTCCGCGAACGGGGTCCAGGTCGACCTGCCAGATTTCACCGCGCAGCATCGGCGACGCCATCTCCAACGGTGAAGTCCCAGGCGCGGGAATTCTCGTCGGTGGCCCACTCGTCCCACGCCTGGGCGTAGTCATTCTCGAGGTCGGGGTAGCGCAACATCTGAACCGCTCGCTGCAACCCCGCGGACCGCGACGGCAGCTGTGCTCTCTTGACGTAGGCGTCAAGGACTGCAATGTCCTCGTCAGACAAACTGACGCTCAGCTTCATACCGCAAAGCTACCTAAGTATTACTCTGGTAGCAATCAGCAAGACGGTCGGCGCCGTCGCAGGCGCAGTTGGTGTGCCCGCGGACGAGGCCACCGCGGAGGCCTTGGCGGGGGATGCTGTCCGGTCTCAGTGAAGTTGTCACTCGTCAGCTGGGAAGGCGACAAGTTCACTGAGACACTGGCCGCTCGATTCGTCTCAATGATGTTGTCATTTCCGTAGTGGCGATCAATCGCACCGGTGTGCGGTTGGGGGCGAGCGGCTTGCGGCCAGGCTCGCCCCGACAACGCTGGCGTCAGCGTCCACGGCGCTAACGCTATCGACTAGCACCTCAAGCTCAGAAGTTCACACCAACGGCACGGGCGTGAAGGTGACGTCGACGGCGCCCACGGTCATCGTCACCTGACCTTCCATCACCATCACCATCACCTGCGCCGAGACCCGTCGATCGACAGTCTGGGCCAGTTGCTGCACCGGCGCGTGCGGAATCTGCACCACCGAAAGGTGCGGCAGCCCCGCCACTTTGGGTCCCACGGTGCGCCACCAGGTGGCCACGCCGGCGGCAAACGGGAACAGCAGCACATGGTCGGACCGAGGCCGCCGACGGTCAGGATCCGGGCGGTAGCAGCATCGATTGCCATGTGTTGTCTTGTTTCGTCGGCTCGGCCAGGTCGGATTGGGTGTATTGGCGGCCGTTGGGTGCGACGTATGTGCCTGTGGCTGGGTCGTATTCGGCGACGCCCATCAGGGCTGGTGGTGGGGGAGCGGTCGGCAGCCCGGCCGGCGGTGTCCCGGGCGGCAGTTGGGGGATGTCCTGACCGGAGAGGGTGGCGTTGGGGTCGCCCTTCCAGTTGTAGCCGTCGTTGAGTGGCACGTACTGCTCGTTGCTCTCGCACATCTTCACCGTTGGAGCGCGCTTGCCGGGTACGGTCTCGCACGGAATGTTGCGTGCGCCGCGGACATTGAACGGGGAGTCTTGGGGTGTGCGGCAGTAGAGGTCGCCGGGGACCCTGTCGGGGTAGTCGGTCAGGGTGGGAACTCGGGCCTGTTGGGTGGGCAGGAAGCCGGTCGTGCAGGCGGGTGGGAGGTTGATGTTGAGGTTGAAGGAGAGGTATTGACCCCGGTAGGCCTGGGTGGTGTTCGCGTTGGCGACGAAGGTGCCCTGTAGTACCGACGTTGCGTGTGGCAGCAGGACCAGTAGTTGCTCAACGTCGTTTTGATAGGCGAGGGCGACCTGGCCGACGCTGGTGAGGTTGTTCAGCAGGATGGGCAGGGTGGGTTTGAGCCGCTCGATGAGTTTCTGGCTCTCTTGCGAGGCTACGATGATGCCTCCCTTGTCGATGAACCCGGCTACGGCGTCGTTCTTTTTCTGCAGTTCGCCGGTAACCGTGGCCAGCTGTGAACTCCACGCCTGGATCGCGGCCGAGGTGTTGACCTGTGAGTCGAGCACGGGTTTGGAATTATCGATGAGGTTGATGAGCGGGTCGAGGTTCTTGCGGGCGTCGATCGCCAGAGCTGTTGAGCCTTTGACGATGTCGGACAGCTGCGGGCCTAGCCCCCCGACGGCGGTGTAGGCCTCGTCGATTGCTGTCTTGAGGTTCTGGCGTGGAATTGCTTGCAGTCCGGAGTTCGCGGCGTCGAGCAGTGTGTTGATGTCTGGTGGCACTGACGTTTCGGACCGCGGGATCAGATCGCCGTCCTTGAGCGGCCGGGATGTCGCGTTGCGGGGAACCAGCTCGACATACTGCTCGCCGATGGCTGATTGGCTGTGTACCTCGGCGCTGAGGTCGGAGGGAATGTGGATGTCCGACTTCAGCGATAACTCGGCTTCGACACCGGTATCGGTGAGATGGACCGACTGCACCCGTCCCACCTCGACGCCGCGGTAGGTGACGTTGCCGGTGCCATAGAGACCGCCGCTCTCGGGCAGCTGCATGGTCACGCTGTAGTGG
>JAHFVD010000124.1 GCA_023264735.1 Mycobacterium sp. | reverse complement strand
CGCCCTTCTAGGGTGGAACCATGCCCGAGGGCGACACCGTCTTCCACACCGCGGCCAACCTGCGCGACGCGCTGGCCGGTAAGACGCTGACGCGCTGCGATATCCGCGTACCGCGTTACGCCACGGTCGATCTCAGCGGCAACACCGTCGATGAGGTCGTCAGCCGTGGCAAGCACCTGTTCATCCGGGTGGGCCCGGCCAGCATCCACTCACATCTGAAGATGGACGGCGCTTGGCGCGTGAGCCCGCAGGGCAAACCACAGCGGCAGGCCCACAAGATCCGAATCATCCTGGAAACAGAAGACATTCAGGCCCTCGGTATCGACCTGGGTGTGCTGGAAGTCCTGGACCGCGACAACGATCAGGACGTCGTCGCGCACCTCGGGCCCGACCTTCTCGGCGACGACTGGGATCCCCAGCTGGCTGCGGCCAATCTGACCAAGGACCCCGACCGGCCCATCGCCGCCGCCCTTCTGGATCAGCGGAACCTCGCCGGTGTCGGCAACGTCTACGCAAACGAGCTGTGCTTCGTGTTCGGGCGGCTGCCGACCAGCCCGGTCAAGAGTCTCGCCGATCCGCTGCGCGTGGCGAACCAGGCGCACAAGATGTTGTGGGCCAACCGCACTCGCACGAACCGCACCACCACCGGCAACAGTCGTCGCGGACAAGAACTCTGGGTCTACGGCCGTGCCGGCGAGCCGTGCCGCCGCTGTAGCACACCGATCCTGCGCGCCGAGCCCTCCGACTCCGAGCGCGTCACGTACTGGTGTCCGTCGTGTCAGCGGTGACCGGATGGCCGGCGGCGGACATTGTCTCGGCGACCGTCTTCTCGATGCTGTTGATGGTGGCTTTGTCCAGCCGAAGCGCTACGAACTTCACCGCACTCGACAGAGTGATCTCGAGGGGCATCCGGCCGTTCGGATACACGACAGCCACGATCACACCGGTGCCCGCCTCCAGGGCGTCCCCGATCTCGTGTCGCAGACCCGTCCGCAACTCATGCTCGGCGATCGCCGCGACCAGCCCGGCCGCCGCACCGCCGACCACGATCGACAGCCCGATCGGTGGGATGAACAGGCCGAGCAACAACCCCAGGCCGGCACCGATCCCGACAGCGGTCCGGCCATGCCGGTTTTGTGCCTCGATGACCTGCGGGTGCCCGTCGGCATCCTTGGTGACCAGCGCGGCGGCGCGCAACTCCATACCGTGTTTGATCCGCACACCAAGCTCGTCGAAGTCGGCGCGGGCCCGGTCGAGATCTGCGTACGCGGCGATCAAAACCAACTCGTGATCATCGTCCATACCAGCAGCGTCACGCGATCGCCATCGGACGGCTAGGGACCGGAGACACCGTTGTGACTGACGAACGACCGTAGTTCGCCCGTGAACGGATCGTCGAA
Organism: Mycobacterium sp.; assembly: GCA_023264735.1. Lineage (GTDB taxonomy): Bacteria > Actinomycetota > Actinomycetes > Mycobacteriales > Mycobacteriaceae > Mycobacterium. The sequence goes on along the minus strand of JAHFVD010000124.1, from coordinate 14,224 downwards.
CTCCAACCGGTGCGCCACCAGCCGTAGCGGCGCAGAGAAATCGTCGGCAGCAACCTCGACCACGCGCGGATACAGCGGGTCGTTGTCGATCGGCAGCCCCAGCGACGCCATGTGCACCCGCAACTGGTGCGTGCGCCCCGTCCGCGGACTCAATCGATAACGCCCCTCCGCCTGCGCCTCTACCAACGTCTCGGCATTCGGCTCGCCCGGTTCCTCAAAAGCCTGTAACTGACCACGTTGCTTGATAATTCGGCTTCGCACGACAGTCGGCAGCTCCACCGAAGCCACACCAGACGACCGGGCCACGTACGTTTTCGAAACCAATCCCCGCGCGAACAGCGTCTGATACGCACCGCGAACCTCGCGGCGGACCGTCAACAGCAGCACCCCCGCCGTCAGCCGGTCCAGCCGGTGCGCGGGGCTGAGCTCCGGCAGATCGAGCGCGCGACGCAACCGCACCAATGCCGTCTGAGCGACATGCCCGCCGCGCGGCATGGTGGCCAGGAAATGCGGCTTGTCGACCACCACGATGTCGTCGTCGCGATAGAGCACCGGAATGTCGAACGGCACCACCACCTCATCGGGCAGCTCCCGGTACAGGAAGACGTGCGCACCAGGCGGTAACACCGTCGAAGGCGTGACCACCGCGCCGTCGGCGTCGACTACCTCACCGCTGAGCACCTTTTCGGCGGCGGCATCCCCGAACCGGTCGGCCAGTTCGACGAGCACCGCTCCACCACGCAGCCGCACCCGCGCCGGGCCCACACCGTCGCGATCCGGGAGTGGTGCCGGACGCCGCCGCCTCAATTCAGCGGAACCGGCTCAAGAATCTCGGCCCGCGCCTCCGGTGCAGTCGCGCGCAACGCGTCGGCCGACTCGTCGTCGGGCTGGGTCTGCGACAACACCTCGGCCTCGACCCTCGCGATATACGTCGCGACCTCGCGGGCGCAGTCAGCCTGGCTCCAGCCCAGGATCGGCGCGACCACATCGGCGACCTCTGCTGCGCAGTCCACGCCGCGGTGCGGGTATTCGATCGAGATCCGCATCCGCCGCGCCAGGATGTCTTCGAGGTGCAGCGCTCCCTCTGCGGCCGCGGCGTAGGCCGCCTCGACCTTGAGGTACACCGGCGCATCGGTGATCGGTTCGAGCAGTTCGGGCTTGTCGGCTGCCAGCGCCAGCACCTCGCCGATCAGCGAGCCGTACCGGTCCAGCAGGTGACGTACCCGGTAGGGATGCAGGCCGTAGCGCGCCCCCACGCTCTGGGTCTGGTTGATCAGCGCGAAGTATCCGTCGGCACCCATCAGCGGCACCTTCTCGGTGATCGACGGTGCTACCCGGGCCGGGATGTACTCCGCAGCGGCGTCGACCGCGTCCTCGGCCATCACCCGATACGTCGTGTACTTGCCGCCGGCGATCGCGACCAGGCCCGGCGACGGCACCGCCACCGCATGCTCGCGCGACAGCTTCGAGGTCTCCTCGCTCTCCCCCGCCAGCAGCGGCCGCAGCCCGGCGTACACGCCGTCGATGTCGTCATGCGTCAGCGGTGTGGCCAGCACGGTGTTGACGGTGGCGAGGATGTAGTCGATGTCGGCCTTCGTCGCGGCCGGGTGGGCCAGGTCGAGGTTCCAGTCGGTGTCGGTGGTGCCGATGATCCAGTGCGTGCCCCACGGGATCACGAACAGCACCGACTTCTCGGTGCGCAGGATGATCGCCACCTCGGACACGATGCGATCCCGTGGCACCACGACGTGCACACCCTTGGATGCGCGCACCCGAAACCGTCCGCGCTCCTTGGACAGCGCCTGGATCTCGTCGGTCCACACCCCCGTGGCGTTGATCACCACGTGGCCGCGAACGTCCTCGACCGCGCCGTCTTCGGAGTCCCGGATCGTCACCCCGATGACGCGGTCACCCTCACGCAGTAGCTTCACCACCTGGGTCGACGTGCGCACCACCGCCCCATAGTGAGCGGCCGTGCGTGCGACGGTCATCGTGTGCCGGGCGTCGTCGACGACGGTGTCGTAATAGCGGATGCCACCGATCAGCGAACTGCGCTTGAGGCCGGGCGCCAGCCGCAACGCACCCGACTTCGTCAAATGCTTTTGCGGCGGAACAGATTTCGCGCCACCCAGCTGGTCGTAGAGGAAGATGCCCGCCGCGACGTACGGCCGCTCCCACACCCGCTTTGTCAGCGGGAACAGAAACGGCAGCGGCTTGACCAGATGGGGCGCCAGCGTGGTCAGCGACAGCTCGCGCTCGTGCAGCGCCTCACGCACCAGGCCGAACTCCAGCTGCTCGAGGTAGCGCAGTCCGCCGTGGAACATCTTCGAACTGCGGCTCGACGTGCCCGACGCGAAGTCCCGCGCCTCGACGAGGGCCACCTTGAGCCCGCGGGTCGCGGCATCCAGTGCGCAGCCCGCACCGACCACGCCGCCGCCAACGACGACGACGTCGAACTGTTCGCTGCCCAATCGCTCCCAGGCGCGCGCACGCTCGGTTGGTCCGAGAAAGGTCTGGCCGGTGCCCGGTCTAAGGATCGGGTCGCTCATAACGCCCCAGGCTAGTCGAGATCGTCGTGGGCCATCAGGCGGCGCGCAGCCTCGACGATCGACCCCGACAACGACGGGTAGACCGACAGAGTCTGGGCCAGATCGGTCACCGAAATGCGGTTTTGCACCGCCAGGGCGATCGGCAGGATCAGCTCGGAGGCGATCGGGGCCACCACCACGCCGCCGATGACCACGCCGGTGGCCGGCCGGCAGAAGATCTTGACGAAACCACGTGTCAGCAGCGACATCTTCGCCCGCGCGTTGGTGTTCAGCGGCAGCATGATCGTGCGGGCGGGCACCGAACCATCATCGATGGCGGTTTGCGGGACCCCGACGGCGGCGATCTCGGGCCTGGTGAAGGTGGCCGAGGCCACCGTGCGCAGCCGGATCGGGGCCACCCCCTCACCCAGTGCGTGATACATCGCGATGCGGCCTTGCATGGCTGCTACCGACGCCAGAGGTAGCAGCCCCGTGCAGTCACCGGCGGCGTAGATGCCCGACGCTGCCGTCCGGGACACCCGGTCGACCGGGATGTAGTTGCCTCCCCCGAGTTCGACACCGACGCGTTCAAGCCCCAGACCCGTGGTGTTGGGCACCGAGCCGACCGTCATCAGCGCGTGGCTGCCCTCGACGACGCGACCGTCGGCCATCGTGACCTTGACCCCGTCGTCCGTGCGGAGCACCGAGGACGCCCTGGCGTTCTTGACCAGCGTCACCCCGCGCTCGGCGAAGACTTCTTCCAGCACGGCAGCCGCGTCACTGTCCTCGTGCGGAAGGATCTGGTCGCGACTGGCCACCACCGTGACGGTGACACCGAGCTCGGTGTAGGCGTTGCAGAACTCCGCTCCGGTGACGCCGGACCCGACGATCACCAGGTGTTCGGGCAGCTCAGGAAGGTCGTAGAGCTGGCGCCAGGTCAGGATCCGCTCGCCGTCGGGCTCCGCGTTCGGCAGGACTCGGGGGCTCGCTCCGGTGGCGATCAGCACCACATCAGCCTTGAGGGTGCCGCCCTGGCCGTTCGGCGTGGTGACCTTGACGCGGTGGTGCGCCATGCCAGGCACCGAGTCGATCAGCTCGCCGCGCCCCGCAACGACGTTGACCTTCTCGCGCAGCAGTTGCGTGCCGATGTCCGCGGATTGCGACCGGGCCAGCGTCTTCACCCGGTTGTTGATCTGGGGCAGCGAGATCTTGGCGTCGTCGATGCCGATGTCGAAGCCCAGGCCGGAGGCGCGGCGCAGTTCGGTGCGCACCCCGGTGGAGGCGATGAACGTCTTGGACGGCACGCAGTCGAAGAGAACGCAGGCCCCGCCGATGCCGTCGGAGTCCACCACGGTGACCTCAGCACGCCCCGCTGCGACCAATGCGGCCTCGTAACCGGCCGGCCCCCCACCGATGATCACGATCCGCGTCGTCACGGGCTCAATCTAGTAGACCGGATGGGTGTGCTCCTCCCCACTGAACGAATCACCGGAGTCCCCGCGCTCCCGCCGACGGGACGCTCTAGGCTTTCCCCGTGCCGCTCTACGCCGCCTATGGGTCCAACATGCATCCCGAGCAGATGCTGGAGCGTGCGCCGCATTCCCCGATGGCCGGAACCGGCTGGTTGCACGGCTGGCGGCTGACCTTCGCCGGTGAGGACATCGGCTGGGAAGGCGCACTGGCGACCCTGGTCGAGGACCCCGACGAAAAGGTGTTCGTGGTGCTCTACGACATGACGCCTGCCGACGAGCAGAACCTGGATCGCTGGGAAGGCTCGGAGCTCGGCTTCCACAAGAAGATCAGATGCCGCATCGAGTGCGAATCTACTGACACCACAACCGATCCCGTGCTGGCCTGGCTCTACGTGCTGGACGCATGGGAGGGTGGGCTACCCTCGGCACGCTACATCGGCGTGATGGCAGACGCCGCCGAGATCGCCGGTGCGCCAGCGGAGTACGTGCACGACCTACGCACCCGCCCGGCCATCAACGTCGGCCCCGGCACCAGCAGCGGCTAGCTACTCCACCCGCGAGCGGGTGAACTCCCAAGCGTCGGCAACGATCTCGTCGATGGTGGTGTGCCGCGGCTTCCAGCCGAGTTCGGTGACAGCCTTCTCGCTCGACGCGATCAGTACAGCCGGATCACCGGCCCGGCGCTCGACATCACGCACCGCGATCGGCCCGCCGGTGACACGCTCACAACACGCGATCACCTCACGAACCGAGAAGCCGGTTCCGTTGCCAAGGTTGTAGATCCGATGCTCGCCCGGCTTCGCGGTCTGCAGTGCGAGCAGGTGAGCATCGGCCAGATCGCGAACATGGATGTAGTCGCGGATGCACGTGCCATCCGGGGTGGGCCAGTCGGTGCCGAACACCAGGATCTCCGGGCGCTGGCCGGTGGCCACCTGCAACACCAGCGGAATCAGGTGCGTCTCGGTCGCATGGCGCTCACCGCAGCCGGCGTAGGCACCGGCGACGTTGAAGTACCGCAGGCTGGTGGCGGCCAGCCCGTGCGCGGTGGCATACGACGTGATCGCGTGGTCGATCGCAAGCTTGGTGGCGCCATAGGCATTCGCCGGCCGGGTCGGCGCGTCCTCGGTGATCGGCACCGACTCCGGCTCGCCGTAGGTCGCCGCGGTCGAGGAGAACACCAGCCGGGGTGTGCCCGCCGCGCGCATCGCCTCCAGCAGCTCAAGGGTCTTGGCGACGTTGCCGTGCCAGTACTTCTCCGGCTCCGCCACCGACTCCCCCACCAGCGACTTCGCGGCGAAGTGCAGCACCCCGTCAAATGATCCATCGCCGAGCAGCTTCGGCGCGACCTCGACCATGTCGGCCTCGATGAACTGCGCCCCGGCCGGCACCGCGTCCGCATTGCCCGTCGACAGATCGTCGATGACCACGACCTCGTGCCCCTGCTCCAGCAGCACCGTGGCGCATACGCTGCCGACATAGCCCGCGCCGCCCGTCACCAGAAGCTTCATCAGTACCCCGCTGACTGCTCGACGATGTTGACCAGGACCCGGACGCCGACCGCGAGCGCCCGCTCGTCGAGGTCGAATGTCGGTTGGTGCAGATCGAGCTGTTCTCCGCGACCGCTCCACACGCCGAGGCGCCCCATCGCGCCGGGCACTTCTTCCAGATACCAGGAGAAGTCCTCACCGCCGCCGGACTGACGGGTGTCCGCCAACGCATCGGGAGCGACGGCTTCGATGGCGTGCGTCATGATCTGCGTCGAGCGCTCCTCGTTGACCACCGGCGGCACGCCACGATGGTATTGCAGGGCGTGCTCGATACCGAGTGGCGCGAGCAGTCCCGAAACCGTCTCCCGGACAAGGCTTTCCATGCCGACCCAGGCATCACGACTGGCCGTGCGCACCGTGCCCGCCAGGGTTCCCGTCTGCGGGATCGCATTGGCCGCGACGCCGGCGTTGGCCGCGCCCCACACCATCACGGTGCTATGCCGCGGGTCGATCCGGCGGGACAACACGCCGGGCAGCCCGGTGATCAGGGTGCCCATCCCGTACACCAGATCCGAGGTCAGGTGCGGCCGCGACGTGTGGCCGCCGGGTGAGTGCAACGTGATCTCGATCGAGTCCGCCGCCGACGTGATCGGGCCCGGGATGATCGCGACCCGGCCCACCGCCAGCCGAGGATCGCAGTGCAGCGCGAAGATCCGCGATACCCCGGTCAGCGCGCCGGCAGCGATCGCGTCGATCGCGCCGCCGGGCATCAGTTCCTCGGCGGCCTGGAAGATCAGCCGCACCCCGACCGGAAGTTCGGGTGCCGACGCCAGCGCCGTTGCGGCGCCGATCAGCATCGCGGTGTGGGCGTCGTGGCCGCACGCGTGCGCGACGTTCGGCATCGTCGAGCTGTAGGGGGCGCCGGTGCGCTCGGCCATCGGCAGCGCGTCCATATCGGCCCGCAGCGCGATCCGCGGCGCGTGCTCGGGGCCGAAGTCGCATGTCAGCCCGGTGCCGCCGGGCATCACCTTGGGGTTGAGCCCGGCCTCCACCAATCGGTCGGCGACGAACTGGGTGGTGGCGAACTCCTGGCGGCCCAGTTCCGGATAGCGGTGAATGTGGCGGCGCCACTCCACAACATCGTCGAAATGCGCGGCTAGCCAGGACTCGGCGGTGTCGGCGATGCTCATCCGCGATCCACCCCCCGTCGATCCCGCAACTCCAGCACGCGGTCCCGCTCGACGGACGTCTGCGCCAACCGAACGACCGTGCGCGCCAACATGATTGCCCCCTCGGTGACCGCACGGTCGCCGCTGGGGCTTGCCGCTGCGACAGTGAAGCCGGGCTGGTGGATCACCGCGCCGCCCGATTCGACGCCGACCACCGGATGAATGCCGGGAAGCAACTGCGTGACGTTGCCCATATCCGTACTCCCCAACGGCATTGCGGCTTCCACCTCGACCGGAACCGGGTTGCGGCCCATCTTCGTCATCTCGTCGCGGAACACCTCGGCCAGCCACACGTCGGGGGTCAGCTCGGCGTAAGGCGGTGCGGCTTCGGCGATCTCGTGTTCACATCCGGTCGCGACCGCCCCGGCCGCGAAGCAGCCGCGCATCTTGGCTTCCAGCCCCCGCAGCGATTCGGTGTTGACGGCCCGCATCGTGTACTGCAGCCGAGCCCGGCCGGGGATGATGTTGGTCGCCGAGCCACCCTCGGTGACGATGCCGTGGGCCAACTGGCCGGGCGCCATCTGCTGGCGCAGCAACCCGATCGCCACCTGCGCGACGGTCACCGCGTCGGCGGCGTTGACGCCCAGATGCGGCGCGACAGCCGCATGCGATTCCCGGCCGGTGTAGGTCACGATCACCTCGGAGAGCGCCAGTGAGCGCGCGGCGGCGATATCGATCGGCCCGGGGTGCAGCATCACGGCGGCAGCGACGTCGTCGAACACGCCCGCCTCGATCAGCAGGGCCTTGCCGCCACCCGATTCCTCGGCCGGCGTGCCGATCAGGGCCACCGTGAGCCCCAGTTCGTCGGCCACCTCGGCCAGCGCCAGGGCGGTGCCGACCGCCGACGCCGCAATGATGTTGTGCCCGCATGCGTGGCCGATTCCGGGCAGCGCGTCGTACTCGGCGCAGATCCCGATCACCAGCGGACCCGAGCCGAAGTCGGCCCGGAACGCGGTGTCCAAACCACCGGGCGCCGCACTGATCTCGAATCCACGCTCAGCCACCAGCGCCTGGGCCTTGGCACAGCTGCGGTGCTCGTTGAACGCGAGTTCCGGCTCGGCGTGAATGGCGTGGGAGAGTTCGATCAGATCGCCCCGGCGTGCTGTCACCGCGTCCTCGACGCGGGTTGACGCGGTGGCGGTAGGCATCCACGAAGTATCGCATTGCCAGATAGGCTCGAAGGCTGTGAGTCCAGACGCCGAGCATGCCGCAGCGGTGATCGCCGAGCGCACCGGTGTGGAGCGCCACGACGTCGCCGTCGTCCTCGGATCCGGCTGGACACCGGCGGCCGCGGCGCTGGGAACACCGGCGGCCGAGATCCCGATGTCGGTGATCCCCGGCTTCACTCCCCCGTCGGCACTCGGGCATCGGGGACGCGTGCTGTCAGTGCCGCTCGGGTCGCACAACGTGCTGGTACTGCTGGGCCGCATCCACGCCTATGAAGGCCATGACCTGCGCACCATCGTCCATCCGGTGCGCACCGCGCGGGCCGCGGGCGCCACGATCGTGGTGTTGACCAATGCCGCGGGCGGCCTTCGACCCGAGTACCAGGTGGGCCAGCCGGTGCTGATCAGCGACCACCTCAACCTCACCGCCCGTTCGCCGCTGGTCGGGGCGCAGTTCGTCGATCTGGTCGATGCCTATTCGCCGCGGCTGCGGGAACTGGCCCGCTCCGTCGATCCGAGCCTGACCGAGGGCGTCTATGCGGGCGTGCCGGGCCCGCACTACGAGACGCCTGCGGAGATCCGGATGCTGCGCACGCTCGGCGCCGACCTGGTCGGCATGTCGACGGTGCACGAGACGATCGCGGCGCGGGCGGCGGGGGCCGAGGTCCTCGGGGTCTCGCTGGTGACGAACCTGGCCGCCGGGATGACGGGCCAGCCGCTCAGTCATGACGAGGTGCTGGCCGCCGGTCGGGCGTCGGCGACCGCGATGGGCTCGCTGCTGGCCTCGGTGCTGGCGCGCCTGTAGGCCAACCGCACGAAAACGCGGGCCAGCAGGGGTGCGGCGAACAGCATGAGCAGTACCCGCAGCACCTGGGTGGCGATGATGAACGTGACGTTCGAACCGGTTTCCACCGCGGTGGCCAGCACGGCGTAGATACCGCCCGGGCTGGTGGCCAGGTATCCGTCGAGCATGCTGACACCGGCGATCTTCGACAGCGCCACACCCAGGCCCGCGGTGGCGACGTTGAGCAGCACGATCAGCCCGAGCGCGGCAGGCAACAGCCGTTCGATCGAACGCAGCGATTCGCGGGTGAACGCCACCCCGGCCTGCCAGCCGATCAGCATGTAGGACGCCGACACCAACAAGACCGGCACGGTGAGACCGAACGACCAGCCGCCGAGTTCGGCCATGATGGTCAGCGCCATCGGGCCGAGCAGACCGGAGCCGGGCAGTCGCGCCAGCCGGCCGACGACGGACCCGGCGAACACCAGTGCGACGATCAACATCAGGCTCAAATACCAAGGGGCTGAATGAGATTGCGTCGCTGCCGCGGCCGCGTGCGACGACCGGTCGGCGTGGTAGACGAGGGTGACCACGAGGGGCATTGTCGCGGTGATCACCGCCACCCGCAGGTATTGGATGACGGCGACCACGCGATCGTCGCCGCCGAGTTCACGCGCAATCGCCACCAGGCCGGAGGCCCCGCCGGCCACCAGGGCCAGGGCGCCGGTGAGCGGAGTGATGCTGCGGTGCGTGCCGAGCAGTGCCCCGGCGACGATGCTGAGCAGCAGCGTGGCCACGCCGACACCGACCACGACCGGCCAGTGCGGGCCCAGGGACGACAGTGCGTCGGACTGCACCATGGTGCCGATGTAGACGCCGAGCACACCCTGGGCGGCCAGGCCCGCGACGCGCGGCACACCGGCGGGTGCCAGCCGGGCGATCGCCAGCACGATACCGACCAGCAGGGCAGCGAACAGGGCCGCCGACGGGACACCGAGCCGGTCGAGCGGCAGGGTCACCGCGATTGTCACGATCACCAGCAGGGCCCAGCGCATATCTCAAGTATGCCCTTGCTTTTATCCCACTGTCACCCGCGATTCACGCGAGATAAGTCACTAACTAACAAGGTATAACTTGCAATATGACCGCAAGTATCGCGCCATCCGCCGCCGCCACCGAGCTGCGGGAAGCCATGATGGCGCTGGCCCGTCAGCTTCGCAGGCACCGCCCCGACAACGGGCTGACGCTCAGTCAGCTCGAAGTTCTCGGCGACGTGAGCCGGGCCGGCATCACCTCACCAGCCGAAATCGCCGCGCGGCTACAGGTTCGGGTCCAGTCGCTGACCGACAGCATCAACGAGCTCGAGTCCCGCGGGCTGCTCTTCCGCCGTCCCGACGCCACCGACCGCCGTCGCCAGCTCATCGAGCTCACCGGTGACGGGATGGAACTACTGCTGCGCGATCGGGCCCAGCGCGACGCCTGGTTGTACGAGTCGATGCGCGATCACCTCTCCGAGCTGGAAGTCAATCTGCTGATGCTCACCGCGCCGGTGCTGCGCAAGCTCGCCGACGCCGACCGCGGGGCACAATCGGTGCCGTGACACCTGAGGACTGGATCGCCCACGACCCCGATCCGGTCACCGCCGCCGAGCTGGCCGCCCTGGATCCTGCCGAGCTCGCGGCCCGCTTCGCCCGGCCGCTGACCTTCGGCACCGCCGGCCTGCGCGGGCCGGTACGTGGCGGCCCGGACGCGATGAATCTCGCGGTGGTGCTGCGGGTCAGCTGGGCGCTGGCCCGGGTGTTGATCGACCGGCACCTCGGCGGCTCGACGGTCGTGGTGGGCCGTGACGCCAGGCACGGGTCGGCGCAGTTCGCCGCCGCGGCAGCTGAAGTGTTTGCCGCCCAGGGATTTTCAGTGATCACCTGGGAGCATCCGGTACCGACGCCGATCGTCGCGTTCGCGGTCCGGCGCACCGGCGCCGCGGCCGGGGTGCAGATCACCGCATCACACAACCCAGCGGCCGACAACGGGTACAAGGTGTATCTCGATGGCGGATTACAGATCATCTCCCCCACCGACCGCGAGATCGAGGCGGCGATCGCCGGCGCTCCGCCTGCCGACCAGATCCAGCGCCGACCCGTGCAACCCAGCGATGACGCAGTGGTGGACGCCTACGTTGCGCACGCGGCCACACTGCGGCGAACCACGCGGGGCAAGCCGCGAGTAGCCCTGACGGCCATGCACGGGGTCGGCGGCGAGCTCGCGGTACGCACCCTGCACGCAGCTGGGTTCGACGACGTGCACACGGTGGCAAGCCAATTCACCCCGGACCCCGATTTCCCGACGGTGAGCTTTCCCAATCCGGAGGAACCCGGCGCCGCCGACGCACTACTGGAGCTGGCCGAGCAGGTCGACGCTGACGTCGCCGTCGCACTGGACCCCGACGCCGACCGGTGCGCCGTCGGCATTCCCGCCGCCGACGGCTGGCGGATGCTGTCCGGCGACGAAACCGGTTGGCTGCTAGGCGATTACATCCTATCCACGCTATCGCCCGAACAGTCCGCCGTAAGTGTGGTGGCCAGCAGCGTGGTCTCGTCGCAGCTGCTGGCGGCGATCGCCGCCGACTACGGCGCGCGGCACGTCGCGACGCTCACCGGGTTCAAGTGGCTCGCTCGCGCCGACGCCGGGCTACCCGGACACCGCCTGGTGTACGCCTACGAGGAAGCCATCGGGCATTGCGTCGACCCGGAAGCCGTCCGCGACAAGGACGGCGTCAGCGCGGCAGTGCTCATCTGCGATCTGGTGACACACCTTGCCGCACAGGGTGAATCGATCCCGTCCACACTCGACCGATTGGCCCGAAAGCACGGCGTGCACACCACGGCGGCCGTGTCACGACGGGTGCCCGATCCCGGCGAGGCCGCGGCGATGATGACGCGTCTGCGCACGGCGCCGCCTGTCGAGCTCGCAGGCTTCCCGGTGCACGCCACCGAGCAGGCCGACGCGGTGTTCCTCACCGGTGGCGATGGGCAGACCTCGGTTCGGGTGGTGGTGCGACCGTCCGGAACCGAACCGAAAGTCAAGTGCTACACCGAGGTTGGCCAGGTGGTCGGCTCAGATCTGGCCGACGCACGCAGGCGCGCGGCCGCCGTGCAGGAGACGCTTCTGCAGTCCGTGCGGAACTGGTAGTCAGCGCGGCCCGAACTGGCGGTCACCGGCATCGCCCAGACCGGGAACAATGTAGGCGATGTCATTGAGGCCGTCGTCGATGGTGGCGGTGAACAGGCGGGCGTTCGGGGCGACTTCCTCCAGAGCGGCAATGCCTTCCGGTGCGCACACCACGCACACCACGGTGATGTCGCGCGCACCGCGATCGTGCAGCAGTCCGATCGTGTAGGCCATCGAGCCGCCGGTGGCCAGCATCGGGTCGAGCACCATGACCGGCTGGGCGCTCAGGTCGTCGGGCAGTGACTCCAGGTAGGGCGTCGGCAGATGGGTGGTCTCGTCACGGGCGACACCGACGAACCCCACCTGCGCCTCGGGGATCAGCGCGCTCGCCCTGTCGACCATCCCGAGCCCGGCCCGCAGCACCGGCACCAGCAGCGGCGGCGCGGCCAGGCGTGAGCCAGTGGTTTGCGCCATCGGAGTGTGGATGGTGACGTCCTCGCAGCGCGCATCGCGGGTGGCCTCATAAACCAGCATGTGCGTCAGGTCGGCAAGGGCGGAACGGAAGGCGGCGTTATCGGTGCGCTTGTCGCGCAAGGTGGTCAAGCGTGCCTTTGCCAGTGGGTGGTCGATCACGCGCACATCCATGCGCAGAGACTAGAGGAGCTTCAGCCGGCATCGCAGCCGAGAGCAAAGGCTTTGATCAGCGCAGTGTACTGATAGGCGTATTCCCAAGCCCAGCGCACGAGGGTGAAGTCATAGGTACGCGGCACCGGGCGCATGATGACATTGCCGTCGAAGCACTGCTCGAAAATGTAGCGAGCCCGAACCATGTGATAGTTCCAGGACACCACGATCACGTGAGTCCAGTTGTTCTGCTTGGCAAGTCGAGCCAGGTACATCGCCTCACCGCGGGTGGTGTACGGCGATGGGACGAAGCAGATCACGGTGAGTGTCGCAGTGCCGGATGCGCACGCCCGGTTGAAATCAGGGAGATCCGCCGGCTGGTCGTTGTAGGAGTTGGACAGCACGACCGTGTCTGCGTAGCCCTGCTCGGCCAGGCCCAGTCCGTACTGCAGACGACCGTCGTTTTCGCCGCCGAGCACGATGATCGCGTCGGCTTTGGTCAGCGGGTCGGCGTGCGGGCGGTTGAAGAGGACGAACCCCATGACACCCAGGGTGGCGACGACTGCCAGGCAGATCACCGCCACAATCGACATCGCCTGGCCCCATCTGCCCACGGGGGGCAGGTTACCGGCCAGCTTGCGTCGTTAGGCTGTGCGGCATGGCTGCTGAGCTCGTTCCGGTCCGCATCGGCGTGACTGCTGGTGACCTGTACACATTGTGGGCGCCCCGCTGGCGCGACGGCGGCGACGAGTGGGAGGCGTTCCTCGGCAAGGACGAGGACCTCTTCGCCTTCGAGTCGGTGGCCGACCTGGCCGCATTCGTCCGTACGAACACCGACAACGACCTGGCCGATCACCCGGCCTGGGACGACCTCACGTCGGCGAACGCCCACAAGCTGGAGCCGAAGAAAGACCGCGAGGTCGACCTGATCACCGTCGAGGAGCTGCTGTCCGAGAAGCCCACCGAGGAGTCGGTGAGCGCCCTGGCCAACACCATGGCCGTCGTCTCCTCGATCGGCTCGGTGTGCGAGCTGCCCGCGGTGACGCGGTTCTTCAACGGCAACCCCAATCTGGGGCTGCTCTCCGGTGGCTTCGAGCAGTTCAGCGGCAAGCCGGGCCTCAAGCGCTGGAGCGTGGTCGGTGAGATCGTCGGCCGCGGATGGGACAGCGTGCTGTCCGCGATCGACGAGGTCATCACCACCCCCGACGTCGACGAGCGAGCCGCCAAGCTGGCCGCCGACGAGCTCGAGGAGCCGTACGAGGAAGAGGTCGAAGAGACGGCGGCCGTCTCGGCCGACGAGGATGCCATCGATGCGGACGCCGAGGAAGCCGCAGCGGACGAAGTCGTGCGGGCACCTCAGGACGCTGTCGTCCTCGGCAGCGACGCGGACTTCTGGGCCGAGGTCGGTATCGATCCGGTCCGCATCACGACCGGCTCGGGCACGGTGTACACGCTGCGCTGCTACTTCGACGATCGGCCGATCTTCCTGGGCCGCAACGGCAGGATCAGCGTGTTCGGTTCGGAACGTGCGCTGGCCCGCTCGCTGGCCGACCAGCGCGACCACGATCTGGCGGACCTGATCACCTACGACGACATTCACACCGCGGCCACCGACGGCTCGCTGCGGGTCGACGTCAGCGAGGAAAACATCTACATGCTGACCGGGCTGTCGGACGATATCTCCGACGGGCCCGACACGATCGACCGCGACCAACTGGAGCTGGCCGTCGAGTTCGTCCGCGATGTCGGCGAGTACGCCGAGGAGG
>JAHFVD010000050.1 GCA_023264735.1 Mycobacterium sp. | reverse complement strand
GGATTTGATCAGGTCGGCGCCGGTACATTTGGGTCCGCAGTAAGCACGCGGGCGTAGCTCAATGGTAGAGCCCTAGTCTTCCAAACTAGCTACGCGGGTTCGATTCCCGTCGCCCGCTCCACAGGTCAGAGGGTAGAAATACCCTCTGACACTTTCTTTTCGGGAAGGCCATGCGACCTTAGCGCAACATTCAACGTCCCTTGACGGGCGGCAATTTACCCACGTCAGGACAGGTCCCGACTTTTTACGATCCTCTTACTTGCAGCACTTTCAGTGTGCCGGGATTCGTGATAACGGTTGCTGGACTGGGCTACAACCGAAGATCATCACAACCCGCCCCGAAGATTTCAGGCGCGGGTTTTTCTGTTCCTTGGAGGGTGCCCATGCCGCCTAACTAAACATACCGCCGACCATTTCGGCGTCAGCGCCGAGACGGTGCGCAGTGTTTCTACGGCATCTGCACCGCACAGCTCGACGACATCACCACCGACGGTCGGCCGTTCTACTTTCGCAGCCGGGGTGGATCATGGACGCTCCGCGTGGGCAAAGTCGGATAGGTACCTGTGATCTGCGCATGGCCGGACAGTCCGGACGGGGTGTACCAGAGTCCCGGCACGCTGGCGGCCTTGACCCTAGGCCTTCAGTGTCGCCATGACCAATGGTGCGACATGCTCGATCCGCCCTGTGTAGTGATCGAATACAGCACCGCCGTCTTCGGCGCGTTCGCCAATAACCTGCCCCTCCCGTACAGATGCCAGCGCGGCCGGAGTAGTTGACCAAAACCTTGCCAACCATCGCAAAGAGAGGCGAGGAGCGTAGGGCATAGCGACTATCTCTCGCACGCGTAGTGGACCACTCGAATTTGTCCTGGACGGTTTGCTCATTATTACCTGTAGTGACGCGTGACACTCTCGCATTTCGCCTGCAGCAATTCTTTGGTAATCGTTGGTTGCCGTCCCGTTGGGGACGGAAGGCACGAGGGGTTCCGCTTACTTGACGGGGGAATGGATTATGGACGTTGACCTGTTCCGGCAACAACTGAGAAGCATCGATCCGGCTTTGCTGTCAGTAGAGGACAAGCTCGCCCTAATCGACCTCTTGAACCGGTGCTTCGCCAAGGGGGTTCAGCAATCAGCCGCCATGGATCGTCCGGCGACGTAGCTCCTCAAGCAGGTCGCTAGTGCTGTAGTCGCCCAAGGGGTGCGTCACCTCAATTCGCTGCGCCGCCTCATTGGGCGTCAGATAGCCGGCCGCGACCAGCGCCTCGACCGGAGGCTTGCCGATGGCTCGCGCGAACGAGACAACACTTTCAGCTCGTGGCGCTTCGGTTTCTCCACGCAGCCATCGCCCGATAGCGGTCTGCGCGACTCCCGTGACGAGGGCGAGTTGCACCTGCGTGGTGCCGTGGGTGGCGCGTCGCACATATTGTGCCCAAGTCTCGGACATGTCCCGCAAAGTACCGCGGTGCCCACCAACTAGATACCTCTAGTACGTGCTGGCTAGCCTCCTGTGAATGACACGCCCAGAGTTCACGCGGGTAACCTACGAGTTCAGGAAGCTCTAGCGCATCGCCGGCGGCGGATAGCCGTTATCAGATCGTTATGAAAATCATCTAGCTATAGCGTGCTAGTCAGCCTCATGTAGCTACGCTGGCAAACCGTGCCTCTTCTGCAACATGATCACGTACCCGACGAGAGCACCCCCGCCACATCGCGGACACCCAAAGGGAAAGTCGCTGTTAGCGGTAGGCATCTTTGGCTAGGTGCTGGCGCGATCGTGTTCGGCGTGGGTGCGGCGATGATCGGCGGAGGTGTCGCTCATGCCGATGATGGCGGCAAGAACGGCACTTCCAACGAAGCTAGTCGGACATCGGCGGCCAAGCAGCATCCCGCGGCGGCCATGAGTATCCGGAGCGGCGTCGGACAAGGCAAACGTCCACCTCGGGTTTCACAACCTGCCGACAACCCGCCGTACACTGGCCAGCCCCCCAACCATGCAGTCGAGGTCGGGCTTATCAGGGTCGGCATCATCCTGGCGTCGATCACGTTGGCGTTCGACCACAACGCCCCGTTGCCCTTCGAAACCACGGGGCTCACGACGACTCGAAGCGAATACGACGGAATGCCGGTCTACACCCTGCAAAAAGTAGGCTCGACCTCAGACCAGGCGATCATCGCGCTACACGGCGGCGCCTACGTCGGACAGATCACCGCCATCAACTGGGTGAATTACGCAGACATTGCCCGCGACACCGGGGCCACCGTGATCGTCCCCGTGTATCCACTCGCATCCAAGGCGACCGCGGCCACCGTCGTCCCTGAAATCGCCGACCTCCTCACGCAAACGATCTCCACCCATGGAGCGGGCAATGTCAGCGTGCTGGGCGAATCAGCGGGGGGCGGACTGGCTTTGGCCGCTGTGCAGCAACTCGTCCTGACCGGATCCGCCATCCCCGCGCGCATGGTGCTGGCCTCCCCGTGGCTCGACGCCACCGTCAGCGACCCCGCCAGTCAGACCATCACCGATCCCCTGCTCACCGTGTCGATGCTGCGCAAATCCGGACTGGAATGGGCCGGCGACCTAAACCCCTCCGATCCGCTGGTCAGTCCCATAAACGGCGCGGTGACCGGCCTGCCCACCACCTACGTCTGGTCGGGGTCGGACGACGTCCTGTCGCCGCAAACCCTTCGGCTGCGGTCAAGGACAGAGGGCCTGACCAACTTCACGTTCATCCTTCGCGACGGCGAGGTGCATGGGTGGACGGCGTTCCCGTTCCTACCCTCGGCCGTGGCCGATCGCCCTGCTATCGAACGCCAACTGCTTGGGATGGATTGACGATCGATCTAGAAGCGGCATTCGAATCTTAGCCCTCTTTTGCGCCCCGGTTCTCCCGTCGCCCGCTCTCAAGAACCGCCCCTCTGGGGCGGTTCTTGCTGTTCTATCCAGTGTCGGCCCGCCTTGGCGGCGCGGGACAGCGCGCCACATTCACCGAGGTACGACGCCACCGCGCCCACCGCGGGCAGCATCGCCACGTACCGAAACGGCGCGCGTGGGTGCGGTCGCTTCCCGAGTTCGTCGCCGATGGCGTCGAGCAGGCCCACCAACTGCCACAGCGCTTTGGCGATGCCCACCGGGGTGAACGCGATGCTCACCGGCTCATGCACCTCGTGGACCACCACCGACAGATCCCGCCCGCACAGCACCGAGGCGAGCATCCGAACCTGTCGCCGTTGATCGGTGACGCCGAGTTCACGAGCGACCGCACAGAGCACGATGGCCTGGCTGGCGAACCCGAGAAGATCCTGGATCGGTAGTCGGCGCCCGATGACACCCAGTACGCCGGGGAACGCCACCGCAACGCTGTTCAGCGCGCCGACCCGCCACACCCACCAGTTGATCTTGTCGTCGACGCTCAGGTCGTCCCACGCGAACGTGCCCGGGACGTCGGCGGCGTTGAGCACCCAGGAGGCGGCGTTCGGTGGGGTTCGACGCTTGAGCCCGAACGGATCTGTCCCCCACAGCACGTCCAGCAACGGGTTGATGACCGCCACCGCCCGCCCCAGCGCGTCTTCGACGTCGGAGTCGGTGAGCGTCACCTCGGGAGTCGGCAGGAGCTTCACCGTCCCATGATGTCCGAATTCTTTGAGCGCTCAAACAGCCGAAATTATCGAGCCCTAATGCCATGATCGATTTCGCTATGACGCGATTCCAGAGCACAGTCATTCGTCCGCTTACAGCCCTCATCGGTGCCGGCATCCTCACCCTGGGTTTGGTGACTGCGCCACCCGTCACGGCTGCCCCGCTCCCCCGCACCGAAGTTCACGCGGTACAGCTCGCGGCCGTCACCGCGCCGGCCGCGCCCACATCCGCGGTTCGACCGGCAGCGGCAGGCCAGCCCACGAGCGACGCGACAGCGGCAGACACCCCGGACTTCCTCGCGTTCGCGGCGTCGATCCTGGCGTACCTGAACAGTCTTGGCCTCGGTGCTGGCCCCAGTCTTGCGACCATCGGTCTCAGCGGCTTTGTGGTCGCGTTCGCCGCCACCGCATACGCCTGGAACACGTTCGCCGATGCCGTCAATCCAGGGCTCACATTCCTCCGCATCCCGAGGGTGCCGAAGTTCCCGGTCTGTTTCGCCGGCCAGAGCTGCGCCGGCTCTGCTTCGGCTTCTGCCTCGGTGCGGGTGCGGGTCGCCAAGCCTGCGGGCAGTGTCATCACGCCGACCAGCCGTGGCGTGGGGACATCCAAGCGCGGCGCCTCCACCCCCACGCCCACGGCTTCGAAACTCCGTGGTACCAAGAAGGCGACCCCATCGGCGGCTTCTGCCGCCGGCAGGGGCAACAGCAAGCGTGGCACTGCCGCCGACTGAGGTCGGCAGTGTGCAGGTGGTTCTCGAAAGTGACTGGGGGACATATATGTCGTGGCAGGCGATGGGAAGCCGCTCCACTGCCCTGAAGGTGGCCGCAGCGACTTCGATATTGGGCCTCGTATTGAGTGCCGCCCCCGCGCAGGCGGATCCGGATCCGGGTCCTGGCGATCCAGGTGTTGTCGCGGGGCAGGACTCGGCACCGTTCACCGGCGCGGTGCCATTCGGACCGCCGCGGTTGGCCCCGGCCAACGGGTCGACGGTCGGTGTGGCCCAGCCGATCATCATCGACTTCCCCGCGCGGGTCGATGACGCTGGCGCAACCGAAAACGCCATCCACGTCACGTCAGTCCCGCCGGTTCCCGGCAAGTTCTACTGGATGACGCCCACGCAGCTACGCTGGCGTCCCCTGAGCTTCTGGCCCGCCCACACCGCGGTGACCGTCGATGCGGGCGGCACGGTGTCCAATTTCCGCACGGGCGACACGCTGGTCGCCACGGCCGACGACGCCACGCACCAACTGACCGTCACCCGCAACGGGACTGTGGAGAAGACCATCCCGATGTCAATGGGTATGGCAGCTGGCGGCCACCAAACCGCAAACGGCACCTACTACGTTCAAGAGAAGATGCCCTCGGTGGTGATGGACTCCTCGACCTACGGGGTCCCGGTCAACTCGACCTACGGGTACAAGACGACCGTCGAGCTCGCCGTCCGGTTCGACGACAGCGGCAACTTCGTCCACAGTGCTCCATGGTCAGTGGCCGACCAGGGCAAGCGCGACGTCAGTCACGGCTGCATCAACATCAGCCCCACCAACGCAAAGTGGTTCTACGACAACTTCGGCGCCGGTGATCCCATCATCGTGATCAACTCCACCGGCACCTACACCAGACGCGACGGCTCCAGCGACTGGCAGAGCTAACTCCCGGCTAGCGCGACGGCGGCGGATCGATGGGGTTTTGAACTGCTCGGTTAGATGTGAGTTTTCGTGATCGAATGTGTGTTTCAGCGAGTGTGAAGTTGGTTGAGTGGGCGCGTGTGAATGGTGTGCATCCACATACTGCGTATCGGTGGTTCCGTGAGGACCGGATGGCGGTGTCTGCTCGCCGTTTGGAGTCGAGACGATCTGGGTTGCTGCGCCGACGGCCGGGGAGACCGGTCGCACAGTCGTTTACGCGCGGGTGTCCTCGCATGATTAGCGGGCCGATCCGGACCGGCAGGTGGCACGACTGACTGGTTGGGCTACCTCAAACGGGTATGTGGTCGGTGAAGTCGTTGCCGAGGTCGGGTCGGGGCTGAACGGGAAGCGGCCGAAGTTGCGCAGGATTCTGTCGGATCCGTCTGCTTTGGTGGTAGTCGTGGAACATCGTGACCGGCTGGCACGCTTCGGGGTTGAGCACCTCGAAGCCGCGTTGTCTACCCAGGGCCGCAGGGTCACCGCCACCAAACAGGCTGAGGCTGTTGCCAATGGCTAGGTTCGAGATTCCACAGGGTTGGACGGCGCAGGCATACCGGTTCGCACTGGACCCGACATCAACGCAGCGCCGGGCGTTGGCTTCTCATGCTGGTGCGGCACGGTTCGCGCACAACCACATGCTGGCGCTGGTGAAGGCAGTAATGGATCAGCGGGCCGCCGAGCGCAGCTACGGTATGCCCGAATCTGAGCTGACCCCGATGTTGGGGTGGTCGTTGCCGGCGCTGCGCAAGGTCTGGAATCAGCGCAAGGCCTCGTGTGCGCCCTGGTGGGGCGAGAATTCCAAGGAGGCCTATAACACCGGCCTGGACGGGTTGGCCCGCGGGTTGGACGCATGGTTGTCATCGCGGCGAGGCCGGCGCGCTGGTCGGGTGGTCGGGTTTCCCCGGTTCAAGACGGCCCGCACCGCCAAGTCAGTGCGGTTCACCACCGGGACCATTCGGATCGAGGCTGACCGCCGCCATGTCACGTTGCCGCGGTTGGGTGCGATCCGTACTCATGAATCGACCCGCAAGCTGGCCCGTCGTATTGAGGCCGGCTCGGCGCGGATCTTGTCGGCCACCGTGCGCCAGGACAGTGCCGGACGCTGGTACTGCACCCTGCAGGTCATCGTCGAAGCCAAGACGCGGCCCGCCCACGCACCGCGTTCAGTGCATCCAGTGGTCGGTGTCGATGTCGGGGTGAAAGCCGACAGCCTGCTGGTAATCGCGACCCCTGATGGGATCGAAGTCGATCGCATCGCCGCGCCGAAGTCGCTGACCGGCGCACAAGCCCAGTTGCGGACCCTGCAGCGCCGCGCCGCCCGCCAACGCGGCCCTTACGACCCGACTACCAAGACCAAGCAGATGCCGTCGAAACGGTGGCGGGCCACCCAGGTCCGTATCGGCCGCACCCACGCCCACATCGCGGCCGTGCGCCGAGATGTCCTACACAAGGCCACCACCACACTGGTCCAGCGCCACGATGTTGTGGTGGTGGAGACACTCAACGCCGCCGGCATGCGCGCTGCCGGCGGGGCTGGTAAGCGCGGGCTCAACCGTGCGCTCGCCGATGCCGCCCTGGCCGAGATCCGGTGCATGCTGAGCTACAAAACTCGTTGGTATGGCAGCCATTTGGTGGAGGCCGACCGATTCTATCCGTCATCGAAGACGTGCACGGTCTGTGGGAGGCGAAAGCCAAACCTCACCCTGGCCGATCGAGTCTTCACCTGTGACGAATGCGGCATGCAGATCGACCGTGATCTGGGTGCTGCGATCAACCTCGCCCGACTCGGCGTACCCACACAGCTGGGTGAACAGAGTCCCGCCGAGAGTGGCCCGGTGGCAGGACGTGGAGCCACGCATGAGACCGAACCCGCGCCAGCGGGCGACGCAGCAGGCCGTGAAGCGTCAACCCCGCACCACCAACCGGTGGATCAGACGGGGACCGCCTCACCGCAAGGCGAGGCTGCCTAATGAACAAGCGAACTCACATTCGCTCACCAAAAGGCAACGGTCAGCGAGATCGGTAGCCAGTGGGTGCCTGGGCCCTCACCCGGGCAGCCGGCTCCGCCCACGACGAGGGTCCGCTCTCCGAAGAAGCTGCCGTCCGGGTTGGGGATCCAATAATCCGAGCGGGTGGCCGGCACGGCGCTGTTGGGGTCGTTGCGGTCGCAGAAGTAGGGATACTCGCCGCTGGTTTCCCAGCGGTTGCCGTTCCAGGTGTACTCATAGGCGACAGGCGCGGCTGGGTTGCGGGCACGGTCGTCGGAGTTGTCCATCGTGGCGACGCAGCCGTTCACGTCACAGTGCGTGGTGAACGAGACGGGAAACGTTTTCGAATCCATCGGTGTCGGCATGCCGTTGAACGTCTGCTTCGAGAAGTCGATGAAGAGGTTGTAGTACCCGTACAACGGCGGCGGTTCAGCCCGATCCGCATGCGCGACCGGCACGATCGACATGGCGCTTGCTGCTAGGACGCCGAGGGCGAGTTTCCTCATCGTGCCTGGTTAACACATAACTACCTCAGGCGTCGGTGAATAGGCGCTACGCGGCCCCGCTGCCGGCCTTGCCGTTGTGACTGCCCGGGGTGCTACCGGTTCCGACGCCACCAATGCCGCCCATGCCTCGACACACTTCCGCTAGCCACCGATTCCGTTGTCCAGACCGAGGTGGTTGATGAAATACCAAGGGATTCCGACCCATTGGGCCAGCACGACGAGTACCAACGCGACCATGCCGGCGAAGAGCCCGAAAGTGCGCACCCGAGCACTCATCGGCGTGACGGCGAGAAACAGGAAGAGAAGGGCGAATCCGATTTCGAGCCACGTCAGGACCCGTTTGGGTGTCGCGGCCGCCGTGTCGTAGTCGGTGAAGTGGGAGTCCGGGAAGCCGGTGAGGTAAAGATCTGATCCTGCGATGACAGCAAGCAGTAGCGCCGCGACTGCACACAGCGCGCACGCCACCCGCGTCACGACGGGCGATAGCCTTCCAGATGTTCGTGGCACTTTCGGTTTATCGCGCACAACGGTCCGTCACATACTCCGTTGCCACGAGCGATACACCACGCGGCCGACGGTCGCGGGATCGGGCTCGGGAGCGTTCATCGAGGAATCGAGTCCCGAATGATCCTCCAGGGCAAGAACTTCGCGAAGGAGGAATGCCACATCACCCTCGGCGTCGCGCTCCGGCTTCCGGAAGTAGCAGGTCTGCGCCGCCCCTGGCCGCAGGCGCTGCGGCAGGTTGCCGCTGACCGCGATCTCGCGAATACCCGGCCCGAACAGCGGGCGAAGCACCCCGCCGAACCAGTCACCGCGAATGCTGCCGCGCCGCACCGGAAACCAGATGTTGGTCCAGCGGGTCACCGCGAACGGCGACTGCGCGCCCAGAATGCCGGAAGCCCCGGAGCCGTAGCTCGCCGGCTCCGGGTCAATAGCGTCGACCGGCGAGGCCTCCGACCGAGGTGGGCACCGGACCACCACGCCCCTGCGGACCAGCCGGTCGAACAGCTCGTGCCGCCGGTTGTCCGTGCGGGTGAGGCCGCCGAAGATCGGCGGGCGGCCGATGTACAGGTCAGCCAACGCCATCGGCGTCCCTACTGTCACGAAATCTGTTATCCGCCACGGGTTCCCCTGAGCCCGAGAATCCTGCCACAACTCGAACTGCGCAGCCTGGAACTCGTCGAGCGCACCTGTTGAGTCGGGCTCGGCCACCAGCCGGTCGGCGGCCGCCTCGAGGTCACCCAGCGACCGAAGGCCATCGGGGCTCGGGGCCGGTGCCGCGCGCAGTTCGTGCATCTCCTCCCACAGTGTCGTCAGCGCGTCGTAGGCGATGTAGCCGCCGATGCCATGGCCCACCACCACAATCCGTGCGTAGCGGCCCTGGTGCAGCGTGTACAACAGATCGACGAGCCCGCCGCGAATCGCGCGCCGGGCGGCATGTGACTCCGGCGCCATCAAGTCGAAATAGCGAGCGACGTTGACGAAGCCAGTGGTCAGAAAGCTGCGGGTCAACGCCCGCGGTGCCATCCGGAACACCGCGAGCACGACGCTCAGGACCACCACGCTGGTGACCAGCCCGATGATCCATCCGGCGATGCCCGTCTGCAGGAAATAGCCGCCCACCACCAGCAGCACCAACAGCACGGCCAGCGGAACGAGCAGCACCAACCACACCGCGCGCCAGATGCCGAACACCTGGTCGGGCACGTGGCGAGGCCGACGCAGGAACAGCCGTGCCAGCGCGGGCATGAATCCCGCGTAGCGTGTGCTCGTCATCAGAAACGACCAGTCGTACTCGTAGAGTTCGACTCCGGCCGAGGGGGCCACGTAGCGGCGAGCCTCGTAGGAATCGGTGATCTCGACGGGTTGGGGGTAGTACTCCCAGCTGCCCTCGTGCGGTGGCAACACGGTCTTGGCGAAATCGTCGAAGATATCCATCGGCCGACGTTCGAGCAGACCGTGCACGAAGACCACGGCGGTACGTACGGCGTTGTCGGTGCTCAATCGTCCTCCCGGGACCCGTGCGGCGAGCAGGTTAACACTTTGCCTAAACGCTCGCGGTTCACACGCCGCCTGGGGCACCATAAGCCATGGCTGATGTGGACTTCTGCGTAATCGGTGCGGGCTTTGCCGGGCTCACGGCAGCATTGCGACTTAAACAAGCGGGCCGATCGGTGGCCCTTCTGGAAGCCCGCGACCGAGTCGGTGGGCGCACGTTCACCGTCGAAGGCCCCGAGGGCATTTGGATCGACCGCGGCGGCGCCTGGATCGGGCCGGGTCAGGACGCCATCTACGGGTTGATGAAGGAGTTCGGCGTTCCAAGCTATAAGCAGTTCGTCGACGGCGAAGCGATGATGGTGGTCGAGGACAAGCATTACCGTTACGAAGGCACGATCCCGTTGACGATGAGCCCGTGGGCGGCGCTCAACATCGGCGCGGTGTTCCTCGACCTGACCAGGCTGTGCAAGACGATCCCGCTTGAGGCGCCCTGGACGGCCAAGAACGCCGACAAGCTGGACCGCATCACCTATGCCTCCTGGCTCCACGACCGCACGCTGTCCAAGCCTGCGCACACGTTGCTGGAATCAGCGGTCGCTGGCCTGTACACATCGGCGGCTTCTGAAGTCTCGATGCTGTTCGCGCTCTACCAAATGGCTTCGGGTGGCGGCCCGTCGTTCGTGCTCGGCGTGAAGGACGGGGCCGAAGACGCCCGCCCGGTCGGCGGGATGGGCGCGCTCCATCGGCCAATGGTCGCGGAGATCGGGGACTCACTGCAGCTGAGCCAGCCAGTCCGGCGCATCATCCAGGACGCCGACGGGGTCACTGTCGAGGCCGAGAGCACCACCGTGCGGGCACAGCGCGTCATCGTGGCGGTGCCGATCGCGATCGCCAGTCAGATCCTCTATGAGCCGATGCTGCCGGTGGACCGGTCGTTCCTGCACCAACGCATGCCCCTCGGCGGCGCCGTCAAGATCAACATCGTCTACGAAGAGCCGTTCTGGCGGAACGACGGGCTGACCGGCCAGTCATTCGCGCCCGACTCGATGGCGAACCTGACCATCGATGCGTCCACCGACCAGCCGCGCCCCGGGGTGATGTGTGTGATCAACGAAGGCCCCACCGCCCGCCGGTACAGCAAGATGAGCGCCGACGACCAAAAGCAAGCGGTCCTGGCCGAGCTGGTCAACCGATTCGGCGAAAAGGCTGCCACGCCCGTGGCCTATTTCGACCAGGACTGGTCTGTCGAGCGCTACTCCGGCGGCGGCATGATCAGCCACGCCCCCACCGGCGTGCTCACCGAATTCGGGCCAGCGTTGCGAGAACCTTGCGGTCGCATCCACTGGGCGGGGACCGAATCGTCAGCGGTCATGTACGGATGGATCGACGGCGCCATCCGCTCGGGCGAGCGGGCAGCCAAAGAAGTCATCCAGTACGAACCGGCGACAGTCGCAGGAGCATAAAAATGAATTGTCACAGCACTAGTGCGAAGACACGGGTCGGCGGCGCCCTTCTGGCGGCGGCCATCGCAACGGGCGCTGGCCTGGGTGCCGTCGGAGCGGCACCCGCGGCAAATGCCACGTGCGCCTCGTTTTTCGGGATCGGCAACACCGGTGACTGCAGCAGCGGTTTCGGCAGCGTCGCGATCGCAATCGGTGATTTCGCGATCGCGCGCGCGGACGGATTGTTCGGCGTAGCGGTCTCGGTGGGTCAGCAGAGTTACAGCACGACCACACCCGGCAGCTTCTTCACCCTCGCAGCAGCCTTAGGCATCAAGGCGACCGCCCAGGTCAATGGGATTCTGCAGGCCGCCATCAGCGCGGGCACTAAAGGCAGTAGCAACGCCGGGCTCGATCCAGCCCCGCTTCAGTTCGGCAACGTCGCCCTGAACTTCGGCAACCACATCAGTGAGATCACGAATGGTGTCTCCGCCTCCGGGTTCGGGAACATGGGCGTCAACGTGGGCGGCAACGTCGTCTTCGTCCAAGCCACTGGCTTCCTGAACAACGCCACGAATCTGTTCGGGAGCACCACCGTTGACGCCAACGGAGGCGCGCTGAGCTGGGCGTTCAACGTTTTCGGCACTGGCAACCAGGTGACGGCCGGACCCGGCTTTCTCGCCATCGCCGGATCGCTGGGTCAGACCGGCGCCACCATCAAGCAGGCGCCGTTCGGCATCAATATCAACGGCGCAGCCATTCCGCCGGGCGCTGCGACAATCAACCCGGCGGCCAAGCACGGCAACCGGACAACATCCACGAGCAAGGCCACCGGTACCGTCAAGCCACGAAAGTCTGCTTCAGGCAAGGGAACCGCGCGCAGCGCACGCGGCTGACCGCTATCGGGGAGGGTCACCCTTCCACTGAAAGCTGTTGGTGTACTTGCCCAGATCCTCGGCAAGCTGCAGGTTGGCCCCTGACGGCAAGCTCGGACCGTCGCCGGGCCGGAACGGGTGATACGGGCCGATCGCGGCGCCGATGAGGGTCAGGTCGTTCTTGACCGCGGCCATCACGACA
Organism: Mycobacterium sp.; assembly: GCA_023264735.1. Classification (GTDB taxonomy): domain Bacteria; phylum Actinomycetota; class Actinomycetes; order Mycobacteriales; family Mycobacteriaceae; genus Mycobacterium. Next base: position 42,763 of record JAHFVD010000050.1, on the reverse strand, counting down.
ATGCGGGTGCGCTTGGCGACGCCGCTCGTGCCCTGCGGGTAGACATCCAGGACGGCGCCGTAGCCGAGGTGATAGCCCACCGTCGCGTTCGGCAAAACGTAGGCCACCGTGGCATCAGGCTGCTTTTCGTGCAACAGATCATCGACCACTTGTTCGGCCGAGCGACCGTTGGCGGGAACTCCGAACAGCTCCATCGCGCCGCCGTCACCGCCGGTGAAGACCGCGTTGACCCCGTCAGCCTCCTTCGTGATCGTGTAGGCCGACCCTTCCCCAGGGTAGGCCACCGACCACGAGCCGTCGGCTGGCGAAAACCGCGGATTGGCTTGTACCGGAATGCCGGTCGGCGGCTGCCCGCAATCCGGCGGGCAGGCGTAACGAACCGGCGGCGCGGCGGTCAGTAGCGAGGCCGCGGTCATCGAGCCGACGACGACCACCAGCCCCGCCATCAACAGGAACAGCAACCGTCGCAGCGACGTATAGCGCAGTGGCCGCGCCACATACGACCCCGACAGCACGGAGTAGCCGGGCACCAGCTCTCGGGGCATCGACGGCGCGCTCATCGCTCCACCAACTCGGTGCCCGGTACTGGCCGGTCCCGCCTGCGGGCCTCTCGCGAGGATCGTGACGCGGCGTGCGCGGCGACACCGCATGCCGGACAGAACGACGCGTCGGGAACGACGTGCCCGCAGCCCGGACACAAGATCGGCAGATCGAGATGAAGGGGGTCCTGCGGTTCGTGCAGTACCGCCACTTGTATTCCCACTCGCAGCGCCACCACCGCCGCCAGCGCCAGCGCCACGTGCACCAAAAACTGGAGTTCCGAAGCGATCTGCAGCACCTCGACCAGTCCGACGTTGGCGTAGGCCGCGGCAGCCACCACCAAGACCAACACGCCGCTCGCGAGGTGGCGAACGCGGGACGCATCCGCTCGCCGGGTGTACCACAGCCAGATCCCAAACAGACCGCTCACCGTGGCCGCCGTCAGCGGCATCGTGAGACCTCGGACACCCGCCTCGATCAACAGGTCTGTGACGGACTGATCGCTGAGCGTGATTCCGGCGTCGATCTCCTGGACCAGCCGGACCATCGTCGCGGTCACCGCGAACACGCTCGACCCGAGCACGCCGATGACAAAGCCGTACAACGACTCTCGGATCGGCGGACGCGTCAGTCGAACCAGCACGGTCGGCAGCTGCATCACCAGCAACCCGCCGAACGGGATCACCAGGGCATCGCGCACCAAACGCGCCGTCGGTACCTCGGTGCCCAGCCCGAGGCTGTACGACTCGGCGACGATAGAGGCGGTCAGTAGCGTCCAACCCACCCCGACCGCGATACCGAACACAACGGTCAAAGCCCAGACCCGCCAGGACAAGTCGGCGATCACCCCGGTCTCAGTCAGGTAGATCACGAACAGCAGCAGCGGGGCGAACGTGGCCACCGCCACCATCGGCACATACCAGTGCAGCACGCAGAACACGACCAAAAGCGTTGCCACCAGCGCCAGTCCAACCCTGAAGGTGCCGTGCGAGCGGCGCGGCAGGTGCGGAAACAACGAGCTGACCAGGGAAGGCTGCAGCACGTTCTCACCCGGTGCCGCGACAAAGGCATTGACCCGTAGCCAATCTGGGCCGCTGCCCTGTTCACGCACCAGCCGGGCGCCGCACCGGCCACAGAACCTGCCCGCCGGCACGTCGTGCCCGCACAGCCGGCACGGCATGGTCTCGGGTTGCCCGGTCACGCCAGCCCCCGCTGAACGTCGAGGATGTCTCGGGCCAGATTGTCGACGTTGGGTGTACCCAGACCGGTCACCATGTCGTAGCCCGGGCCCGCGACGGCGACCGCGTTGGTGCCCAGGACGACGTCATGGAAGGCAGGCCGGGTCGCCCCGCCCGCGATTCGGTACAGCGTCGGGTTCAACTCGCCGAGCGCACGTCCCCCGTTGGCGAGCAGGAACTGGTTCATCACCGCCGCGATGCCGGCCCACATCGGCGCAGCCTGCGACGTGCCACCGCCCACGACCAGCTGCTGGCGAAGGACAATGACGGCGCCGGTGCTGGTGTCGGCGACAGCCGAGATATCCGGGGTCAGGCGGCGCAACGCGGTGTCGGGGGCGGCGGTCTGCCACGGCGGACGCTCGAACAAGGCCGAGATTCCCCCACCACTGCCCTGAGTCAGCGGCCCGTCGCTCCACCCGTGCTCGGCAAGCCACTGATAGTGCTCATCCGTCGACAGGGACGTGCCGCCGACGGATGTCACCTCGGGCAGTGAGGCGACCGCGTCCAGCCCGACGTCGGACGGGCCGGGTGGGGCCGACCAGTCGTGGCCGCGTTTACATTCCAAGCCCGCGAGATCGCCGCTGGCGTTGAACACCGTGGTGCCGCGGGCCACCGCGGCGGCCACCGCTTCGCGGACCGGAGTCAAGTCGGCGGCGGTGATCATCCGGTCGCAGCCCCACCCGATCGACAGACTCCACACCGCACCAGGGAACCGCCGGGCCGCGTCCTGCATCATCTCGGCGATCTTGACGTAGGTGCCCCCACCGCCGACCGTGGGACGCGCGTTGACCAGCACCTTGCGCGCATCCGGCGCCAGCGCATGGGCCACCTGAAGGTCCATCGAGGCCTCGTTGTTGCGCTGCTCGGGCATGCCGCCGACAACTTCGGGGGTGAACTTCGGCAGCTGGTAGGTCTGCGCGTACATGTCGAGGTCGGCCTGGTCGAACCCGTCGAATGCGAACACCACGATGGTGGTGCCCTTGCCGGTGTAGCCGGCGTCGGCCAGCGGCCGCACGTTGTAGATGGTGCGCAGCGCATCTGGCGGCAGGCTGTGGTCGGGCACATCGAGGGGCCGAATCGACGGGCTGCTCGAGTGATACGGCGTATAGCTCAGGATGCGGCCCAGTCCCGATACCGAATCACTCAGCGCCGCAGGCACTGAGGGTTGTTCGGGCGAGGCGTAGAACTGCTCGCCGAGTGGGGTGCGGTAGTCGCGCACTGGCACACCCAACGCGGTGGCGACACTGGCCGCTGGGCCCTGCAGCACCGCCCACCCGGCACCCGGCTGCCACCGCACCGACAGACCGTTGGCTGCCGCCCAGCGCTGCAACCGGTCCGGGGACTGGGTTCCGCGGAGCTCGGCAGTGATCTGCACGGCCGCAGCGCGAGAGTCACCGAGGTTGGCCGAGGCCTCCAGCAGTAACGCATACGGCCCGGTAATCGCCTGTGCCGAAAGCGAATCGGTGTGCGACCGCGCACCACAGCCGGCAAGCGTGAACACGCCCACCGATAGCAGGGCTAGCACCGTACGAGTCATGGGTGAACCGAACCATAATGCACCGACGTGCAGTTCGCACGGACCTGGGCCGAAGACGCTAGGCGCGAACCTGACGGCGGTAGGTCAGCTTGTCGAACTCCTGGCCGTATTCATCGACGGCCGTCACGTCCATCTCGCTCATCAGGTTTCCCGGCCGCACGTCGATGCGAATGAACGCGTAGTTGCGGAACCGCACTCGCGACCAGCCGACCGCTTCGGCCTTCTTGTGGCCGTCGGACGTCCAGACATAGCTATTGGGCACGAACGTGTCGGGAAGCTCGTGGCCGCGGTAGCTCTCCTGCTCCCCGGGTTGGAAGTTGTAGCGACGCCGCCCGCCGGATCCCACCGTGTAGTACACGGTCCCGTCCATTTCCGGGTAGACGACCGCGTTGTCCTCGGCGGCCCTGGTGGGCGCGCCACCCCGGATCGGATCGGTCCGTTCGAAGGCGTGGTTGTGCCCTTGGAGCACCAAATCGACCTGGTAGCGGTCGAACAGCGCACCCCAAGCCGCCCGCACACCCCCGTCGCTGGCGTGGTCGGAGACCGTCGAGTACGCGCAGTGGTGGAAGAAGGCGACGATGAAGTCGATGTCGGGGTTGGCCCGGTGAGCTGCCAATGTGGCCTCCACCCAACTGTTTTGGGCTCCGTGCGAATAGCCGGTGTTGGCGGTGATCTCGTCGCTGACATCGTTGGCGTCCAGCGAGAGCACCGCGACATTGCCGTAGGTGAACGAATAGACCGACGGACAGCCAGTCGGGCCATTGCCAGGGAAGTCCAGCCGCGCCAGATGCCCGCCGTAGCCGTGCACCGGGTAGGCGGCCTCCATGTCGTGGTTGCCGGTGGCGAACATCCATGGCGTCGTCGACGCGCTGGCCTCGATGGAGCCGAGGTACACATCCCAGACGAACGGGTTGAACTTGTCGAAACCCTTGGGGGGATCGCCTTTTCGGACGAACGTTGCGGGCTTTCCTTGACCGCTGGGGTCGGCGTAGGCGATATCACCGGCCAACACGTGAAAGTCCGGGCGCGAGGCGATGATCTGGTTCAGCACGTTGTCGGCATGTGCGACCGACGGATCGTTGTCGGGCTTGTAGGAGTTGTCGTCGTAGTCGCCGGGGGCCAGCCCTGGTGGAAGCGAGGGTGTTGCGTTGGCGCCCTGGTCCCCCATCATCGTGAACCGAAACCAGCCCACGGCATTTCGTGCGCTGGGCATCGCGGTGGTTGCCGAGCGCACGTCGGACACGAAACCGTCGTCGGTGCGCCAGCGGTAGAAATGCGGTGTGCGCCCGGGCAGCCCGTCCACCGGTGCGTGGACGTAGAACTGCTCGGCAAACAGCACTCCTCCGCTGCTGTCCGGGATCTGGGTCACCAGGTTGCGGACTTCCGCCTCGACGGTCGCACCCAGACCCGGTGTCGGGCCGTGGTCGACGAACACCTTGGTTCCGCCGGGGTTGCGCGAGAGCTGGGCGGCCAGCCGCAGCTGACTCGAGGCGTCCGAGCCGTATCCGACTCGGCGGCCGGCCACGCCCAGAGGTGCGTCCTGGGCGTAGGCCCGGTGCCCAAACGGACTGGTACCCAGCGCGGCGACGGCCGCCGCGGCCGCCGACCCGCGCAGGAAGTTGCGCCGGGATACCCGGTGGCGGCGCAGATACGTCTGATGCCACTCGTGTTGCTCGGCCATCGTCATGCGGCCGGCCAGCTCCTGCGGAATGCCGGTGTCGGGAAACTCCACCCTTCGATCGTGACGCACGTACCTGCGAGAACGTGGAATCGGCAGGAAATTCCACATGAACAAACTTATGAGCGGATGCGCAAATTACGACAGGGTTGCAATTCCGCTCCAATCGTCCTCCAAGCTTTGCTGGCTACCGTGATCTCCGTAAATTCGGCTGTAATTCCCGGCGGCTGCCCAGGTTGGGACCGTCGGCTAGGAGGCGCGTTGAGCGACCAGATACCCATCGATGGTGCGTGCACCGCGGGTTTTGGCGCAGTCCGGGACGCCTTCGAGAAGAATTTCGCTGAGGGTGACGAGGTCGGCGCCGCCGTGGCGGTGTGGGTCGACGGCGACCTGGTGGTCAACCTGTGGGGCGGCTATGCCGATGCCCGCCGCCGGCGGCTGTGGCGGGAGAACACACTGGCCAGCATCTTCTCCGGGACCAAGGGCCTGACGAGCACGTGCGTGCACCTGCTCGCCGACCGCGGCGAGATCGATCTGTATGCCCCGGTCGCGCAGTACTGGCCGGAGTTCGCCCAGAACGGAAAGCAGGACATCACCGTCGCCTCGGTGCTGGGACACCGTTCCGGGGTGATCGGCCCGCGCACCCGCCTGCATTGGAGCGACACCACCGACTGGGATCGGGTGTGCGCCGACCTGGCCGCCGCCGAGCCGTGGTGGCCGCCCGGAACCGCGCAGGGCTACCACATGGTGACCTTCGGCTTCATCCTCGGCGAGGTGGTTCGCCGCGTCACCGGACGCACCATCGGCCAGTACCTGCGGACCGAGATCGCCCAGCCGATGGGCATCGACGTGCACATCGGTTTGCCGATCGCCGAACACAAACGCTGCGCCGAGATGGTCAACAAGCCGCACATTCGCGACGTGCTGGCCCAGGGCCAGGCGCCCGGGCACCCGACCTCTCTCGGCGAGCATCCGATGGCAGGGCTGTCGATCGCCATGGGCTTCGTCCCCGACGACGAACTCGGCTCCAACGAGCTCACCCAGTGGCGCTGCAGCGAGTTCCCCGGCACCAACGGTCACGTCTCCGCGCTGGGGCTGGCCACGTTCTACAACGGGCTGGCACAGGAGAAGTTGCTCAGCCGCGACCACCTGGAATCCGTGCGGGTTTCGCAGGGCGGCTTCGACGCCGACGTGGTGCTCGGTGCCCGGGTCGCCGATCACGGCTGGGGCCTGGGCTACATGCTCAACCAGCGCGGGGTCGCCGGGCCGAACCTGCGCAGCTTCGGCCACGGCGGCTCGGGCGGCTCGTACGGTTTCGTCGACCTCGAGCACCGCATCGGCTACGCGTACGTGATGAATTACTTCGACGCCACCAAATGCAATGCGGACCCGCGCAGCACTGCGTTGAGTGACGCGGTCTACCGCGCTCTCGGCGTGCTCTGACAAGCAAACTCTCGTTCTCCGGAGCACTTTCACAGGATCGGTACTGTGGACGCCATGAACGGTGTGCTGGTGGTGCTCATCCTGGTCGTCGTCGCTGCGATCGTGCTGGCGGTGGTGAGTTCGTCGCGCGCCTCGGGCAATCGCAACGCCGCCTCGTTGGCCGATGCCAAGGCTGACGCGCGGCGGCTGATCGAACGACTCGGCGGCCAGGTGCTCAACCTGTCCGGAAACAACGACGCCTCCACCCAGGCGCTGGCCGACGCCTCGGAACGGTTTACCGCCGCGTCCTCGCAGATCGACCAGGCCACCACCGCCAAACAGGCGATGCTGGCCAAGGAAAGCGCGATCGAGGGCCTGTACTACGTGCGCGCCGCGCGCATCGCGATGGGCATGGATCCGGGCCCGGAGCTGGAGACGATCGCCGGCCAGAAGTCGGCGGGTGCCGTCACCGAAGACCGCAAGGTTGCGTTCGAGGGCCGCGAGATCGAGGCCTCCCCCGTGCCGAGCCAGCGCACCCCGAACTACTACCCCGGTGGCCGCGTCGCCGGCCGTCCGGTGCCGGCCGGCTGGTACTCCGAGCCGTGGTGGAAGACGGCGCTGGTCGCCGGCGCCTGGGGTGTCGGTTCCGTCCTGCTGTTTGACGCGTTGTTCTCCGGCATGGGCGGCGTCGGCTACGACGCGTCGGGCTTCGAGAACGGCTACGGCTCGGGCTTCGACCAGGGTTACGACCAGGGTCTGGACTCGGGCGCCGGCCAAGACGCCGGCTGGGGCGGTGACGGCGGCGGTGACGGCGGCGGTTGGTCTGGCGACGGCGGCGGCTGGGGCAGTGACGGCGGCGGACTCGGCGACAGCGGCGGCTGGGGTGGCGGCGACTTCGGTGGCGGCGATTTCGGCGGCGGGTTCGGCGACTTTTAGAGATCCGGCGGGCTGGAGCGAAGCGACTCGGGGATTAGAGTCGGCTCTCCATCCGGGCCGTCACGCTGGCCTCCTGCAGATCCAGGCGACCGAGCATGGCGCGCACGGCCTCATCGTCGATCTCACCGGAGTCACGCTCCCTGATCAGTGCCGCGCGCTGGGCGGCCAGGACCTCGCGATACAACGTCGAGAACACTTCCGCGCGCAGGTCATGCTCCTCGGGATCCGGCATCTCGTCGGCGTCCTTGGAGTGCCGGGCGATCCAATTGCGGATGTCGGTCAGCACGTGCGAATCGAGCCCGTCAGGCGGATTCGCCTCGAACCAGGCAAGCACCTCGTCGGCCGCGGTGTGGACGGTGCTCTCGGCCTTGAGGGTCTCCTCCCGGTCATAGGCGCGGTCGTCCTCTTGTGACGACAGCTTCAGCTGGCGGATCAATGGCGGCAGCGTCGCGCCTTGCAGCAGCAGCGTGCCGACGGCCACGACGAAGGCGATCGCCTGGATGGTGGCGCGCTCGGGAAACGGTTCGCCGCTGGCGATGGTCGGCGGGATACCGGCCGCGGCGGCCAGCGTCACCACGCCGCGCATCCCGGTCCAGGACACCACCACGTTCTCCTGCCAAGTCAATGAGGTGTGGTCGATCATGGAGCGCCACTTGCCTTTTGGCCGCGTTCGTTTTCGGCCGCCGAGCGCTCCCCGGCCGCCTTCGGGGATCGGCACGCTCAGCTTGCGATCGACGTGACGGGACAACACACCGCGACCGAACATCACGAACACCGACAACGGACGGATCACCAGCACGATCGCCAGCACCACCGCCGCGGCGACGCCGACCTCCACCAATGACTCGTGGGCATCGCGCAGGTCTTCGAGGACGAACCGCAGATGCAGACCGATGTAGGCGAACACGAACGCCTCCAGCAGCACGTCGACCGAGTGCCAGACGTAGCGCTCCTGCAGCCGGGTCTGGTAGCCCGCGCTCAGCGTGCCGCTGCCGACGACGAACCCGGCGGCCACCACCGCCAGCACGCCCGAAGCGTGAAACCGCTCGGCGGTGATGTAGGCGGCGAACGGCACCACCAGGCCCTGGATCGTCTCCAGGCTCGCGCTGTTGAGCCGGTCGCGGATCCACAGCGTGACGTAGCCGAGCGCGACGCCGACCGCCGGACCGAGCACCGCGCTGTAGCCGAACAACAGCAGCGGGTTGTCGATGAAGATGTGCGTGCCGGCGACCTGGGCGACCGCGATCGAGAACAACGCCAGTGCGGCGGCGTCGTTGATCAGGCTCTCGCCGGTCAGGATCGTCATCACCCGCTTGGGTAAGCCCAGTTTGCGGCCCACCGCGACGGCGGTGACGGCGTCGGGCGGCGCGACGATGGCGCCCAGGACCAGCGCGGTCGCGAAGGTCAGCGGCACCACGACCAGCCACGCGGAGACGGCGGCGACGGTGAACGCGGTGACCACCACCAGGCCCACCCCGAGACCGAGGATCGGCTTGATGTTGCGCATGAACGCCGGGAACGAGAAGTCCAGCGCCGCGGAATAGAGCAGCGGCGGCAACACCACGGTGAGCAGGACGTGCGAATCCAGTTCAGGTGCGGTGAATCCCGGCAGGAACGATGCGGCGATACCGACGAGGACGATCATCAAAGCGGGCTCCAGGCCACGCTGCTTTGCGATCGCCGCCACAGCGATGGCGCCGACGACGACGAGAATCAGTTCCATACAAGCATTCTCGCGGGTGGCGCCCCATCCTTCCCGCCGAACGTCGAGTTGTTGCGCCAAAACCGTCCGATCGCCGACACCAAGTCGACGCTCGGCGCGCCGTAATCAGACCTGGCAGGTGGGACACCAGAAGACGTTGCGACCCTCCAGCACGGCGGTCAGGACCGGGGTGGCGCACACCCGGCACGGGTCGCCGGCCCGCCGGTAGACGTAGGTGCGGGGCCGGTTCGGCGCGTACGACGGTGCGCCGTGATCGTGTTCGGGCCGCACCACGACGATCTTGCCCTTGCTGACACCGACCTTCATCAAGGCGACCAGATCGGTCCAGGCATCGGCGAACTCGATCTCGCTGACGTCGCGCCCCAACCGGTAGGGGTTGATGTTGTGCCGGAACAACAATTCGCTGCGGTACACGTTGCCCACTCCGGCGATCACGCTCTGGTCCATCAACAGTGCACCGATGGTCTTGCGGGACTTGGAGATTCGCTCCCAGGGCAGCGCCGGGTCGGCGTCCTTGCGCAGCGGGTCGGGCCCGAGCCGGGCCACGATGGCCGACACCTGCGCCTCGTCCAACACGTCACAGGCCGTCGGGCCGCGCAGGTCGGTGCCGTACTCGGCACCCACCACCCGCATGCGCACCTGGCCGACGGGCAGTGGCATCGGCACCGGCGCCTCGGTGAAGGTGCCGTACAACCCCAGATGGATGTGCACGATCGGGCCGCCGTCGTAGTGATGGAACAGGTGTTTACCCCAGACCGATGCGCGGGTGAACAGCCGTCCGTTGAGCATCGCAGCGTCGGTGAACCGGCCCTGCGGGCTCGACACCGCCGCCGGGGCGCCCGCGAAGCGGCGCTGATGCAGCCGGGCCAGCCGGTGAAGGGTATGGCCTTCCGGCACGGGTCAGGCCGGGGCGCCGGGCACCGGCGGCGGCACGTGGGTGCGCTCGTACTCGTCGAGGATGTCGATACGCCGTTGGTGGCGTTCAGCTTCCGACCACGGGGTGCTCAGGAATGCGTCGACGAAACTCAGCGCGTCCTCGACCGGATGCATGCGCCCGCCGATGCCGATCACCTGAGCGTTGTTGTGCTCGCGGGCCAACGACGCGGTCTCCACGCTCCACGCCAGCGCGCAGCGGATGCCGGGCACCTTGTTGGCCGCGATCTGCTCACCGTTGCCGGAGCCGCCGATCACGATGCCGAGGCTGTCGGGGTCGGCCAGTGTCCTGGTCGCCGCGGCGATGCAGAACGCCGGATAGTCGTCCTCGGCGTCGTAGCTGAACGCGCCGCAGTCGATCGGCTCGTGACCACCCTTTTTGAGGTGCTCGATGATGGCTTCCTTGAGTTCGTATCCGGCATGGTCTGAGCCGAGGTAGACACGCATGGCCGTTACCTTACTTACTCCCGCCAGACCGCAACCAACTCCCGCCCAAACCGACGTTCGGCCGCAAAAGTTCAAGTAGATGCCGTCAAAACGTCGATCTCGGCGGCCGGTCAGCCCACGGTGATGGCGTCCAGGCGTTCCTTGATAAAGGTTGATGACGTCACCGGCGTCAGCCCCGCCACCCGCCCGATCGGCGGCGCCAGCGGGGTGACCAGTGCGTCGTGGTTCGCCTCGTAGAAGTAGATCAGCGAGATCAGGTCCTCCTCGGGGGCATGCGGCTGCGGGGGCAGCACCCGATGCCGGCCCGACGGCCAGCGCCGCCCGCTCCAGTATTCGAGAAGGTCGCCGATGTTGATCGTCAGCGCCGCCGGGTCGTAGGGGGCGTCCTCCCAGCCGCCGGCGTCGGAAAAGACTTGCAGCCCACCGGCCCCGGGCTCGCGATCCAAGATCGTCACGGTGCCGAAGTCGGTGTGCGGGCCGATCCGGAACTGCCCGGGCTCGGGCTCCCCGACGACGCTGACCGGCGGGTAGTGGTTGATGTTCATCGTCCAGGTGGGCCGGTCGGCGAGGGCGACGAATGGGTTGTCCGCCAGCCCGAGCGCGTGGGCCATCAGCGCCAGCAGGTCGTCGGCGAGGCGATGCACGGCCGCGGTGTATTCGTTGACCAGCGACTGCAGTTCGGCCACCTCGGCCGGCCAGACGTTGGGCGCGAACCAGATCCGGTCGACCTCGGGATCGCCGACGGCGGTTTCCGCGCCCAGGCTGTAGCTCTCCTTGAGGTCGGGCGGCGTCTCGGTGCCCTCGGCATAGGCGTTGGCCTCCGCGCCGGGCGCGATCCAGCCGTGACCGCCGACCGGCACCGAGTACCGCCGCTTGACCTCGTCGGGCAGGCTGAAGAATTTTCGGGACGCCGCGCGCACCCCGGCAGCCAGCTCCGGGTCGATGCCGTGGCCGGTGACGAGGATGAAGCCGGCCTGCTGCAGCCCCTCGTCAAGTTCGGCGGCGACGGCGTCAGCTTGTGCTCCCCCGGCGTGCCAGCGGGAGATGTCGACGCTGGCAATCACTCGGCGACTCCGATGTCCTCGTTCCACAGTTCGGGATTCGCGGCGATGAACTCCGTCATCATCGTCACGCAGCGTTCGTCGTCCAGCACGGTCACGTCGACGCCGTGCTCGGCCAGCCAGTCATGTCCGCCGGTGAAGGTCTGGCTCTCCCCGATCAGCACCGCACCAATGTTGAACTGGCGCACCAGCCCACTGCAGTACCAGCACGGCGAGAGTGTGGTGACCATGATCGTCCAGCGGTAGTCACGCTGACGGCCTGCGGCGCGGAAGGCATCGGTTTCGGCGTGCACTGACGGGTCGTCGTGCTGTACGCGGCGGTTGTGCCCACTGCCCAGCAGCACGCCGTCGGCGCTGAACAGCGCGGCCCCGATCGGAATTCCACCTTCCGCCAAGCCCTTTCGCGCTTCGGCGTAGGCGACCTCGAGCATGGCATGAGGCGTCATACCGCTGTGCGTTCGGCGGCTATCTTCGATCGGCATAGCACAAGATAACTCGCACCGGCGATCAGGAAGCCCACGAAGAACGTGATGTCACCGAGCTGCGGCAGCTCGCGGACGATGTAGCCCTGGAATATCTCCTGGTTGCAGAACAGCAGCACCGACACCACCAGGCCGCCCGCGAACGACAGCAGGCCGCCCCAGTTCGCGTAGCTGCGGTCGTAGAGATAGCCCGCGATCGCCTGACCGCGGCGCAGGTATTGGTCGGCGAACACCACACCGAGCCATGGCCCGATCCAGTAGGCGATCACCAGCAGGAACGCCTCGTAACTGTGCGCCGCGTCGGGTAGCGCCAGTTTGGCGATGATGAACCCGGCGACACCGAAGAACACCGTGACCAGAGCGCGGGCGATGTGCGCGGGCAATTTGATGCCGATGGTCACGAAAGCCATTGCGCCCGAATAGATGTTGATCGAGTTGGCCGCAATCGCACCGATCGCGATCGCCAGCAGCGTCGCCTTGGCCAACAGCGACGGCAGCTCACTGGTGAACGACCCGGTGGGATCGCCCAGGTTGGCCTCGCCGGTGGTCACCGAGGCGGCACCGACGACTTCGAGCACGAAACAGGACAGGAACAACCCGGCCGACGCATACAGGCCGGTCGCCGCCGTCGACACCGTCGATGGCAGGTATCGGGTGTAGTCCGCCGCATACGGCGTCCAGCCCGCGGCGTAGCCGAACGAGGTGCCTACGGTCAGCAGGAATCCACCGAGCCCGCCGACGCCACCGGTCGGCGCCGCCGCACTCAGATCGGCATGGGCGAAGATGGCTACCGAAGCCGCCACGAACACCACAGCGAGCACCGGGAACGACCAACGCTCGAAGGCCTGCACCAGGTTGTGACCGAAGAACGCAAACCCGGTCTGCAGCAGCACGATGATGATCAGGCCGATGAGCGGCGAGAAGCCGAACAGCGTGCTGAGCGCAAATGCGCCGCTGACGCTGTTGGTGGCGAACCAGCCGACGCCCGCCGTCACCGACATCAGCCCCGCGGGCAGCGCATTGCCCTTGAAGCCGAACGCCATTCGTCCCAGCACCATCTGCGGCACACCGTGTAGCGGACCGCGGGCGGAGAGGAAATAGTGCGCGATCGCGCCCAGCCCGGTGCCGATGGCGATGCCGACGACGGCCTGCCAGAAACTCATCCCGAAGGCCAGCACGGCCAGCATGCCGACGAAGATCGTCGCGAATTCGAGGTTGGGCGAAGTCCACGTCCAGAACAGCTGGTGTGGCTTGCCGTGCCGGTCGGCCTCGGCGATGAACTCGTTACCGCCCGGTTCGACCGCGACGATCCGATCGCGGTAAGAACCGTCGGTACTGGGCTCGGCGACTGTCATGGACATACCGTCGCCTGCCGTTCGCCAACCCGCAACCGGAACGTCGCCCGGGGCAGGTCAGTCGAACTGCGGGGCTTCGGTGCGCGTCCGCTTGAGCTCCCAGAAGTGCGGGTAGGCCGCAAATGTCACCGAGGCGTCCCATAGTTTTCCGGCTTCCTCACCGCGCGGAATGCGGGAGAGCACCGGGCCGAAGAAGGCCACCCCGTTGATGTGGATGGTCGGCGTGCCGACGTCCTCGCCGACGGCGTCCATGCCCTCGTGATGGCTCTTGCGCAGGGCGTCGTCGTACTTGTCGCTCGTGGCGGCCTCGGCGAGTTCAGCGGGCAGGCCCACCTCCGCCAGCGACTCCTTGATGACCCTGGAGAAGTCCTTGTTGCCCTCGTTGTGGATGCGGGTGCCCATCGCGGTGTAGAGCGGCGCGAGTACCTCGCGGCCATGTTCCTGCTCGGCGGCGATCGCAACCCGGACCGGGCCCCATGCCTGCTTCAGCCCCTCGCGATACTCCTCGGGCAGGTCACGGCCCTCGTTCAGGACGGCCAGGCTCATCACCCGGAAGTCGACGTCGATATCGCGCACCTTCTCGACCTCGAGAATCCAGCGCGAGGTGATCCAACACCACGGGCACAGCGGGTCGAACCAGAAACCAGCTTTCGCCTTCTCGGACATACGGGCTCCTCCTCGCGACAGACGCAGACCATCATCACAACTCATCCCGATAGAACACTGTTCCCACTCCCACTAAGTTGGATGCGTGGCACTTCCCAACCTCACCCGTGACGAAGCCATCGAGCGCGCCGCTCTGGTCACCGTCGGCAATTACCGGATCGTCCTCGACCTGACGACAAGCGAGACGACGTTCCGGTCCACCACGACCGTCGAGTTCGAGGCGCTGTCCGGCGCCGACACCGTCATCGACCTGGCCGCCGACACCGTGCACAGCGCCGTGCTCAACGGCATCGAGATCGACGTGTCCGGGTACGACGAGTCCACCGGCATCCCGCTGCAGGGCCTGGCCAAGACCAACACCCTGGTGGTCGACGCCGACTGCCGCTACTCCAACACCGGCGAGGGTCTGCACCGCTTCGTCGACCCCGTCGACAGCGAGGTCTACCTGTACTCGCAGTTCGAAACCGCCGACGCCAAGCGGATGTTCGCGTGCTTCGACCAGCCCGACCTCAAGGCGACGTTCGACGTGACGGTGACCGCGCCGTCGCACTGGCAGGTGATCTCCAACGGCGCCACCACCTCGGTCGACGAGGACGGCAAGACCAGCCTCCACACCTTCTCCACCACTCCGCGGATGAGCACGTATCTGGTGGCACTGATCGCCGGGCCGTACGCGCGCTGGGACGACGTGTACACCGACGAGCACGGCGAGATCCCGCTCGGCTTGTTCTGCCGGTCCTCGCTGGCGGAGTACATGGACGCCGAGCGGTTGTTCACCGAGACCAAGCAGGGCTTCGGGTTCTATCACCGCAACTTCGGGGTGCCGTATGCGTTCGGCAAGTACGACCAGTTGTTCGTGCCCGAATTCAATGCCGGCGCAATGGAAAACGCCGGTGCGGTGACGTTCCTGGAGGACTACGTCTTCCGGTCGAAGGTCACCCGGTACAGCTATGAGCGTCGGGCCGAGACCGTGCTGCACGAGATGGCGCACATGTGGTTTGGCGACCTGGTGACGATGACGTGGTGGGACGATCTGTGGCTCAACGAGTCGTTCGCGACGTTCGCCTCGGTGCTGTGCCAGGCCGAGGCCACCGAGTACGACCAGGCGTGGACGACGTTCGCCAATGTGGAGAAGTCCTGGGCCTACCGCCAGGACCAGCTGCCGTCGACCCACCCGGTCGCCGCTGATATCCCCGACCTGCACGCCGTCGAGGTGAACTTCGACGGCATCACCTACGCCAAGGGCGCCAGCGTGCTCAAACAGCTGGTCGCCTACGTCGGGCTGGAGCACTTCCTGGCCGGGCTGCGCGACTACTTCGCCGCGCACGCCTTCGACAACGCGACGTTCGACGACCTGTTGGGTGCGTTGGAGAAGGCCTCCGGCCGCGACCTGTCCGACTGGGGTCGGCAGTGGCTCAAGACCACCGGGCTGAACACGCTGCGGGCTGACTTCGACGTCGACGCCGACGGCCGTTTCACCCGGTTCGCGATCGCCCAGGGCGGTGCGGCACCCGGGGCCGGCGAGACCCGCGTGCACCGGCTCGCGGTCGGCATCTACGACGACGACCCGACGACGGGCAAGCTGGTGCGGGTGCACCGCGAGGAACTCGACGTGTCCGGACCTTTGACGGACGTGCCTGCGCTGCAAGGAGTTTCGCGCGGCAAGCTGATCCTGGTCAACGATGACGACCTGACTTACTGCTCGCTGCGGCTTGATGAGGTATCACTGCAGACCGCGCTGAGCCGCATCGCCGACATCGAGGAGCCGCTGCCCCGCACGCTGGTGTGGTCGGCGGCGTGGGAGATGACCCGCGACGCCGAGCTGAAGGCCCGCGACTTCGTGGCACTGGTGATCAGCGGCATCCAGGCCGAGACCGAAGTCGGTGTCGCCCAGCGGCTGCTGCTGCAGGCGCAGACCGCGCTGAACTCCTACGCCGACCCGGCGTGGGCGTGCGCCAACGGCTGGCCGGCTTTCGCCGACCGGCTGCTGGATCTGGCGCGTGAGTCGGCGCCGGGTTCGGATCACCAGCTGGCGTTCGTCAACGCGCTGTGCACGTCGGTGCTGCAGCTGCACCACATCGCGGTGCTGGCGACGCTGCTGGACAACGAGCCCGCCGAAGTGAACCTGGCCGGCCTGGTGATCGACACCGATCTGCGCTGGCGCATCGTCACCGCACTGGCCGCCTCAGGCGACCTCGACGGCGACGGGCCCGAGAGCCCGTTCATCGACGCCGAGGCGCAGCGCGATCCGACCGCCGCAGGCCGTCGCCACGCGGCCGCCGCTGCGGCGGCCCGCCCGCAGCTCGCGGTCAAGGACGCCGCCTGGCAGCAGGTGATCGAGGACGACACCCTGGCCAACATCACCGCCCGGTCGATCATCGGCGGGTTCGCGCCGGCCGGGCAGGCCGCGCTGCTGCAGCCGTTCACCGGGCGCTACTTCGAGGCGATCCCCGGAGTGTGGGAGCGCCGGTCCAGTGAGGTCGCGCAGACCGTGGTGATCGGCCTGTACCCGTCGTGGGATATCAGCTCCGAGGCCCTGGCGGCCGCCGACACGTTCCTCGGCGGCGAGCTGCCGTCGGCGCTGCGCCGGCTGGTTCTCGAGGGCCGGGCCGGCGTCGAACGCTCACTGAAAGCGCGCGCCTTCGACGCTGACTGACTTCGCGCTGCCAAAATGCAGCGATGGCAGCCTCCAACAGCCGGCGAGCCCGCGCGGCGCGTAGGCGCACCAGGCGCGTCAAAGCGGTGGTCAACGACCTGACCGAGGCGCAGTGGGCAGCGCTGAAAGACGCGTGGAACGGTTGCGCCTATTGCGGCGCGACGGGTAAGCCACTGCAGCGGGACTGCGTGTTGGCGATATCCCGCGGCGGCCGGTACACGATCGACAACGTGGTGCCGGCCTGCGCCGCGTGCAATGCCAGCAAGTGCAATGACGAGGTGACGGGTTGGCTGCGCCGCAAGCGGCTGGACGAACGCGGCTTCCTCGAGCGGTACGTCCAGATCCGCGCGGAGCTGCTCGCGACTGCTCTGTGATTTCGGCGCGCGTTCGTTCGCTGCGCGACCGTTTCCGCGCCGAAATCGCCCCAAGCTACGGGCGGGAGATGGCCGCCGACATCACTCGCACGGCACTGACCAGCCCGTCGATGAGGTTGCCCTCTTTGAACGCCGACGCAGCCGCCGAGACCCCGAGGGGGGCCGCCGACTCCGCACCACGGCCACGCACGTCCGCGCCGTAGACCACCTCGATCGCCTTCTGATCGGGCGACACGGCCAGCAGCACCGCGTTGTTCGGGGTGGGAACGTCGGCGAGGATCTCGCGGGCCCGGGCTGCGGTGTCGCCGCCCAGGTCGCCGATATAGACCGCGAAGCGGGCCTTGGACTGCCGGCTGCCGTACTTCAGCGCATCGTCGAGCTCGACCAGCTGGCTGACCGGGAACGGGTAGTGCACCGACAGCTCGCCGGGCTCGGTGACGCCCGAAACCCGTCCGCTGGTGGTCACCGCAAAGCCGTACGGCAGGTTGGCCGGATCGACGGTCGCTACCGTCCCGTGCTCACCACTTCCCACTTGCTCCACCTCCCACGGTCACCTCGGCCGCACCGTGACCGTGATGGCCACCGTCCGGAACCACCTCGTCGACGGCCGTCCACAGGATCGGCGCATGCGTCCAAGGCTCGGACAACTTGTACGTCGCAGCGTGCTTGCCCTTGCCGGGAAAAACCAGCAGGGCCAGGACGGCCGCGAGCCCAAACGGGATGCCCACGAACAGGCCGTGGATGACAGCAGCATTCACGAGGCAAACCGTAGCAGTCTCACGCCGCGCCCTCACCCAGGTAGCGCACCCAGGCCGGGTCGAGTTCCTTGATGGTGCACAGCAACCGCCAGTGCTGGCCCTTCGGCGGGGTCGGCACCAGCCGCAGCGTCCAGCCCAGCTCGCTCAGGAGCTTGTCGGCCTTGCGGTGATTGCAGCCCGCGCACGCGGCCACACAGTTCTCCCACGAATGCTCACCGCCGCGGCTGCGGGGCACCACATGGTCGACGGTGTCGGCCTTGGAGCCGCAGTACGCACACCGGAACCGATCGCGGTGCATCAACGCGGCGCGGGTCATCGGGATGCGCGCCCGGTAGGGCACCCGGACGAAGCTGCGCAGCCGGATCACGGACGGGACGACGATCGCGCGGGTAGCCGAATGGATCACCGGCCCGGCGGGATCGTCGTGCACCACGTCGGCCTTGCCGCACAGCAGCATGATCACCGCCCGGCGCATGGGGAGCGCCGTCAACGGTTCGTAGGTCGAATTCAGTAACAGCACCCGGCGACGTCCCCACACTGATCCGTCGGCCGGGCAGGGTATGTGAGGGTCGGCGTGCAGGCTTGAGCTCGGAAGGGACCCGATCGGGCCCGCCGTGGCGCGGTGACCACGGTTCCGTTTACGCTGCACCATTCGTCCTCCGGAGACCAGTCCACCATGGATCCGTGGCAATCGCACGGTTATTTGTTCGGTGTTCCCAGGTCAAATCCGTGAACATCGGGTGACGTGGGTCGCGCCCGGGGCGGCCGTACACAATGGTGGGGTGACGGAAACTCAGGCCGACGGGGATGGGCACACGTTCTACGACGCGGTGGGCGGCGCTGAGACGTTCCGCAAGATCGTGTCCCGCTTCTACGCGCTGGTTCGAGAGGACGAAGTGCTGCTCCCGCTCTACCCGCCAGACGAGCTCGACGACGCCGAGGACCGGCTGCGCATGTTCCTCGAGCAGTACTGGGGCGGCCCGCGGACCTACGGCGAGCAGCGGGGCCACCCCCGGCTCCGGATGCGTCATGCCCCGTTCCGGATCGGCTTCCTGGAACGGGACGCCTGGCTGCGCTGCATGCACACCGCCGTCGCCTCGATCGATTCGGCGACGCTCGACGACGAGCATCGCCGTGAACTCCTGGCCTACCTCGAAATGGCCGCGCAATCGATGGTCAACTCCGCCTTCTGAGGACGCCTGTGACCCAACCTGCTGGCGCCCCGTGGTGGGCGAACGCGATTTTCTACCAGGTCTATCCCCGCTCGTTCGCCGACAGCAACGGTGACGGTGTCGGCGACCTCGACGGCGTGACCGCGCACCTCGACCACCTGAGCTGGCTCGGCATCGACGCGATCTGGCTGAACCCGGTGATGGTCTCGCCGATGGCCGATCACGGCTACGACGTGGCCGACCCGCGCGACGTCGATCCCTTGTTCGGCGGTCTGGCCGCACTCGAGCGGCTGATCACCGAGGCGCATGCCCGGGGGATCCGGATCACGATGGATCTGGTGCCGAACCACACCAGCTCTGCGCACGCATGGTTTCAGGCGGCCCTGGCCGCGGCCCCGGGAAGCGTTGAGCGAGAACGCTATATCTTCCGCGACGGCCAGGGGGTGGACGGCGCCATCCCGCCCAACAACTGGGTATCGGTGTTCGGCGGGCCGGCCTGGACCCGGATCACCGAGCCGGATGGCACTCCCGGCCAGTGGTATATGCACCTGTTCGACGCCGAGCAGCCAGACATCAACTGGGACAATCCCGAAGCGTTCGAAGACCTGGAGAAGACGCTGCGGTTCTGGCTCGACCGCGGTGTGGACGGCTTCCGCATCGATGTCGCGCACGGCATGGCCAAACCACCGGGGCTGCCGGACATGGCCAACCCCGACGTCGAAATGCTCACCCTCGATGACGACGATCCGCGGTTCAACCACGACGGTGTGCACGAGATCCACCGCGGCATCCGTTCGGTGCTCGACGACTACCCGCATGCGGTGACCATCGGCGAAATCTGGGTGTTCGAGAACGAGGACTTCGCCAAGTACCTACGCCCCGACGAACTGCACATGGGGTTCAACTTCCGTTTGGTACGAGCCGAATTCGACGCGGCCGACATCCACGAGGCGATCGAGAACGCGCTGGCGGCGGCATCGCTCGCCGACGCCAGCCCGACCTGGACGTTGTCCAACCACGACGTCGAACGGGAAGTCTCCCGCTACGGCGACGGCGTCACAGGCCTGGCCCGCGCCCGTGCGATCGTGATGGTGATGCTGGCACTGCCGGGTGCGATGTTCCTGTACAACGGCGAAGAGCTCGGCCTGCCCAACGTCGACCTGCCCGACGAGGTGCTGCAGGACCCGGTCTGGGAGCGCTCCGGGCACACCGAACGCGGTCGCGATGGCTGCCGCGTGCCGGTGCCGTGGTCGGGCGACGCTCCCCCGTTCGGCTTCTCGTCGAACCCCGACACCTGGCTACCGATGCCGGCGGAGTGGGCGTCGCTGACCGTCGAACGCCAACTGGCCGACCCGGATTCGACGCTGGCGTTCTTCCGCACGATTCTGCAGTTGCGGCGAGGGCGTTTTCACTTCACCGAATACGACGTCGAATGGCTGCAGCTGCGGGACGATGCGTGTGCGTTCGTCTCCGGCGGCGTGTTGTGCGTGCTGAACACCGGCAGCACCCCGCTGCCGGTGCCGGGGGGCGAACTCCTCACGGCCAGTGCGCCGTTGGTCGCTGGCGCGCTGGCGCCGGATTCGGCGGCGTGGATCGCGACGGACTAGATACCCGAGGCGATCAGGTTCACCACCGAGGCGACGATGACCGCGCCGAACACGAACGACAACAGCCCGTGTCCTAGTGCGGTGGTCCGCATCCTGGTGGAGGTCAGGTTGGTGTCGGAAATCGCAAAGCTCATCCCAACCGCGAAGCCGACGTAGAAGAAGTCCTTGTAGCACGGCGCTTCGTCGTCGCTGTTGAAGTCGATTCCACCGGGTCGCGCGGGATCGAAAAAGTGCTTGGCATAGACGATCGCGTAGAGGGTGTGAATGGTCAGCCAGGACAGCACGACGCTACCGACGGCCATCCAGCCCGCCCCGGAATCGAGGTGGATGCCCTCGGAGGCTTGCTGGCTGCGGCCCAACAGGATCCCGACGCCTACCAGGCTGGCCACCGCGCCGCCGAGCACCAGGGAGAAGACAACCCACGGCAAAGGCTGCTCCTGACCGGCATGGCCCGCCGTTTCGTCGGCGTCGAACGGCCACAGGGTGATCCAGGTCCAGCCGGTGAAGATGAGCGCCAGCGCCGTCCAGCCACCGAGCAGTGACAGCATCCCGCTTCGTTCCCACAGCACTGCGGTCACGACCGCGCCAACCACAACACCGACCGTGACGCGGGCCGCAGGAGTCTTCCAGAACGGCAGCTTGCCGTGCGCGGTCTCAGCCATGCAGGCTCCTAACGCAATACCAGCGCGGGGTCCCCGCGTCGTCGATACACCGATCCGAACCGCGCATCGATGCGCAGCCACGTCGGCGAGAGCCGCACCCGCACAATCTCGTCCGGACCCGGTGATTCGGGCACGAATCCCATGGCGGTCAGCGCGAAGACACAGCGCATCGGCACGCCGACCGCGGCGTCGCCCGAACTCACCTGGAGCACATCCTGGTCCATCAGCGAGGCGGGCGGCCCGTGCGCGCTGCTGTGTTCTTTGGCCAGGCCGGCACCGCGCCCCGCCAGCTCGGTGAGCACGGCTGCCGGCACGTCGTCGACGTGGGTGAAACCAGTGTCGGGCGGCAGCCCACCACGCCACGCGGAGTCCATCGGATAGCCGGTGTCGATGTAGCCCGAGTCGTCGGCGCCGCGCAGCCCCTTGGCCAATTCATCTGCCCCGCAGGATAAATCGACCGGGTTGAGCTGACCGGCGACGACCCGTACGGCGAGAACGTCCAAGCCGGTGGCCACCCAGGCCGCCACCAGACCATCGGAGCGAGCCCGCAGCCGGACCACCGCAGCCTCGTCCAGACGCAGTGCATGCTCGACGAACGCCGCCAGATCGTTGCGCCCGGCGGCATCGGGAATGGTCAGGCCCCGCTCCCGTCTCATCCCCGGGTCGCTCCGCTCCTGCCCGCCGGGCCGCCTCATCGCTGCCAGCGCTCCAGGTACTCCCGGTGCTTGGGCGAAAGACGCACCAGCCGTTGCTCTTCGATGTGCACCGCAGCCAGCTGCGTCTCGGCCATCACCGCCGGACGTGAATCGGGTTCGGCGGTCAGCGAGCGCACCTCGTAGCCGAGGGTGAAGTCGACGGCACGCAGCCGCTTGGTCCACATCGTCACCTGCAGCGGTGAATCAGCAAGGCGCAGTTGGCCTTTGTAGAGCACCTGCACCTCGTGGATGAGCAGCCCGATGGTGGTGATGTCCTCGGCGAACGGCTCGCGCAGAAAGTCCACCCGCGCCTCTTCCAAGATCGTCACCATGGTGGCGTGGTTGATGTGCTGGTACATGTCGATATCCGACCAGCGCACGTGTACGCCGGTGGTGAATCCCTTACCCACTTGATCCTGTCCCACTCGTTCTCGTCATGCTGCGGATCTGGCGTGCTGCCACCGACAGTGTGGCCAGATCGCGTTCGTCGTCGGCATAGATCTCAGACAGCGTGCGGCGCGCCCGTTCGACCCGTGAGCCGTTGGTGTGCTCCCACTCGGCGATCTTCTCCTCCCCCGTCTCCTCCGGCTCGCCGATCGCCAGCACGTCGAAACACAACGCCCGAATCGACCCATAAATGTCGTCGCGAATCGCCAAGCGGGCCAACGAATGCCAGCGGTCGTCGCGCGGAAGTCCCGACACCGCTGTCAGCAGCCCGTCGGTGCTCAGGTGATCCATCAACGCGAAGTGGGTATCGGCAACCTCCGCGGGATCGCGGTCGACGATGTCGGCGATGTCGATCACGTCCAGCAGGCTGTACTGGTACAGCCCGCTGGCCACCGCGTACGCCAGATCGGCCGGAGCACCGTGCGCGGCGAACTCGCCGGCTTCCTTGGTGACGATGGCCTTGTCGTCGCCGCGCAACCATTCCGCCATCCGCGGCGTCAGCTCGGCCAATTTCGCGGCGAACCGGTTGATTTCGGCGCCGACCGCCAGCGGTTGCGGGCGGTAGTTCAGCAGCCACCGCGCGGCCCGGTCCAGCAGGCGGCGCAGATCCAGCGTCATCCGGTCGGAGACGCTGACCGGCACCTCATTGTTGCGCGACGCGTCGAGGATGCGCTGCCACACCTGGCCGATTCCGAAGATCGCGTCGGCGGCCACGAAGGTGCGCACCGCATCGACGTAGCCCACGCCGGTGTCTTCGGTGACGCGGTAGGCGAACGAGATACCGCCGATGTCGACGACGTCGTTGACCAGCATCGTGGTGATGATCTCGCGACGCAGCTGATGGGTGCGGATCTCGGCGGTGAAGTGGTCGCGCAGCTGGCTCGGGAAGTACCGCGGCAGCCGGGCGGCGAACACTTCCTGATCCGGCAGGTCGCTGGCCAGCACCTCGTCCTTGAGCGCGAGTTTGACGTGGGCCATCAGGGTCGCCAATTCCGGTGAGCTCAGCCCGATTCCGACTTCCTGACGCCGATGGATCTCCTTGTTCGACGGCAGTGCTTCCAGCTCGCGGTTGAGTCCACGCCGTTCCTCTAGCTCGGCGATCTGGCGGGCGTGCACATTGAGCAGCGCGGCCGCGTTGGCTCGGCTGGTACCCATCAGATCGTTCTGGTCGATGTTGTCGGTGAGCACCAGTGCCGAGACCTCGTCGGTCATCGATGCCAGCAGCTCGGTCCGCTCGGCAGCGCTGACCTTGCCGGCGGTGACCAGCGAGTCGACCAGGATCTTGATGTTGACCTCGTGATCGGAACAGTCCACACCGGCGGAGTTGTCCATGGCGTCGGTGTTGATCCGGCCGCCGCACAGATCGAACTCGATGCGGCCCAGCGATGTCACGCCGAGGTTGCCGCCTTCGCCGATCACCTTGGCCCGCACCTGGTTTCCGTTCACCCGCACGGTGTCATTGGCGCGGTCGCCGACTTCTGCGTCCGATTCCGACTCGGCCTTGATGTAGGTGCCGATGCCGCCGTTGAACCAGAGGTCCACCGGGGCCTGCATGATCGCCTTCATCAGGGCGGGCGGTGTCATCTCGTCGGCGTCGCCCTGCAGACCGAGCGCCGCACGCATCTGCGGGCTGACCCGAATCGCCTTCTGCTGGCGGCTGAACACCCCGCCGCCGTCGCTGATCAGCGCCGGGGCGTAGTCCTCCCAGCTCGAGCGCGGCAGGTCGAACAACCGGCGGCGCTCCGCCCAGGACCGCTGCGCATCGGGGTTGGGATCGATGAAGATGTGCCGGTGGTCGAAGGCCGCGATCAGCCGGATGTGGTGCGACAGTAGCATTCCGTTGCCGAAGACGTCGCCGCTCATATCGCCCACGCCGGCGACGGTGAAGTCCTCGCTCTGGGTGTCGACGCCCATTTCCCGGAAGTGACGCCGGACCGACTCCCAGGCGCCCTTGGCGGTGATGCCCATGGCTTTGTGGTCGTAGCCCACCGAGCCGCCGGAGGCGAACGCGTCGCCGAGCCAGAAGCCGTAGGAGTGGGCGACGTCGTTGGCGATGTCGGAGAAGGTGGCGGTACCCTTGTCGGCCGCGACGACGAGGTAGGCGTCGTCACCGTCGCGGCGGACCACCCCGGGTGGCGTGATGACCTGGCCGGTGGCCCGGTCGACGTTGTCGGTGACGTCCAGCAGGCCGGCGATGAACAGCCGGTAGCACGCAATTCCCTCATGCCGGAAGGCATCCCGGTCGGCAGCGTCATCGCCGAGCGGCGCCGGCGGCTGCTTGACGACGAAACCGCCCTTGGCGCCGACGGGCACGATGACGGCGTTCTTGACGGCCTGCGCTTTGACCAGGCCCAGGATCTCGGTGCGGAAGTCCTCGCGGCGGTCCGACCAGCGCAGCCCACCGCGCGCGACCTGGCCGAATCGCAGGTGCACGCCTTCGACCCGCGGCGAGTACACGAAGATCTCGAATTTCGGTCTCGGCAGCGGCAACTCGTCGATGAGTTGTGGATTCAGTTTGAGCGACAACACGTTCTGCGCGTGCGCTGAATCCGGGCTGGTGACAAAGTAGTTGGTGCGCAGCGTCGCTTGGACCATCGAGGCGAAGGCCCGCAACACGCGGTCGGTGTCGAGGCTGACCAGCGCGTCGATGTCGGCGGCCACGGCATCGGCCGCGGCCAGAGCGTCCAGGCCCTTGTCCGCCGACTCCGGATCGAACATCGCCTCGAACAGGGCGGCCAGAGAACGCGCGGTACGCGGATTCCCGTTGAGCACCGACTCGATGTGCGACTGGCTGTAGGGAAAAGCCGCCTGCCGCAGGTACTTTGCGTAGGCCCGAAGCACGGCCACCTGCTGCCAGGTCAGCCCGGCACGCAGCACCAGTTCGTTGAACCGGTCGATCTCGGCGCGGCCCTGCCAGATGGCGGTGACGGCATCGGCGAACCGCTGCCCGTTGGCGTCCAGCTCCTCCGGGGTGGTGGCCTCGGGCATCGACGCGTCGGGCCGGATCTTGAACTGGTAGATCCAGACCTTCAGGCCATCCGGGCGCACGACGGTGAACGGGCGCTCCTCGAGCACCAGTACGCCCATGCACTGCAGCATCGGCAGAAGGTGACTCAATGAGGCAGTGGACCCCCCGAGGTACCAGGTCAGGAAGGCCTCGTTGGGTTCGTCGCCCTGTTCGAACTGCAACTTGACCGAATCCGCTTGCAGCGCTTCGATGATGCCGATGTCGGTGATCGCCTCGGTCGAGGTGACGGCCTGCTTGAACTCCTCGGGCAACGCGTCGGCGTAGTGCTCGGCGATCGCCAGGTCGATCTTGCCCTCGCGCGCGGAGCCGATCAGCCGGTCGCCCCAGGTGCGCAGCGCCTCCGTCAGCAGACCCTGGACGCGGCTGCGATTGGCCTCGCTGTCGTCGATCGACTCGCGAGTGGAGCCGTCCGGCAGACGGACCGTGAAATGTACGACTGCCCAGGGCGATTCACTGACCCGCGCGGTGTAGTCGATGCTCAGTCCGCCGAATTCGCGCACCAGGATGTCCTGCATGCCCAGCCGGACGACGGTGGTGTACCGGTCGCGGGGCAGATAGACCAGGCAGGACACGAAGTGACCGAGCTGGGCGGCACGCAGGAACAGCAGTGCGCGGCGGCGCGAGCCGAGGTCGACGACGGTGGTCGCCATATCCAGCAGCTGTTCGGCGCTCAACGAGAACAGTTCGGAGCGCGGGATGGTCTGAACGATGTCGAGCATCAGCTGACCGGGGTGGCTGGGGTCGTTCTGCGACAGCGTCAGCAAGTCGCGGACCCGACGCGAGATCAGCGGGATGTCAAGCACATTGGCGCTCATCGCCGTCGCCGTGAAAAGCCCGACCAACCGGTGCTCGACATCGGAGCCGTCGGCGCGGTGCTCGCGGATCACCACGATGTACGGGTACGCGCCGTAGCGCAGGAAGCTGGGCATCGTGGCCTGAGCGAGCACCAACAGGTCGCCCGGGTGGGTGAGCTCCGGCAGCACCTCGGTGCGCAACCGCGCCACCCCGAGACGGCTGGACTCCACGACGGTGGCCGTGCCGTCGCCGACGATGCAGTCCTGGCAGCCCAACAGCACGAAGTTACCCACCGAGAGCCAGCGCAGGAGGTCGGCGACGTCCTCACGGTCAGGACCGGCGAACCGGGTTCCCGAGTCGTCGTCGAGGTCGCGGGCCAGGTTGTGCAGCGCGGCGCTCAGCGCCACCGAGTCCAGGGCCACCTGCCGGGCGTCGGCCACCACCATCGGCAGCATCCGTTCGGCCTCGGCCAGCGCCCTGCGGTCGACCGACGGCGACAACTGCACGTGAATCCAGGACTCTTCGAAGCCGTCCCCGTCGTCGGTCAACGGCCGCACATCGAGCAGTTCGCCGCTTGCGCTGCGCCGCACCCGGAAGACCGGATTCATCAAGGCGATGTAGGCGACGCCGAGCCGGTGCAGCAGCACCGTGACGGAGTCCAGCAGCATGGTGGCCTGGTCGGTGACGATCTGCAGCGCGGGCCCGAAGCCGCCGGGATCGTCGCTGGGGTAGATCGCGACGAGGGTCTGCCCGACCACCCTGCTGTGGGCCAGCCGCTCCTGCGCGGCGATCAGGCCCGGCGGAACCGCCCGTGCGGCGGCCGCTGTCACCAGCGGACCGGTGTCGGTGGCGTCCGGGTCGGGAGCCCCACCGTGTGGGCCGCGATAGGTGGCGAGGTAGGCCTCGCCTATCGACTCGGTAGTTCTGGGGTCAACCGTCATACCTGCCGCTCCTGATCAGCATGCGGACCGGCGCTGGTCCGCAGCGCCACATTAGTCGCGTGTGAGCCTGCGGTGGGTAACCCTGTGCGGACGGGCCGCGTCGGCTCCCAATCGCTCGAGTTTGTTCTCCTCGTAGGCCCCGAAGTTTCCTTCAAACCAGAACCACTTGGCTTCGTTGTCGTCGTCGCCCTCCCACGCCAGGATGTGCGTGCAGGTGCGGTCGAGGAACCAGCGGTCGTGGCTGATCACCACCGCGCAGCCCGGGAAGTTCTCCAGCGCGTTTTCCAGCGAGGACAGCGTCTCGACGTCGAGGTCGTTGGTGGGCTCGTCGAGCAGGATCAGGTTGCCGCCCTCTTTGAGGGTCAGCGCCAGGTTTAGCCGGTTGCGCTCACCACCGGAGAGCACCCCGGCCGGCTTCTGCTGGTCGGGTCCCTTGAACCCGAACGCCGACACGTAGGCCCGCGACGGGATCTCGTTGTGGCCGACCTCGATGAAATCGAGTCCGTCCGAAACCACCTGCCACACAGTCTTTTTGGGATCGATGCCGGCGCGGCTCTGGTCGACGTAGCTGAGCTTCACGGTGTCACCGACCCGGACATTGCCGCTATCGGCCTCCTCCAGCCCGACGATTGTCTTGAACAGGGTCGTCTTGCCGACACCGTTGGGGCCGATGACGCCGACAATGCCGTTGCGCGGCAAGGTGAACGACAGGTCCTTGATCAGGATGCGACCATCGAAACCCTTGTCGAGGTGGTCGACCTCGACGACGACGTTGCCCAGTCGCGGCGGCGCCGGGATCTGGATCTCCTCAAAGTCGAGCTTCTGGGTCTTCTCGGCTTCGGCGACCATCTCTTCGTAGCGGCCCAGGCGGGCCTTGTTCTTGGCCTGCCGGGCTTTGGCCCCGGAGCGGACCCAGGCGAGTTCCTCGCGCAGGCGCCGTTGCAGCTTCTGGTCCTTCTTGCCCTGCACCTCGAGGCGGTCGGCCTTCTTCTCCAGGTACGTCGAGTAGTTGCCCTCGTACGGGTAGGCGCGGCCGCGGTCGAGCTCCAGAATCCACTCGGCGACGTTGTCCAGGAAATACCGGTCGTGGGTGACCGCCAGGATGGCGCCCTTGTAGGCGGCGAGGTGCTGTTCGAGCCAGAGCACGCTCTCGGCGTCGAGGTGGTTGGTCGGCTCGTCGAGCAGCAGTAGGTCGGGCTTGGACAGCAGCAGCCTGCACAGCGCCACCCGGCGACGCTCACCACCGGACAGGTGGGTCACCGGCTCGTCGGGCGGCGGGCACCGCAGCGCGTCCATCGCCTGTTCGAGCTGGGAGTCGATATCCCAGGCGTCGGCGGCGTCCAATTCTTCCTGGAGCTTGCCCATCTCGTCCATGAGCTCATCGGTGTAGTCGGTGGCCATCAGCTCGGCGACCTCGTTGTACCGATTGAGCTTGCCCTTGATCGCGACACCGGCCTCGACGTTCTCCCGGACCGTCTTGTCTTCCTCCAGCTGCGGCTCCTGCATGAGGATGCCGACGGTGGCGCCGGGCGCCAGCAGCGCGTCGCCGTTATTGGCCTGGTCCAGGCCGGCCATGATCCGCAGGACGCTCGACTTACCGGCACCGTTGGGGCCGACGACGCCGATTTTGGCTCCGGGCAGGAAGGCCAGCGTGACGTCGTCGAGGATGACCTTGTCGCCGTGCGCTTTGCGGACCTTCCGCATGGTGTAGATGTATTCCGCCATTGCCGCGGTGTTGCCTTCCGTCTGGTCGTGAATTGCTCGCCGACCATCCTAGGCGCGCGCGACGAACGCCTTGCGGCCGCGCTGGCCAGGCCAGCGCGGCCACGGCGGCTCCTCACGCCGACAGCGGTAGACCCGTGCTCTCCTCGGCATCGTCGGTGTCGGTGTCCGTGTCCTGGGGATCCTCGGGCTCCGGCTCGTCGGCGACGGGTTCGGCCGGCCTGGGCTGAGGCTGTTCGAAGCGGACGATGGCGCGGGACAGGTCGGGGCCGACCGCAGTGGCCCGCATCTCCAGTGACGAGCGCCGGATGCCCTCTTTGTCGTCGTACTCGCTGGTGTAGACGTCGCCGACGACGATGACCGGGGCGCCCTTGTAGAGACCGGCACCGACGCCGGTGACCAGCTTTCCCCAGCAGTTGACGGTGATGTACAGCGAGTTGCCCGGCTCCCAGGTGCCGTCACCGGTGCGGCGGCGGGAATTGCTGGCCACCCGGAAGCTGATCAGCTCCTGGTCGCCGACGACACGGCGGCGAAGGTCGGTGACGACGCGGCCGATGACTGTCAGATGGGTCTCGAACATGGCTGAGGTCCTTTCGGTGAGTGATGTTCTGTCCACTCAGTGGGCCGCAGCTCACCGACAGCCATTCGAAGGGACGTAGCCCCGTCGGTGAGGTTGTGGATGGAAAGCCAGCTGTGGATAGTCACCAGCGCGGGTGACTGGCTGGCTCAGATGGCCGGTTCTAGGCTTGGCCGAATGGGAACACGCTTGAGGTTTGCGACGACGCCTTGAAGACCCTGGCTGGGCAGCATGCGGCCACATCAGCGCGGTTAGCCAACGAGGTCCCGACCGCAGTCGCGGGCCCGCCAAAGCAGGCGACTTCGGACGCAGTAAGCGCTACTTACGCCGTCTTGCAATCAACGGCAGCTGTATTGGCGGGTCGAGTACAGGCAACCGGTAGCAAGATCGCCACGTCGGCGATCGGGTATCAGACGACCGAGGCGGATTCGGCCCATCGACTGGCTGCGCTGGATAGATCGGTCCCGGTGTAAATGTCCCCCGCTAGTCCAGTCTGCGCGCCGAGTTTGTCGCAGATTCTCGGGTGGGACACCGCGCACCTGGATCAGGCGGCTACCGACTGGGTGAACACCGCCGAGCATTGGGAGGGCTCGTTCACCAGCGCGCATCGCGACACGCTTTCGCCCGGTGGCATCTCATGGCAGGGTCAAGCGGCCGAAGCTGCCCAGCAACGGGCTATGGCCGATCTCATACAAGTCGGTGGACTCGCCGACATCCTGCATGAAGCCTCCCAGATCGTCCGCCGTGGTGCCGACCAACTCGATTACCTCAAATGCGACGCCATCAACGCCATCAATCAAGCGCGCGAAGCGGGATTCAGCGTGAGCGAGGATCTGTCGGTAACGGACTCCAGTCGGAGCGGGCGAATTGCAGCAGCCCGCTCGCACGCCGCAATCATCGCCGGTCGCGCAATCGCTCTCGGCACCGCGGACAATGAGCTTGCATCCAGGATCACCGCGACCACTGCGGAGTTGTCCAATCACCGATTTGTCGAGCCTCCCGAGAACGGCGGCGTTCAGGCGGTGGACTTCAAGGAAGCCCCGCCGCCATCCTCTCCGTATCCGATCAACGACGTGGTCGCCGAGGCAACCGACCTCGACGGCAATCACGTAGTCATGCGTCGCGGCTACTACGACGCACAAACCCAACAAGGTTTTGGCTTTGACAAGGCCTACTGGCGACATGGCGTCATCAACCCGAATGTGTTCAAAGATCTCATCTCTCATAGTCGGCCGATCAGCAACACAAACGGGACAGTCGTCTATGAGGTCCCAATCAACCGGGTGCACTGCACATCGGGGCCGCTCGGAATACCCAGTTGCAACGACACTGGCGAAAGCCTGACGATGAGGATCGTCGCCAACATTAACGGGAGCCCGACTGTCCCCGGAGGCGGGCAGAAGGGTTTGATCACCATGTATCCCATTGCAGGAGGAAGTGGCGTAGTGGAACTCGGACCGAACTGGACGTGGACACCACCGTGGGTGAATAACAATGTGCCCATCAACTGACTCCATTGCCGGCGAGGGCTCATTCGCGGCAAACGTCTTGCGCGATCTGCTGCGGCACATCGCAATTCAGAATGCGAAGAACTCGGATCAGGTTCGTCCCGGTCACTATGCCTTCCACGTCTCGCACGCATGGACCGAGGGTTCAATGATGTACCTGGTCTACAGAACTCCGCCGTCAGATATCACTTGGGGTTTGGTCCGAGACACCACGAGGTCACTCATCGACCCGGGCCCGTGGAACGACAACGACGATCCCGCCTTGTACTACTACTTGCTCGATCTTGAGGAAGGCTGGCCAGGCAACTCATCACTCCAGCCTGGCGACGATCCCGATGTCATCCGATGGTCGGGGTGGCCCCTCGAAGACCTGGTTGAACGCATAGACGATCTTCCGGAGTCCTACCGGCAACCATCACTTCCGGCGGCTCCTCCACAACCACACAGGGAGCCTCAATCGACAATCGAATCCCGGCGCTACGGAAATCCGATCTAAACCCGCCGCGAACGTAACGCCACGGCGCCAGATCGGCCTTCACCGCCCTGGGGTTACGGTCGACGAACGAAGCGCGTCGTCAGCGGTTGTTCTCGCGGCGGGCCATCTCCGCCAGCATCGCGTTGTAGGCGGCCAGGTCGGCGTCGTCGTCGCGGTCGGCAGCGCGATCTAGGCGCTTGGCCGTGCGCCGATCGCTGCGGCTCCACTGGACCAGCAGCGCGATCATCACCAGCACGAGCGGGATTTCACCTGCGGCCCAAGCGATTCCACCACCGAGATGCTGATCATCGAGCAGGTCGGTATGCCAGCTCAGCTGTAGCGACCGGTAGAAGCTCTCCCCCAGTACCCGCTGCTGGCCCATCATCACCACACCGAAGAACGCGTGCAGCGGCAGCGAGGCGAACACCATGCCGATCTTGGCCACCGGCGGCAACGGCCGCGGGGTGGGATCGACGCCGATGACGACCCAGTAGAACAGGTAGCCGCTCATCAGGAAGTGCAGGTTCATCAGCACATGCGCGCCGTGATTGCTCACCGCGGCGTCGAAGATGCCACCGAAGTACAGGCCGTAGAACCCGGCGACGAACACGATGGTGGCCACGACCGGATGGGTGAAGAACCGCGACCACCTGCTGTGCAGAGCGTCCAGCAGCCACTCCCGCGGCCCGGGCGGATTGCCCTTGCCCGCCGTCGGCAGCGCCCGCAGCGCCAGCGTGACCGGCGCACCCAGCACCAGCAGAACCGGCACCAACATCGACAGCAGCATGTGCGCGGCCATGTGCATGCTGAACATCGCCGGCATATAGCGGCCCAGACCCGACGACGTGGTGAACAGCAGCACCGCGCAGCCCAGCACCCAGGCGACGGTCCGGCCCACCGGCCAGGCGTCGCCGCGGCGACGCAACCGGATCACTCCGGCCAGATAGACCGCGGCGAACACGATGGCCGCAGTGCCGAACGCCAGGTCGAAGCGCCAGTCCAGCAGGGTCCGCGCGACGGTCGGCGGGCCGGCGAAGTCGTAGCCGATCGCCACTTCGGCGGGCGACGGGTTGGCGTTCAGCGGCGCGGGCGGCGGGGTGCGGCCCAAGCCGACCGCGATGCCGAACGTCAGGCCGAACACCAGCGCCTCGACAAAGGCCAGCCGGATCAGCACGCCGCGCGCCTGAGGGTCGGCCTGCAGCGCGGCCACCGGCCCGCGGCGTTGCCGCCACCCGATGACGCCCAGCGAACACAGCGCGACGACCTTGGCCACCACCAGCCAGCCGTACTCGGTGGCGAACAGGTCTGAGAGCCTCATCCGGACAAAGGCGTTGATGACGCCGGAGAGCGCCATCGCGATGAAGCACCAGAACGCGACGGCCGAGAACCGCCGCGCCGCCAGGCCGGCATGCTCGCCGCCGCGGAGTGCATGGGCCAGCAAGGCCAGCAGCCCGCCCGCCCACAGCGCGCCGGCCAGCAGATGGATCAACAGGCTGTTGGTGGCGATGTCGTGCGCGCCGCCCGCCGACGAGTGCCCGGTCAGGCCCAGCGGGATGAGCGTCATCAGCGAGCCGGCCAGCAGAAACGGCGTCCACGACCAGCGCAGCACCGCACGGCCCGCGGCCGCCACCACCAGCGCAAGAAACGCCGTCCACCGCCAGGCTCCGGCGGTGTCGACCAGGCTGGCCACCGACCACAACTGAACCGGGTTGAGGTGGTCACCCAGCGGTTGGCCGGACACGTCGGACACGGTCAGCGGAATCAACAGGACGGCGCACACCGCCCATACCCCCGAGGCGGCGACACCCATCTTCAGCGCGCGGTAGCCGGCGACGTCGAGCACCCCGCTGTCCTGCGGCGGCACGAAGAACGTCGCGAACATGAACGATCCGACGGCCAGCACCGCCGCGATCTCACCGGCCGCCCGCACGAACGGCAGCCCCAACGTGGTGACCGGGCCCGGGTCGGGCAGACCGGTCGCCGTCAGCGCCTCGGCCAGCGACAGCGCGCCGATGCCGGCGGCGGTGATCCCGGCGAGCAACGCCACCATCCACAGCACCGGCCAGACCACGGTGCGGCGGTCGGCGGGCGCGGTCATGGCTTCAGCGTAAGTTCAGGCGTCCTTCTCACGTAATTTCAGCTCGCGGGCAACGAACTGCTCGGCGGACAGCCCGCCGATGCGGATCATGTCCTTCAGGATGCCGCGCAACTCGTGCAGGAAAGCCTCCCGACGCTGCCGCAGATCCGGGGCGGCTTCCAGCAGGTGCTGGTCGGCGGCCACCTGCCGCGCGGTCGCGAACAGCAACGCCGACACCGACTCGTTGCTGCGGATCCTGCCCTGCGCCGCGTACTGGGCGCCCACGCCCAGCGCCCGCCTGGTCAGTTCCTTCTCCTCGATGTCGGTCGGTGCGTCACACAGCACGTCGGCGACGATCTCGTAGGCCTCGATGAACGGGCGCAGCATGGCGTGCGACATCAGCGGGTGCTTGCGGCGCAACAGGTTATCCACCGCGTCACCACCGGCGGCGACGTGGATCTCCCAATCATCTTGCCATGACAGCTCTTCGGCGAGGTGCTCGCGGAAGGCCGCGGAATCGGCGAAGTAGAAATCGAACTTCAGCAGATCGCGCAACCGCATCGCCTGATCCCAGAACACCGCCACCCGGTCACCGTCGGGTGCACGGCCGGCATGGGCCAGTGCCAGTTCGGCGATCGCGGTTTCCAGGAACGCGTGGATCAGCGTGTTGCGGTAGAAGGCCGCCTCGTGTTCGTGCTCTGGGGCGATCCGCCACACCGGCTCGTGGCCGCCGTCCACTCGAGTGACCGGGTGGCCATTGGACATGGCGTCGACCGCGGCCCGCACCCCTTCGGGGGTGCGCAGCCGCAGGGCGCTGTTGGTGATCGGATTCTGCTTGCGTTCAAGGTAATCCAGCGAGTCCTGCAGTGTGTGGTGCAGCTGGCTCAGCGTCAGCGCACGACCGCGAGTGGCGAGCAGCAACGCCGACACCAGCCCGGTGGCGTTGATCGGTGTCACCCGCAGGATCCGCCACGCCACCTCGAACGCCATCTTCTGCATGGCTAGACGTTTGGCGGCCTCATCGGTCGCGACATCGCCACCCGGCTCGCCGAGGTATTGGCGCATCGACACCGCCTCGGGGAAACGGACGTAGATCTTGCCGTAGTTGCGCTCGCCCTGCGCCTTGATGAAATTGAACAGCCACTCCGCGCTCTCCGGCGTTTTCTCCCCGCCGCGGGCATAGTTGGCGTATTCGGTGGTTTCGTGCAGCTGGTCGAAACTGATCGATACCGGCTGCAGCAGGATGTCCTCGCTGCGGCCGTCTAGATAGGCGTCGGCCACGTAGGCGAGCAGACCGAGCTTGGGCGGCAACATCTTTCCGGTGCGCGACCGGGTGCCCTCGATCGACCAGCTGAGATTGAAGCGCTTCTGCACGATGAACCCGACGAACTGGCGCAGCACGTATTTGTACAGCGGATCGTCGAGCTTACGGCGCAGGAAGATGACACCCGAGCGCCGCATCAGCGGTCCCATGAACCCGAAAGACAGGTTGATCCCGGCGAACGTGTGCGCCGGCGGTAACTTGTTCTCCTGCATGGCGACCGGGACGATGACGCCGTCGAGGTAGGACCGGTGCGACCACAACAGAACCGCCGGGTGGTCTTCAAGACCGCGGCGCATGGACTCGATTTCCATGGTGTCGTAGTCGATTCGGGGATCGAATCCCCGGCTGAAGATGGCACGCCCGAGGTTGGGGATCAGGTCGACGGAGAACCGGCTCCACCCGGTGGCCAGCTCGTTGAGCATCTCCTCTGCCTTGGCCGGCGTGGCCCCCGGGATCTGCTCCAGGCCCTCCA
This sequence comes from Mycobacterium sp., assembly GCA_023264735.1. Lineage (GTDB taxonomy): Bacteria > Actinomycetota > Actinomycetes > Mycobacteriales > Mycobacteriaceae > Mycobacterium. The sequence continues at coordinate 7,455 of JAHFVD010000050.1, read as the reverse complement.
TGAAACGCGTGGAGGACATCAGCTCGTCGGTGATCAGTTGCGGCGACTTGTATTCCGGTCCAAGCAGGCGTAGTTCCATCCGCTCGACCGCCAGGGCCGCTCGGCGCAGCACGAAGCGGGCGAAGTCGCGCGGGCTGTCGCCAACGGTGTGCTCCTGCCACAGCTGGCGCAGTTCTGACACCTTCGCCGGTTCGCCGGCGACGATGCGGGCTCGGGACGGATCCTTACGAAGGATGTTGCGCTGCAACACTTGCGGCGGCCGGTACGTGTCGCGCCCGGACAGCAGGCCGACGATCTTGACCCGGGTGGGCAAGCCGCCGGGAACCCAGAACACCCGCACCGGGACCACCAGGCGGTCCTCGCCGCCGGAGAGCTCCTCGACGAGCGAAGCCACCACGCCGGGCGGCGGATCACCGGCGGGCAGGCGCAGCACCTCGACCCTGGTGTCGGGGTGCGCCCTGCGCTGTGCGTGCAACCAGTCGTTGAGCAGTTCGAATTCAGCCTTGGACGACACCGACGCCAGCACCAGCGCATCGTCGGTGGTGCTGAAGTCGGCCAGGTGGTCAGAACGGGTCATTTGCGGCCCTTGGCATTCGGCGACTTTGCAGCGGGAGCCTTTGCGGCGGGAGCTTTCTTGGCCGCCGCCTTCTTGGCGGGCGCCTTTTTGGCGGGCGCCTTTTTGGCGGGCGCCTTTTTGGCGGCCTTCTTCGCGGGCGCCTTCTTGTAGATCGGATGCACCGGCACCTTGTCTTCCGGCCAGTCCTTGAGCGTGTCCAGATACAGCTGGCGAACCTCGTCGATGCGTTCCGAGAGATCGTCGAGCGTCCAGTCCGCGACCGAAAGCGGCGGATAGACAACGATATCCACCTCGCCGGGGTTCATGGTGGAGGAGTCGCGGGAGGCGATCACCTCGGCGTTGCGGATCACGATCGGGACCAACGGAACACCGGCTGCCATCGCCAACCGGAACGGCCCCTTCTTGAACGGGCCGACGGTCCTGGTGTCCAGCCGGGTGCCTTCAGGCGCGATCATGATCGACAGGCCCTTGGCCACCATCTCCTCGACCTGACGCATGGTTTCGACGGCGGCCTTGGGGTCGTCACGGTCGATGAACACGGTGTCGACGAGCTTGCCCAGCGTGCCGACGACGGGGTCGCTCTGCAGTTCCTTCTTGCCGACACCGGTCCAGTTGTCCCGGAGTAGGGACGCCGTGATGACGGGGTCGGCGTTATTGCGGTGGTTGAAGATGAACACCGCGGGGCGTTGCTTTGTGAGGTTCTCTCGGCCAAGCACGTTGAGCCGCACGCCGTTTACGGCCAGCAGCAGATTCGGGAATGCGGTGGTGAAGAAGTTCAGCCCGCGCCGACGGCTCCGGGTCAACGCCCCCCACCAGATCGCGCCGGTCGCGGCCGGCACCAACGCGCCGACACCGAGCAGGGTGCGGACCTGACCCATCACACCGCCGCCGCCGCGGCTGTGGAATTGCAGGATCGGCCAGCCGCGCCGGCGGGCTACCGCGGCCATCTTGCCCTCGGGGTTGGTGGGCCGCGGATTGCCGACCAAATACATCAGTGCGACGTCCTCGTCGCCGTCGGCGTAGAAATAGGAGCCTTTGAGGTCAATGTCGTTGTCGGCGGCAAACTTCTGCACGGCGTTGGCCTTGCCCGGACCCCACAGGATGGGCCGGATCACGTCGCCGGTCAGCACGTCGTTGCCATCGACCTCGAACCGGTTGGTCAAGGTGTTCTTGATCCCCAGGAACTGGGCCACCGGTTCGACCTGAATGGTCAGCGCCGACGAGCTGAGCACCACGGTGTGCCCGCGCTCCATGTGCGCATGCACCAGCTCGCGCATCTCCGGATAGATCCGGTTTTCGATCTTCTGCACGAACATCCGCTCGCCGATCTCGTGCAGATCGCTCATCGCCCGTCCACGCAAAGCCTGTGACGCCTTGGTGATCAGCTCCTCGAACTCCAGCCGGCCGAGCTGATGGTTGAGGCCGGCGGCGATCATCGTGATCAGCTCACCGATGCCCATGTCGCGGCTGCGGAAGCGTTCCTGGGTGAGGATGACGGCGGTGAACCCGGCCACCAGCGTGCCGTCCAGATCGAAGAACGCTCCGATCTGCGGCCCCTCCGGGCTGGCCATCACCTCGGCGACCGACCCGGGCAGCCGCATCTGGATGTCGCTCATCAGAAGGACACCGATCCGTTCGTGGAGGGTTGGGCGGAGTTGTCGACCTGGTCGGGGAACGACGAGGGCACCACGCGCGGCGGCGGATCTCCGGCCAGCGCCAGCACCTCGTCGAAACCCTCACGCAGGCATTGCGCGAACAGGTCCTCGTCGGTGATCGATGCGCGGTCGTAGCGGGCGGTCACCGTCGCGAAGCCGCCGCGAGACACCAGCACGACCATCATCGCCACCCCTGGAAGCGGGCCGATTCCGAACTGCCGCAACACTTTAGCCCCGGCGATGTACGTATCACCGGCATAGACGGGCACATTGCTGGCCTGCACATCCGAAGCGATGACCGACCCGGTCATCGCCTCGAGCACGGCATCGGGCAACAGTCCGACCACCGGCGCGATGGCGCCCATCAAATCGATGGCCGCCTCCTCGCGCCGTGAGGTCATCTGCTTGCGGATCTTCTGGATGCGCACGCCCGCGTCCGCGACAGCGATCGGCGCGGCGAGGTTGACCCCGGCGAACCGGTTGCCTCCGGCCGGGTCCGCCTCGGCGCGCAGGCTCACCGGCACCGCCATCGGCAGGCTGTTGATCGGCACGCCGAGCGCCTCGTGGTAGCGCCGTAGCGCCCCGCACAACCCGGCCAGGTAGGCGTCGTTGATCGAGCCGCCGGCGGCGTGTGCGGCCGACCGTAAGTCGGTCAGCTTCATCTCGATGGCTTCACTTCGCGAGGACAGGCTGCGGCGCCGCAGCAGCGGGGACGGTTCGGCGGCGCGGCCAACGACGCGGCGTCCGGAGCGGGCGTAGTCGACGGCGTCCAACACGGCCGTTCCCGGGTTGCGTACCACGCGCCCGATCACCGAGATTCCGCCCGAGACGGCGCCGAACAACCCGCTGACGATCGCGCCGGGCAGTTGGTTGAACCCTTCGCGCATCAGGTCGTTGGGCGTGAGGTCCTGCGGCACCGGCATCGGCGGCGCGGGCCGGGGGGCTGGTTCGCGTTCCAGGTCGTAGATCTCGGCGAACATCGCGGTCGCGCCGACACCGTCGGTGACCGCGTGGCTCAGGTGCAGCAGGGTGGCGGCCTTACCGCCTTCCAGGCCTTCCACGAGGGTGGCCGTCCACAGCGGTCGCGAGATGTCCAGCGGCGACTGCAGGCTCACTTCGGCCAGATCGAGGACCTCGCGCAGGGTGCCGGGCTCGGGGACGCGCACGCGACGGACGTGGAAGTCGAGGTTGAAGTCGGGGTCCACCACCCAGCGGGGCGCCGCCGTCGGCAGGGTCGGCACGACGACCCGTTGACGCAACCGGAGCACCTTGCGCGACGCGTTCTCGAAACCCGTCCGGAACCGATTCCAATCCGGTGTGCGATCGAGAATCTCCAGGGCCATGATGCCCGACCGAGTCCTCGGATTGGCCTCCCCGCGATGCAGCAGCATGTCCAGGGCGCCGAGTTCGTCAACGGGTCCGCTCACCCCGACCACGCTAGTCGGCACGCAACGGTGGCGGGCCTCGATTGTGAGACGGCTTGGCATGTCTGGCCTGACGCGGCAATCGATTCCGCCGCAAGCCTTCAGCGGCGCCCGCGAGAAGACGAAGAGTTCAGCCGAGTTCGGCTAAGCCACGCACAGCGGCGGCAGCACCAAGAGCGCCGGCCACAACAGGGCGGCGATCACGTAGGCGCCGACGTCCGCACCGGCGGGCAGGATCCGGTCGAGCTGGACCTCCAGTTGCAGCACCGCGTCAGGATGGAAGAAGGCCCACGTCAGCCCGATGATCAGATGCGGCACCGCCAGCCACATCGCCACCTCGATCAGCGCTTCGATGCTGACTTTGTAGTTCAGCACTCGGCGGACTCTCGTCATCAAATCGACCATCAGGCCCCTCCCCGAGTCTGAAAACCCAGGTTCTCACAAATTGCTTTCGTTGGTGGCCGTACTGATTACGATTGGGCTCACCTGGGGCGGAAGGGGACCTCAATGCTGCTGACGAAGCTTCGGCAGATACTCAATTACAAGCTGACCATCGCCGAACTGATCGGGATCGGGTTGCTGCTCGGCATCCCCTATCTCGCGGTCGGCCTGGTGTGGTCGTCGACCCACACCGAGCACCTGCAGCAGCTGCACGGTGTCGATCTGGCCGTGTCGTTCCTCGGGTCCATCGCGTCGTGGCCGGTGCTGCTGTTCGCGAATGTCTGCATGACGTGATGACCCGGCGCATCGTCGCGGGCGCCGTCGCGGTGGTGCTGCTGACGGTCGGCCTGCTCGCGCTGCGTTGGCCGGTTTACCTACCCGAATTCGACCCGTGGGGCGTACAAGTCAAGTGCGGCAGCGGTTTTAGCGCGGACCTGGCGCAGGCGACATTCGCCGGCGCGACCGATCGCTGCCAGCTCGCGCTGGCAGCGCGGCGGATGTGGGCGATTCCCGTGGCGACGCTGGGCTGGCTGGTCGTCATCGCAGTGGTGCTGCCGCTGCTGCGGCCGCAGGACGTCAGCTCGCCGATCTGAGGGGCCTGCCATCGCTTAGCGTTATCTTATGTTTACCTTATTTTTCTTAGAGTTCGTGTAGCGTGGGCTTCGCCGCAGCAACGGAAGGAACCCGCCATGCAGCAACCTGCACGCGTCGTCTTGATCACGGGCGCATCGAGAGGCATCGGAGCCGAGGTCGCGCGCCAGCTCGCATCCCCCGATACCCACGTCATCGTGAACTACCGCGAGAAGGTGAACCGGGCGAACGCGGTCGTCGAGGCGATCCGCAGTGCCGGCGGCAGCGCGACGGCTCTGGCGGCCGACATCTCCGACGATGTTGAGGTCGCGGCGATGATGCAATACATCACGACTCATTTCGGAAGGCTGGACGCGTTGATCCTCAACGCGTCAGGCGGCCTCGAGATGCGGCGCAATCGCGATGCCCAGCGCCAACTCGCGTCGCTGGCCATGCCGCTGATGCCGGTTGGCGCCCGGATCGTCTACGTCACCAGCCACCAGGCGCACTTCTACCCGAACAAGGCTGTGCCGAAGGGATATTCGGGAGTCGCCGCCAGCAAGCGGGCAGGCGAAACCGCGCTCTACACAATGCGTTCGGAGCTCGACCACGCGGGAATCCACGTGACGGTGGTGTCCGGCGACGAGACCATCATCGCCCCGGTCGAAGAGTTCGCGACCGCGATCGTCAACGCCGCGGTCACCCCGAGCCCGTCCACCATCGTCTATCTCGGTGGCGCGGACTATCTGATGACGGTGGCCTGAGCGTCAGCTCGCTGAGCTGACCGCGACCCTTCTGGTGCGCTTTCCTGCGGCGACGTGCCGGCCATAGACGATGCCGAGGAAGCTCGCGACGGCCTCGGCCGCCAGCTGGCAGCGCAGGGTCGCGATGTGGTCGAACGCGTGGTGCGCGTTGGGCAGTTCCGCGTAAGAAACAGTGCGGGGGCCGGACTTTCGCAGCGCGGCAGTGAACGCTCGCGCCTGCGAACTCGGGATGACGGCGTCGTTCTCACCGTGCAGCACGAAAAACGGCGGCGCGTTGCGGTGGATGCGATGCATGGGCGAGGCGTTCCGGTACATCTCGGGCTCGTCGGCCAGGCGGCGCTGCATGACGACGTGCTCGAGCAGCGGCATCATCAGCGGGTGCATGCTGTCGGAGCTGGTGAGGTCGTAGACGCCGTAATAGGGCGCGGCGGCCTGCACGCTGGTGTCCGCGCCTTCGAAGCCCGGCTGGAACGTGGGGTCACCCGCAGTGAGCGCCGCGAGTGAGGACAGGTGCCCGCCGGCCGAGCCGCCGGTGATGGCGATGAACTCGGGATCTCCCCCGTATTCGGCGATGTTCTCCCTGACCCAGGCGATGGCGCGTTTGACGTCGATGATGTGGCTTGGGAAGGCGTTGCGCGGGCTGCGACTGTAGTTGATCGAGACGCAGATCCAACCCAGCTCGGACATCCGAGTCATCAGCGGATAGCCCTGGCCCCGTTTGTCATTGACCGACCATGCACCGCCAGGCACATGAATCAGGACCGGCGCGCGATACCCCTCGGGCAGGTCGGGGCGGCGCCAGATGTCGAGCAGGTGGTTGCGTCCGCCGGGTCCGTACGAGATGTTCGTGGTCTTCTTCGCGTACCGGCCCCGGTGCCGCATGGCGGCGATGACGCCGGCCAGGTTCGGCCGACGGGCGGCGTACTCCTCGAGCGGATGGCGCACGGCGTCGGTGTAGTTCTTGCCGAAGGTGCCTTCAAGAGCTGCATCGAGGACGGTGTCGGCATTCTGGACAGCCAGCGCGCAGGCGATCTTCTCCAGCGGCGACGGAACGACAGAGAGCGCGTGACCGGTGAGGACGTGCGGGGCGAATTCGGCCGAGAGCCAGCCGAGCACCCATCCCGCGGCCGCTGGCGACCCGCGGAGCAGTAGCGAACCAGTGTGGAACGCCTGCGCACAGCGCGCGGTGACCTGCTCGATCGGGCTGCTCATAGCTGAAGGCTCCCTTGTCCTTAGCTTGCCTAACGCCTTTGCCACTTCCGGGCGTGTGCCAGTCGTCACACCATAACTCAACTTTGGCCGAACCTGAGGAATTCTCAGGTTCTATTTTGGCGCAGGGCCATTCCCCGCAGGCCAGCGATCAAGATAACTGGCGAGCGAAGCTAGATAGCTCAGCCGCGCCGGTCAGAGCGCTGGCAAAGTGAATATCCAGTGGCGTCGGGTTGTCTTCCAACTTGACTCCCAGGAAACGCGAAGCGATTCCCAGCGATGATTTGACGATGCTTCTCGAAGAGCCGTACCCCGTCCCCGCCGGCGCCCTGACCGCTCGCGCCGAGCCGACGTACATCACGCACGCGTCCGCGCCCCTGAGCCGGCGGTTTCCGCGCAAGTCGACGGAGCATGGATTTCATCCCAACGATGCAGCTCAGGCGAGGCTGTTCAACGAGTTGATGCAGGCCGAGATCGAGGACCTCGAGGACCTGATCCTCGTTGCTGAGCGCCGCTGGTCGAGCCGGCTCGACGCCGGGTGGGGTGCCGAGCGGACCCCCGAACCGGTGCTGCGACTGAGGGAGAAGCTGAAGGAAGTGCAGCGGCTACAGAAGGGTTTGCAGGCCCGGTTCGGAACTGACTGAACGCACGCGTGGATCTGCGCTCAGCGAGATTCCAATTCACAGAGAGCTACACGCGCCCCTTCTGGCAAACCAGCCCCGCTAGACTATCCACGCGCTGCCTCCGTAGCTCAGTCGGATAGAGCAAGGGCCTTCTAATCCCTAGGTCGCAGGTTCGATTCCTGCCGGGGGCGC
>JAHFVD010000123.1 GCA_023264735.1 Mycobacterium sp. | reverse complement strand
CGCACCGGAACGCAATAAGCCGGGCCGTGTCACGGTCGGACCGGCTCAGCGGTCGACGAGCAAGCCCAGCGCTGCCACCACCCGCGGGCCGCGGGGGCATTCGGCCAGGCCGTCAGCCGCCCGGTCGGCACCGAGCAGCTAGGGCTGGGGCTCGGCCAACGCCGCGGCGATCTCCTCGACCGCGCCGTCCACGCCGACTTCGCGCTTCTCGCCGCCGAATCGGTTGCGCAGCTCGACGACTCCCTCGGCCCAGCCGCGCCCGACCACGACGATCCATGGCACGCCGAGTAATTCGGCGTCCTTGAACTTCACCCCCGGCGACGCGGTGCGGTCGTCGAGCAGAACTTCCAGGCCCAGCCGGTCCAGATCGCGGGCCAGTTCTTCGGCACCGGTACGCGCGGCCGCGTCCTTGTTGGCGATCACCACGTGCACGTCGAACGGCGACACCGACGACGGCCAGCGCAGTCCGAGCTCGTCGTGCTGCTGCTCGGCGATCACCGCGACCAGCCGGGACACGCCGACACCGTAGGAGCCCATGGTCAGTCGCACAGGCTTGCCGTCCTCGCCGAGCACATCAGCGGAGAACGCGTCGGTGTACTTGCGGCCCAGCTGGAAGATGTGGCCGATCTCGATGCCACGCGCCGACACCAGCGGTCCGGCGCCATCAGGTGACAGGTCGCCGTCGCGCACCTCGGCGGCCTCGATGGTGCCGTCGGCGACGAAATCGCGGCCGGCCACCAGGCCGACGACATGCTTACCGGTTTCGTCGGCGCCGGTGATCCACGTCGTTCCGTCCACCACCCGCGGATCAACCAGGTAGCGAACACCGTTGGCGAGCAAGCCTGTCGGGCCGATGTACCCCTTCTTCAGGAACGGGTGCTTGGCGAAATCCGCATCGTCGAGCATGGCGTACTCCGCCGGCTCCAGCGCGGCGCCGAGGCGCTTGTCGTCGACCTCGCGGTCACCGGGCACGCCGATGGCCAGCAGCTCCCACTCACCGCCCGGCACCCGCACCTTGAGCAGCACGTTCTTGAGCGTGTCGGCCGCCGTCACCTCCCGGCCCAGGCCCGCGGAGTTGGCCCACTCGACCAGTGTGGCGATGGTCGCGGTGTCGGGGGTGTCATGCACCGTGGCCTCGGGCAGGCCGTTGACCGGCTGTGCCTCCGGGATCGCGGTGACCACCGCCTCCACGTTGGCGGCGTACCCCGACTGCAGACAGCGCACGAACGTGTCCTCACCGACCTCGCTCTCGGCCAGGAACTCCTCGGAAGCCGAGCCGCCCATCGCGCCGGACACCGCCGAGACGATCACATAGCGAATTGCCATGCGCTTGAACATGTTCTGGTACGCCTCGCGGTGCGCGTGATAGGCGGTCTTGAGGCCGTCGTCGGCGACGTCGAACGAGTACGAGTCCTTCATGATGAACTCGCGCCCGCGCAGGATGCCGGCCCGGGGGCGAGCCTCGTCGCGGTACTTCGTCTGGATTTGGAACAGCACCAGCGGGAAGTCCTTGTAGGAGCTGTACTCCCCCTTCACCGTCAGGGTGAAGAACTCTTCGTGGGTGGGGCCGAGCATGTAGTCGTTGTCGCGGCGGTCCTTGAGCCGGAACACCCCGTCGCCGTACTCCGTCCAGCGGTTGGTGGTCTCATACGGCGCCTTCGGCAGCAGCGCCGGGAACAGGATCTCCTGCCCGTTGATCGCGACCATCTCCTCGCGCACGATCTTCTCGATCTTGCGCAGCACCCGCAGGCCCAGCGGCAGCCATGTGTACAGCCCCGGCGCCACCGGCCGGACGTAGCCGGCGCGGATCAACAGTTTGTGGCTGGGCACTTCGGCGTCGGCCGGGTCATCGCGCAGCGTGCGCAAGAACAGCTCGGACATGCGGGTGATCACAGTGGGCCAGCCTAGCGATGCCCTCAGTCCCGCCCCTGCCAGGTGCAGATGCAGACCTCGTTGCCCTCCGCGTCGGCCAGTACCCAGAACGCGGGCGCCGCCGAATCGGACAGCAACGTCCCGCCCGCCGCGAGTGCCGCCGCGATGCGTTCAGCGGCCGCGTCATGCGGCACGTCGACGTCGAGGTGGATGCGGTTGCGCTGCGGCCGCGGGGCGTCCATCTGCTGAAACCAGATCGCCGGACCGCGCCCCGCCGGATCGATCAGCCCGTCGCTGAGGTCGGATGGTCCGGGCTCGTCGACGTAGCCGGTGACCGCCTTCCAGAACGGGCGGACGGCGCGGATGTCGAGGGCGTCGATGGCGATCTCGATCGCCTGCACCGAGCCGGGCGCGAGCCGCAGCCCACGGCCGGTCAGCTCTGCCGAAATCCTGCGCGCCAGGCCGATGTCCAGGCCCGTCACCGCCCACTGGGTCGCCGACTGCAGGCGCAGCACCGCGCGGTCCGCGCGGATGTCGACGCTCAGATGACCCTGTCCGGCATCGCCTGCGGCCTGCACCGCCAGTGCAGCCACCTGGCTGGCCTGTGCGAGCGACGGCGCGGCGACTTCGGCATAGATGGCGCCGAGCACCAGGCGCCAACCCAGTTCGGCGGTCGCATCGGAGATCTCCTGGCGGCTCGGCCGCGCGTGGTCGTCCATCGTCACGCCGCCGCGGTCTGTCCGCGGTGGAACATCGCCGCGCCGATCAGGCTTACCGCCACCCCGCCGACGATCCAACAGACCAGCACGACGATCGAATGGGTGATCCCATGGCCGTCGAAGTACACGATGCGGCGGATGGCGTCGGTGCCCGCGCCGTTGGGCAGCACGCCGCTGATCGCGCGCCAGAACGGCGGCAGCACCGATGGCTGGTACGCACCGCCGGCCGACGGGTTGCCGAGGATCACGAAGATCACCACGGTCAGCCCGATCCCGATGACACCGAACAGGATCTGCAACGCGATGGTCACCGTCGCCGCGGACAACGTCACCAGTGTGCCGATCCCGGCGATCGACCAGAAGTGGCCGTTCATGGCGTGCAGCACCGGCTCGGCGACCACCGCGCCGCCGAACCCGGACGCCAGCGCGTAGGGCACCGTGGCGCCCAGCCGCCAGAGGGAACGCGGAAAGGTCGCCGGCCGTGAGCCTTTGGCGATGCCCAGCATCGAGGCGAACAGATACCCGCCGACCACCCAGCCGACGACGAGGTAGAACCCGGACAGCCCGCGGGCGTCGCCCGAGAACAGCGGGACGATGTCGTCGACGGTGACGGTGCGCTGCTGGGCCGCGGTCACCTTGGTGAAGATCTGCTCCAGCGCACCCGAGACGGCGGTACCGCCGCCGGAGGCCACAAGCAGCCGGTCGTCGGTGCCGGCCGGGTTAAGGACGTAGACACCGGAGATGTCACCGGCGCGCAATGCCGCGCGGGCGGCGTCCTCGTCGGCGGCGGCCGACGCCTTGACGGGATCACCGGCCAGGCCGTTGAGCTGGCCGACGACCTGGCCCGCCACCTGCGCGGGAGCGACGACGGCCACCGGGATCTGGTGCGGCGTTGGCGAATGAAATGCGCCGAGGTAGGACAGGATGAACGCGAATTGCAGCAACAGCACACCGACCCCGAGTGCCAGGGTGCGCGGGGCGACGGCGTCGCGGAAGCGGTCCTGCCACGTCTCCGGCGGCTCGGGGGCTTCGTGCTTGTTGGGCTGCGTGGTGACCATTCGGCTCATCTTCCTCCGGCGGCGGCGTGCGGTCACCGGCACTCTAGGGTGGATGGGTGACACCTGAATCGTCGCCCACAGCGCCTGCTGGGTCCTCTCTGGCGGCCCAAACCTACTCCGGCCGGATGCCATCCCATGTCGGTGACATGGCGGTCGAGACCCACGGCATCGCACCGATCCCGCCGGGCAACCGGTACGGATCCGCCCGGCGACTGTTCACGGTGTGGTTCGCCCCTCAGGTCAACATGACGGTGGTGTTCACCGGCACGCTGGCCGTGGTGCTCGGGCTGGGGTTCTGGCTGGGCCTGCTGGCGATGGTGATCGGCACCGTCGTCGGCTCGCTGGCCGTCGGCTATCTGTCCACCTGGGGTCCGCGCACCGGCACCGCGCAATTACCCAACGCGCGCATGGCATTTGGCGGCACCGTCGGCGTGGTCGCGGTGATCCAGTGGTTGTCGTCGATCGCCTGGGACGGCCTGGTCGGGCTGTTCGGTGGTGAGGCGCTGGCCGAGCTGGTGGGTATGCCGTTCTGGCTGGCGGTCGTCATCGTACTGGCGGCGCAGGGCGCCGTCGGGGTCTTCGGCTACGAGGTGATCCACCGCGTGCAAGCCGTGATGACCGTGGTGCTCATCGTGACGTTCGCGGTGTTCGCCTGGAAATTGATCGGTGGACATCAGGTGATCTCGCTGCCCACCCTGAGCGGTGCGGATCTGGCCGGGGCGTTCGCCCTCGAGGTCACGATCGCGCTGAGCCTGGCGATCTCGTGGGCCAGCTATGCCTCCGACTACAGCCGCTACCTGCCGGTGAGCACGTCGCGGAAGGCGGTGTTCGGCTACACATTCGGCGGGCTGGCGGTGGCCTATATCGCCGTGCAGGCCATCGGGGTGGCTGCCGCGGGCACGCTCACCGACCAGACCGCGCAGGGCGTGCGGGAGATCATGGGTGGCGGCGTGCTGGGCGCGGTGGCGCTGCTGGTGATCGCGCTGGGTTCGGTGGCCTCCAACGCGATGAACGATTACAGCGGCTCGCTGGCGCTGCAGACCGTCGGAGTTCGGGTGCGACGGCCGGTGTCGGCGGTCGTGGTGGTAGTGATCGCGTTCGCGCTCATCATGTGGCTGCACTCCGGTGACCTGGCCTCCCGCTTCCAGGGTGTGTTGCTGTTCATCAGCTACTGGATCCCGGCGTTCGTCGCGATCGTGGCCATCGACTGGCGTTACCGCAGTGCCGGGCGCGACACCGTGAACCCTGCCGCCGAAGTGACGCCGCGCACCGACGGACTGGTGGCGCTTGCGGCGTTCTTCGTCGCGTTCGCCGCGGCGGTGCCGTTCATGCACACCAACCTGATCGTCGGCCCGGTAGCCACCGCGGTGCACGGCGCCGATCTGGCGTACTTCGTGAATTTCCTTGTCGCAGCGGCGGTTTACGGCGGCTATCGGGTGGCACGGGGGCGAGCGAAGCGACGGGGATTGATCTAGGCGCGTCGCCTCAGGGGCTGAACCGCATCTGCAGCGCGTCGAGGAGCCCGCGCAGCTCGTTGATGCGGGCGTTGAACCGCTGCATGTCGTGGCGCAGCCGGATCTCACTGTGATCCGCTCTGGCACTCCGGATTCGCGCGGCGAGGAATTCGACTTCGTCCAGCTCCCTGCGCAGGATCTCCTCGAAAAGGCGCGCCTGCGCCTGATCAGCGGGATTCGCCCGCCGAGTGGGCCAAGACTCGAAGTCGTCGGAAGAAAACGCAACCACGCTCATCCGCCATACTCTCGACCTCCTTTGGCCCGGATCAATTACCGCACCGTACCGGGCCGGTAAGGATAAGTTCACCCGGCCGCAACGTGCGGTGTGAGGTGTCTAGAGTTCGCCGGCCTCGACCGCTTCGCGGGTGTGCTGAGCGGCGGCGATATCCCGGGTGGAGAAGCCGATCCCGAGGGCGGCAACCCCGACGAGCAGCGCGATGCCGGCGACCCACAGCAGCGAATAGGTGTAACCGTAGCCGAGCGCGTCGAGCTGGGCGGGCGTCATGTACTTCACCGGCCCTGTGGTGCCGCCCAGGTACAGGGTGCGGGAGGTCTGCACGGCCTGGATGACCACCAGCACCAGCGGCCCGCCGAGGTTGAACACCATGAGGGTGATCGAGGAGACCGGGCCGATCTCCCGCGGGCCGACATTGGCCAGCGTGCACAGCGGCAGGATCACCGAGATGATGCCGATCCCCAGGCCGCCCACGACGATCGGGACAAAGAGGTCGGGGAAATACGGGATCTGGCGGTTCAGCGTCGAGCCGTAGAGCATGGCCGCGAGCACAAGCAGCCCGCCGCCGAGGATCACCCAGCGCGGCGGCACTCGCAGCGCCAGCTTGGTGGCCGCGACATTACCGACGACGAAGGCGGCCGCGAACGGCATGAAGCAGATTCCCGCCCGCAGCGGCGAGTAGCCGAGCACATCCTGGACGAGCAGGCCGATCATGACGCTGAGGGTCAGCATCACGCCGCCGGCCAGGAAGTACGCGACGAAGGAGGCGACCCGGCTGCGGTTGTCGAACACCGAGAACGGCACTAGCGGATTATCGGCGCCGCGTTCGACGATCAGGAAGGCGACCAGGAACACCACCGCCGCCACGCCGGCACCGATCACCCACGGATCGATCCAGCCACGCGGTGGGCCTTGGGTGAAGACGAGCACTGCCGCGGTACACGCCAGGGTGGCGAGCAGCGCACCGGTGACGTCGAGTTTGAGACGCTCGTGCCGGGTTTCCTCGAGACGGGTCAGCGCGACGACGATGATGAAGATGCCGATCGGCACGTTGACCAGGAACGCCAGCCGCCAGGACAGGCCGGTCAGCGCACCACCCAGGACGAGCCCTAGCACCGAGCCGAGGCCCTGCATGGCCGCCGACACCGCCAGCGCCTGATTACGGGCATGACCGACGGCATACGTGGTGGCGATCAGCGCCAGCCCGGTCGGGGCGGCCACCGCGGCGCCCATGCCCTGCACCGCGCGGGCCACGATCAGCGTCCACTGTTCGTTGGCCAACCCGCAGGCCAGTGAAGCGATGGTGAAGACACCGACGCCGGAGATGAACGCCCGTTTGTGGCCGACGGCGTCACCGACGCGCCCGCCGAGCAGCAGCAGGCCGCCGAAGGTCAGCACGTAGGCGGTGATCACCCAGCTCTTGGAGGCATCGGACAGGCCGAGCTCGGCCTGCATGCGCGGCAGCGCGACGATCACGATGGTGCCGTCCAGCGTGGACATCAATTGCATGCCGGTGATCGCGACGATCGCGACGCCCAGAACACGGGAGGCAAGCGGTCTGGTGGCCGGTAGCGGACCGCTCGCGCCAGACATGGGAAGCAACCCTACCGCCCCGAATTGGGCAGCCTTTCAGGCACGAGCGGGAAGTTAGAGCTCTGCCCGGTCCGATGTCGAGCTCAAAGCTCTCCGGCGTCGATCGCGTCTTTGACTTCCTGGGCGTGCGCGACCTGCGACGCGGTGTAGCCGATGAACAGCGCGACCGCGCCGACGATCACCGCGACGGCGGCGACCCACAGCAGGCCGTAGGTGTAGCCCTGGTCCAGGGCGTGCAGCTGCGCCTCGTTCATCTTCTTCACCGGGCCGGTGGTGCCGCCCAGGTACAACGTCCGCGAGGTGATGACGGCCTGGATGACGGCCAGCACCACGGGTCCGCCGAGGTTCTGCAGCATCAGCGCGATCGCCGACACCGGTCCGATCTGGTCAAAGCCGACGCCGGCGATGGCCGACACCATCAACGGCACGACGATCATGCCGATACCGAGGCCGCCGACCGTGATCGGGATGACGAGATTCGGGAAGTACGGGATGCCGCCGTTGAGCGTCGAGCCGTAGATCATCGCGGCAAGCACCAGCACACCGCCGGCGATCACCAGGACCCGCGGCGGGAACCGGGACACCAGGGCCGAGGACAGTCCAAGGCCGATACCCAGCGCGACGACGAACGGGATAAAGCCGATACCGGCCTTCAGGGCGCTGTAGCCCATGATGTCCTGCACGTACAGACCGATCGTGACGGTCAGCGTGAACATGACCCCGCCGGCGAGGAACACGGCGGCGAATGTCGCCAGCCGGTTGCGGTCGCGGAACAGACTGAACGGGACGACGGGGTTCTCGGCAGTGCGCTCCACGATGACGAACGCCAGGAACGCCACCGCGGCAATCGCGGCCGAGGCCATGGTGACCGGGGTGAGCCAGCCGTTTTCCGGCCCCTGGGAGAAACCGAACACTGCGGCCGTGCAGCCCACGGTGGCCAGCAGTGCGCCGGCCGCGTCGAGCTTCATCCGCTCTTTATGGGTTTCCCGCAGCGTCTTGTGAGCCAGGTACAGCATCAGCAGGCCGATCGGCACGTTCACCAGGAACGCGAGCCGCCAGGACACCTCGACCAGCGCGCCGCCGACGACCAGGCCCATTACCGAGCCGACACCCGTCATGGCGGCGAACACCGCGGTCGCGGCATTGCGTGCCGGGCCCTTGGGGAATGTGGTGGCCACCAGCGCCAGGCCAGTGGGTGAGGCGATCGCCGCGCCGACACCTTGGAGCAGGCGCGCGATCACCAAAGTTGTTTCGTCCCAGGCGATACCGCACAGCACCGAGGCGATGGTGAATAGCGCGACGCCGACGATGAAGGTGCGCTTGCGGCCGATCGTGTCGCCCAGCCGGCCGCCGAGCAGCATCAGGCCGCCGAACGTCAGCACGTAGGCGGTGATGACCCAGCTGCGCCCCGCATCAGAGAGGCTCAGCTCGTCCTGGATCTTGGGCAACGCGACGATCGCGACGGTGCTGTCCATCGTGGCCAGCAGCTGCATGCCGCCGATGGCCGTCACCGCGGCAAGAAAACGCTTCGAGGGGAGCCACGTCGGGTACCTGCTGGTCCGCTCCAGAGACGTCGGCTCGAGGCGCATCGGAACAGCGCGCTCTGAACTGTTGGCGGTCGCCCGCGCAGCGTCGTTGAGAGCCGTCATAGCGGCCAACCCTACAGGAATCTTAAGAAGACGTTAAGTGCGAGGCCCCGGAGACCCCTACAACGGGGCCGATCACGATGATCGCGGGAGGCCTAATACCGTCGGTTCGAATCCGCTCGGGCGCATCACGCAGCGTGGTCCGCACGATCCGTTCGGCGGCCGTGGTGCCGTGCTGCACCACCAGAACCGGCGTTTCCGCAGGTCGGCCGCCTGTAATCAGTGCTTCGGCAAACAATTCGATGCGTTCGACCGCCATCAGCAGAACTATCGTTCCCGACAATTGCGCCAGCGCATTCCAATTCACTAACGATTCCGGATGATCGGGAGCTAAATGGCCGCTGACCACCACAAATTCGTGATTGACGGCCCGGTGGGTGACCGGAACTCCGGCCATCGCCGGCACCGCTATCGCACTTGTCACACCCGGCACGACGGTGACCGGTATCCCGGCCTCGGCACAGGCGAGAACTTCCTCATATCCGCGGGCGAAGACGAACGGATCCCCGCCCTTGAGGCGCACCACGAAGCGTCCCGCTTTGGCCCGTTCTATAAGAACGTTGTTTATGGCCTCCTGGGCCATCGCACGCCCGTACGGGATCTTGGCGGCGTCGATGACCTCGACGTGCGGCCCGAGTTCGGCGAGCAGCTCGGGCGGGGCGAGCCGGTCGGCGACGACGACGTCGGCGCGGGCCAAGAGGCGCCGGCCACGCACGGTGATCAGCTCGGGATCACCGGGCCCGCCACCCACGAGGGCGACGCTGCCGGGGGTGGCATCACCCGTCTCGGCCGCGATGAGTCCCTGCTGGAACGCCTCGCGGATGGCCGAGCGGATGGCCGCCGAGCGACGGTGTTCCCCGCCGGCCAACACGCCCACCACCAGCCCGTCGTGGTCGAACGACGCCGGGGTGACGGCGGAGCCTTCCCGCGCGACGTCGGCCCGCACACAGAAGATCTGCCTGCGGTCGGCCTCGGCGACGACGGCGGCGTTCACATCCGCGTCGTCGGTGGCGGCGATCGCATACCAGGCGCCGTCGAGGTCGCCGTCGCGGTAGTCGCGCAGCTCCAGGGTGATCCCGGGCGTCGTGGTGGACAGGACCTCCACCGCCGGGGTCGCGGCGCGGGCGATCACATGCACGTCGGCGTCACTTCCGATGAGCAGCGGCAGACGCCGTTGGGCCACCGTGCCGCCGCCGATCACGACGACCTTCTTTCCGGCCAGGCGTAAGCCGACGAGGTAGGCGTTCTCGGTCACCGGGCGAGCTTAAAGCGTGTCGCCGCGTGTTCGACAAACCGAGCGACCGAACGCGGCTGTGCGGCGGGGTGCGTGTGTAGATACGACGCGTGCACCCCAGCACACACCGCGCCCTCGCGTACCGGTTGTCCGTCGCTGCCGCGGAACCCCCAGGCCGGCTCGACAGTGTCGGTGAATTCGGCTGTGGTGCGGTGGAATTCGTGGCCGACGACCCGCTCCCCCGCGGGGTGCAGCGACGAGTCCGACAGCGCCACTGCCTCCCGGTAGCCCAGGGTGAGCCGCGGGGTGAACCGGGCCGAGCCGGCCAGCACCCCGCACATCGGATGCCCGTCCAGGTCGTCCATCAGGTAGGCCAGGCCGCCGCACTCCGCCTGTACGGGTGCGCCGGCGGCCAGCTCGCGGATCTGGGCGCGCAGTGCGGTGTTGGCCGACAGGTCAGCCAGGTGCTGCTCGGGGAAGCCGCCCGGCAGCACCAGTGCCGCGGTCTGCGCGGGCAGCGTGTGCGTGAGCGGATCGAATTCGACGACATCGGCGCCGGCGGCGCGCAGCAGTTCGGGGTGTTCGGCGTAGCCGAAGCTGAACGCCTTGCCCGCGGCCACAGCGACGACGGGGCGGGTGTCGGTGGGTTGCCCCACGACGTCCTCGGGCGCCCACGCCGGTGCCGACACCTGCGAGCCGGCTAATGCGACGACGGCGGGCAGGTCGACGTGGCGGGCGACCAGCGCGGTCATCGCGGCCACCGCGGCCAGCGCCTGCTCGCCGTGCTCGACAGCGGTGACCAGGCCCAGATGCCGCGAGGGCACCGACAATTCGTCGTGACGCGGGATCGCACCCAGCACCGGAACGCCGGCCGCCTCGCAGGCCTGGCGCAGCACCTGCTCGTGGCGGGCGGTGCCGACCCGGTTGAGAATCACGCCGCCGATGTGGATACCGGGATGGAAGGTCGAAAAGCCTTGGAGCACAGCACCGATGCTCTGACTCTGACCGCGGGCATTGACCACCAGCAGCACCGGGGTACCGAGAATTTCGGCGACATGCGCGGTGGAGCCGCGGGCCGGGGTGACGATGTGCTCGTCGATGCGGCCGTCGAAAAGGCCCATCACGCCTTCGATCACGGCGATATCGGCGTCGCGGGTGCCGTGCCGGTACAACGGGCCGATCAGTTCTTCGGGCACCAGGACCGGGTCGAGGTTGCGGCCAGCCCGGCCGGCGGCCAGCGCATGGTAGCCGGGGTCGATGAAGTCCGGGCCGACCTTGAACGGTGCGACCCGATGTCCGGCCGCCCGTAGTGCGCCGATCAAACCCGTTGCGACAGTGGTCTTTCCGCTCCCCGATGCGGGAGCGCCGATCACGACGGCGGGGACGCTACTCACCATTCGATACCGCGCTGACCCTTGCGGCCGGCGTCCATCGGGTGTTTGACGCATCTCATCTCGGTTACCAGGTCGGCGGCGTCGATCAGCCGCTGTGGGGCATCGCGCCCGGTGATCACCACATGCTGGCCGCCCGGCCGGGCCAGCAGCGTCTCGACAACCTCCTCGACGTCCACCCAGCCCCATTTCAGCGGGTAGGTGAACTCGTCGAGGACATAGAAGTCGTGCCGCTGCTGCGCCAGCCGGCTGGCGATTTCGGTCCAGCCTTCGGCCGCAGCGGCGGCGTGGTCATCGTCCGACCCGGTCTTGCGGGTCCAGGACCAGCCCGAGCCCATCTTGTGCCACTCCACCGCACCGCCGATGCCCTGCTCGGCGTTCAGTTTGCCCAGTGCCGCGAATGCCGACTCCTCGCCGACCTTCCACTTGGCGCTCTTGACGAACTGGAACACCGCCACGCTCATCCCGGCGTTCCACGCCCGCAACGCCATTCCGAAGGCGGCGGTCGACTTACCCTTGCCTGGCCCAGTGTGGACGGCGAGCACCGGGGTGTTGCGCCGGGCCCGGGTGGTCAGGCCGTCATCGGGCACGGCGATCGGCTGGCCCTGCGGCATGGTCGGTCCCCTTCTGCTTCAGGCAGCGCGGCGCACGGCCTGTGCCAGATAGTCTGCGCGCAGCTGCTCCAATTGCAGCAGCGGGGCTTCGAGATGTTCGGCCAAATCGGCGGCCAAGCCCAGCCGGACGTACGACGTCTCGCAATCCACCACCACTGCGGCGGCGCCCTCGGCCACCAACTGGCGGGCCGCGGAACGGCTGCGCCCCAACGGATCCGGGCCACCCGTGGCGCGGCCGTCGGTGAGGACCACGACCAGCGGGCGCCGGGTCCGGTCGCGCACCCGCTCACGGACCACGACGTCGCGGGCGGCCAGCAGTCCCTGCGCCAACGGTGTGGTGCCGCCGGTGTCGAAGCGCGTCAGCCTGCGCGACGCGATATGCGCCGATGTCGTCGGCGGCAGCAGGACCCGGGCACCGTCGTGACGGAAGGTGATGACGGCGACCTTGTCACGGCGCTGGTAGGCGTCGCGCAACAGCGACAGCGCCGCCCCGGTCACCGCGGACATCCGGTCCCGCGCGGCCATCGACCCGGACGCGTCGACGACGAAGATCACCAGGTTGCCTTCCCGGCCCACCCGTACCGCCCGGCGAATGTCCTCGGGGTGCGGGCGCAGCCGGCCGTTCCCGGCGGCGTTGAGCACGGTGGCGAACAGGTGCAACCCGTGGCCCTGTTCGGGGGCGTCGGCGGCGGTGACCACCGCCCCGGACCGATTGCGGGCCCGCGAACGCCTGCCGGGGTTGCCCTCCCCCACCCCGGGCACGGTCAGTGCCCTGGCGCGAAACGTCGCGGCGGGTGGTGCGGACGGTTTCGGTGCCGACGACGAATTTCCTTGCGGCGCAGACGGTTGCGACGATCCGTCGCTCGCCTGCCCACCACCTGGCGGGTCAGGGTCGGGCTCAGGCTCCGGCGCGCCCTCGGTGGCGGCCATCGCCTCGTCGAGCTGCGCGGGGTCAAGACCTGGGTCGTCGAACGGGTCGCGCCTGCGCCGGTGCGGCAACGCCAGCTCAGCGGCCACTCGAATATCTTCCTGCGCAACGGCTTCCGCTCCGCGCCAGGCCGCGTGCGCCACCGCGGTGCGCGCCACCACCAGGTCGGCGCGCATCCCGTCGACGTCGAAAGCCGCGCACAGCGCCGCAATCCGGGTCAGCTCGGCATCCGGCAGCACGACATCGGCGACCCGGTCACGGGCGGCGGCGATTTGCCGAGCCAGTTCGCTGTCCTGCTCGGCGTGCCGCGCGGCGAACCCGGCCGGGTCGGCCTCGTAGGCCAGCCGCTGGCGGATCACCTCGCTGCGCACTGCCACATCACGGGAGGCATGCACGTCGACGGTCAGCCCGAACCGGTCCAAAAGCTGCGGACGCAGTTCGCCCTCTTCAGGATTCATCGTGCCGATCAGGACGAAGCGGGCTTCATGCGAGTGCGAAATCCCGTCGCGCTCGATGTGCACCCGGCCCATGGCCGCGGCGTCGAGCATGATGTCGACGAGATGGTCGTGCAGCAGGTTGACCTC
This sequence comes from Mycobacterium sp., assembly GCA_023264735.1. Lineage (GTDB taxonomy): Bacteria > Actinomycetota > Actinomycetes > Mycobacteriales > Mycobacteriaceae > Mycobacterium. Next base: position 2,413 of record JAHFVD010000123.1, on the reverse strand, counting down.
GTCGACATAGAGCACACCGCCATGGGCGCGGGCCAACAGGCCCGGCGAGAACGCGTGCTCGCCGTCGCGTAGCACCTTCTGCAGATCCAGCGAGCCGACCACCCGGTCCTCGGTCGCCCCGATGGGCAACTCCACCAGCCGCGAGTCCGCATCGACCTGCGCCAGGATGGCGGCCAGCGCCCGCACCGCCGTCGACTTCGCGGTGCCCTTCTCGCCGCGGATCAGCACACCGCCGATCTCGGGGCGCACCGCGCACAGCACCAGAGCCAGTCGCAGCTGGTCGTGCCCGACGATCGCGCTGAACGGGTACGGGGCGGCGCTCACGACTGGTCGGTTTCGGTGGCGGTATCCGATGTCGCCGGCCAAGCGGCTCCGGTGGTGCGCCGCACCATCGGCACGTGCGGGATGCCGTCTTCGACGAATTCGGCTCCGGCGGCGACGAAGCCGTGCCGGGCATACATGTCGGCGAGATAAGTCTGGGCGTCGATCCGGCACAGGTAGTCGCCGACTTCGGCGATCGCGGCCTGCAACAGCCGGGTGGTGTGGCCGTGGCCGCGGGCGGCGCGCTGAGTGCAGACCCGGCCGATGCGGAACGTCTTCTCCCCGCCCGCGTGCTCCTCCATCAGCCGCAGCGTGGCGGTCACCGTGCCGTCGGGCTGCTCCAGCCAGAAGTGCCGGGTCTCGGCGAGCAGGTCACGGCCGTCGAGCTCCGGATACGGGCACGCCTGCTCGACAACGAACACCTCGACCCGCAGCTTCAACAGCTCGTAGAGGGTGGCCGCGTCGAGGTCCTTGGCCCAGGAGCGGCGCAAGGCGACCGTCACACCACCCCCGCGGGTTCCGGGCTACCGGAACCCGTAGCGGCAGGCGCGATATCCGCCCCGGCTGCCAGCGCGGCGTGGCTGGCGTCGACTCGGCTTTCCAGCCCGAGCACCTTGGTGCCGTGTGCCCACACCTCGGCGAACAGCTCAGGGTTCTCCGAGAGCTTGGTACCCAGCGAGGGCACCATTTCCTTGAGCTTGGGCAGCCAGCCCTGGTAGCGGTCGGCGAAGCAGCGCTCCAAGACCTCGATCATCGCCGGGACGGCGGTGGAGGCACCCGGGGACGCACCGAGCAGGCCGGCGATCGAGCCGTCGGTGGCGGCCAGCACCGTGGTGCCGAACTCGAGCACACCGAGCTTCTTGGCATCGCGGCGGATCACCTGTACCCGTTGGCCGGCGATATCGATCTCCCAGTCGGAATCTTGTGCCGTGGGCGCGAATTGGCGAAGGTCATTGACCCGGTCGGCCTGGCTGAGGGCGAGCTGGCTGATGAGGTACTTCAGCAGACCCATCTCGGTGAGCCCGACACCGATCATCGAGGCGAGGTTGTTGGGCTTGACCGACAGCGGCAGATCGGTGATCTTGCCTTCCTTGAGGAACTTCGGCGACCAGCCGGCGAACGGGCCGAACAGCAGCCACGAGCGCCCGTTGATCACGCGGGTGTCCAGGTGCGGCACCGACATCGGAGGCGCGCCCAGCGGCGGGGCGCCGTACACCTTGGCCTGGTGGGCGGCCGCCAGCTCGGCGTTGCCGGTGCGCAACCACTGGCCGCTGACCGGGAAACCGCCGAAGCCCTTGGCCTCGGGGATGCCGGCCTTCTGCAGCAGCGGCAAGGCGCCGCCACCGGCGCCGACGAACACGAACTTGGCCGACAGCTTGCGCTTCTGGCCGGTGCGCCGGTTGTGGATCTTGACGGTCCACCCGCCGTCGGATTCCTTGTGAAGGTCGAGCACGTCGTGGCCGAACAGCGTGGTCATGCCGCGCTCGGTGCCGTAGCCGAGCAGCTGGCGGGTCAGGGAGCCGAAGTCGACGTCGGTGCCGTCCTCGGTCCAGTTCAGCGCGACCGGCTGGGCGAAGTCCCGACCCTTGGCCATCAGCGGCAGACGGCGGGTGAATTCGGCGGGGTCGTCGATGAACTCCATCGTGGCGAACAGCGGGTTGCGCACCAGGGTGTCGCGGCGGCGGCGCAGGTAGTCGATGTGCTCGGCACCCTGCACGAAGCTGACGTGCGGGATGGGGTTCAGGAAGCTGCGGACGTCGGGCAGGATGCCGTTCTCGTGCGCGTAGCTCCAGAACTGGCGGGTGACCTGGAACTGTTCGTTGACGTTGATGGCCTTGGCAATGTCGATGGTGCCGTCGGCCTTCTCCGGGGTGTAGTTGAGCTCGCACAGCGCTGAGTGGCCGGTGCCGGCGTTGTTCCACGGATCGGAACTCTCGGCGGCGGCCGCGTCGAGGCGCTCGACCAGCGTGATCGACCAGTCCGGTTGGACCAGACGCAGCAACGCCCCCAGTGTCGCGCTCATGATTCCCGCGCCAACCAGCACCACGTCGGTCTTGGTGGTATCAGACACCGCTTCGTCGTCCTTTACTCG
>JAHFVD010000049.1 GCA_023264735.1 Mycobacterium sp. | reverse complement strand
ACCCGCCGTCCTTCGGCTGTTCACCGTCGTAGCCGAGCAAGGCCCACGCGACGTCGAGCAGCGGGTCGCCGATCGTGGTCATCTCCCAGTCCACGATCGCGGCCAGCCGGCCGGGCGCCCCATGGGCGTACATGACGTTGGCGAACTGGTAGTCGCCGTGCATGATCCCCGGCGTGAAGTGCGCGGGCCGGTTGTTACGCAACCACTCCGATGCGACGTCCAGGCCGGGTAGCTCGCGCACCTGGAACGCCGCCAGGAATGACAGCCAGCGGTCCACCTGCCGTTCGTGGAAGTTGTCGGGCTTGCCGAACCCCTCCAGGCCCTGCGCCTTCCAGTCCAGCCTGCCGAGTTTGGCCGCGCCCTCGATCAGCTGGAAGGCCAGGTCGCGGCGGGCGTCGAGGTCGGTGTCGAACGGGGTCTCCCAGCCGCCCTCCATGGGGCTCCAGCCGTCGACCTCCTTCATCAGATAGAAAGGCTGGCCCAGCACCTCGCCGCTCTCGTCGGCCGCGATCAGCTCGGCGTGCGGCACATCGGTGCCCTTGAGCGCGCGTTCCAGGCGGATCTCGCGGACCAGCTCGCTGCGCCGCCGCTCGTCGGCGCGGGGGCCGGGCATCCGCAGCACCATGCCCTGACTACCGCGGTTGACCCGGTAGAGCATGTTCTGCGAGCCGCCCTTGAGGATCTCGGCCGCGGGTTCTTCGCCGGCGCAGGGGGCGTCCTGGGTGTCGAGCCAGCGGCCGAGTGTCGCGGTGTCCAGCTTTGCGCGACTTTCCGTTCTCGTCATGGAACTCCTCACTCTCCCGCTGGAGAATAGCATTCTCCGGCTGCCGAACCACTAGCCTTTGGCGGACACAGAGCGAAAGGGGCGGTGATGGCCGGACCGCTGGATGGCATCAGGGTTGTCGAGCTCGGCGTGTGGGTCGCGGGACCGGCCGCCGGGGGAATCCTGGCGGACTGGGGCGCCGACGTCGTGAAGATCGAACCGCCTACCGGCGACCCCGCCCGCCTGTTCGGCCGGATGCTCGGTCTCGACGACGGCAGCAACCCGCCGTTCGAGATGGACAACCGGTCCAAGCGCAGCATCGTGCTGGACCTGACCACCGACGGCGGTCTGGCGACGGCGCGCCAATTGCTGGCGAGCGCAGACGTTTTCATCACCAATGTGCGGCCCGACGCGCTCGCTCGGCTCGACCTGGATTATCCGAAGGTGGCCGCGCTCAACCCTGGCCTGGTTTACGGCCTGATCACCGGATACGGCGAAAAAGGGCCGGAAGCCAACCGCCCGGCCTACGACGTCGCGGCGTTCTGGGCCCGATCCGGGGTGGCCGACCTGCTCACCCGGCCCGGCGACAGCCCGCCCTTCCAGCGCGGGGGAATGGGCGACCACATGACCGGGATGACGCTGGCCGCCGCCGTCAACGCCGCGCTGGTTGCGCGCGCCCGCACCGGCGAGGGCCAGCTGGTCACCACGTCGCTGTACCGCCAGGGCGCCTACACCGTCAGCTTCGACCTCAACACGTTCCTGCTGAGCGGTCGGCCCATCGCGATCGGCCAGCGCGAGACCATGTTCAACCCGTGTATGAACAACTATCTGGCGGGGGATGGGAAGCGGTTCTGGATCGTCGGGCTGGAAGCCGACCGGCACTGGCCGTCGCTGTGTCGTGCGGTGGGCCATCCAGAATGGTTGGACGACAGCCGGTTTACCACCGCCCGCGACCGTGCGATCAACTCCCGCGAGCTCATCGCGACGCTCGACGCGATCTTTGCGACCAAGACACTCGCGGAGTGGGCGCAGGCGTTCGACGCCGAGCCCGAGCTGTTCTGGTCGCCGGTGAACTCGATGGAAGATGTCCTCGGTGACGAGCAGTTCCACGCCGCGGGCGGTCTGGTCGATGTGCCCGACGACGGCGGCTCGCTGCCGATGATCGCCACGCCGGCCGATTTCCACGGCACTCCGTGGGCGCCGCGGTCGGCCGCTCCGAAGCTGGGCGAGCATACCGAGGAGATCCTGGCGGAGTTACAACAACGCTGAGTACTGTAACGGTCATGGATTTCTCCCGGGTCGAGTTGTCAGCCGAGGACGAGGAATTCCAGCGCCAGGTTCGGGAGGATCTGGACCGTCTGGTGACCGAGGACGTCCTTGCGCACGACCGGGCGACTGGCGAGAACTTCCACGAGGGCCTGCATCTGGCGCTGGGCGACCTCGGCTATCTGGCCAAGGACTTCAACGGTGAAGCCGACGGCGGCTTCAGCGCGGTTCAGCGCAGGATCTTCGATCTGGAGATCGGGCGTGCGCACGCACCGTGGTTCCACTGGCCGACCACCATGATGGTGGCCAGGACACTGGTCAAGTTCGCCGACGCGGACCTGCTCGCCGAGATCATGCCGTCGGTGCTCGCCGGCCGCACCCGGTTGTGCCTGGGCTACACCGAACCCGAGGGCGGGTCGGACGTGGCAACCGTCAAGACGCGGGCGGTGCGCGACGGCGAAGCGTGGATCATTAACGGCGCCAAGATGTTCACCTCGAACGCCCACAACGCCCAGTACGTCTTCCTGATCACGAACTCCGATCCCGAAGCGCCCAAACACAAGAACCTCACGATGTTCCTGGTGCCGATGGACTCCGACGGCGTCGAAGTTCAAGGGATTCGGACAGTCGACGGGGACCGCACCAACATCACGTACTACAGCGATGTCCGCGTCGACGACAAGTACCGCATCGGCGACGTCAACGGCGGCTGGGCGGTCTTACGTGATGCCCTCAACTCCGAACACGGCACCGTCGAGCGCAATGCCGAGGGGCTGGAGAAGCTGGCCACGATGACCGAACACATCCTGTTGACGGCCGAGGCGGTCGACGGGGTCGCCGCCGTCGCACGGGTCGACGACGACTCCGTCGCCTACCGGTTGGGGCGCGCGGCCGCACGTCTGGAGGCCGCGTTGAGCGCTCCGGCGATGTCCGGGCGCGTATTGATCGCCCAGACGATGCGTGACACCGCTCCCGACCTGATGGACATCCTGGGCACTGCCGCGAGCCTGCCGGTCGCTACCTTGGGGGCGGCCGACGATGGGGGAGCGGAGTACATCTTCCGATTGGCTTCGCCCGTAGGCATTTACGGCGGAACGCTGGAGATCTTCCGCAATATGATCGCCCAGCAGATCCTCGGCCTCGGCCGTCCCGCCTACGCGCCGCCCGTCAAGCGTTAGCCCGCAGTACGGTGTGCACGAAGCCCAGCTTGTCGGCCACCGGCTGACTGATCTCGAACGGGTACAGCGGGCCCTTGCCCATGGCGGTGTTGACCCGGTTGAAGAACAGCGAGATCCACTTCCAGTCGTCGAGCAGCTGGTCGATCGGTGCCTCGGCGTAGGACTCCAGTGGGACGACATCGCGCGGCGCGGCGAAACGCACCCGGTCGGCATGCAACACCATGCCCGCCTCCCGGCTGGTGTCGATGGTGTCGATGATGTGCAGGTAGTGCGCGAAGCACTCGGCGAAGTCCTCCCACGGATGCATGGTGGCGTACTCCGAGATGAACGATGACCGCCAGTCGGCCGGTGCACCGAATTCGTAGTGCCGAGTCAGGGCGTCGGCGTAGCTGGCCCGCTCGTCGCCGAACAATTCGCGGCAGCGCGCCAGGTAACGCTGCGCGCCCGCGCCGGTTTCGACGAGGATGTTCTGGTAGTAGTGGCCGGCCTCGTGGCGGAAGTGACCCAGCATGGTGCGGTAGGGCTCGCCCAGCTGAACCCGCAGTGATTCCCGGTATGCATCAAGGGATTCCACCAGATCGATGGTGATCACCCCGTTCGCGTGCCCGATCGTGATGCGCTCGCTGGTGCTGTAGCTCGACAGCAGGTCGAAGGCCAGGCCGCCGTCGCGCTGCCAGTACGGGTCGACCGGCAGACCGAGTTCGTCGAGCTGGTAGACCAGCCGGCGCAACGCCAGGGTGGCCGGCAGCATCTTCTCTCTGGCGATCGTGTCGTCGGGATCGGGTTCGCGCCGGATCAGCGAATGGGCCAGGCACCGCCCACGGGCCGCGACACCGGCGGACTCCGATGCCAGCCAGTTGCACTCCAGCGGCCCGGACTGGGTGCACCGCATCCACCGGACACCGTCGACCGTCGCCGCCCCGTCGCTCAGCGCCACCATCGACCTACTCGGCAGATGCAGGCCCACCGGGGTGCCGCACGACTGACACGTGCTGCCCTCGAAGGGAACGAAGTTGCGGCACACCGGACAGACGAAGGCGCGCATGGGCTTTATCGTTGCACGGGCGTCAGTAGGAGAAAGGGCCATCTCACTCATGCAGTTGCTGCTTGTCAGGCATGCGTTGCCGCACCGGACCGAGGCCGGCGAAGGGGCCGATCCCGAACTGTCCGGGGAAGGCTGGCAGCAGGCCGGGCGCCTGCCCGACGCGCTGGCCCGATTCCCGATCACCCGGCTGGTCAGCAGCCCGCAGCGGCGCGCGATCCAGACCGCCGAACCCGTCGCGCAGGCCCGCGAGCTGATCCTCGACATCGACGATCGGCTCGCCGAGTACGACCGCGGCCTGTCCCATTACGTGCCCATCGAACAGGTGCGCACCGAACGGCCCGAGGAGTGGGCGCGGATGGCCGAGGGCAGGCTGCCCAGCAGCGTCGACGAGGACGAGTTCCGCGGCCGGGTGGGCGCGGCGCTGTCCGATATCGTCGCCGCCGCCGAACACGACGACACGGTGGCCGTGTTCAGCCACGGTGGGGTGATCAACGTGATCCTGCACGAACTGCTGGGCACCAAACGGCTGCTGTCATTCCCGATCGACTACGTGTCGATCACCCGCCTGCTGTATGCCCGCAACGGGTTCGGCACCGTGGCGGCGGTCAACAGCACCGAGCATGTCTGGGACCTCCTACCGCGGAATCAACGCTATTAGCTATACATAGCTGGTGACTTCACTGGACGGGCTCGACCTGGCGGCACTGGACCGGCACCTGCGGGAAGTGGGCATCCCGCGCACCGGCGAGCTACGGGGGCAGTTCATCTCCGGCGGCCGTTCCAACCTGACGTACTTGGTGTTCGACGATGTCTCCAAGTGGGTGCTGCGCCGCCCGCCGCTGCACGGCCTCACCCCGTCCGCCCACGACATGGGCCGCGAATACCGCGTGGTGGCCGCACTGGCGGGCAGCCCGGTACCGGTGGCGCCCGCGGTCACGATGCGTGACGACGACTCCGTGCTGGGGGCACCGTTCCAGATGGTCGAATACGTGGCGGGCAACGTGGTTCGCAGCCGGGTCGAACTGGACGCCCTCGGTGGACCGGACGTGGTCAGCGCATGCGTCGACAGCTTGATCCGGGTGCTCGTCGACCTGCATGAGGTCGACCCCGACGCCGTGGGCTTAAGCGACTTCGGCAAGCCCAGCGGCTATCTCGAACGGCAGGTGCGGCGCTGGGGTTCGCAGTGGCAGCACGTTCGGCTGCCCGACGACCCGCGCGACAGCGACGTCGAGCGGCTGCACGCCAAGCTGGCCGACACGGTGCCCGAGCAGAGCCGCACCTCGATCGTGCACGGCGATTACCGGATCGACAACACCATCCTCGACGCTGATGATCCGACCGTTGTTCGCGCCGTGCTGGATTGGGAGATGTCCACACTCGGCGACCCGCTCTCGGATGCGGCGTTGATGTGCGTGCACCGCGATCCGGCACTTAATCTGATCCTCAACGAGGAGACGGCCTGGACCGCACCGCAGATGCCCTCGGCCGAGGAGCTGGCGCACCGCTACGCCATGGCGTCCGGACATCCTTTGGTTCACTGGGATTTTCAGATGGCGCTGGGGTATTTCAAGCTGGCGATCATCGCGGCGGGCATCGATTTCCGCCTGCGGATGGCATCCGAGCGTCCCGAGGGCGGCGACCGAGCCGGGCAGGCGGTAGCAGTCCTGATCAGTCGCGGCCTGGAGACGCTGAGCTAGTTGCCCCGTGCGGCTTTGAGATTCTTCTTTGCCGCGCGACGGAGTTGGAAGATGCGCGCCGCCCCGGCCAGCACGGTCACCAGGCCGCCGCACACGGCAGCCATGAGGATCGCCACCCCCAACGGCAGTGACCAGCGCCAGCCGAAGAATGCGAACGACGTCGATTCGGTGTTCTGGGCGATGAATATCAGCAGGATCGTCAGGACCAAGAACCCGGCGATCACCGCAGACCACAGTGCCGCGGCACGGGTGAACTTGACCTCGGACACCGACGGGGCCGGGCTGGCTGCGGGCGGCTCCGGCGGCGGCGCCGGCGGAACCGGAAGTGTCGGATCGTAGGGCGGGCCCGGAACTTCACTGCTCATCAGACTATCTTTGCCCCTTCTGGGCGATAAGGAAACAACCGGGGTTTAAACCTGGGCGGGTGACGGTCACTGCCGTTACTGTCGGTGAAACAGGTCGGGGTGAAAGGACGCTCATGAACGCGTCGCGGGGCGGGAAGCGACTGTGGTTGTTAGCAACTCTGTTCATGCTCGTCCTGCCGGTGGCAGCGGGGTGCGGCAGTGCGAATCCGCTTGGCGGCGGATCGGTGTCGGGTGACCTGAAAACCCTTGTCGTCGGCTCCGCGGACTTCCCGGAATCGAAGATCATCGCCGAGATCTACGCTCAGGCATTGGAAGCGAACGGTTTCACGGTCGGCCGACAATTCGGCATCGGCAGTCGCGAGACCTACGTTCCCGCGGTGCGCGATCACTCGATCGATCTGGTGCCCGAATACACCGGAAACCTGTTGCAGTACTTCGATCCCAAGACCACGGTGACCACCCCCGATGATGTGGAGCTGGCGTTGTATCGGGCACTGCCCGGTGACCTGTCGATCCTGAACCCCTCACCGGCCAACGACACCGACACCGTTGCGGTCACCGAATCCACCGCGCAGAAGTGGAATCTCAAGACCATTGGTGATTTGGCGGCGCATTCCCCCGAGGTCAAATTCGGTGCACCGTCGGAATTCCTGAACCGCACCGAGGGCCTACCGGGGCTGAAGGCCAAGTACGGCCTGGACATCAAGCCGGACAACTTCGTTGCGATCAGCGACGGCGGCGGCCCGGCCACGGTGCGCGCGTTGGTGGACGGCACCGTCACTGCCGCAGACATTTTCAGTACCTCACCGGCGATCCCGCAGAACAAGCTGGTGGTGCTGGAGGATCCGAAGAACAACTTCCTGGCCGCGAACGTGGTGCCGCTGGTCAGTTCGCAGAAGAAATCCGATGAACTCAAAAAGGTGCTGGATGCGGTGTCCGCCAAATTGAGCACAGAGGCCCTCATCGAACTCAACACCGCCGTGTCTGGGAACTCCGGGGTCGACCCTGACGAGGCGGCACGAAAATGGATCCGCGACAACGGTTTCGACAAGCCGATCGGGAAATAGATGATCACCTTCGACACGGTCACCAAGTCGTACCCCGATGGCACCGTTGCCGTCGACAACCTGAGCATGGAGGTGCCGACCGGCACACTCACGGTCTTCGTTGGGCCCTCGGGCTGCGGCAAGACCACCTCGATGCGGATGATCAACCGAATGATCGAGCCGAGCTCGGGGACGATCACCGTCGACGGACGCGACATCGCAAGCGTCAACCCGAACAATCTGCGACTCGGCATCGGCTACGTCATCCAGAGTGGCGGGCTGATGCCGCACCAGCGGGTGATCGACAACGTCGCGACGGTGCCTGTACTCAAGGGCGAGTCACGGCGCACGGCCCGCAAGGCGGCCTATGCGGTTCTTGAGCGGGTGGGTCTGGATCCCAAACTGGGGGACCGCTATCCGGCGCAATTGTCGGGCGGTCAGCAGCAACGCGTCGGCGTGGCCAGGGCGTTGGCCGCCGATCCGCCTGTGCTGCTGATGGACGAGCCGTTCTCGGCAGTCGACCCGGTGGTGCGCGATGAGCTGCAGGCCGAAATCCTGCGTTTGCAAGGCGAATTGCAGAAGACCATCGTCTTCGTCACCCATGACATCGACGAGGCGATCAAACTCGGTGACCGGGTCGCGGTGTTCGGCCCCGGTGGCACCCTGCAGCAGTACGACGCCCCGGCGCGGCTGTTGTCCAACCCTGCCAACGAATTCGTCTCGGGTTTCATCGGCGCTGACCGCGGCTACCGCGGCCTGCAGTTCCGACAGGCAACGGGATTGCCGCTGCACGACATTCAGACCGTCAAAGAGGCTGAGATCGATGCGTTGTCGCTGGCGCCCGGTGACTGGCGGCTGGTGACCCGAGACGACGGCCGGCCCTACGCCTGGCTCAATGCAGACGGTGTCGAGCTGCACCGGGGCGGAAGTTCGTTGTACGACAGCACGATCGCGGGTGGATCGCTGTTCGAGCCGGGGGGCACGCTGCGGCTGGCACTCGATGCGGCGCTGTCCTCGCCGGCCGGCCTCGGGGTAGCTGTCGATGACAACGGTCAGGTGATCGGCGGGGTGAAGGCAGACGACGTGGTGGAAGCGCTGGAGGCCCAGCGGAAGCCATGAACTATCTGCTGACCCATCTCGACAAGGCGTGGGCGCTGACGGTTATTCACCTTCGGCTGTCCCTGGTTCCGGTGGTGCTGGGTCTGATCATCGCGGTGCCGCTGGGCGCCTACGTGTGGCGGACCACGGTGCTGCGCCGGCTGACCACCGTGACGGCGAGCATCATCTTCACGATCCCGTCGCTGGCGTTGTTCGTGGTGCTGCCGCTGATCATCCCGACCCGCATCCTCGACGAGACGAACGTGATCGTCGCGCTCACCCTCTACACGACAGCACTGTTGGTGCGCGCGGTCCCCGAGGCGCTCGACGCGGTACCCGCCCAGGTGCGGGACGCGGCCACCGCCGTCGGCTACACGAGACTGAAGCGGATGCTCAAAATCGATCTGCCACTGTCGATTCCGGTTCTCATCGCCGGCTTGCGGGTGGTCGCGGTGACCAACATCTCGATGGTGTCGGTGGGTTCGGTGATCGGGATCGGTGGATTGGGGACCTGGTTCACCGAGGGATATCAGGCCGACAAGAGTGACCAGATCGTCGCCGGCATCATCGCGATCTTCCTGCTGGCGATCGTCGTTGACGTGCTGATCCTGCTCGCCGGCCGGCTCATCACCCCGTGGGCCCGGGTCAAGGTGTCGTCATGAACTTCCTGCACCAGGCGCTCGCCTACATCTTCACCGCCGCCAACTGGGAGGGTAAGGCCGGTCTGGGGGTGCGCATCCTCGAGCACCTGCAGTACACCGCGGTGGCCGTCGTCTTCTCCGCGCTGATCGCCATCCCGATCGGGTTGCTGATCGGGCATACCGGACGCGGCACGTTCCTGGTCGTCACCGGGGTCAACGCGCTGCGCGCACTGCCCACCCTGGGCGTGCTGCTGCTCGGCGTGCTGCTGTGGGGATTGGGTCTGCTGCCGCCGACCGTCGCGCTCATGCTGCTGGGCATCCCGCCGCTGCTGGCGGGCACCTACGCCGGGATCGCCAACGTCGACCCGGCGGTGAAGGACGCCGCCCGGTCGATGGGGATGACCGAGACGCGGGTTTTGCTGCGCGTCGAAGTGCCCAATGCGCTGCCGCTCATTTTGGGCGGGCTGCGCACCGCGACCCTGCAGGTGGTGGCGACCGCGACGGTGGCCGCCTATGCCAGCCTGGGCGGGCTCGGCCGCTACCTGATCGACGGCATCAAGGTCCGCCAGTTCTATCTGGCCTTGGTGGGTGCGTTGTTGGTGACGGTGTTGGCCCTGGTGCTCGACGGGCTGCTGGCGCTGGCGGTGTGGGCCTCGGTGCCCGGCAGCGGGCGATTCCGGCGGATGCCGCAACCGCTGCTCGACGACGAGGTCAGTTTCGATGCGCAAGCACACGCGTCACGGAAGGGTCGCAGTTCGCGACCTGGTTACGAACGGGGTGGCCCGTCGCATACGGTAGACGGGTGAGTGCAGCCAACGACGCGACAGAAAGCGCCTGGCCGGCCATCCTGACCTGGCGCGCGCACGATGATTCGCGGATGGAATCGACCCGGGTCCAGCTATCGGGCAACCGGATCAAAGCCTATGGCCGCATCGTGGCCGCGGCCGCCGCAACGAATCCCGCCTTCAGCGCGTCCTACGACCTGGTGACCGACGAATCCGGCGCCACCAAGCGGCTGTCGCTGAGCGTGACGATGGCCGAGCGTGACCGGCAGTTGTCGATCGCGCGCGACGAAGAGAACATGTGGCTGATCACCGACCACCAGGGCCAGACGCGGGCCTCCTATGAAGGCGCCCTCGACGTGGACGTGGTCTTCAGCCCGTTCTTCAACGCGCTGCCGATCCGGCGCACCGGCCTGTACCGCCGCACTGATTCGGTGAATCTGCCGGTGGTGTACGTGAGTTTGCCCGACCTGACCGTCAAGCAGGCGTCGATCAGCTACAGCAGCCTCGGCCCGGACAGCGGGGAAGGCATCAAGCTGCACTCGCCGGTGGCTCAGACCTCGATCACCGTCGACAACGACGGATTCATCCTCGACTACCCAGGATTGGCAGCGCGGATCTGATCACCCCGCCGGCGCGACCGGCGGCGGCCAGCTCTTCACGCCAGTTTTCCTCGCCGATGGCGATCGTCACGATCTGTGGCCGCGAGAGGCTGTCGTAGCGGATGCGGGCGGCGTGGCCGGCCTCGACCAGCTCGGCCACCGAACTCTTCTGAGCCAACGATTCGCGGGCCTGATTGAGCAGCTCCAGCGCGCGATCCAGCGCAGGCAGGAGTTGCTCGGCGTTGGCTTCGCACATCGCCCGCACGAGGTCGGGGGCGGTGGCTGCGACCCGGGTGCCGTCGCGGAACGAGCCGGCGGCCAGGGCGAAGGCCAGCGGCACTTCGCCGGCGGTCACGGCCAGTGCTTCGGCAAGCATGTGCGGCAGGTGCGAAATGCTCGCCGCGGCCGCGTCGTGCTCATCGGACTTGGCGGGGACGACGACGGCATGGCAGTCCAGGGCCAGATCCATCACCTGTGCCCACACCTGCGCATCGACGTGTTCGTCAACCCCGAGGACCCATGGCGCGCCGGCGAACAGCCGGGCGTCGCCCGCGGCCCAGCCCGAGTGGGCGGTGCCCGCCATCGGGTGGCCGCCGACGTAGCGGTCCAGCAGTCCGGCCTTGCGCACCTCGTCGAGAACGGCGCCCTTGACGCTGATGACGTCGGTCAGCGGGCAGTCGCCGGCGACGTCCTTGACGTGGCCGAGCAGTAGGGACACCGCAGGCATCGGAACGGCCAGCACGATCAGCGCGTCGCGGTCGGCGGCCCATTGCAGGGCTTCGGTGAGGTCGGTGGTGGCGGCGAAGCCGTCGAAACGGGCTCCCTGGGCACCCTCGACGGACCGGTTGTAGCCGAAGGCTTCACGTCCGGCGGCCACCGCCGCGCGCAGGAGCGACCCACCGATCAGCCCGAGCCCGAGGATGCACACGGGTGTCTTCGTCACCTGTCCAGGTTGACATATCGACGCGACGCGACCGATGGGTACCTGGTCAAAACGCCTGATCAGCGACTAGCGTATGCGCCCATGGCGGCACAGCGAGCGCAGAACAGCCCGGGGTCGGACACCCCGGATGGCTTCGCGGTAGCCGTAGTTCGCGAGGACGGCAAGTGGCGTTGCTCGGCCATGAGTCCGACGGTGCTGACCAGCCTGAGTGCTGCCGAGACGGAGTTGCGAGAATTGCGCAGTGCCGGCGCGGTGTTCGGGCTGTTGGACATCGACGACGAGTTCTTCCTGATCGTTCGGCCCGCCCCGTCGGGCACTCGGCTGCTGCTGTCGGATGCCACCGCGGCGCTGGATTACGACATTGCGGCCGAGGCGCTGGAGACGTTGGACGCCGACATCTCCGCCGAAGACCTCGAGGATGCCGACCCCTTCGAAGAGGGTGATGTGGGCCTGCTGGCCGACATCGGGCTGCCCGAGCCGGTGCTGAGTGTGATCCTCGACGAGACCGATCTGTATGCCGACGAACAGCTCGGCCGGATCGCGCGGGAGATGGGTTTCGCCGACGAGCTGGCAGCTGTGCTCGACCGCCTCGATCGGTGAGTTCTGATCTGGTTCTGATTCGCGCGGCGATTTCTGCTGCGGAATTGGCCGGGCCCGACGACGTGCCGATCGGCGCTGTGGTGTTCGGGCCGGACGGTACCGAGCTGGCCCGTGCCGCTAATGCTCGCGAGCAGCTAGGCGACCCGACCGCGCACGCCGAGATCCTGGCGTTGCGGGCCGCGGCCCGGGTGTACGGCGACGGGTGGCGGCTGGAGGGTGCGACGCTGGCGGTGACCGTCGAGCCGTGCACCATGTGCGCGGGTGCGCTGGTGATGGCGCGGGTGGCGCGGGTGGTTTTCGGGGCGTGGGAGCCCAAAACCGGTGCGGCAGGCTCGCTTTGGGATGTGGTGCGGGACCGGCGGCTGACGCATCGGCCGGAGGTGCGCGGGGGAGTGCTGGCCGAGGAATGCGCCGCGCTGCTGGAGGGGTTTTTCGCCCGTCAGCGCGATTTGGGTTAGCCCGGCCGCGACACGTAAGCTCTTCGGCGGTGGCGTGTCCGAGCGGCCTAAGGAGCACGCCTCGAAAGCGTGTGACGGGTAACCCCCGTCCGAGGGTTCAAATCCCTCCGCCACCGCCATGTTTACTAGCAAAAAGTGCTGGTAAACCGGTCTATCCGCTGACTTTCTGAAGCGGGCTTGACGCCACCTGGGTCGAGAGGTGCACCGGTATCGGTCGGGGCGAGCCAACCGATTGCGGTTGCGCTAGTGCGTGCAATCCAACGAAACCGAGATCGACCGGCTGACGATCACTTCTATCAGGTCGAAGTCATGACCATCGCCATGTCTACCGCCGTGCTTACCCCCGTTGTCAACGCGGATGAGCCGAGTGACTGTCTGAGGATTCCGGACGCTGGTGACTACGCACGTTGCGAGCGGCCCACTTCCGATCCGATCGATATTGACGGTGTATCCCTCGGCTTCGAGCTGGCCTATCGTGCCAAAGGCCGACGGCTCGGCCGATGCGACGCCCGTTGGTGCGATGAGCACCCCGCATATTGCTTCTGCCAGAGCGGCGAGTGCGAATGCCATATGCATTACCCGCCCTCCATTCCTCTAGAGGGTTCCCCTACAGGGTCCATCGGTGTTTGGGTCTCAATCGTTTCCTAAGATCCCAGACAGCCCGCCGGGCACGCCGCTAAGGTTCGGCTGGGTGCGGATCGCCTGTAGTCCAGGGCGCTCGTCGCAGGTCGCGTAGACCGGGTGAGGTGCGTGGCGGCTACGAGGACCCTTACGGACAGCGGGTCATCTTCGCGGTTTTGCCGCCGTCATTGTGCGATTCCATGGTCTTGTCATCGATAACCGTTACGTTGACCTTCAGCTCCGGCGCGTCGGCAAAGCTGAGTACTCCGTCGCTGTACGACCAGTTCCCAAAGGGGCCGTCGCTGGTGCCGTCCGCCCGCAGGTCTATCGCCAGCGCACAGTCGCCATCGGTACCCCATTTTCCGACAAGGAACTGATTGGTTGGCTTGTCACCCTTGGCAGGGGCGGCCTGCGTACTTGTCGCGGCTACAGTCGAGGCGGCTGGCGAAGCGGGCTGGTCCGGGGCGTGTCCGGCGGACTTGGTCCCGCCGCCGCATCCAGCAAGGACAAGCGCGGCAACGGTGGCAACAGCGAATCGAATCTTCATGGAAATCTCCGGTTCGTAATGCTTGCCTTGGAGGGGTCACCCGGGCAATCAAGTTGGCAGAGAACGGTCTCGCAACCACGAACCTAAACGACTTCGAATCCGGTGGCGACAAGAACGTCAAACGGGACGACGGCGAACCCGGCGCTGACACTTCCTACGGGCCAAGGCGAGCTGCTGACGCTGTCGCAGTCCCCTCGGGCGTGGTTTTCAGCCCAGACGGCACACGGGCCTACATCGGCTTCCCGGACAGCGGCAAGATTGCCGTCGTCGACACCACCACCAACAAGGTCATCGGTACGCTCGACGGTGACGCCGACGTCTAGGCCCGAGCCTCAAGAGGATTGGCTGGCGGGCCGATCCTGCGATGCCGCTGTGAATCCGCCAGGCCACAGCGCGATTCCCAGGAACCTGGCCTACCCTGGCGCTTTGGAGACGTAACGCTGTGGCCAGGGGGTATGTGATCATGACGACCGCTTCGACCAGTACTCGGCGGTTGCTTTATGCCGCAATCGGATTGGTGATCGCGGCGGCTCCGGCGGTCGCCGTCTTCGCCGGTATCGAAAACACAGCGCCCAAGCTGGCCGCACAGTGTCAGGACACCGACACCGAGGACAGCTTCTCGATGAACTGCGCGCCGACCGTCATCCCCGACACGAGCGACCAGCTCACCGAGGCCGAGGTGGCCGAGCCTGGCTTCAACGGCGGCAACCACAGCGGCGGTGGCGGCGGCCACCACTGATCTGTCGGGGACACTCCGCACCGTGTGGTGAACCGGTGTAATGGGCACACGGGTAGAACCAACGCGGAGGTTCTCGATGGAGCTGATTTCGCCGACTGATTCGATGTTCTTACTGGCCGAGTCGCGCGAACACCCCATGCACGTCGGCGGCCTGCAATTGTTCACTCCACCCGAGGGGGCCGGCCCGGAATTCCTGGCTGACATCTACGACGAGATGCTGACTCACGAGGACGTGCAGCCGACGTTTCGCAAGCGTCCGGGCACGCTCTTTGGCGGCATCGCCAACGTCGCCTGGTCGGTCGATCGGGACATCGATCTCGAGTACCACGTGCGTCACTTGGCCGTGCCCGCGCCCGCGCGGGTCCGCGAACTGCTGGAGCTCACCTCGCGACTGCACGGCAGCCTGCTGGACCGGCATCGGCCGCTATGGGAGACCCACCTGGTCGAGGGCCCCAGCGACGGGCGTTTCGCCGTCTACACCAAGGTCCACCACGCCTTGCTCGACGGCGTTTCGGCGATGCAGTTGATGCGTCGCGCGCTGTCCCTGGATCCGCACGACACCGAGGTGCGGGCGCCGTGGAGCCTCGGGCCGCGTCAGGGCACCAAGGAAAAACGCAGCGTGACTCCGGTAGGTGAGCTGAAGCGGCTGGCCGGGTCGATCGCCGGCCTCGGCCCCTCGGCGTTGACGGTCGCCCGCGCCGGCCTGCTGGAACAACAGCTGACGTTGCCGTTCGGGGCGCCCAAGACGATGTTCAACGTGTCCATCGGCGGGGCCCGCCGGGTCGCGGCGCAGTCGTGGCCGATCAAACGCATTGTCGCCATCAAGGACGCGGCCGGCGTCACCGTCAACGACGTCATCCTGGCCATGTGCGCCGGCGCCCTGCGCGCCTACCTGATCGAGCACGACGCGCTGCCCGACCGGCCGCTCATCGCCATGGTGCCGGTCAACCTGCGCTCCGAGAACGACCACTCCAGCGGCGGCAATCAGGTGGGCAGCATCCTGTGCAGCCTGGCCACCGACCTGAGTGATCCCGCGGAACGCCTGGCCACGATCCATGCGTCGATCAGCGGCAACAAGGACGTGTTCTCGCAGTTGCCCAGGCTGCAGCAGCTGGCCCTGTCGGCGTTCAACGTCGCGCCGCTGGCGCTGACCCTGTTGCCGGCGCTCGCGGCCGCGGCCCAG
Source organism: Mycobacterium sp. (assembly GCA_023264735.1). GTDB lineage: Bacteria > Actinomycetota > Actinomycetes > Mycobacteriales > Mycobacteriaceae > Mycobacterium. Next base: position 39,743 of record JAHFVD010000049.1, on the reverse strand, counting down.
CCGCCGTTCAACATCGTGATCTCCAATGTGCCCGGCTCCCGTGAGCCGCTGTACTGGCGCGGAGCCCGCCTCGACGGGAACTATCCGCTGTCGATCGCGCTGGACGGCCAGGCGCTCAACATCACGCTGTCCAACAATGCCGACAATCTCGACTTCGGGTTGGTCGGTTGCCGGCGCAGCATCCCGCATCTGCAGCGGTTGCTGGTTCACCTCGAAGACTCGCTGACGGCGCTCGAAGAGGCAGTCGGCGGTTAGGGCAAAAAGAAGCGGCGGTGACCCCTCAGGGCACCGCCGCTCCGTCTGGCCCCCTGCTACGGGCAGGTGACCTCGATCTCGAAGGGCTTGGTCACCGGCGCCATCGGGTTGGCCATGTCCACACCCGTCGCAGTTCCGCTGATCTTGTAGGTGTTGCCGTCCTTGGTGGCGGTCGCGTTGGCCCCACCGGGCACACCGGCCGTGTAGCCCAGCGTCACGCCGTTGACGTTGCCGAGCCCGACGGACTGCACCGTGGAGCCATCTGCCGACAGCACGGCCGCAATACCGGTCATCGCCTCGCCGATGGCGATATTCATGTTGCCTGCCGCCGCCGCGCAGACGACCTGACCCTGGACGTTCTGCGCCTGGCCGTCGATCGTCACCTTGGCGCTGCCCGCACCGGCCGTCGCGCTCGGAGACGCGGCTGCGCTCGTCGATGCCGCCGCCGAAGTTGTAGCTTTCGCGCTCGTTGTCGACTCCGTTTTCTTTTCGTCCTTGGAACAACCGGACAGCCCGGCCACCAAGACTGCGGCGCCGGCAACGGTCACCACCAATCCACGCTTCACCGATATCTCCTTATGTTGGCGTGATCCGTCGACGTCGACGGATCATCGAGAGAAGTATTGTCGCCGCTTGCCAACGGCGGCAAGAAATGGGCGAAAAACTTTGCCTAACAGGTGACTGGCAGTAGGTATCTTCGGTATCGGGGCAAATCCCGACCGGCGCAAGAAAAGTCGGTATCTTCACTACTATGCAGACGTTGCGGACACCCGACGAACGATTTGCTGGAATCCCCAATTTCCCTTATTCACCGCACTATTGCGAGCTCGACGACGACGAAGGCGGTCGCGTCAGGGTGGCCTGGATTGACGAGGGACCCGCTGATGTCGACCCGATTCTGCTGTTGCATGGCGAACCTTCCTGGTCGTTTTTGTACCGCAAGATGATTCCCGTTCTGGTCGCAGCCGGGCATCGCGTCGTCTGCCCGGATCTGGTCGGGTTCGGCCGCTCCGACAAACCGACCCGCCGTGAGGACCACAGCTACGCCCGGCACGTCGAGTGGATGCGCGCGTGCGCGTTCGATGTCCTCGATCTGCGCCGGGTGACCCTGTTCGGGCAGGACTGGGGCGGACTGATCGGGCTACGTCTGGCCGCCGAGAGTCCGGACCGCTTCGCCCGCATCGTCGTCGCCAACACCGGCCTTCCGACCGGCGACTTCAACATGCCCGAGGTGTGGTGGCGGTTCCGCGAGGCGATCCAGACCTCCCCGAGCATCGATGTGGGGCGATTCGTCGAGTCGGGCTGTCAGCGGCCGATGGCCGACGACGTGCGCGAGGCCTACAACGCGCCGTTCCCCGACGACAGCTTCTGCGCCGGTCCCCGGGCCATGCCCGGCCTGGTGCCGACCACCCCGGACGATCCCGCCTCCGGCGCCAACCGGAGTGCGTGGGCGGCGTTGACGGCCGGCTCGACCCCGATGCTGGTGGCGTTCAGCGACGGTGATCCCATCACCGGCGCAATGGCCCCGATCTTCCAGCAGATGCGCGGCGCCCAGGGTGTCGAGCACCCGACCATCCACGGCGCCGGGCACTTCCTGCAGGAGGACGCAGGCGAGGAGCTCGCCGGTTACATCGTGCGGTTCCTGGAGCAGGGCGCTGGTTAGATAGCCCGGTGCCGTTTTTCACCGTCGACGCCGAACTGCCCGGCCGTCGTGGGCGTACCGGCGCGATCCACACGCCGCACGGCGATATCCACACCCCGGCGTTCATCGCGGTCGGTACCAAGGCCTCGGTCAAGGCGGTGCTGCCCGAGACGATGCGTGAACTCGGTGCGCAGGCCGTACTCGCCAACGCCTATCACCTCTATCTGCAGCCCGGCCCCGACATCGTCGACGAGGCGGGCGGCCTGGGCGCGTTCATGAATTGGCCCGGGCCGACGTTCACCGACAGCGGCGGCTTCCAGGTGCTCTCGCTCGGAGCGGGATTCCGCAAGGTGCTGTCGATGGATGCCAACCGGGTGCAGACCGACGACGTGATCGCCGAGGGCAAGCAGCGCCTGGCCCATGTCGACGACGACGGGGTGACGTTCATCTCGCATCTCGACGGGTCGACGCATCGGTTCACCCCCGAGGTGTCGATGCAGATTCAGCACAAGATCGGCGCCGACATCATCTTCGCCTTCGACGAGCTGACGACATTGGTGAATACCCGTGGTTACCAAGAGGAGTCGGTGGCCCGCACCCAGGCGTGGGCGGTGCGGTGCCTGACCGAACACCGCAGGCTCACCGCCGCGCGCCCGGAACGACCCAGCCAGGCGCTGTTCGGTGTGGTGCAGGGCGCGCAGTACGAGGATCTTCGTCGCCAGGCGTCCCGGGACCTGGCGGGCATCGTCGACGGCGAGGGGCGCGGCTTCGACGGATACGGCATCGGGGGAGCGCTGGAGAAGCAGAACCTGGCCACGATCGTCGGGTGGTGCACCGACGAGCTGCCCGACGACAAACCGCGGCACCTGCTCGGGATCAGCGAGCCCGACGACCTGTTCGCCGCGGTCGCCGCGGGCGCCGATACTTTCGACTGTGTGTCACCGTCGCGGGTGGCACGCAATGCGGCGGTGTACTCGCCGACGGGCCGGTTCAACATCACCGGCGCGCGCTACCGCCGCGACTTCACCCCGATCGACGCCGACTGCGACTGCTACACGTGCGGCCACTACACCCGCGCCTACCTGCACCATCTGTTCAAGGCCAAGGAGATCCTGTCCGCGACCCTGTGCACCATCCACAACGAGCGGTTCGTGATCCGGCTCGTCGACCAGATTCGCGCCGCGATCGGCGCCGGTGAGTTCGACGAACTGCGCGATCACGTTCTCGGTCAGTACTACGGTCATTCGACGCGTGCACAATAGGTAGATGACTGCTCCCGCCGAGCCGCAAGCACTGCTGCTGAAACTGCTCGACCCCGCAATCCGGGCCAACCCGTACCCCGTGTACCGGGAGATCCTCGACAGCGGGCCGATGCAGATGCCCGAGTCCACGCTGTACGTACTGTCCAGCTTCGCCGACTGTGACGAGGTGCTGCGGCACCCTGACTCGTGCAGCGACCGGATGAAGTCCACCGCCGCGCAGCAGGCCATCGCCGCCGGGGAACAGCCCCGGCCGTTCGGTACCCCAGGATTCCTGTTCCTCGATCCGCCGGACCACACCCGGCTGCGCAGGCTGGTGAGCAAGGCGTTCTCACCCAAGGTGGTCAAGTCGCTGGAACCCGACATCACCGGGCTGGTCGACGACCTGTTGGACAAGGTCGACGAGGCCGGCCAATTCGACGTCATCGAGGGTCTGGCCCATCCGCTGCCGGTGGCAGTGATCTGCCGGCTACTGGGCGTGCCGATCGAGGATGAGCCCCAATTCAGTTCGGCGTCAACACTTCTGGCTCAGGGGCTGGACCCCTTCACGACCTTCACCGGCGACACGCACGGCCTGGAAGAACGGATGGAGGCCGGCTTGTGGCTACGGGGCTACCTCCGCGAACTGCTCGAGCGACGGCGCTCGCAGCCGGCCGACGATCTGATGTCGGCGCTGATCTCGGTCGAGGAGTCCGGTGACCAGCTGACCGAGGAAGAGATCGTCGCCACCTGCAACCTGCTGCTGATCGCCGGTCACGAGACGACGGTGAACCTGATCGCCAACGCGATCCTGGCGATGTTGCGCAACCGCGAGCACTGGACGGCGTTGAGCGCCGACCCCAGCCGAGCCTCGGCCATCATCGAAGAGACGCTGCGCTACGACCCACCGGTGCAACTGGCCAGCCGGGTGGCCGGGGCCGACATGGAGATCGGCGCCATCCGAGTTCCCAAGGGCGACATCATGATGGTGTTGCTCGCGGCCGCGCACCGCGACCCCGCGGTCGCCGACCGTCCCGACGAATTCGACCCGACTCGCAGCGCGATTCGCCATCTGGCGTTCGGACACGGCGCGCACTTCTGCCTCGGCGCCCCGCTGGCGCGGATGGAGGCCGCCGTGGCGTTGTCCGCGGTGACCAAGCGCTTCCCTGATGCCCGCCTGGCCGACGAACCGACCTACAAGCCACATGTCACGCTGCGGGGTATGGCCCGGCTCGACGTGACCTGTTCAACGCTCTGACGGGCGCCCCGACCGGCGGCAGGCGAGTCTCGTTCTCGTCGAAAGAGTTAAGTCGTGGCGACGTTGAATGCGTCCGATCCGCACGGGAATTGACTACTGGTCAGCCGGTTAGCTCGTCGATGACCGCCTGGGCCGCCCGCTGGCCTGCGTCGACGGCGCCCTCCATGTAGGCGCTCCAATAGGTGGCGGTATCCGTTGACGCCCAGTGGATCACGCCGATCGGGGCGCTCAGGGCAGGGCCGTATGAGGTCCAGACGTGGGGGCCGAGGTTGGCGTTGTAGCAGCCGCGCGTCCACTGCCGATCCGACCATTCGCCGTCCACGTACAACTCCGGCTTGGCGGCCTTGCTGCCGTAGTGGCGTACCAATTCCGCGGTCAGCGCGCCCCTGCGCTCCGGTTCGGGAAGACGTCCGAAGGTGCGGGCCTGATCGCCCTCCAGGAACATCAGGATCACGCCGTGGTCATCGCCGGGGATGCAGGTGTCGTTGGACATCCGGGCCGGGCCGGCGTCGGAGATCAGCTGGCCGTTGAAACCGTCGGCGCGCCAGAAGGGTTCGTCGTAGACGAAGAACGCCTTCATCGATGAGCCGTTGGGCAGCCGTTGGGTGAGCTGGTCGCGGACACCGGAAAGCGGAGGGTCGTACATGATTCGGCCGGCGAGCGTCGGTGAGATGGCGACGATCACCCGGCGGCCACGGGCGACCAATCCACCGCGGCAGTGCACGGTGACGCCGGTGGCGGTGTGCTCGATCAGCTGAACCGGGACGTTGAGCACGATGCGGTCGGTGAGCAGGGCGGCCAGCCGGCGGGGGATCTCACTGGTGCCACCGACGAACCGGGTGGTCTGCGCACCGCCCTCGGATTCGGCGAACAGCTCCGAGGTCACACCACAGGTCTGGATGGTGAAGAGCAGATGCAGGAAGGACACCTCGGCAGTGGGCACCGCCAGGATCCCGACCGTACAGATCTCCAGCAGGGTACGGGCGACCGTCGACAAACCCTGCGCGTTGTACCAGGCGCCCGCGGTGACGGCGTCCCATTCCGCGGCCCGCGGTGCCAGCCACGGCGCTTCGACCGGAACCTGCGCGGCCAGCTCGTCCAGGCTGCGCAGTACGCGCTCGAGCTCAGCCAACTCGTCGGCGAATCGGGTGTGAAACTCGTTCTCGCGCAGCACACCGGTGTCGCCGAACTCGTAGGACGTCTCGCCGTCCTCGAACTGCGGGTAGGTCTCGACCCCGAGCTCGGCGGCCAGCGCGAACATCCGCTCGTGGGTATCGCCGATCCACTGGGCGCCCAGCTCGACCGGCAGACCCGGCAGGACTTCCTCGGTGAGGATGCGGCCGCCGACGCGTTCGTCGGCCTCCAGCACCACCGGTTGTAAACCGGCCTCGAGAAGTTTGCGGGCGGCGATCATCCCCGAAAGCCCTGCGCCCACAATGACGACGTCCGCGTCGATGTCCCTCTGGTTCGGCATGGTGGACACTTTGGCACAGGGCCGGTCCGGCTACAGCGGATTGAGGACCCGATCCAGGAACTGCCGGGTGCGCTCCTCCTTCGGATTGCCGATCACCTCGTCCGGCGGCCCCTTTTCCAGGATGATGCCGCCGTCGGTGAACAGCACCTGGCTGGAAACCTGCTTGGCGAACTGGATTTCGTGAGTCACGATCACCAGCGTCCAGCCTTCGACCGCGAGATCCTTGATCACCGAGAGCACCTCGCCGACCAGTTCAGGATCCAGCGCTGAGGTCGGCTCGTCGAACAGCACCAGTTTGGGTTTGAGCGCCAACGCCCTGGCGATGCCGACCCGCTGCTGCTGTCCGCCGGACAGTTGGTAGGGGTACTGGTCCTTCTTGGCGGCCAGCCCGACCTGCTCGAGGAGTTCGACGGCTTCGGCGACCGCTTCCTCTTTGGGCCGCTTCTGCACGATCACCGGGCCCTCGATGATGTTCTCCAGCACCGTCTTGTGCGGAAACAGGTTGTGCCCCTGGAACACGAAGCCGCTGCGCGATTGGAATCTGCGCACCTCGGGTTTGGGTGTCGGCGTGGAGAAGTCGATCTCGACGTCGTCGACCCGGATCACCCCGGCATCGGCCCGGTCGAGTGCGTTGAGCGTGCGCAACAGTGTCGTCTTGCCCGACCCGGACGGCCCGATGATCGCGGTCGCCGTGCCGCGCTCCACGGTGAACGAGACGCCCTTGAGCACCTTGTTGTCGCCGAACGCCTTCTGCACGTTGTCGGCGACGACCCGGTATTCCACGTCGCCGGTGGTGGTGTCAGTCATCGCGCCACGTACCTTTCCAGTCGGCGTTCAAGGCGACTCTGGCCGAACGAGAGCACCAGGCAGATGATCCAGTAGTAGACCGCCGCGGTGCCGTACAGCGCGAAGAATTCGAACGTCGGTGCGGCCGCTACCTGTGCGGTGCGCAGCAGTTCGGTCACCAGAATGGTGGACGCCAGTGACGTGTCCTTGACCAGCGAGATCAGGGTGTTGGACAGTGGCGGCACCGCCACCCGGGCGGCTTGCGGGAGGATGATCCGCCGCAGCGCGCCGGCGTAGTTGTAGCCGATGGTTTCGGCGGCCTCCCATTGGCCCTTGGGAATGCTCTGGATCGCCGAGCGGATAATCTCCGCCGCGTAGCCGCCGACATTAAGGCTGAACGCGATCACCGCCGCCAGGAACGGCTCGAGTTTGATCCCGATCTGCGGCAGTGCGAAGAAGATGATGAACAGCTGCACCAGCAGCGGGGTGCCGCGAATGATCGAGATGTAGAACCGGGAGATGTTCGACACCACCACATTCCTGGACAACCGGCCCAGGGCCACCACGAGCGCGATCACCAGGCCGATGATGAAGCTGATGACGGTCAGTGGAACGGTCACCGTGATCGCCGCTTTGGCCAGCGGCCACAGGTTGTCGGCGATGAGCTTCCACACCGAGCGGTGCACGGCTTCGGCGCCACCGCTGGCCGGCGCCCCGGTGGCGTTGGCCTTCAGATACTTCTGCGAGATCGCGGCCAGCGTGCCGTCGGCCTTGAGCTCATCGAGTGCCTTGTTTAGCTCCGGCAGCAGGCCGCTGTTCTTGCGGGCCGCGAAGCCCTGCTCGCTCTTCTCGCCGATGGTTGCGCCGATCTTGACCGACTGGTTGTCGGTTTCGGCCTGGTAGGCGTGAAATGCGATGCTGTCGTTGACGACGGCGTCCACCCGGCCCTGGTTGAGCAGGGTGATCGCCTGTGTGAAGCCCTCAACCGGGGCCACCGTCGCACCGGCGTCACGGGAGACCTGGGCCCAGTTGCTGGTGATGCTCGCACCGACGGTCTTGCCCTTGAGATCAGCCAGTGACTTGATCGAGTCGTCGTTGGCTCGGGTGATGATGACGCCTTCGCCTACCGAGTAGGGCTCGGACAGGTCGTATTTGCTCTGACGCTCGGGGGTGATGGTGACTTCGTTGGCCACCACGTCGAATCGGTTGGCTTCCAGCGCAGCGAAGATGGAATCCCACGGTGTCTGGACGAATTCGACCTTCTTGCCGAGCTTTTCGCCGACCGCGTTGGCGACGTCGACATCGTAACCAGCGAGTTGTCCCGTCGCGGGATCCTGGAAACTGAACGGCGCGTAGGTGCCCTCGGTGCCGACCCGCAGCACACCGGAGGACAGCGGGCCGCCACCGTCGGACTTCGAGTCGCAGCCGCCGAGCAGCACGGCGGCGATCATCACGACGGCCAGCAGGGATGCGCGTGGTAGGTGACGCATTCGGCGAACAGTAATGAGGCCAGGGATGCCCGCCAAGGGTTGCGATCAAACGGGTTGATATACCCACGGCGCACGGGGGAGCCCGGCGGGGTCGAAGCGTTTCAGCAGATCGGCCATATCGGCTGCCGGCCAGCCCAGCGATTCGGTGATCAACCCGAAGGCCCGCGGCACGCCGAGTTCGGCCAGGGTGACCGCGCCGTCGCGTTTGGCCAGCCGCTTGCCTTCGGCGTTGACGACCAGCGGCACATGGGCGTACACCGGCTGCGGATAGCCGAGCAAGTTCGCCAGGTACGCCTGCCGAGGCGAGGACGACAGCAGGTCGTCGCCGCGTACCACCTGGTCGATGCCGGACTGCGCATCGTCGACGACGACAGCCAGGTTGTAGGCCGGGACGCCGTCACCGCGACGCAGAACGAAATCATCGACCACACCGGTGTAGCTGCCGTGCAGCAGATCGGTGACGGTGTACTCGGCTGTGTCGGCGCGCAGCCGCAGCGCGGGCGGGCGGCCCGCCTCACGCTTGGTGGCGCGTTCGGCGTCGGTCAACTCGCGACAGGTGCCGGGGTAGGCCCCTTCGGGGGCGTGCGGCGCACGGGGCGCGCTGAGGATATCCTTTCTACTGCAATAGCATTCGTAGGCCAGACCGTGATCGGCCAGGCGAAAGATGACCGCGTCGTAACGGTCCCGCTGCCGGGATTGCCACTGCGGCTGGTCATCCCACGTGACGCCGATCGCGGCCAGATCGGCCAGCTGTTGGTGCGCGACCTTGTCGTGGGTGCGGTCGTCGAGGTCCTCGACACGCATCAGGAAGCGCCGCCCCGTCGAGCGGGCGAACAGCCACGCGAGCACAGCGGTGCGCAGGTTGCCGATGTGCAGGTCGGCCGACGGGCTGGGCGCGAACCGGCCCGCGCCCGGCGTTGGGCGGGTCACGCCCGCAATCTAACTCAGTTGGGCGCCGGAACCGAAGTCTCCGGCGCGGCTTTCGTGAGACCAGGCCGGGGTCGAATGACATTGATCGGCCACCAGAACCACCGGCCCAGCAGGGCGGCGATCGACGGTGTCATGAAGGACCGCACCACCATGGTGTCGAGCAGCAGCCCGAGCCCGATCGTGGTACCGATCTGGCCGATGATGCGCAGGTCGCTGACCACCATCGATGACATGGTGGCGGCGAACACCAATCCAGCGACCGTGACGACACTGCCGGTGCCACCCATCGCGCGGATGATGCCGGTCTTGATTCCGCCCGGTAGTTCCTCCTTGAACCGGGACACCAGCAGCAGGTTGTAGTCCGAGCCGACCGCGAGCAGAGCGATCACCGCCATCGCCAGTACCAGCCAGTGCAGCGGGATACCGAAGATGTACTGCCAGATGATGATCGACAGCCCGAAGGACGCGCCCAACGAAGCCAGGACGGTCCCGACGATGACCAATGCGGCGACCAGGCTTCGCGTCATCACGACCATGATCATGAAGATCAGGCACAGCGCGGCGATTCCGGCGATCAGCAGATCGTATTTCGAGCCGTCGGCCATGTCCTTGAACGTGGCCGCGGTACCCGCCAGCGAAATCTTGGCGTCCTCCAACGGTGTGGCCTTGACCGCTTCGATTGCCGCGACCTTGATCGGTTCGACGTGGGTCAGGCCTTCAGGGGTCGCCGCGTCGCCGCGATGAGAAATGATGAACCGGACTGCTTTTCCATCCGGTGATATGAAGCTTCGCATCCCACGCTGGAAGTCGGGGTTGTCGAATACTTCCGGGGGGAGATAGAACGAGTCGTCGTTCTTGGCGTCGTCGAAGGCCTTGCCCATGGCCGTGGAGTTCTGGCTCAGCTCGTCGAGCTGATTCCACATGCCCGACATGGTGCTGTACGTCGTCAGCATCATCTGCTGCATGTTTTGCATCGTGGTGATCATCGGCGGGATCGTGGTGAGCATCTGCGGCAAGAGCTGGTCCAATTCGCCGATGTTGGCGACGATCTTGTCCAGGGTGCCGGTCATCGTGTCGACGCTATCCATGGTGTCGAATATCGACCGCATGGACCAGCAGACCGGAATGTTGTAGCAGTGTGGTTCCCAGTAGAGATAGTTGCGGACCGGCCGGAAGAAATCGTCGAAATCGGCTATCTGGTCCCGTACTTCGTGGATGGTGCCCTGCAATTCGACGGTTTGACCGGTCATGTCGTGGGTCACGCCGGTGAGCCTGGTCATCAGGTCGTACATGCGTTGCATCGTGGTGACGGTGGTGCCCATCTCGTCGGCCTGCCGCTTCATGTCGGCCATCCGGTCCTTCATCAGCTTCATGTTCTGGAGCATGCCGACGTTTTGCATACTGACGAGGAACGGCAGGGTCGTGTGGGCGATCGGCATGCCGTCGGGTCGGGTGATCGTCTGTACCCGCGCGATACCGGGAACCCGGAATACCGATTTGGCGATCTTGTCGATGACCAGGAAGTCGGCGGAGTTGCGTAGATCGTGGTCGGTCTGGATCAGCAGGATCTCGGGGTTCATCCGGGCCTGGCTGAAGTGCCGGTCGGCGGCCTGAAAACCTTGGTTGGCCGGTAGGTCTTTGGGGATGTATTTGGTGTCGTCGTAGCTGGTGCGATATCCGGGCAGGGCGGCGAGTCCGAGGATGACCAGCGCCATCGAGGCGGTGAGGATCGGTCCTGGCCACCGGACGACCACGGCACCGATCTTGCGCCACTGGCGAATCCGCATCGTGCGTTTGGGTTCCAGTAACCCGAACCGGCTGGCGATCGTGACGATGGCCGGGCCCAGCGTCAGGGCGACCGCGACACCGACCACGATGCCCGCAGCGCACGGCGGACCCAGTGACTGGAAGTACGGCATCCGGGTGAAGCTCAGGCAGTACGACGCGCCGGCGATGGTGAGGCCGGATCCCAGCACGACGGGTGCCGTTCCGTTGAACATCTCGTAGTACGCCGCTTCGCGGTCCGCACCGGACTGGCGGGCCTCCTGGTAGCGGCCGATCAGGAAGACGGCGTAGTCAGTTCCTGCCGCGATCGCCAGTGAGACAAGCAGATTGGTGGCGAACGTCGACATTCCGATGACGTCCCAGTAGCCCAACGCGGCCACAATCCCGCGGGCAGCTGCCACTTGCACCAGAACCATGGCGATCAGCAGCACCACGGTCACGATCGAGCGATAGAAGAACAACAGGATCGTGATGATCACGGCGAAGCTGACCAATGCGATCTTGGCCATGCTGTGGCTGCCGGCAGCTTCGATATCCGCCTGCAGCGCAGCAGGTCCGGTGACGTATGCCTTGATTCCCGCCGGCGGCGGGTTGTCGGCCACCACCTTGCGAACCGCGGCCACCGACTGGTTGGACTGGGTCGTACCGATACTGCCGGTCAGGTTCATCTGAACGTAGACCGCCTTGCCGTCGGCGCTCTGCGCCGCCGCCTCGGTCAGGGGATCGCCCCAGAAGTCCTGGACATGCGTGACGTGGGCAGTGTCGGCCCGCAGCTTCTGGACCAAGCCTTCGTAGTAGTGGTGCGCGTCCGGCCCCAGCGGTTGATCGCCTTCCAGCACGATCATCACGAAGCTGTCCGATTCGGATTCCCCGAAGACCTTGCCCATCTGCGTCATCGCTTGCACCGACGGCGCGTCCGGTGAGCTCATCGGCACCGACCGCATCTGCGCAACGGTTTCCAGCGGGGGCACCGCGATACTGACCAGGGCGACCAGTCCCAGCCAACCGAGGATGATCGGGATCGCCAGTCGTCGAATCCAGCGCGGCAGCGGTCGGGGATCCCTGCGGGATGACGACGGTGTCATGCCGACTTCACAAAGCAGTAGACGTAGGCGCTCACCGCGTTGGTCGTCCGCTCCATCTTGACCTCCCCGTCGGCTGTGATGCGGCACCCGATCGAATCGCTGTTGCCCTGCGCCAACACGTTTCCGGCCATCGCGGGCGCGGTCGTCACGATCTCGACCGACCACGGCAGCGTCACCCCGTTGACCTGGTGGGGTGTGCCGCTGTCATCAAGGTAGTTGATGTCGGCGACCGTTCCCGGGGGACCGAAGATCTGGTAGACAACGTGTTTGGGATCAGACTTGCGCTTATCGTCGGACATGCTGCCCGCGTACGTCGGCAGCTGGTGGGAGCCGAAGATCCCGCGCACCCGGGCGACCGCGAAGGCGCCCGCCGCTATCACCACAACGAGCAGCAGCGGAATCCACGCCTGCTTGGCTGAAGCAAGAAGTTTCATACTCGACCGGAGGTGTCCGCAGCGATCTGCCAGCCGGCGCTTGTCTCCTGCTGACGCCAGAATTCGGCGAAGCGTCCACCGCGAGCGTGAAGTTCGTCGATGCTGCCCTGTTCGACGATGACACCGCCGTCGACGAACAACACCTGGTCGGCGTTGCGGATGGCATCGAGCCGGTGGGCGATGATGACCCGGGTGCGCCGATGCGGGTCGTCGTGGATCGCCTGGGTCACCGAAGCCTCGTTCTCGGTGTCCAGCGCGCTCGTCGCCTCGTCGATCAGAAGGACCCCGGCCGGCTTCACCAGTGCGCGCGCGATGCTGACGCGCTGGCGTTCACCGCCGGACAGTGCGGCGCCGGCCTCGCCGACCTTGGTCTGCGCGCCGTCGGGCAGCCGCTCGATGATGGTGTCGACCCGGGACAGCGCCATCGCGCGGTGGATGGTGTCGTCGCCGGCCTCGGGATGGCCGACCCGGATGTTGTCGGCGATTGTTCCGTCGAACAGGTACGGGTGCTGGAACACCACACTGACCAGCGCACGCCGGGCCTCGGGATCGATGTCGGCGACGTCGGTGCCGTCGACGAAAATCTGTCCCCGCACGGGCGTGTGCAGCCCGGCGATCAGCGACAGGATTGTGCTCTTACCGGAACCGGACGGACCGACGACGGCGGTGGTGGTGCCTGGTTCGAGGGTGAAGGTGACGTCCTTGAGTACCTCGGAGTCTTGGTAGCCAAAGCCCACCGAGCGGAATTCGATTCGGGGCGGGCGGGATTCACCCGACGGGAGCGGGCCACGCTGTGACCGCTCGTCGAGCGGTGCGGTGACGACGGTGTTCAGCCGGTCCAGTAGACCGCGCGATGACTCCATGGCGCTGGACAGATCGGCCAGCACGGTGAACGGCTCGAGGAACCGCACCATCACGATCACCAGCGCTACCGCAGCGGGTGCGCCGATGTCGCCCCGCAGGGTCAGCGTCGTGATCGTGCCCGCCAGCAGGATGAGTGCGATCTGGCTGGCCACGCTGAACAGAAGCTGACCCGGGATCTGCAATAGCAGCAGTCGACGGGTCGCTCCCCGCACGGCGTTGATGGCCTCGCCGGTCTGGCTGCGCGCGGCCGTGACGCGGCGGCTGGCCCGCAATGCCTGTTGGGTGCGGGCGAATTCCACGAGGCGTTCGGTCAGTGCGCTGTGTGCGGCGGCATCGGCGGCGTCGGCGGCACGGACCAGTCGCTGGCTTGCGGCGAGCGCCCCGAGCAGAAATGGCAGCGCGATCGCGGCGGCCACTCCCACCTGAAAGGAGACGAAGAACAACCCGATGGTGATCGCGGCGGGCAGCAGCAGCGCACCGATGAACGGGCTGAGCAAGTTGGCGACGAAGCCGACGAGGTCAGGGGCGCTGGCGGCAATCGCCTGGCGGGCCACGGCTGTGTTGTCGGCGGTTAACCAGCGCAGGGGAGTTTCGGTGAGCCGGTTGGCCATTGCGTGCTGGGTGGTGTCCGCCAGTGTGAAGCCGATGCCGTAGCCGATCCGCGCCAGGGTCATGTCGATGACCCACCCGCCGACGGTGACCGCGGTGAGGGCGCCGACCCAGGGCCAGGCGTCGGCCGGGTGCGGGCCGAACAGCGCGACGAGCACCGGCACAAGGAGCAGCGCGCTGGCCGCGCGCAGGATGACCGAAATCAGCGACAGCACAACATAGGTGGTGAGTTGCCCGCGATGGTGCGCGGGAATCAGGCGGATCAGGGTGCGGATCACCGAACGGCCTCGCTAGTCACTCGGCTGTCCCACAGGCGGCGGTAGCGGCCGTCGGCGGCGAGCAGCCCGGTGTGGGTACCGATCTCGGCGATGCGTCCGTCGTCGAGTACGACGATCTGGTCGGCCCCGGTGATCGTGTGCAGCCGGTGGGCGATCACCAGCACTGTGCGATTCTGGATCAGTGAGCTGAGCGCGTGTTGCACAAGATATTCCGATTCCGGGTCAGCGAACGCGGTGGCCTCGTCGAGGATCAGGATCGGGGTGTCGGCGAGCAGCGCGCGGGCGATGGTGAGGCGTTGTTTCTCGCCGCCGGACAGCTGGCTGTCGGCCCCGAGGACCGTGTCGTATCCGGCCGGCAGCCGCAGGATTCGCTCGTGGATCTGTGCGCTGCGCGCTGCCGCCGCCACTTCTGTAGGGCTCGCATCCGGGCGGGCGAGCGCGATGTTGTCGCGAACTGTGCCCGCGACCAGTTGCACATCCTGGAAGACGAATCCGACTCTGGTGTAGAGCTCGTCGGGCGTCAGTGAACGGATGTCGCGGCCGTCGATGTGGATCGCGCCGGCATCGACGTCGTGGAACCGGGCCAGCAGTGCCGCCAGGGTCGACTTACCCGAACCGGACGGGCCGACAAGGGCGGTGACGGTCCCGGGATTCAGGTCCAGCGTCACGTCGCGGATCACCGGCACACCCGGGCGGTAGCCGAAGCTGATGCTGTCGAACGTCACTCCGATGGCCGGCGGGGACGACGACACATGCTGCTGTGTGCCCAGTTCGGCCTCGTCGAGCGTGACCGCGATGCGCTTAGCGGCCTGCGTGCCTTCCCGGATACCGCCCAAACCGTAGGCAATGCCCAGAAGGCGGCTGCCAAATGTTGTGCCCAGCACCAGGAATGGCAATAGCGTGGTCGGAGTCGTCCAGCCGGCCACGACGAACCAGGTGCCCGCCGTGACGATCAGCCACAGGAACGTCGACGGCCTGGTGACCAGATCCATGAAGGTCTTCTTGCCGATGAACGGCCGCTGCCACTCGTTGAGGAAGGCGATGTAGTCATCCAGGCGGTGGCGGAACGACGAGGCTGCCGCGCCGCCGAACACCCGAATCACGGGCTGGCCCTCCAGGAATGCCGCCGACTCGCCGTTCATCCGCTCGGCCCACTTCGACGCCTCGGCGATCTTCGGTCCGCTCTGGTACACCATCGTCGCGGTGGTCACGATGTAGACGAGGATCGGCAGGAACAGGATCAGCGCCATCGCCCAGTCGACGGAGAACAGGTAGATCAGCACCGCGATCGGGGCGACCACCGCGGCGACCGCGTCGCACACGGCGTGAGTCACCAAGTAGTGCAGCGACAGGGTGTCGTCCTGGATGAGTTTCTTGACCGAACCCGATCCTCGATCGGTGAACCAGCCCAACGGCATTCGGGCGAGCTTGTCGAGCAGGTGCCGCCGGACTTCGGCGCTGAAGCGCATGTCGACCACGTGCAGCCACAGCACGAGGACCGCGCCCAGTGTGGTGCCGGTGGTCAGCAGCACGACGAATACCGTCACGGTGTTCCACACCCGGGAATGATCTGCGCCGCTGAGTAACTGCTGAGCCAGCTCGACCAGCACCACGAACGGGGCCAGCTGCAGGAGGGTGAGCAACGCTTGGAGCGCGCCTGCCACGATCAGCTGCGATCTCACCGGCGCCAGTAGGTCTTTGCCGGCTTGTGAACGCCACGTGCCCTTGGCGACGGTGGGCTGGGGGGCGGGCGCCGGCGGCGGAGTGGCGGCGGGTACCTCGGCGACCGGCGCCACTGCCTCGTCATCACGGCTGCTGCCCATCTCGCGGCCCTGCGTCCAGTACGCCTGGGCCTTCAGCTCGGTCTTGGGGAACCCGAAGGTGTCCTTGAGTCGCTTGCGCAGATGCTTGAGTGCGCCCGCCTCGGGGCCGGCCCACGCTGACCAGTTCGACCAGTCCCGGTCCTCGATGGCCGCGGCCAGCGAGGTGTCGTCGGTTCGAGTCACCCAGTGCAGGCGGCGGCGCGGATGCCAGGTGAGGGGGATGAGTTCGTCTGAGTCGCAGTGGCGTTCGAGGTACACCTCGATGTCCACGTCATGCGGCAGCGCGGCCACGATGGAGTTGATCGCCGGGATCGACGCCGAGTCGCCGATGAGCAGGAAGCCGGCCGGCAGTTCCTCGGGGATCTCGAAGCGCGTCGACCCGAGGGACACCACCGGGATGGTCATCCCCGGCTCGGCCGTCGAAGCCCAGGCGCAGGCGGGACCGGTCGGCTCGTGCAGCACGACATCGACGGCGAAACGGCCGGCGGCGGGATCGGCCCAGACGAGTGTGTAGGCCCGCTGGAACTCGGTCTTTCCGCCGGCCGGATCGGGAAACCAGAACCGCAGCCAGGCCGTCGGGCCGGAGCTGACATCTTCGAAGACAGTCGGCGACGACATGGTGATTCGGACGCAGTGCGGGGCAATGTGGGCGATCTGCTCCACGGTCGCGATGTGATCGCGCCCCCCGAAGCCGCGCAGCATCGCGCCTCCGATGCCTCGTCCCATATCGGTGTCCTCTGCTAGCCGGCATGCGAGTAGTTAGCCTAACCTAAGCTACTCACCCCCTGGGCTCCACGGGTTCTGCCGGTTGGCGAAATCGCAGCGGAATTAGCTTACCCACCCAGGGCGCAATTCAGGAGTCAGAATTATGCCTAGTGGACCGCTTATTTGGACCATTAACTAAGGCAAGACTAACCGACTTGTTTCAGGGTCAGCCTAGCCTTGTCTTATTTGCCGATGCGGGTTCAGATATGCCAATCTCCAAGCAAGACAACCCGTCTGACCACGATAAGCGGCGCGCCTCCTGCGAGTCTGTATTAGGTTCATCGAATACGGTATTGATTGCGGTCCGGCGACATATTGACAGGAGAAAGTCATGCAAGGCGACAGCGAGATTCTCACTCTCCTCAATCAGCAGCTGACGAGCGAACTGACGGCGATCAACCAGTACTTCCTGCACTCCAAGATGCAGGACAACTGGGGGTTCACCGAGCTGGCCAAGCACACGCGGGATGAATCGTTCGACGAGATGCGCCATGCCGAGCGCGTGACCGATCGCATCCTGATCCTCGACGGGCTGCCCAACTACCAGCGGATCGGCACGCTGAACATCGGCCAGACGATCCGCGAACAGTTCGAGAGCGACTTGGCCCTCGAGTACGAGGTGGTCAACCGGCTGAAGCCGGCCATCGTGCTCTGCCGCGAGAAGCTGGACTCCACCACGGCCAATCTGTTCGAGGACATCGTGTCCGACGAAGAAAACCACATCGACTACCTCGAGACGCAGCTCGAACTGATGAACAAGCTGGGTGTGGAGCTGTACTCGGCGCAGTGCGTGTCCCGGCCGCCGGGCGCGCTCGGCTAGCGGGCCTGGAGCCCCGGAATGATCTCGCCGAGACTGAACGTCAGCGGGCGTTCGAGCTGCTCGTAGGTACACGAACGCGGGTCACGGTCGAGACGCCAGCGATTGAACTGCGCGGTGTGCCGGAACCGCTCACCCTCCATGTGGTCATAGCGCACCTCGACCACCCGCTCGGGCCGTAGCGGCACGAACGAGAGGTCCTTTCCGGCGTTCCATCGGGACCCGGCGTTCTTCTGGGGCGTGCGTTCGCCTGCCTCATGCGCCGCCCAGTTCCACGGGTGTCCCTCGAATTCGGTTACCAGAGGCTGTAATTCGGTGAACAGCCGACGGCGTTCGGCCATCGGGAACGCGCCGATGACACCCACCGACGCCAGCATGCCGTCGTCCTTGTAGAGCCCGAGGAGTAGCGACCCGATGGCGTCCTCACCGGACTTGTGCACCCGGTAGCCCGGGACCACACAGTCGGCGGTCCGCTGGTGTTTGACCTTGAACATCACCCGCTTGTCCGGCTGGTAGGTGATCGTGAGCGGCTTGGCGATCACCCCGTCGAGCCCGGCCCCCTCGAATTCGGAGAACCAGCGCTGGGCGGTCGCCGAATCGGTGGTGGCCGGCGTGACGTGAAATGACGGGCCGGCGTCGGCCAGAGCCTGCACCAGTGCGGCGCGCCGCTCGCTGAACGGCCGGCCGGTGTAGTCGTCGTCGACGAGCGCGAGCAGATCGAAGGCGACGAACGAGGCCGGGGTCTTCTCGGCGAGCATGCGCACGCGGGAGTCGGCGGGATGGATGCGCTGCTGCAGGGCGTCGAAGTCCAGGCCCGCCCCGGTGGCGATGACGATCTCGCCGTCGATCACGCAGCGCGCCGGCAGTTCGGCCAGGGCGGCGCTGACCAGCTCGGGGAAGTACCGCGTCAGCGGTTTCTCGTTGCGGCTGCCGAGGACGACGTCGTCACCGTCGCGAAAGCACACCGACCGGAACCCGTCCCATTTCGGCTCGTAGGAGGCGCCTGGCGGGATATCGGACACCGACTTGGCGAGCATCGGCGACACCGGGGGATTGACGGGCAGCTGCATCGATTCATTCTCGTCTCGTGGGCGGTAGCTTGAAAAGCGTGCCCAAGGCCGAAGAGATCGACGTCGACGGTGTCGCCGTCCGTCTCACCAACCCGGACAAGGTGTACTTCCCCAAGCTCGGGTCGAACGGCACCAAGGGCAAGGTGGTCGAGTACTACCGGACTGTTGGGTCCGGACCCCTCTTGACGGCATTGCGGGACCGGCCGACGCATCTGCAGCGCTTCCCGGACGGCATCGAGGGCGAAGAGATCTACCAGAAGCGCGTCCCGGAGAAACATCCCGAGTACCTGCAGACCTGCCGGGTGACGTTCCCGTCCGGGCGCACCGCCGACGCATTGAAAGTGACCCACCCGTCGGCGATCGTGTGGGCCGCGCAGATGGGCACGATCACGTTGCACCCGTGGCAGGTTCGCTGCCCGGACACCGAGCACCCCGACGAGCTGCGGGTGGACCTCGACCCACAGCCGGGCACCGGCTTCGCCGAGGCGCGCACCATCGCCGTCGACATCCTCAAGCCGGTGCTCGACGAACTCGGGCTGATCGGCTATCCGAAGACGTCCGGCGGGCGTGGGATACACGTGTACGTGCGCATCCGGCCGGACTGGGATTTCATCGCGGTGCGTCGCGCCGGGATCGCGCTGGCCCGTGAATTGGAACGCCGGGCACCGGATCTGGTGACCACCTCGTGGTGGAAAGAGGAGCGCGGCCAGCGGGTGTTCGTCGACTACAACCAGAACGCCCGCGACCGGACATTCGCCAGCGCCTACTCGGTGCGGGCGACTCCGATCGCGACCGTCTCCACCCCGCTGACGTGGCAGGAGCTGGCCGACGCCGAACCCGACGACTTCACCATCGCCACGGTGCCCGCGCTGATCGCCAAGCGCGGCGACCCGATGGCCGACCTGGATTCGGTTGCCCACTCGATTGATCCGCTGCTGGCGATGGTGGCCGTCGACGACGAGCGCGGTCTGGGCGACCTCCCCTACCCGCCGAACTACCCCAAGATGCCGGGTGAACCGCCACGCGTACAGCCCAGCAAGAAGGTCGCGGCCCACTGGGACGACGACGGCAACCCGAAGACGTGAAAACGCTACGCGCACTGGTGATTGCGGGCTGTGCGGTCTGTGTCGTGGGAGCCTGCTCCTCGGGTGGGCATGCCGTTGTCGCCACTGATTCGAGTGGGACCAGTGCGCTCACAGCGTCGAGCAGGTCGAGTCCGTCGGCGCGTCCGCACGAATCTCTCGTCATGCCCGACTTGCGCGGCATGTACTGGACGGACGCGGAGCCAGCCCTTCGGACGATCGGCTGGACGGGTGTGCTGGACAAAGCCCCTGACCTGACCGACTCGGGATATCGGAGTAATCAAATTGCGGCGCAAGCGCCGGCGCCGGGCCAAGTCATCGCCGGCGATGCCGTCATCACGCTGCAGTTCGCCCGCTGATTGAGCGCTCACGTGCCATCACCGGGTGAAACATGAGGCGTGAGCTCTCAATCAACACGGCGTCTGCATGGGTTAGTCCTTAAGAGGATTGATCGTGACGGGCATGTGCCGGACGCCGCTGTGCTTGTTGCTGCGAACGTATTCGATGGGTCCGGTCGGCGTCACCGACGCAACGCGGTCCAGCAGCACGTCGAACATCACCCGCATCTCCATGCGGGCCAGCGATGCACCGAGGCAGAAGTGGACTCCGCGCCCAAAGGCAAGGTGGGGGTTAGGGTTTCGTTCGATATCGAAGACGTAGGGATCCGCGAACACCGCGTCGTCGCGGTTGGCCGACGCCCACCACAGCGAGACCTTGTCACCGGCCCTGATCTGTTGGCCGTGCATCTCGATGTCGCGGGTGGCCGTGCGCCGGTTATAGGGCGTCGATGATGCCCAGCGCAGCATCTCCTCAACCGCCACCGGAAGCAGTTCGCGGTTGTCGCGCAACCGTTCCCAGGTCTGCGCCCGCTCGCTGAACGCCGACATCACGATGGCGATCGAATTGCGCGTCGTCTCACTGCCGGCCGCCACGATCAGGCTCAGGAACAGGCGCTGTTCGTTCTCGCTGAGCGGCTCGTCGTCGATCAGCGCATGTGTCACGATCGACAGCAGATCGGTCGTAGGCGGCTCGGATCGCTTGCGTACCAACAGGTTGGTGCCGTAGGTGAACATCTGCTCCTGCGCTTGGGCGACTCGTTCATTGACCTCGCCGAGTTCTCGTCCGTCGTAGTCGAGGGTGACGTTGGCCCAGTTCATCAGCTCATGCCGATCGGATTGCGGCACTCCCGCCAAATCCGCAACGGCCTGTAACGGCAACTCGGCGGACACATCGATCAGGAAGTCGCACTCGCCCTTGGCGACCGCCGCGTCGACGATGTCGATTGCCCTGCGGCGCAGGTCCTCTTCGATGGCGCGCAAGGCTCGAGGTGTCGTGCTCGGCGTCAACAGGCGACGGAACTGTGCGTGGCGTGGGTCATCCATCATGTTCAGCAGCGCACCGACGGCGAACTCCATCGGCATGTCCTCCAACGTGGTGCCGCCTCCCACGCGATCACCGCCCGTCTCGGAGGAGAACGTCGCACTGTCCGCAGATGCGGCGACGATGTCGGCGTAGCGGCTCAATACCCAGAAGCCCTCGCCGCCCGGGGTGTGGGCGGTCGGTGGATGCCACCACACCGGAGCGTCTCGACGCAGTTCGTCGAAGACGCGGTAGGGAAACCCGGCCGTGAACCGATCCAGGTCGGCAAGGTCAATGTCGTCCAGCTTCGGCATCGCAGTCCTCCGGGAGACTCGTCACTTGGACCATACACTTGCGCATCGAGTGTCTTGTCACCCTTTTCGTTGATTCCCAGAAGTTCCAGCTCGCCCCGTCGTTATTGTTGAGCGGCGTCTTGGGGGAGGGGCAACGATGGCTGGGACAGCGTATGCGGGACGGGTTGGCGGACTTGCGATTGCGCTCGGGCTGGGCGCCGCCATCGCGACCGCCGGTCCAGGGGTGGCATCTGCGGAACCGTCGGATTCATCGGCGTCCTCGGGCCGCAATGCGTCGACCGGACACTCGAACAAGACACCGGATAAGAAACCCGTTGCCAATCAACGGCTTTCGCCCACATCTGCGCCGAAGTCCGTAACACGCGGCGTCCCGCGGCCTGCCATGCCTTCGCCTGACTCGCCCGTTTCGTGGACAGTGCTGGCGGTCGCGCGACGACCCGAGGCAGCGGCTGGCGCCGTCAATGCGGCCCCGGTGATCCAGAGCGTCGCGCTGAGCGCACCAACCCCGGTCACCGGAGCGCTGACCGGAACGGTCACCGCCAGCGACCCGAACGGCGACAAGATCACCTACCGGGCGAGCACGTCGGGCAAGGGCAAGGTGACCATCACCGCGGCCGGTGTCTTCACCTACACCCCAACGGCGGTGGCCCGCCACAATGCGGCGGTCGGCAATGCCGACGCCCTGCTCACCGTCGACACGGTGAACGTCGTCGTCACCGACCCGGCCGGGTTGACGGCCACCACCGCGGTCACCGTGCCCATCGCGCCGAAGAACGCCGCGCCCACCGCCAAGACCACCGTCAACGCCCCCCACCCCAACGCCGGGGTGGTCTACGGCAAGGTCACCGGTGCCGACGCCGACAAAGACCGCCTGCTCTACAGCGTCGGCCCCACCACCGCCAAGGGCGGCGCCGTCACCATCAACGGCGGTGGCGCATTCACCTACACACCCACCCCGGAAGCCCGGCACATCGCCGCGGCCGGCACCGACAAGACCGACACCTTCACCGTCACCGTCGACGACGGTCACGGCGGAATCCTGGCGGTCCCGGTCACCGTGGTGATCAGCCCGAAAAACACCGCGCCGACCGGCAAGGCCACCATCGGGCCGCGCGACGTGGCCACCGGTGTGGTGACCGGCGCGGTGGTCGGCGCCGACACCGACGGCGACGGGATCACCTTCGCGGGGCCGGTCACCACCGCCAAGGGCTCGGTCGTCGTCAACGCCGACGGCACCTTCACCTACACGCCGACGACGACGGCGCGCGCCAAGGCCGCGGTGTTCACCGGACCGACCGCCGACACGGTCGACACGTTCTCGGTCGCCCTCGCCGACGGGCACGGCGGCACAACGAAAGTCGCGGTCACCATCACCATCAGCCCCAGCAATACGATCGCCGGAAACGGGCTCACCACGTTCTGCGGCTGCACCCTGATGCCCGCCGACTCGATTTTCCACGCCGACATCAGTGACCTTCCGGTACAGGCGAAGTCCGCCACCTGGCTCGACGTGCTGGGCGCCGGCCGCGGTGCCACGCTCCGCGCCGGCTGGGGCAACATGTGGATGAAGAGCACCGGCGGGATGCCGGTCAACGTGGTGGGCGCGACGCACCCCACAGAGTCCGTGGTCTTCAACCGCGGCTACTCGACCAGCGGCCCCAGCATCGACAGCAGGCCCTACGCGATACCGAACCGGCCGATCGTCGAGGGCATGCCGTCGCTGCCGGCCTGGGACCGCCACCTCTTGGTTTTCCAGGAGGGCACCTGCATCTCGCAGGAGCTCTACAACGTGGCCAACGGCGTCGAGATGCCGGCCAACAGCCCGCTCGACGGCGTTGGCAACGCCCTCTACCGCGTCCGATACGGGTCGAAGTGGATCGCCGAGGCGGGGGTGCACTACGACATGAGCTCGCCGCTGTACCCGGCCGCCGGTTGGGCGAACGCCTCACACCTGCCCTATCTGCCGCTGATCCTGCGCCCCGACGATCTGGCCCGCGGCAGCATCGACCACATGCTCGGCATCGCGATCGCCAAGGACAAGGGCACCGGCTACACCTGGCCGGCCGGTGCCGGCGACGGGACCGGCGTCAACCCGGACGGGGTGCCGATGGGCAGCGTCTTGCGGCTGCGCGCCGATTTCGACATGTCCGGATACTCGGCCACCACCCAGGTCGTCCTGCGAGGGCTGCAGGAGCACGGCGCTGTGATCTACGACTCGACCACGCCGGGCCGGGACGGTGCCGGGTTGCTCGCCATGAGCAACGGCTGGGCCGGCACCGAGCACCTGACCGCGCAGGTCGAACTCAACACCGTGCCGATGAGCGCCTTCGACGTCGTCGATGTGTCCGGCATCCTGGTCGATCCGGCCACCGGCTGGCAGATTCACCCGTGACAGGCAGGCGGGTTGGCTATTGCCGCACAGGCCTCCTGTGGTAGACACTCAGCAAACTCGCTAAGGAAAATCTCAGCCAGGCGACGCGGTCGGCCACAGGGGGAACCATGAAGCACAGCGGTAGCGGAACGGGCGCGCATCGCTCCCGGCGGAATCGTCGCCAGCAGTACGCGTGGCTGGGTGCCGGTGCCGTAACCCTGGGCATCGGCGCCGCCCTGGCCGGCGGATCCGCGGTCGCCTACGCCGACACCGGCGCCGGCTCGGGTGCGGGTAAGACATCGTCGGCCAGTTCGGAGAGCAGCTCGACCGCCGCCGACTCGTCGGCCGCGAAGAAGGCCACCGCCCATTCGGCGCGCAGCAGCGTCGCCAGCTCGTCAGGTGGAAACCTCGGCTCGCGCAAGGCCCCGGCGGCCGCGGCGAGCAACGTTCCCACGGCTGCCGCCGTCGACACCGAGGCAACCGAGACCGCGACGGTCACCTCGTCGTCGACCGGCCACTCGGTCCGCGTGCGTGCCGCCGCCGCTGACACCACGACCTCCTCTGACGGCGGCACGTCCTCGACGGCCGCCGCGGCCGTGCCCGCGGCCGATCCGTCACCGAACATGACGTCGTGGCTGCCGTCGCAGCCGATCGTCGCCGGCGTCGCGGTGAGCCTGGCGCAGGACCAGATCGCCGATGCGCGGGCGCTGCTTCAGCAACAGACGTGGGGCGCCGGCAACATTCCGGCGGGCGTGGTTGCGGTCGTCCCGCAGGTACTTCTCACGCAGGCCGCGCTGGCATTGGACACCTGGGAATCCACGATCACGCCGACCCAGTCGCTCTACGCCCAGACGTCTGGCGTTCCGCTCGTGCACGAACTGGCCGGCGTGAGCCTGGTAGGCGTTCTGTTGCTCCCGACACTGGCCACCACCGCACTGAACAGCGCAGGACTGTTCCTGCCGCTGGTCGGTGCCTTCGAGGGAACAGGCGGCATCACGCCGGTGCAGAACCTGGTCAGCACGGCGGCGATGAACGGTCGTGTGTATGCGTTGGTGCCGGTGACCATGCGGTCCATCACCGAGCCGATTGTTTACATCTCGATCAACGGTGGACAGAGCACGCCCGTGCTCGTCGACACTGGATCCTCCGGCCTGGTGGTCACCATGGCGTCCGTCGGTGACGCTGCCCCTCTAGGCGCCTGTACGGGTGATCCCGACTGCAAGGGATCGAGCGGTTACAGCGGTGGGCTGAGCTACAGCTACACGACCTACACGACGACGGTGAACTTCGGAAACGGCGTCGTCTCCGCGCCCACGAACGTCGACATCGTCGATCCGGCGGACGCACCGGCTGCACTGGCCTTCTTCCACCAGCTCGGCGGTGCCTCCGGCGTGCTCGGCATCGGCGCCAACGCTGCAGGTCCAGGCCCGACCACGATTCCGACTGCATCGTTGCCCGGTGAGCTCAGCGACGGCGTCTTCCTCTATCAGGGCTTGTTCCTCGGCATCGCGGGCGTGATGGTCTTCGGCCCCAACCCGCTGCCGACCCGGACATCGGTCTCCGGTGCGCCTGACGCGTATCTCAACGTGAAGATCAACAACGGCACGCCGACGCAGGTCGGGGCGATCATCGACTCCGGCGGCGTGTACGGCACGATGCCGACCTCCGTCGTCAGCAGCGTGCCGGTGGGGACCAGGATCTCGGTGTACACCCCGGACGGGGTGTTGCTGTACTCCTACATCGTCACCTCGCAGAACAAGCCGACTTTGTTCACGCCGACGCTGACAAACAATCTGATGAACACCGGGTACGCGCCGTTCCAACATGGCCCGGTCTACATCAACTACACCGCACCCGACGGCATCGGCTCGACCGACTTCGACTACGCCTGATTCTTTGGCGCTCAACGCGACTCGGTTGAATCCGCAACTTCAGCAAACTCATAGCTGACAGTTTCGGCAATTTGCGATGCCGCACCGCTCGGCGGGTTTACCCTCCGCAAAGGCAGAGTGGCCGCTGGTCGGGGAGGTAGACAATCATGGGTGCTTCACGCTTTGTGGGTCGGGTTGGCGGATTGGCGGTGGCCCTCGGGGTCGGTGCCGCATTGTTCTCCACGGGATACGGCGTCGCATGGGCTGATGCGTCGACGGGATCCTCGGCGGCAGGCGGGAATTCCTCGGCGGCCAGTTCGTCGAGTGCCGGGTCCAAGAGCGCCTCCCATGGCACTGCGTCGTCGAAGCGGTCCGCGGCGGCGGGATCGGGCAAGGCCGTCAGCACCGGCGGTGCGACGACCAGTTCGAAGCACTCGAACTCGGCGTCAAGCCAGAGCCAGACGGCCGCCGCATCGTCGTCGGAGGGATCCACTTCGGCTGAGGTGACGGCAAACAGCTCGCCGAGCGCCGGCGCGCAGTCGCTGTCGGCGATGCCGATCGCCACGCGTCTGACCACTGCGGTGCACGACGCGGTCGATCAGCTGACCGGCGGACTCCCGACGCTGCCCGCCGATTCGCCACTCGCCCTTGCCTTTGCGGAGCTCCAGCGCCGGCAGAGCGTCACCGCCCACAGCGTGACGTCGGCGTTGACCACAGCATCACTGACGGTCGGCAGCAACCCGATCACTGTCGCCCCGGTGCTGGTCATCAATGACGGCATTATCGACGGCACCACCGGCGCCAGTGCGCCGTCGGGAACAACCCTGACCTACACGGTGATCAGTGGTCCCAACTTGGGCGGGAAGATCACCTTCTCCGCGACCGGCGACACCAACTATGTTCCTGGGAACTTCAGTTATTTGCCTAACCAGTCGGCGCTCAGCGGAGCGGTGAACGAACAGTTCAAGATCCTGGTTGCCCAAAAGACGCCGTTCGATCAGGTCCTGGAGAGCATCCCGATTCTTGGTGGCCTCGCCGGACAGGTGATCGTCGTTCTGCGCCAGACCCCGGTCCTCGGTGACCTACTGGCACCGATCATCGGGTATTCGCAAATCGCGACGTTCAACTCGACGGACGTGCTGCCCGCCACCGACCCGGTGGCCTACACCTACAAGATGCAGTCCTTCGATGGCGCGCTGATCAGCGTCAACTGGTTCCCGAAGCTAGGCCTCACCGGATCCGACACGGCGCCAACGATTCTCGATGGTCCCGGCTTGGCCACCCCCGGTCAGACCGACCCGTACACGCAGTACGGGATCGGCGGACTTACCCCGGGTGTTTCACTACTGCGGGCGAACTACAACGTGGTCAGCTGGGATCCGCGCGGCGAATTCGCCTCTGGTGGCGTCTTGCAGCTCGACAATCCGTTCTTCGAGGGGCGCGACGTTTCAGCGATCCTGAATTGGGTTGCCGGGCTGGATAATTCGCTGATCGACGCCCCGAACGATCCTCGGGTCGGAATGGTCGGCGGTTCCTACGGCGGGGGTATCCAGCTCACCAGCGCGGCCACCGATCCGCGGATCGACGCGATTGTCCCTGGTATTTCGTGGAATTCGCTGAACAACTCGCTGTACCCGAGCGGAGCCTTCAAGACGTCGTACGCGTCGTTGCTGCTGTTGTCGCTGGTCTTGTCGCAGGCCCGAATCAACAACCAGATCTATCTGGGCATCATCACCGGCGACCTGATCGGTCTCTTGAGTCAGACCGCGCAGGCAGTGCTGAGCGGCAGCGGTCCCACCTCGTTGCTGAACCAGTTGAAGGCTCCGGCGCTGCTCATCCAAGGCACCGTCGACGTCCTGTTCACCCTTCAGCAGGCGATCGACAACGCGCAGACCATCATCGCCAACCCGTATGGCACGCCGGTGAAGATGATCTGGTTCTGCGGCGGCCACGGAGTGTGCCTGACCAACGACGGCTACGTGAACCCGAACCTGCCCTCGACGTTCGCGTGGCTGGATTACTACGTCAAGGACGGCAACACCAGCGGCATGCCGGCCATCCCGAACTTCCAGTTCACCGATCAGTACGGGACCTGGTTCAAGTCCGATTACCTTCCGACGCAAGGTAGTGCCTTGTTCGGCACGCCGGACCAGGCGGTGACAGGTGCGCAGGGCGGCACGCTCGGCATCGTTCCGATCATCGGCGGCTCCGGGCCCGCACCGGAGGCCTCGATCCCGTATTCGCTTGGCCTGGCTTCCAAGGCCAGCAACGCGATCAACGTCGCCGTTCCGACAACGCCGGGCGCCAAATACCTGGGTGCGCCGACGATAAGTTTCGACTACCAGGGTCTGGGGACCAGCCGCTTCGTCTATGCGCAGCTGGTCGACAACCAGACCGGCCTGGTGGTGGGCAACCTTGTGACACCGGTGCCGGTGACCCTGGATGGCCGCAGCCACACCGTCACGTTCAACATGGAGAACATCGTCTACAACGTGGCCAACCCGGGCGATGACCTGACGCTGCAGATCACCAGTTCGGCTACCGCATACGAGAGGTTCACCGCGTTCGGCGTCATCAACATCTCCAATATCGACCTGACGCTTCCCACTGCCAATCCGGCGAACATCGCCCCGGAGTAGCAACTTTCGGTGCCGATGTCCGCGCGGTTGACGGCCGCGTAAGTTGTTGGTGCATGCGGGAATTCGACTAAAGTGTCTCTTGTTGCAAACGCGTGTGACGGGGTCGGGGCGCTTGAGGTCGTAAAGGAATCAGCACGATGACACTGACGAAGATCGCAGCAGCAGCGGCACTCTCCGGAGCGCTGGGTTTGGCCGGCCTCGGCTTTGGTGCCGGCTTGGCGTACGCAGACCCGGGCCATGGCCACGGTCATGGCGACGACTGGAATTGGGAAGATGACCACGGACCCCGTGACTGGCGTGGGCCGTTTTACTTCGGGCAACCGTCGGCGTGCGTGCAGGCCACCGGCCCGTTTGGGTACGTGACCGGTGGCCTTTGCGTCTAACGTGACGGCACTACGCCGCGGGCCTTGGGCAGGTTGAGGTCGTTGTAGGTCGCGATTCCCGGCGGAGCCGCGACGACTGCAGGGATGGCGTGGATCGGCGGCATGGCGGTCATGATGTGGCCGAGCACGAAGAAGTCCTCGATCGTCTTGGCGTTCTCGATGAGATCCGGCGGCGGCAGGAAGCCGACGTTCATGGTGACCGTCGGACGTCCGTCGATGGTGATCTTCCAGCCGTCACCGTCGAGCTGCCAATCAGGCTCAAGGGTCTGGCCCTTCTTCCATCGCACGTTGATGTCGATGACGGTCTTGCCGTTCGCGATGCCCTGCCAGCTGGCGTAGACACCGGCCACGCGGCCGGCCTTGATGGTCCACGACGCCATCGGCAGATCCTGCGTGGTCTGCGCGTATTCGGACACGCACTTGATCTCGTCCAGCTCGACGCCGAGCGAGTCGGCGACCAACTGCACGGCCTCGGCGAACACCGCGGTGCCCTTGGCGGCCATCGGCTGCAGCTCGGGATCGTCGATCGCCATATCGAATCCGACCGGACGCTCGGTCTCGGGGGAGTCGTACAAGGTGGTGTCGGCCGTCTCCTGGATGGTGACCTTGTCGACCCGATCGCAGGCGGTGGCGGCGACGATCGCCAGCAGTTCGGCGAAGCCCGGGCTCACGCCCGAGCCGAACATCGTCGACCCGCCGCTCTTGCACGCATCTTCGATGCGGACGCGCCCCGCGCCGAGGTTCTGTCCGGTGATGAACGACGCCGACGCGACGACGTTGACGCCGGCCGACAGGATGCGGACCAGCTCGTCGATGTCGATCCACATCGGGTTGTAGACGACGCAGTCCGGCTTCAGCGCGAGCAGGGCGTCGATGTCGTTGGTCGCGGTGACTCCCAGTGGTTCGATGCCGACCAGCTCCCCGACATCGCGGCCTGCTTTCGCATCTGACCAGGCATAACAGCCGACGAGTTCGAAGGTGGGATTGGCGGCGATCGCTTGGACGGAGCTCTTACCGACATTGCCGGTCGTCCACTGGACGACTCGATAGGGAGAAGTGTTGTGCACTCGCTCAGCATAGGGTGCGCGAGCGTCGCCCAAACAGGCGTTTGGGTGGAGAAGTCCGAGAGAATCGCGACGGAACGTCGATCTCGACGTTGGGCCTACTCCGACTCGTCGACCGTGACGCGATCGCGGCGGCGCAGCCGGCGGTTCGTCTTTCCGGTCGGGCGCTTGTTGAGCAGGACGCCGCTGGGGGCTTCGGCTTCGATGGCCGTCGCGTCGATCGCTGCGGTCTCTTCGATCTCGACGGGTCCGTCGTCCTCGGCCGTCTCGTCAGAGGATTCGTCGTCGGCCTCGGCCGTCTTGCCGCGCTTCTTCTTTTCTTGCTTGGGCTTTGGCGCCTTGGCGGGCTGTTCGGCGGTGTAGCCCAAGAAGGACGTCAACAGCGCCAGGATCGCGATCGCGGCGGCCGCGCCGTAGACCCCGAACAACCACGGGCCGGCCTTGTCCAGGCTCACCCAGATCTCGGAAACCGCTGTCCCAATGATGAGCACACCGGCCAACACGTACAGGATCACCGAACACACCCGTAGCCGCTGGGCCAACGGTGGCGTGCGGCTGTCAGGATCGCGGTTCCGCAGCAGGGTGAGCAGCACCGGCAGCGCGGTCAGTGCGATCAGCACTCCGGTGACGATGCGCAACACCGTGCCCAGCGTGTGGGACGTGTCGCCCATCAACTCCCACCACCGGGGAAGGACGAACAGGAAGTACAGCGCGGCGGACAGTACCCACAACGCGAGGTGCGCTGCTGTGACGACGACGCGCATACCCCTCCTGCCCAAGCACAACTAATGGCAAAAAATCCGAGGTGCGACCAGGTGCTTTGATCCCCCAATCGCACCTCGGACAGGTGCGGAGGATAGGGGATTTGAACCCCTGAGGGCTATTAACCCAACCCGCGTTCCAGGCGAGCGCCATAGGCCACTAGGCGAATCCTCCGTCGGCAATGGTAGCCGACTGAGGAAGTGCCTCGCCCCGCCTCCGCGCCGGGCCGGCACCCGGCGGGTATTACACTCGCGATGGACCCCGCGCGGCGTCTATCCTGTGAACTCCCCCAGGGCCGGAAGGCAGCAAGGGTCAATGGGCTCTGGCGGGTGCGCGGGGTCCCCCTCTTGAAAGGCGCACGGTGTCGTTTTTGTCCCTGGGCCCCGACGAATTGCACGCCCAGCACGAATTGCAGCGGCAGAACTACGTCGACCTGCAGGCCAAGAAGCTGTCGTTGGACCTCACCCGCGGCAAGCCGTCGGCCCAGCAGCTCGACCTGTCGAACGCGCTGCTGAGCCTGCCCGGCGAGCACTACCGTGACGAGGACGGCACCGACACCCGCAACTACGGCGGTCTGCACGGTCTGCCCGGGCTGCGCACGGTCTTCAGCGAACTGCTCGGCATTCCGGTGCCCAACCTGATCGCCGGAAACAACGCCAGCCTGGAGCTGATGCACGACATCATCGTGTTCTCGCTGCTGCACGGTGGCGTGGACTCGCCGCGGCCGTGGAGCGAGGAACCGGTGGTGAAGTTCTTGTGCCCGGCACCGGGATACGACCGCCACTTTGCGATCACCGAGAGCTTCGGGATCGAGATGATCGGTGTCCCGATGCTCGAGGACGGCCCCGACGTCGACCTCATCGAGGAGCTCGTCGCCGCCGACCCGGCGATCAAAGGCATGTGGTGTGTGCCGATGTTCTCCAACCCGACCGGCACCACCTACTCCTGGGAAGTGGTCCGCAGGCTGGTGCAAATGCACACCGCCGCACCGGATTTCCGGTTGTTCTGGGACAACGCCTACGCGGTGCACACCCTGACACTCGATTTCCCCCGCCAGGTCGACATCCTTGGCCTGGCTGAGGCGGCCGGTCACCCCAACCGGCCCTACGTGTTCGCCTCGACGTCGAAGATCACCTTCGCCGGAGCCGGGGTGAGCTTCTTCGGTGGCTCGCTGGGCAACATCGCCTGGTATCTGCAGTACGCCGGCAAGAAGTCGATCGGTCCCGACAAGGTCAACCAGCTGCGGCACCTGTTGTTCTTCTCCGACGCCGACGGGGTGCGCCTGCACATGCTGCGCCACCAGCAGCTGCTTGCGCCGAAGTTCGCGCTGGCATTGGACATCCTCGACAAGCGGCTGTCCGATTCCAAGATCGCCTCCTGGACCGAACCCAAGGGCGGCTACTTCATCAGCCTCGACGTGCTGCCGGGGACGGCCAAGCGCACCGTCGCACTGGCCAAAGACGCAGGCATCGCGGTCACCGAGGCGGGCGCGTCGTTCCCGTACCGAAAAGATCCGGATGACAAGAACATTCGCATCGCTCCGACGTTCCCGCCGGAGTCGGATCTGACCGACGCAATCGACGGGCTGGCCACCTGTGCGCTGCTGGCGGCCACCGAGTCCCTCCTGGGATCCACCGCTGTCACACAAGGTCGGTAGCCTTCACCCGTGGCGCTCTACCGGAAGTATCGGCCGGCAACTTTTGCCGAGGTGGTGGGCCAAGAGCACGTCACCGAACCGCTGTCCACCGCGCTGTCGGCGCACCGGATCAACCACGCGTATCTGTTCTCCGGTCCGCGCGGCTGCGGTAAGACGTCCTCGGCGCGCATCCTCGCCCGCTCGCTGAACTGCGAGCAGGGGCCGACGCCGACGCCATGCGGGGTGTGCGACTCGTGCGTGGCACTGGCCCCCAACGGCGGCGGCAGCGTGGACGTCACCGAACTCGACGCCGCCAGCCACGGCGGTGTGGACGACACTCGCGAACTGCGTGACCGGGCGTTCTATGCGCCCGCACAGTCGCGCTACCGCATCTTCATCGTCGACGAAGCGCACATGGTCACCAACGCCGGTTTCAACGCGCTGCTCAAGATCGTCGAGGAGCCACCCGAGCATCTGATCTTCGTGTTCGCCACCACCGAGCCGGAGAAGGTGCTGCCGACGATCCGGTCGCGCACCCACCATTACCCGTTCCGGCTGCTGGCGCCGAAGACCATGCGCGCGCTGATCGAGAAGATCGTCGCCTCGGAGAGCGTCGAGGTCGACGATGCGGTCTATCCGCTGGTGATCCGCGCCGGTGGCGGCTCACCCCGTGACACCTTGAGCGTCCTCGACCAGCTGCTCGCCGGTGCGCAGGGCAATCACGTCGCCTACCAGCGCGCGCTGGCGCTGCTGGGCGCCACCGACGTCGCCCTGATCGACGATGCGGTCGACGCGCTGGCCGCCGGCGACGCCGCCTCGCTGTTCGGCGCCGTGGAGTCGGTGATCGACGCTGGTCACGATCCACGCCGGTTCGCCACCGACCTGCTCGAACGATTCCGGGATTTGATTGTGCTGCAAGCAGTTCCGGATGCCGCCAGCCGAGGTGTCGTAGATGCCCCCGATGACATCCTGGACCGGATGCGGGACCAGGCCACTCGCGTCGGCCCTGCGACGCTGACCCGGTACGCCGAGGTGGTGCACGCCGGCCTGGGGGAGATGCGCGGTGCCACGGCTCCGCGACTGCTGTTGGAGGTGGTGTGCGCCCGGTTGTTGCTGCCGTCGGCCAGCGACACCGAGGCGGCACTGCTGCAACGCGTCGAACGCATCGAGACCAGGATGGACATCTCGATACCCGCGGGCGAGGCCGCGATGAGTACCGGTGCGCCGACGGCCCCGCCGGCCAAGCAGTTCGTGCGCAAGACGCAGGCGCCGTCGCCCGCCGCGGAGCCCGCACCCGCCGAGCCTGCACCTGCTGCCCCGGCGCCTGAGCCCGTGCCCGAGCCGATTGCCAAACCCGAACCGATTGCACGGCCTGAGCCGGTCGCCACACCCGAGCCAGTCGCCAAGCCGGATCCGGTGCCGGAACCGACCCTTCCGCCGCCCCCGGTTACCGAAGCCGCCGCGACACCGGCAGCCGCCACGGGTGAACCCGGCGCGGCGGCCGTGCGCAGCATGTGGTCGACGGTGCGGGAGAAGGTCCGTCAGCGCAGCCGCACCACCGAGGTCATGCTGGCCGGGGCGATCGTGCGAGCGGTCGAGAACAACACGCTGATCCTCGGCCACGAGTCGGCGCCGCTGGCCAAGCGGCTGAGCGAACAGCGCAACGCCGATGTCATCCGTGATGCGCTCAAGGACGCGCTTGGCGTGGACTGGCGGGTGCGCTGCGAGGTCGGCGTCGGCCAGCCGGTGCAGGAGGCCGAGCCGCTGCCGCCCGAGCCCGAGCCCGATCCCGTCGATAGGCAGCGGGCCGAAGAAGACAGCATGATTGCCGAGGTGGGCCGCGATGAGGACGCCGCCCCGCGGCGTGATCCCGAGGAAGTGGCCCTCGAGCTGTTGCAGAGCGAGTTGGGCGCCCGCAAGATCGACGGTTGAGGATCTGTGAAGCATCTCGTTGCGCCCTGTGTCTTTCCTGTGCTGTGAAGCGCACTGGCGTGCAGCCCCCTACCGTCTACGCATGAGCATCGACACTCGTCGACTAGTGGCCACGCTGGTTGGATGCGGCGCGATCGCGGTCGCCATGTTCGGCCAAATTCCTTCTGCGGCAGCGGATCCCGATGCGCCGCCGAATTGCACCGCTGCCGATATGGAGGGTGTCCGTATGGGTGTGCAGGCCGCGACCTCGGCCTATCTGTTCACCCATCCCGACGTCAACGCGTTCTTCACCAGTCTGGCCGGTGTTCCCCGCGCGCAGGTGCTCCAGCGGGTAAAGGCCTACATGGCCGCCAACCCGCAAACGGCATCCGACATCACCGGCATTCGACAACCGTTGGTGGACATCAAGAATCGCTGCGGCGGCCAGCTGCCCGGATCGGCCGTCTAACCACGGATCAGAAGGTCAGGCGTTCCACCAGGGCCGCAGCGGCAGTCCGGCGTCGCCGCCTCTCTCGTCGAGCTTGACCGCCAACACCTGGTGCAGCTGCACCACATTGGTCTCGAAGCCAACCCGGGATCCGGCCATGTAGAGACCCCAGACCTTGGCGGTGGCCAGGCCAACTTCCTCGACTGCCTCGTCCCAGTGCTCGACGAGGTTGCGGCACCAGTCGCGCAGCGTCATCGCGTAGTGGTGGCGCAGGTTCTCTTCGTGCACTACCTCGAGGCCCATGTCCTGTGCCTCGGAGATGATGCGCCCGGAGCCGGTCAGCTCCCCGTCGGGGAAGACGTAGCGGTCGATAAAGCCTCCAGCAGCCGCCGTCGATCTGTTGTCGGGGCGGGTGATGCAGTGATTGAGCAGCAGCCCCCCGACGCGCAGCTTGGACTTCAGGAAGCCGAAGTACGCCGGATAGTTCGCGACCCCGATGTGCTCGGTCAGCCCGATCGAGGAGACCGCGTCGAAACCGCTCTCCAGTACATCGCGGTAGTCGCAGTGGCGTACCTCGGCCAGATCGGCCAGCCCTCGGTCGGCGATCGCCTTCTGCGCCCAGGCGGCCTGCTCGCGCGACAGCGTGACGCCGATGGCCTTCACGCCCTGCTTCGCCGCGTAGCGAACCATCCCGCCCCAGCCGCAGCCGACGTCGAGCAGCCGGTCGCCGGGCTGTAGGCGCAGCTTCTCGAACACCAAGCGGTACTTGTTGTCCTGCGCCTCCTCCAGCGTCGCGTCCGCGGTGGGATAGCACGCGCACGTGTAGGTCATCGACGGGCCGAGCACCCACTCGTAGAACGTGTTGGACACGTCGTAGTGGTGATGGATGGCGTCGGCGTCGCGCCGCTTGCTGTGGCGCAGGCCCTCGGCGAATCGGCGCCACCGGGGCAGCGCCTCCTGCGGCGGCGGGGCGATCGGCTTGAGGTGCTCGATGCCGATCGAGCGCACGATGTCGACCAACACCCGCGGCGGCGGCAGCTTGAAGTCGAGGTTCTGGGCGAGCCCCCGCAGCAGCTCGTACGGATCACCGGGGTGCACGCCGTGCATTTCCAGATCGCCGGCGACGTAGGCGCGAGCCAAGCCCAAATCGCCAGGGGCGGTGGCCAGATAGGTGGTGCCACGCGGGGTGAGCAGGTCCAGACCCAACTCGGCGTCGGCAGGGCCCGCACTACTGCCGTCGTAGGCGGTGAACTTCAGGGGCAGTTCGCCGCCGGCGGCGAAGATCTCCAGGATTTCGGCCAGGCTGAACCGCCCCGGCGCGTGGGCCGCGTTGTCACGGTAGGTCGTCATTGTCGTTGCACCGCCTTTGCGTAGAGGTCGAGCAGCCGTGAATCGGGGTCGTAGGTCTTCTTTACGGTCTTGTACGTTTCGCCGCCATAGAGTTCGTCAAATTCTTCCCGGCTGTAGAACGCGTCGGAATACAGCGACTTATGGCCCTCCAGATCGCTGATTTTCTCTTCGATGAGCCGATTGGTGTGGCCGGGTGTCGGCCCGGCCGGGACGGACGACCAGAATCCGATGTTCACATAGGTGTGCCCGGCCCGCAGGGGGTACAGCGGCCAGCCCCCCGCGTCGTGCAGTCGCAGCGGGCACAGCCAGAGCGGTTCGATGGGGACGTCGGTCAAGAACCAGTTCAGGAACTCCTCGGTGCGTTCGATCGGCACTTCGACGTCCTGGACTACCCGTTCCAGGGGAGGGCGGCCGCCCAGGGCCTCGATCCGGTCGGCGATGTTGAACTTCTGGTCGTAGCCGATGAGCTTCCAGTAGAAGCTGCTGCGCCGGTAGCGCCGTGGCCATAACCGGCGAAGCTTCGGGTTCTGCGCGCCGAATGCCCGCGAGCACCAGAACCAGTCGGTGTCCCAGCGCCACAGGTAGTCGTGGATGGTCAGGCGGTCGTCCTTCACCCCGTCGGCATGCTGGATGGACCGGTAGTAGATGTCCTGGCCGGTGTAGTCGCTGACCGCGCCGGCGGCGCTGGTCTGCATGCCCAGGCACAGGTAGCTCTCGTCGGCGCTGAACACCACACCGTCGAGGTAGTCGACTCGTACCCCTTCGTGTCCGCCGGTCTCGATGATGCGATCCATCGCCGCGATCAGCTCGGCCAGCGTGTGAAACCTCAGGTGCTTGAGTGCCACGAACGGCTTGACCGGTTCCAGCTCGATCCGTAGCCGTACCGAATAGCCAAGGGTGCCATAGGAATTGGGGAAGCTCCGAAACAGGTCGGCGTGATGCTCGCGGCTGGCGGTGACGATTTCGCCGGAGCCGGTGAGGATGTCCATCTCGATGACCGACTCGTGCGGAAGGCCGTTGCGGAACGACGTCGACTCGATGCCCAGCCCGGTCACCGCACCACCGAGGGTGATCGTCTTGAGCTGCGGGACCACCAGCGGGGACAGGCCGTAGGGCAAGGTCGCCGCCGCCAGGTCTTCATAGGTGCACATGCCGGCGACGTCGGCGGTCTTGGCCGCCTGGTCGACGGAGATCACGCCGGTCAGGCCCGAGACATCGAGGCCGGGGGCGGTGCGCTTGGCGCGGGCGCGGAACAGGTTGGAGGTGGGTTTGGCCAGGCGTATGGAGGCGTTCGTAGGAATGGCGTGATAGCTCGCCAGGAGCCGATCCACGCCTTCGGTATGAGCTGTCAGTGCTGTGGAAACAGGCACACGACTACGCTAGTCCGCAGCCACAGCCGATGCGACCGCATGGCTGGTGGATCACACTCAAACCGCCGTCACCCGAGGAGTATTGCCTGATGGGACAGGTTAGCGCCGCTAACACGATCTTGATCGACGCCGAACCAGCGACCGTTCTCGCCGCGATCGCCGACTACCAGGGCGTGCGCCCGAAGATCCTGTCGCCGCGGTACAGCGAGTACCAGGTGTTGGAGGGTGGCCAGGGCCCGGGCACCGTCGCGAAGTGGAAGCTGCAGGCCACCAAGTCGCGGGTGCGTGACGTGCAGGTCGCCGTCGACGTCGCCGGTCACACCGTGATCGAGAAGGACGCGAACTCGTCGATGGTGATCAACTGGACCGTCGCACCGGCCGGGCCGGGCTCCAGCGTCACCGTCAAGACCACCTGGAACGGTGCGGGCGGGATCGGGGGCTTCTTCGAGAAGACCTTCGCGCCGCTGGGCCTGCGCCGGATTCAGGACGAGGTACTGGCGAATCTGAAGAAGGCAGTCGAGGCCTAACTGGTCCTGGCCGGTTGAGTGGCCAGGAACGCCGCGATGCCCTGGACCACCGCGGCCGCATACTTCTGCCGGCCTTCCGGACTTTCCATCAGCGCCGAGTCGACCGGGTTCTTCATGTTGCCGCATTCGACCAGGATCGACGGGTACTGCGCGAGATTCAGCCCGGCGATGTCGCTGCGCGGGTTGAGCCCGTCGGTTCCGATGTAGGTCGACGGCGGGATACCCGCGGCGGCCAGCTGGTCACGCATCACGCGGGCGAACTGTACCGACGGCCCGGCCTGGGCCTGGTTGAGCGGGGGGCTGGAGTACAGCACGTGGAAGCCGCGGCCGGTCGCCGGGCCGCCGTCGGCGTGGATGGATACGACGGCGTTGGGCGCCAGGGCGTTGGCCATCGCGGCGCGTTCGTCGACGCACGCCGCGACCTGGTTGTCGTTACCGCGGGACATGGCGGTGCGCACACCGAGCTGGGTCAGCATCTGGCGGATCAGCAGGACGGTGTCCCAGTTGAAGGTGTGCTCGGGGAAGCCGTCGTCGGTGGTGGTGCCCGACGCCTGGCAGTCCTTGGTGCCGCCGCGGCCGGTGGGCACCTGCTTGGTCAGCGATGCGTCGTTGGCGCCGTTGTGGCCGGGATCGAGGAAGACGATCATCCCGGCGATGTTGGGTACAGCGTGGGCGAGCGGGGTGATCACCGTCGACGCGGCCAGCAACATGGCGGTGCATGCTGCGGCGACGACACGCGTGCGGGTGGACATAAGCACGCGCTTCACCGTAACTCTTTGCCGTCTACGCTTGAAGTCGCTGACCGCCCTAATTTGCAGGCGCAACCAAGTCGAGACCGAGACGCAAGGAGACTGTCATGCAACCCGGTGAGATACCCAACCTGGAGGGGTTTCGCGAGCGGGCCGAGGAGATGCGTGACCAGTTGATGCCGGGTCTGCAGGCCGCACTTGCGCAGGCTCAGGAAATGCAGCAGAAGCTGATGGAGGCCCAGGCGGCCTTGGCCGCCTCCGAGGTGCATGGCCAGGCCGGCGGTGGGCTGGTGCAGGTGACCATGAAGGGCAGCGGGGAGGTGGCCGCGGTGCGGATCGACCCGAAGGTCGTCGACCCGTCCGACATCGAGACGCTTCAGGACCTGATCGTCGGCGCGCTCGCCGATGCGGCCCGTCAGTTCGCGATCCTCGCGCAGACTCATCTCGGTCCGCTGGCCGGTCAGGCCGCACCGGGTCTGCCGGAGGCCTGACTTCTTTGTTCGAAGGCCCTGTCCAGGATCTGATCGACGAGCTCGGCAAGCTGCCGGGCGTCGGTCCCAAGAGTGCGCAGCGGATCGCGTTCCACCTGCTGTCGGTGGAGCCGCCGGATATCGACCGGTTGACCGCGGCGCTGGGCAGGGTTCGCGACGGGGTGCAGTTCTGCGAGGTGTGCGGCAACGTCTCCGATAACGAGCGCTGCCGAATCTGCAGCGACGCGCGCCGCGACGGGACGCTGGTGTGTGTGGTCGAGGAGCCCAAGGACGTGCAGGCCGTCGAACGCACCCGTGAGTTCCGCGGTCGCTATCACGTGCTCGGTGGCGCGCTGGACCCGCTGTCTGGGGTAGGGCCGGATCAGCTGCGAATCCGTCAGCTGCTCAACAGAATTGGCGAACGAGTCGATGGGGTGGACATCACCGAGGTGATCATCGCGACCGATCCGAACACTGAGGGTGAGGCGACTGCCACCTATCTGGTGCGGATCCTGCGCGACATCCCCGGGCTCACCGTGTCGCGCATCGCCTCGGGCCTGCCGATGGGCGGTGACCTGGAGTTCGCCGACGAGCTGACGCTGGGCCGCGCCTTGTCCGGCCGCCGCCAGATGGTCTAGCTCCCGCCGACGCCCAAACCGACATTTCGCAGAAGAAGTTCGAGTAGATCGCAGCATTTCGTCGATCTCGGCGAGCTGATGCTCCTATTGGTGTCAAGCTGCTTTGAGCCATGTTCTGTAAGTGTCTGCGAACTGGTCGTCGCGTTGTAGTCCGCGTTCGATGCGGGAGATGACGGTGGGCCAGACTCCGAAGTGG
>JAHFVD010000008.1 GCA_023264735.1 Mycobacterium sp. | reverse complement strand
GCCCACGCGCCACCAAACGCTGGGGAGGAAAATTCCCACGAAAAGCCATCGACCACAACAACATCAATCATCACGGGCCACCGGAACTCCGACTAATCCCCCCTTAAACTTAATGGCATTGCGTACAGCCCTGCCTCGGCCAGTGTCTCCCAATGGCTGTCGGGGACATGTCCGGTCCGATCCACCGCCAGTGCCGCAGGGAACAGCACGGTGTCGGCGATATCATGCGCCCGTTCGACCAGGTTCGATGTCACGGGACGACGCTAGCGTGCGGAGACGCGGAGCTGTGTCGGCGGGGTCCTGGGAGGATGGTGTGCATGAGTGTGCCCAGTGAGGCTGCCACCTACGCCGACTCAGCCGTCGAGCGGGTCTGCGACGACCCCATGGCACGGCTGGCGTTGCTGCGCCAAATGTGCCGGGTGCCAACGGGTGTCGACCGTGAGTGCCTGCCGTACCGGAGAGCGGCGTCGGCCATCATGCGAGCGCAACTCCAGCGGGGCCTGCTGAACCCACCCACCGGAGCGCAGCCCGGATCCCGCCCTAGCGATTCGCACTTGCCGCACGTCGCGTCGTCCAAGAGCCATGTGCGCTGTTGGGATATGTTGAGCGGATGGTCTTTCCGACCTACAGTCACGTGGCACCTCCCGCATATGGGTGACTTGTCACGCATCCTATGCTTCGTGGCGAGTACCCGCGGGAATTCAGGCGCGGGCTGGTGCCGCCTGCAGA
Source organism: Mycobacterium sp. (assembly GCA_023264735.1). Lineage (GTDB taxonomy): Bacteria > Actinomycetota > Actinomycetes > Mycobacteriales > Mycobacteriaceae > Mycobacterium. Next base: position 4,689 of record JAHFVD010000008.1, on the reverse strand, counting down.
TCGCGTTGATAGCGGGGAGCTTTCGACAACAAGATGACGTAAAGCGTATCCAGGATGACTATCTCGATGTAGATCACCAGCCAGAGCACGTTTGACGGGTCGTAGAGATACTGCGAGATGGCCGCGGCCAAGGTGCCCAGCAGCTTGCCCCAGGCGATCCACATGCTCTGGCCACGCCGGTCACCACGCCGGATGAGCATCGTCAAGAAAAGGACCGACATGATCAGGTTGTCGATGTATGCGGTGTAGACCGAGCCGTTCTCGCGCCCGAAGACCGATACGGTCGCCACCATCACCGGGGTGACCATGGCGAAGGCGAAGATGAACTTCGGCCAGAAGTACGACTCGGGAAGGTTCTTCGGGTAATCGGAACGCCAATACTTCACGAAGATCGCGAGGATCGCGACATCGGCGGCGAACCACACCGCGTTGATGGATTCCTGCAAGATTCCGCCGACCGACGGATAGGCGAAGGTGAACAGGAACTCCCAGGTGATGTTCATGACCATGGCCAGAAAGGGCATTGCGTAGGTGCGATCGACCAGCCCTTGCCGGATCACGCACGCGTAGGTGATGATCCAGAAAACCCCGCTGGCCAGCCCGAAGGCATCGATGAGTGACATTGCGGCCCGCTTTCCGCAGCGACACCGGCTCTGCGTGGAAGGTGAATCCGGGGAAGTGCTGGGGGGGTCGGGTCAAGTTTTAGCAGCTGCCGAGATCCGCGGTGGCGAAATTGCCGCCGGCGTCGGAAACTTCCTTGACAGGCTTCGTTCGCAGTCCAAGGAGGGACCGCCGTCGTGAACTTTGACCCCAGGGACACCGCCGTCGTCGTCATCGACCCGCAGAACGATGTACTCAGCCCGCCGGTCCTCGACATCCGAGCCGCGGTGACGGCTATCAGGCGGCACTGGTGAACTTCGCGTTTCTGGCGCACGCTGTTCTGAGTACCGCTGACGTGGTCGAAGCGATGACAGCTCTGACGGGAGGCCCGACGTGACGGAATCCCGTCCACCATTCCCACCGTTCAACCTGCACGCCGCGATGCAGAAGGTGCAAGCCGCCGAGGACGCCTGGAACACCCGCGACCCGCAGCTTGTCAGCCTGGCGTACACACCCGACAGCGTCTGGCGCAACCGAGATCGCTTCATCATCGGCCGCGAGCAGATCGTGGAATTCCTGACCGCGAAATGGCAGCGCGAACTCGACTACGCGTTACGAAAGAGCCTGTGGGACTTCCACGGAAACCGCATCGCGGTGCGCTTCCAATACGAATGCCACGACGCGGGCGGCCAGTGGTGGCGCAGCTACGGCAACGAGCTGTGGGAGTTCGCCGACAACGGACTGATGCGCCGCCGAGAGGCCAGCATCAATGACATCCCCATCGACGAATCCGAACGGCGCTACTTCGGGCCGCGGTCCGACCATGAGCGAGGCCGGGAATTCCCGCTCCAGTGATGGGTGTTGACGAGGAGATATGAGCAAGCATTATGCATCGATCGCGTTCACCGATGATGTCCGCGCCGTCCAGAGCGAGCACGGCAGCGACGGTTTCTACGGCCGCAAGGTCGCGGCCGGCACGGGATCAGTAGCTGCTGACCCGCTCACCGATGACGAGAAGGACTATCTGAGCGAGCGGGACGGATTCTTTCTCGCCTCGGTGTCTGAGACCGGCTGGCCGTATGTCCAATTCCGTGGTGGAAAGCCGGGATTCATCCATTCGATCGATGATCACACCATCGGCTGGGCCGACTTCCGCGGCAACCTGCAGTACGTCAGCACCGGCAACGTGAGCGGCGATGACCGCGTCGCCATCATCGCCCTCGACTATGCGAACCAGCGCCGCCTGAAGATCTTCGGCCACGCCCGCATCGTGACCATCGAAGAAGACCCCGAGCTGGTGAAGTCCCTGACCGACGACACCTACGACGCGGTGATCGAGCGCGCCGTGCTCGTCACCGTCGAGGCCTACGACTGGAACTGCCCGCAGCACATCACCCCGCGCTACACCATCGCCGAGCTCGAATCCGCCCTGGCGCCGCTGCGTGATCAGCTCACCGCGCTCCAAGCCGAAAACGCCCGGCTGCGTGAGCAGCTCGCAAACAGCCAGCGGTGACGAATATGGCCAAGCTGGTGTCGGTCAACGTCGGGCTGCCCAGGGACGTGGGGTGGAACGGGCGCACCGTCTACACCGGCTCCTGGAAGGCGCCGGTGACCGGTCCGCGGTTGGTTCGCCGGCTCAACATCGACGGCGACGGTCAGGGTGATCTCGGCGGCCACGGCGGCGAGAACCGAGCGGTGCTGGTGTATCAGCTTGCCTCCTACGACCATTGGGCGACCGTGTTCGGCCGCGACGACTTGACCCCCGGTGCGTTCGGGGAGAATCTGACCGTCGACGGGCTGCCCGACGACGAGGTGTGTATCGGCGATCAGTACCGGATCGGTGACGTGGTCCTCGAGGTGACGCAGCCCCGGGTCACCTGCTATCGCGTCGGAATGCGGATCGGCGAACTGCGCATGGCCGCGCTGCTGGTGTCGCATCACCGACCCGGGTTCTACTGCCGCGTGCTCACCGAGGGCGAAGTGACGGCCGGCCAGGCCGTGGTCAAAATCGCCGACGGCCCACACCAGGTCAGCGTCGCCGAGATCGACGCACTGCTCTACCTTCCTGGCCACCCGCGTGACGCCTTGCAGCGCGCGGTGGGCATCCCGGCCTTGAGCCCAGGCTGGAAAGCCTCGCTACAGAGTCTGCTCGATCAAGACCCGGAATCCGGCAACAGCGGGCTGATCGGAGTGGCCGCACCGCCGCCGGCCTGGCCGGGGTTTCGGCCGCTCAAGGTCGCCGCCGTCCATGACGAGAGCCGCCATGTCCGCTCGGTGCTGCTGACCGACCCCGCAGACACGCCACTGCCGAAATGGCTTGCCGGCCAATCGATTGTCGTGCGTGTTCCCGTCGATCCCGCCGGGGCGCCGCTGGTCCGCAACTACTCGCTGTCCAACGAGCCTGGTTCTGCCGGGTACCGCATCGGCGTCAAGCGGGAACCGTCGGGAGCGGTCAGCGCCTACCTCCACGAGCATGTGAAGGTCGGCGACCTGATCGACGTTGCCGCACCGCGGGGGAGCTTCTTCCTTGACGACAGCGCGCATCCGGTGGTCCTGGTGTCGGCGGGAGTAGGCGTCACCCCGGTGCTGTCGATGCTGTATGCCATGGCTGAGAGTGCGTCGAACCGCCAGCTCTGGTGGCTTCACAGCGCCCGCAACAGCACCGAGCACGCGTTCGCGCGCGAGGCGCAGAGCCTACTGAATCGTCTGCCGCACAGCCAGTCTCGCATCTTCTACAGCAGTCCGGGCGCCGCCGACCGCGAGGGCGCCGACTTTGACGTGCAGGGGCGACTGTCCGCGGATTCGCTGTGCGAACTCGGACTACCGGTCGAAGCAGAGGTCTATGTCTGCGGACCGGAGCCATTCATGGACGCCGTCACTGATGGCCTCGTCGCGTGTGGGATCAGCGCCCGCAGCATCCACGCGGAACGATTCGGCGCGCACGCCGCGATCACCCCGGGGATCGCCGCAGCGCCCCTGAAGCCTCCCCACCTCCCGGACGGCCCACCCGGGACGGGACCGAACGTACAGTTCGCGCGCAGCGCGCTGTCGGCTCCGTGGCGGTCAGCCGATGCCAGCTTGCTCGAATTCGCTGAGGCCTGTGACGTGCCGACCCGATGGTCGTGTCGCACGGGGGTCTGCCATACCTGCGAGACAGCGCTGCTGTCCGGCCGGGTCCGCTACGACCCCGAGCCGCTGGAACCGCCGGCTGAGGGGAACATCTTGCTCTGCGTCGCCACACCGTCCGAGGACGTCATCGTCGACCTCTGATCGTCACTGTGGCAGCCTGCTGTCAGGCTCGTGTGAGATAGCGCTCCCAGCGTCGCTGCGTGGTCGTCGACGCCGGCCCGTCGGCGGGTCGCAGCGCCTCGGCCATCCGAGTCCGGACCGTCGCGGTGTCGAAGTGGGTTCCGATCGCCACGAGGTGGCTGTGCACGCCCGACGGTGTAGCACCGCGCGCGATGTGGACCGCAGGCCCGACGACATTGACCACATAGCCGCGGACGCCCGCCCGATGTCGCACCACCACAACGCCCTTCATCCGGTACACGCCCGTGGGCGGAAACTCCAGTAGCTCCATCAGCCGCTCCGGGTCTAGGGCCCCCTCGGCCGTCACCGTCACCGATTCGGCGTGCGCATGGTCGTGCGCATCGGTCGGCTCGTCGAAGAGCGCGTCGCGAAACGACAGCTGCCCTGTCTCGTCGGTCGCAGCGGCGACGTCGTAGAGCAGGCTCGGGTCGACGCGCCCGCCCACCGCGCCGATGACGTGGGCCCGTGAATTGCGTTCCCGCACCCTGGTTTCGACACGTCGCAGCGTCGCGTCGCGGTCGGTCTCCTGGATCTGATCGAGCTTGTTCACCACCACTAGTGTCGCCGCGCCGTAACGGGCGGGCGCTACGCCACCGCAGTCGACGGTGTCGAAATGCCGGGCGGCGTCAACGACGTCGACGACGCCGCCGTCGCGGACACCACTGATCTCGCTGAAGCCGATGATGCGGGCGAGTGCGGCGGGATCGGCAAGGCCGCTGGCTTCCACGATGATGGCGTCCAGCCGAAGCTTGGGGTCGGCGAGCCGCGCCAGCGCGGTGT
>JAHFVD010000122.1 GCA_023264735.1 Mycobacterium sp. | reverse complement strand
CTCAGCACCACCGGCGCGAACGCCTCGTTGACCTCGAACAGGTCGATATCGGCCAATGTCAGCCCGGCCCGGGCCAGCACCTTCTCCGTCGCCGGGATGACGCCGGTCAGCATGTACAGCGGATCGGAGCCCACGACGGTCGTGGTGTGGATACGAGCCAGCGGCTTCCAGCCGTGCTTGCGCGCCACCTCGGAGGAGGTGATCAGCACCGCGGCGCTGCCATCCGACAACGGTGACGAGTTGCCCGGTGTGATCTCCCAGTTGATCTGGGGGAAACGCGCACCGTAGGCCTCGTTGTAGAACGCCGGCTTGAGGCCGGCCAGCGTGTCGACCGTGGTGCCGGGGCGGATGATCTCGTCGTACTGCAGGCCCGCGATCGGCGCCAGCTCGTTGTCGAACAGGCCGTCCTTGGTGGCCCGCGCGGCCTTCTCGTGGCTGGCGGCGGAGAACTCGTCGAGTTCGGTGCGCGACAGCCCCCAGCGCGCGGCGATCAGCTCGGCGCTGATGCCCTGCGGTACCAGCCCCTCGGAGTAGCGCTCGGCGAAACGGGTGCCGAACGGATCGCTGCCGGGAAGTACCGACGACCCCATCGGGACCCGGCTCATCGACTCGACGCCGCCGGCGATCACCACGTCGTAGGCGCCCGCGATCACGCCCTGTGCGGCGAACGAGATCGCCTGCTGGCTGGAACCGCACTGACGATCGACGGTGGTGCCGGGAACCGTCTCGGGGAAGCCCGCGCCCAGCAAGGCGTTGCGGGCGATGTTGACGGCCTGGTCGCCGACCTGCGATACCGCGCCGGCGATGACGTCGTCGACCTCGGCCGGGTCGACGCCGGTGCGCGTCACCAGCTCGGTGAGGCTGTGGGCGAGCAGATCGGCGGGCAGCACCCCGTGCAAAGCTCCGCCGGGCTTGCCCTTGCCGATCGGCGTGCGGACCGCTCCGACGATGACGGCGTCACGTCCTGCGTAACCGGCCATTGTGTCCTCCTCAACTCGTCGCTGAGTACTGCTGTCTATACTCAGCTATAACACCTAGGTATAGTGAAAACAACTCAGAAAAGAAAGTGACGTCCGTGACAGTGCTGCAAGGTTCCCTGGTCGACCGCGATACCTGGTCGGCGGTCGGCAAATGCCCGATCGAGAAGACCATGGCGGTCATCGGGACCAAGTCGGCGATGCTGATCCTGCGCGAGGCCTACTACGGCACCACCCGGTTCGACGACTTCGCTCGCCGGGTGGGCATCACTAAGGCCGCCACCGCGGCACGGCTTGCCGAATTGGTCGAAGCAGGCCTGCTGACCAGGCAGCCTTACCGCGAGCCGGGGCAGCGGGTCCGCGACGAGTACGTGCTCACCGAGGCAGGCACCGATCTGATGCCGGTGGTGTGGTCGATGTTCGAGTGGGGGCGCCGCCACCTGAGTAACGACAGTCGGCTACGGCTGACCCACCTCGACTGCGGCGCTGACGCGACCGTCGAAATCCGTTGCACCGAAGGGCATCTCGTACCGCCCACCGAACTCGGTGTGGAGATCATGCGGAAAGGGAGCGCCACGGCTACGTCGGGGCGATAGCGGGGCCTCGTAAACTGCCGGTGTGGACTCCACGTTGGCGTACATCGATCAGGGATCCTTCCTCGGACTGCGGGCGCTCGGTCGTGGACCGCTCGTCCAGTACGGCTGGATCTACGAGCATCCGGTCGACCTCGATGCCGTGCGGCGATTCCACCGCAACCTCGGCCACGGCCTGCTGGGCCGCCGCGTCGAGCGGTCGCCGTTGCCGTTTGCGCGCGACCGCTGGGTGACCTGGCGGGGACCCGCCGATATCGACCTCGCCGCCACCGCGCGCCCGCGTACCGAGGCAATGGACTTCTTCGACGAGCAGCTGCGCATCCCGATCGACCCGGAGGCCGGGCCGTCGTGGCGGGTGGCGGTGCAGCCGCTGACCGAAGGTGGGGCCGCGATCACGCTGATCGCCTCGCACACGGTCTGCGACGGCCTCGCGGTCACCCAGGCGATCGGCCAGGCCGCCCGTGGCGAAACGTGGGAGCTGGGCTACCCCGGACCGGGTGCGCGCAGCCGTGGCCAGGCGCTGCGCCAGGATGCCGCCCAGTTCGCGCGCGGGATTCCCGACATCGCCAAAGCGGTCGGCGCCGCGGTCAAACTGGCCAGGAACAACGCCAGGGATATCGCTTCGTCGGCTGGCCGCTCGGGCCCGGCGCCCACCAAGCTCGAGGGGGCGGCATGGGTCACCGTGCCGGCAGTGTTGGCCCACATCGACGAAGCCGATTGGCAGAGTCGCATGGAAAGCTTTGGCGGAACCAGTAATTCGCTGTTTGCCGGTATCGGTGCCAAGCTCGGCCAGGTCTTCGGCCGGGTGGACGACGCCGGCCTGGTGCGGTTGCAGTTCCCGGTCAGCGAACGCACCGACGGGGACACCAGGGCCAACGCCCTGACCGGAATGACGCTGATGATCGACCCGGCCGACGTCACGGCCAGCCTGCGAGACGTGCGCGCCGAACTGAAGCGAAATCTGGCTGCGCTGTCCGAGGCGCGTTTCGAACTGCTGGGACCGGTGGCGCTGGCGCCGCTGGTCCCACCCGGTTTGGCGCGCCGGCTCGAGGGGATGGCCCTGGGTGCGGGAGCCCCGGTCGGCTGCTCGAACCTTGGGAAGCTGGACGCCGCGGTGAACCGGCCCGACGGCACCGACGCCGAATACTGCTTCGTGCGCCAGATCGAGTCCAAGACCACCGCCGGCCTTCTCGACCGGCTCGGCGGGACACTGTTTCTGGCGTCTGTGCAGGTCAACGGAAAAGTCTCGATTGCGCTCTCGTCCTGGCGGCCCGGCGGGCCGAACAGCAAAGACGAGGTGAAAGCCATATTCGCCCAGGTGCTTGACGAATTCGGGCTGACGGCCACCATCGAATAGGTGGGCGGCTGTGACGGCCGCCGGAACTTTTCGTGACTCATGAGGCTCACCACACGGGTTATGCTGACAAGATCCGTTAGTCCTACTATGTAGCGGTGCTAAATGCAGCCGCGGTGAATCGACAGGCTGAACTGCAAGGCCGGAAGGGGGGCAGGTCATGACCACGGAGAGCCAGAGCCAGACCTACACCTCCGAAGGGGCGTCGACGGACAACGACGCCCAGGCCGGCCCGGACCAGCAGCAGGCCCAACCCGCTGGTCACCGCACCAAACGGCGCGGTGGCCCGATGATGCTGCTGCGCAAGGTGTGGCTGCCTGTCGTGATCCTTCTCGTGGTTGCCGTCGCCGCGTTCGGCGTGTTCCGCCTGCACGGTGTGTTCGGCAAAACTGAGCTCACTCGCCCCGGCAGTGGGCTGGCCAACGACACCAAACCGTTCAACCCGAAGACCGTCGTGTACGAGATCTACGGCCCGCCGGGAGCCGTCGCGACCATCAACTATCTGGATTTGGACGCCCAGCCGCAGATCGCGCGGGACGTCACCCTTCCGTGGTCTCTGACCTTGACGACCACCGCGCCGGCAGCCTCGGCCAACATCGTCGCCCAGGGCGACACTGATTCCATCGGCTGCCGGATCACGGTGAACGGCGAACTCAAGGACGAGAAGACCTCGACCGGGGTGAACGCCCAGACCTTCTGCCTGGTCAAGTCCGCATGATCACCCTGAACAAGGGTGACAAGCCGCAGACCGACGAGCACGGCAAGCGCCCGCATATCGCGCAGTGGGTTCGTTGGCTGTCCGTCCCGATCATCCTGGGCTGGCTGGCGCTCACCGTCGTCACCAACATCGTGGTGCCGCAGGTCGAGATCGTCGGCCAGGCGCAGTCGGTGCCGATGGCGGCGACCGACGCGCCCTCGTCGATCGCGATGAGCACGATCGGCACGACGTTCCAGGAGTTCAAGTCGAACACCTCGGTGATGATCGTGCTGGAGGCCGATCAGCCCCTCGGTGACGCCGCGCACCAGTACTACAACGAGATCGTCAAGAAGCTCGAGGCCGACAAGAAACACGTCGAGCACATTCAGGACTTCTGGAGCGACCCGCTGACCGCGGCCGGCTCGCAAAGCGCCGACGGCAAATCCGCCTACGTGCAGGCCTATCTGGCCGGCAACATGGGTGAGGGGCTGGCCAACGAGTCGGTCGAAGCCGTCAAGCAGATCGTCGAAAGCGTGCCCACGCCTCCGGGGATCAAGGCCTACGTCGCCGGATCCTCGGCGCTGATCAATGACACCCACATCGCCGGCGACCGCAGCCTCAAGATGATCACCGGCCTGACGTTCGGCGTCATCACCGTGATGCTGCTGTTCGTCTACCGCTCGATCGTCACCGTGTTGATCGCGTTGTTCATGGTGTTCCTCGAACTGGCGGCGGCTCGTGGCGTGGTGGCCTTCCTCGGCTATCACCACCTGATCGGGCTGTCGACGTTCGCGGTCAACCTGCTCGTGATGGTCGCGATCGCGGCGGGCACCGACTATGTGATCTTCCTGTTCGGCCGCTATCAGGAGGCCCGAAGTAAGGGCGCCGACAAAGAGGCGGCCTACTACGAGATGTATCACGGCACCGGCCATGTGATCGTCGGGTCCGGGATGACCATCGCCGGAGCGTTGTTCTGCCTGCACTTCACCCGAAGTCCGATGTTCAGCGCGATGGGCATCCCACTGTTCGTCGGCATGGTGGTGGTGGTCGCCGCCGCGATGACGCTCGGTCCCGCCGTCGTCACCACGTTCAGCGGCCTCGGCGCTTTGGAGCCCAAACGGGCTTCGCGCGAACGGTTTTGGCGGCGCATCGGCACGGCTGTGGTGCGCTGGCCCGGACCGATCCTGGTCGCGACGACCTTCGTCTGCCTGATCGGGCTGCTGGCGCTGCCCGGCTATCGCACCGACTACAACGACCGGCACTACCTGCCTGCGGACATCCCGGCCAGCGAAGGGTTCGCAGCCGCCGAGCGCCACTTCCCGGAAGCCCGGCTCAGCCCGGAATTGCTGATGCTGCAGAGCGATCACGACCTGCGTAACTCTGCGGACTTCCTGGTCATCGACCGGGTGGCCAAGGCCATTTTCCATACCCCTGGCATCGGGCGGGTGCAGACGATCACGCGGCCGCTGGGCACCCCGATCGAGCACAGTTCGATTCCGTTCCTGCTGGGCATGCAGGGCACCACGCAGACGCTGAACCAGTCCTACATGCAGGACCGCATGAAGGACCTGCTCAAAATGGGCGACGACATGCAGGTGTCGATCAACACGATGACGCAGATGTACAACCTGCTCGGCGAGCTCAACGCCGTCACGCACAGCATGGTCGGCAAGATGGACGTGACGCTGGCCGACATCCAGTCACTGCGTGACAACATCGCCAACTTCGACGACTTCTTCCGGCCGATCCGCAACTACCTGTACTGGGAACCGCACTGCTTCGACATCCCGATGTGCTGGTCGATCCGGTCGGTGTTCGACACCCTCGACGGTATCGACACGATGACCGACGACTTCCAGACCCTGGTGCCGGATCTGCACAAGCTGGACCTGCTGACGGCTCAGATGCGCACGCTGATGCCGCCGATGATCGACACCATGCGGTCGATGCGGACCATGCAGCTGACCATGCAGAGCACTCAGTCCGGCCAGCAGGACCAGATCGCGGCCATGCAGGACAACCAGAGCGCGATGGGCAAGGCGTTCGACGAGGCCAAGAACGACGACTCGTTCTACCTTCCGCCTGAGGCGTTCGACAATCCGGACTTCAAGCGCGGTATGAAGATGTTCTTGTCGCCGGACGGAAAAGCGGTGCGGTTCATCATCTCTCACGAGGGTGATCCGATGTCGCCGGAAGGCCTCACCCATATCGACCCAATCAAGAACTCGGCGTTCGAGGCGATCAAGGGCACTCCGCTGGAGGGGTCCAAGATCTACCTGGCCGGCACCGCGGCCAGCTACAAGGACATGCAGGACAGCGCCGACTACGACATCCTCATCGCCGGTGTGGCCGCCCTGTGCCTGATCTTCATCATCATGCTGATCATCACCCGGGCCGTGGTGGCCTCTGCGGTGATCGTGGGCACGGTGGTGCTGTCGCTGGGCACGTCATTCGGCTTGTCGGTGCTGATCTGGCAGGACCTGATCGGCCGGCCGCTGCACTGGATGGTGCTGATCATGGCCGTCATCATCCTGCTGGCGGTCGGGTCGGACTACAACCTGCTCCTGGTGGCCCGCCTCAAAGAGGAGATACCGGCCGGACTGCGTACCGGCATCATCCGGGCGATGGGCGGCAGTGGCTCGGTGGTGACGTCGGCCGGGCTGGTGTTCGCGGTGACGATGGCGGCGATGGCCTTCAGCGAGCTGACGATCCTGGCGCAGGTCGGCACGACCATCGGTATGGGTCTGCTGGTCGACACGCTGGTGATCCGGTCGTTCATGACACCGTCGATCGCAGCACTGATGGGTCGCTGGTTCTGGTGGCCGCAGCGGGTGCGTCCGCGTCCGGTGCCGAGTCCGTGGCCGAGACCCGCGGCAGAGAACACCGAGCCGATCCGGGTCGAATCCTAGTCCTAGTGAACGGTTTTCATGTCATCCATGGCGTTGTGCGCGCCGTCGATACAGCCGCGCTGGTAGCTGGGCGTCTTGTTGGCGGCCTGCCCGGCGCAGTACGTGGTGATCGACTCCTCGTGGGCCTTGTAGCCGCCCGCGTCGACCCAACGCTGCCCGTCCGCGTAGCCGCTCCAGAAGGCGGCGTCCTTGCGGTCTGAGGTCAGCATGAAGATCACGCCGAGGATCGCGAACACCGCGATCACGAGTAGTGCTTTGACCCAGCGGTTAGTCAGCCACGGCCACAGCGGGGCAGGTATCCAGCGCGGCTTGGGCCGATCCACACCGAAGATTCTCGCATTAGATCGGCTAGGGTCTAGCCCCTGTGGAGGGGATGACGATCGATAAGTTGAAGGAGCGTATCTCGGTTCGCGGGATCGTGATGACGATCTTCGGCGTCGTGGTCCTGGGTCTGGTGATCGCGACGCTGCGGTATACGCCGAGCCCTCCAGACGGAGGGCGGGTATCGCCATCGCAGACGAGCACGTCGGTCCCCAGGGTCGCGCCCGGGCCCGCGCCCGGTCCCGCTGTTCTGACGCCGATTTCTCCTACCGCCGCGCCGCCGATCGTTCTGCCCCCGAGCCCTACTCCGCCGCCCGTGACGACGCAGAGGTACACCCCGACGCCGACGTACACACCCACGCAGACACCGACTTCGAGCACGTCGCCCACCTCGATGCCTACGACGAGTCCCAGTGAGCAGCCCGCTTTCCCCGTCCGGCCTTCTCGCGCGCAATCTGACACGCTCCCCAACGGTGGGCGGCGTAGTTAAGAAGACGGCTTCTGGAGAACCGCCCTGCGCCCTGCGCATCTGCGTGGCGTGTGATGGGATTAGCGGCCTATGGGTATCAAAGTGGCGCTGGAGCACCGCACCAGCTACACCTTCGACCGTTTGGTCGAGGTGCACCCGCATGTCGTCCGGCTACGGCCTGCGCCGCACTCGCGCACGCCAATCGAGGCGTACTCGCTGGAGGTCGAGCCCGCGGACCACTTCGTCAACTGGCAGCAGGACGCGTTCGGCAACTTCCTGGCCCGGCTGGTCTTTCCCACCCGGACCCGGCAGCTGACCATCAAGGTCGGTCTGATCGCCGATCTCAAGGTGATCAACCCGTTCGACTTCTTCATCGAGGACTACGCCGAGACGTTCCCGTTCACCTATCCCAAGGCGCTCAAGGACGATCTCGAGCCGTATCTGCGCCCCGTCGACGAAGCCGAAGAAGGTTCGGGCCCGGGGGAGTTGGTGCAGTCGTGGGTGCGCAATTTCGTCGTCGCGCCGAGCACGAGAACCATCGACTTCCTGGTCGCGCTCAACCGTGCCGTCAACGGCGACGTGGGGTACAGCGTGCGGATGGAGCCCGGGGTTCAGGCCCCGGACTTCACGTTGCAGACCGGGATCGGCTCCTGCCGCGACTCCGCGTGGCTGCTGGTGTCGATCCTGCGTGAGCTCGGCCTGGCGGCCCGGTTTGTGTCCGGCTATCTGGTGCAGCTGTCGTCCGACATCGAGGCCCTCGACGGCCCTTCGGGACCGGCCGCCGACTTCACCGATCTGCACGCCTGGGCCGAGGTGTACATCCCCGGAGCCGGTTGGATCGGACTGGACGCCACCTCGGGACTGTTCGCCGGGGAGGGACACATCCCGCTGGCGGCCACTCCGCACCCGGCGTCGGCCGCGCCGATCACCGGCTCCACCGGCGTGGCCGAGGCCACCCTGGACTTCGCCAACATCGTGACCCGCGTCCACGAAGACCCGCGCGTCACGCTGCCGTACACCGATGCGGCGTGGGCGGCCATCAACGCGCTCGGGACCCGCATCGACCAGCGCCTGACCGATGCTGACGTGCGGCTGACCATCGGCGGGGAGCCGACGTTCGTCTCGCTCGACAATCAGGTCGACGAGGAATGGATCACCGCCGCCGACGGCCCGCACAAACGGGAACGTGCCTCGGTGCTGGCCGCGCGGCTCAAGGCGGTGTGGGCGCCGGGTGGCCTGGTCCAGCGCAACCAGGGCAAGTGGTATCCCGGAGAGCCGTTGCCGCGCTGGCAGATCGGCATCCACTGGCGCCACGACGGCCAGCCGCTGTGGAATGACCCCGCGCTGCTTGCCGACCCGTGGGGCACTGAATACATCGAGGTGGAACCCGAAGCTGCCAAGCAGGTGCTGTCGTTGATCGCCGAAGGTCTCGGGCTGCCGTCCAGCCAGGTGCGGCCGGCGTACGAGGACGCGCTGAGCCGGCTGGCCCAGGCCGTCCGCATGCCGTCCGGTGATCCGGTCGAGCCCGACGACGATCTGGAAGCCGACAGCCCGGCTGTCCGCGCGGCCCTGCTGGCCCGTCTGGAGGAGTCGGTGGTCGACCCGGCGGCGTACCTGCTGCCCCTGCACCGCCGCGACGACGACACCGGCTGGGCCAGTGCCGACTGGCGGCTGCGCCGCGGCCGCGTCGTGCTGTTGGAGGGTGACTCACCGGCCGGGCTGCGGCTGCCGCTGGGCTCGATCAGCTGGCATCCGCCGCGCCCGTCGGTGCCCGCCGACCCGATCGCCAGCGGGCGACGGAGGCTGACCGTGGATCGCGAGAGCGCCGACGCGGCGGTGGACGACGCCGACGACGCACCCACGACCGCCTTGGTCGCCGAGGTCCGCGCCGGCTTCCTCTACATCTTCCTGCCGCCCACCGAGGAGCTGGAACACTTCGTCGACCTGATCACCCGGGTGGAGTCGGCGGCGGCTAAGGTCGGCTGCGCGGTGGTGATCGAGGGCTACGGGCCGCCGTCCGACGGCCGGCTGGAATCCATGTCGGTCACGCCGGACCCCGGTGTCATCGAGGTCAACGTCGCACCCAGCACGAGTTTCGCCGAGCAGCGCGATCAGCTGGCGACCCTCTACCGGGAAGCCCGGCTGGCTCGACTTTCTACAGAGCAATTCGACGTCGACGGCACTCACGGCGGTACCGGCGGCGGCAACCACATCACGCTGGGCGGTATCACCCCGGCCGACTCTCCGCTGCTGCGCAGGCCGGACCTGTTGGTGTCGCTGCTGACCTACTGGCAGCGTCACCCCGCGCTGTCGTACCTGTTCGCGGGCCGCTTCATCGGCACCACATCGCAGGCCCCCCGCGTGGACGAGGGCCGGTCCGAAGCCCTGTACGAACTCGAGATCGCCTTCGCCGAGATCGCCCGCCTCACGGCGGGCGGCGCGAATTCTGCTCAGCCGTGGGTCACCGACCGCGCCCTGCGCCACCTGCTCACCGACATCACCGGCAACACACACCGCGCCGAGTTCTGCATCGACAAGCTCTACAGTCCCGACAGTGCTCGCGGCCGGCTGGGACTGCTGGAGCTGCGCGGCTTCGAGATGCCGCCGCACTACCAGATGGCGATGGTGCAGTCGCTGCTGGTGCGCGCGCTGGTTGCCCGGTTCTGGGAGCAACCGCTGCGGGCGCCGCTGATCCGGCACGGCCTCAACTTGCACGGCCGATACCTGTTGCCGCACTACATCATCCACGACATCGCCGACGTATGCGCCGACCTGCGCGCGCACGACATCAACTTCGACACCAGCTGGCTGGACCCATTCACCGAGTTCCGGTTCCCCCGGGTGGGCACCGCGGTGTTCGACCACGTCGAGATCGAGCTGCGCGGCGCCATCGAACCGTGGAACACCCTGGGTGAGGAATCCACCGGCACCGGCACCGCGCGCTACGTCGACTCCTCGGTGGAACGGATCCAGGTCCGCACGATCGGTGCCGACCGGCAGCGCCACGTGTTGACGTGCAACGGCTACCCGATCCCGATGCTGGCCACCGACAACCCCGACATTCAGGTCGGCGGGGTGCGCTACCGCGCATGGCAACCGCCGAGCGCGCTGCACCCGACGATCACCGTCGACGGCCCGTTGCGCTTTGAGCTGGTGGACATCGCCACCGGGACGTCCCGTGGCGGATGCACCTACCACGTCTCCCATCCGGGCGGCCGGGCCTATGACAGCCCGCCGGTCAACGCCGTCGAGGCGGAGTCACGGCGCAGCCGGCGCTTCGAGGCCACCGGGTTCACTCCCGGCAGGGTCGACGTGGCCGACATCAGGGAGAAGCAGGCCCGGCAATCGACGGACGTCGGTGCCGCAGGGATCCTCGACCTGCGCCGGGTGCGCACCGTGCTGCAGAACTGATGGCTACGACCGACCCGAATGTGGTCGGGGCGGGCCATTCTCGTAAGTTTGCTTCGAGTACTTCAGTCAGGAGGTGGGCCGTTGTCGCTGTCGGCCGCCGGTTCTGGCTTGACCCGGCCCAGCCATGACCCCGACCGATTACTGGCGGGGTACGGGGCCGCCCGCGCCCAGGACACGCTGTTCGACCTGCGTGGCGGGGCGGGCACGTTTGGCGGCACCGGATACGACGAGTTCGTCGACGCCACCGGCACCGTTCGCCCGTCGTGGCAGGAGCTCGGTGATCTCATCGGCGAGCGGGGTCGCGCCGGGCTGGAACGGTTGCGCGGTGTGGTGCGCGGGCTCGTCGACAACGACGGCATCACCTATATCGAGGTGGACCACGACGGGGAGGCCGTCACCAACGGTGAGGGCATCGCGATGCCCGGACCGTGGCATCTGGACGGGATACCGCTGCTGCTGTCGGCCTCGGACTGGGAGACGCTGGAAGCCGGTGTGGTGCAACGGTCCCGCATCCTGGACGGGGTGCTGACCGATCTGTACGGCGAGCGCCGCGCGGTCACCAGCGGGATCTTGCCGCCGCAGTTGTTGTTCGGCCATCCCGGCTACATCCGGGCAGCGCGCGGCATCGACAACCCGGGCAGGCATCAGCTGTTCATGCTCGGCTGCGACGTGAGCCGGGCCGCCGACGCGCGGTTCGTGGTCAACGCCGACTGGGCGCAGGCGCCGTCGGGGGCCGGCTATGCGCTGGCCGACCGCCGGGTGGTGGCGCACGCGGTGCCCGACGTCTACGAGCGCGTCGGCCCGCGCCCGGCGTCCCCGTTCGCCCAGGCGCTGCGGCTGGCACTCATCGAGGCCGCACCCGAGGCTGCCGAGGACCCGGTGGTCGTGGTGCTCAGCCCCGGTATCCACTCCGAGACCGCGTTCGACCAGGCCTACCTGGCGTCGGTGCTGGGTTTCCCGCTGGTCGAGAGTGCCGATCTGGTGGTGCGCGACGGCAAGCTGTGGATGCGTTCGCTGGGCACCCTGAAGCGGGTCGACGTGGTGTTGCGCCGGGTCGACGCCGACTACGCCGATCCACTGGATCTGCGACCGGATTCGCGCCTCGGTGTGGTCGGCCTGGTCGAGATGCAGCGGCGCGGTGCGGTGACGGTGGTCAACACTCTCGGTGCTGGCATTCTGGAAAGCCCTGGGCTGCAACGCTTTCTGCCTCAGTTGGCCGATCGACTGCTGGGGGAGAAGCCGCTGTTGGACACTCCGCAGCTGTATTGGGGCGGGTTTGAGCGGGAGCGTTCGCATCTGCTGGCACGGCTGAGCACCCTGCTGATCAAGTCGACGGTCGGCGGCGACACCATCGTGGGTCCGGCGCTGTCGACCGAACAGCGCGGCGAGCTGGCGGCCCGGATCGAGGCGCAGCCCTGGGAATGGGTCGGCCAGGAACTGCCGCAGTTCTCCTCGGCGCCCACCGACCACTACCCGGGCGGGCTGTCGGCGGCCAGTGTGGGCCTGCGGTTGTTTACCGTGTCGCAGCGCGGCGGATACGCACCGATGATCGGCGGGCTCGGCTACGTGCTGGCGCCGGGCAACGCCGCCTACAAGCTGAAAACCGTTGCCGCCAAGGATATCTGGGTTCGTCCGCCGACCCGGGCAACGGCCGACACGCTGACCGTCCCGCCGGTGGAACTGCCCAGCGGCACCCGCTTCATCAGCTCTCCGCGTGTGCTGTCCGACCTGTTCTGGATGGGCCGCTACGGCGAACGCACCGAGAACCTGGCCCGCCTGCTGATCGTGGCCCGCGAGCGCTACCACGAATACCGCTACCGCCAGCACATGGAGGGCAGCGAGTGCGTGCCGGTTCTGCTGGGGGCACTCGGTGCGCTCACCGGAACCGACACCGAGGCAACCGGGACCTACGCCGACGCGGTGGCCGGTGCGCAGCGCACGCTGTGGTCGCTGACGGTCGACCGGCGGCGCGCCGGATCGCTGGCCCAGTCCGTCGAACGGCTCGGACTGGCAGCCCGGTCGGTGCGCGACCAGATGTCCAACGACACCTGGATGGTGCTCGGCGCCGTCGAGCGGGCACTGGCCGAGCCGGCCGCACAACCCAGCCCGCAACGCGGTACGCGGGTCGCCGACGATACCCAGCTGGCCAGTGCCCAGCAGCAGACGCTGGCCGGCATGCTGGCGCTGTCCGGGGTGGCCGCCGAGTCGATGGTGCACGATGTCGGCTGGACGATGATGGACATCGGTAAGCGCATCGAGCGCGGGCTCGCGCTGACCGCGCTGCTGCGGGCGACGCTGACCACCGAACGCAGCGTTGGCGCCGAACAGACCATCACCGAATCCGCCCTGGTGGTGTGTGAGTCCTCGGTGATCTACCGCAGGCGCAACCTGGGCAAGGTTAGTGTGGCGGCTGTGGCCGACCTCGTGCTGTTCGACGGGGAGAACCCCAGATCGCTGGTCTACCAACTGGAACGGCTGCGTTCGAACCTGCGCGCGCTGCCGGGAGCGTCGGGCTCGTCGCGACCCGAGCGGCTGGTCGACGACATCGGCACGCGGCTGCGCAGGCTGAATCCGGCCGACCTCGAAGTCGTCGATGAGGAGGGCCGCCGCGCCGACCTCGACGCGCTACTGGGCTGGATTCACAACGCGCTGCGTGACCTCTCCGACGTCATCACCCGCGCCCAGCTGTCGCTGCCCGGTGACATGCAGCCGCTGTGGGGACCTGATCAGCGCCGGGTCATGCCATGACAACCACCAGGGCCTACCGGGTTACGCATCGCACCGAGTACAGCTACTCCGACGTGGTGACCAGTTCGTACGGCCGCGGCCACCTCACCCCGCGCGACACCAGCGGGCAACGCTGCCTGGCCTACGAACTCGACATCGATCCCGTGCCCGCCGACCGGTCCACCAGCCGTGATGTGTACGGCAACATCAGCTCCTACTTCCACATCACCGAACGCCACGACGCCCTGACCGTGACCAGCCGCTCCGTCGTCGAGGTCGACCCACCGCCCGCCGAGCTGTATGAGGCGGGCTGGGCGCTGGCTCCCTGGGAAGCCGTTCGGCCGGTCGGCCACAGCGGCGCCCTGGCCTCCGAATTCACCCTTGACCTGCGCCCGCCCGAAATCAGTGACGCGGTACGGGAATACGCCGCACTCAGTTTCACGCCGGGCCGGCCACTCGTCGACGTCCTTCGCGACCTCAACGCGCGGATCTTCTCCGACTTCACCTACAAGTCCGGATCCACAACGGTGTCCACACAGGTGAGCGAGGTTTTGGCGGCCAGGGAAGGGGTATGTCAAGACTTCGCTCGGCTGGCGATCGCCTGCCTGCGCGCCAACGGATTGGCGGCGAGTTACGTGTCGGGATACCTCGCCACCGACCCGCCGCCGGGAAAGGAACGGATGTACGGCGTGGACGCCACCCATGCCTGGGCCGCGGTGTGGACCCCGCAAAACGATTGGCTCGGGCTGGATCCCACCAATGACCAACTGGTCGACGAGCGTTACATCACCGTCGGCTGGGGCCGCGACTACGCGGACATCCCGCCGCTGCGCGGCATCATCTACACCGATTCCGAGCGGAGCGTCATCGACGTCTCGGTCGACGTCGCGCCGTACGAAGAGGGTGCGTTACATGCGTGACTTCATCTGCCCCAACTGCGGCCAGCATCTTGCCTTCGAGAACTCGGTGTGTCTATCCTGCGGCAGCAGGCTGGGATTCTCGCTGGAGGACAAGGCTTTCCTGGTCATCGCAACAGGTGAGGACAGCGAGCACGGCGGGGCTGTCGACGCCGCCGACTATCAGCTGTGTGCCAATCTGCATGCTGCCAAATGCAATTGGCTCGTCAAGGTGGCACCGGTGCGCAGGATGTGCCAATCGTGTGTCCTCACCCGCACCAGGCCCAACGACGCCGACACCGAGGCGACGACGGCGTTCGCACTGGCCGAGCAGGCCAAGCGGCGCCTGATCGCCGAACTGTACGAACTCAAGCTGCCGATCGTCGGGCGCGACGAGGATCCGGAGTTCGGGCTGGCTTTCGACCTGTTGTCCAGTTCGACGGAGAAGGTGTTCACCGGTCACGACAACGGTGTGATCACACTGGATCTCGCCGAGGGCGACGACGTGCATCGTGAGCAGTTGCGCACCTCGATGGACGAGCCGTACCGCACGCTGCTCGGCCACTTCCGCCACGAGGTCGGCCACTACTACTTCTATCGGCTGGTCGGTAACTCGCCGGCGTATCTGGAGCGGTTCACCGAATTGTTCGGCGATCCCGACGCCGACTACCAGGCCGCACTCGATCGTCACTACAGCGAGGGCGCGCCGTCGGGCTGGGCAAAGACGTACGTGTCCTCCTATGCCACCATGCATGCCGCCGAGGATTGGGCCGAGACGTTCGCGCATTACCTGCACATCCGCGACACCCTGGATACCGCCGCGGCATTCACCTTCGCCCCGGCAAACGCAACGTTCGACCGAAAGCAGCTGGGCCCAAGCGGATTCGATAACATCATCGAGATGTGGCTGCCGCTGGCCTGGGCGCTGAACATGGTGAACCGGTCGATGGGCAAGGACGACCTCTACCCGTTCGTGCTGCCGGTGCCGGTGCTGAAGAAGATGCGTTTCATCCACACCGTCATCGACGAGGTGACGTCCGCCTAGGCCTGCGGGCGCACCCGGAGGATGTCGCGGAACACCGCTTGCCGCAGCGCCAGTTCGCGCGGGTCGCTCCAGAGATGGAAGCCGAGTTTGTTCATCACGTAGGCGAATCCGACCCCCGTGTCGGGATCGGCGAACCCGAATGAACCACCGAAACCCGGTGTGCCATAGGCCTTGCCGGACGATCCGAACACCAGGTCGGAAGTGGGCTTGCCGAAGCCGAGCGAGAACGAAGTGTCGACATTGAGCACCTTGTCCCGAAGGCCCCGGCTGGGCGGGACCGCAGGCGCGGCCAGTGCGGACAGAGCATCGGCGGTCAGCCCGATCTGCTCGCCACCGGTGGCGGCGGTGCCGTACAGCTTCGCAACCGCCCTCGCCGTACCGATCCCGTTGCTCGACGGCATCTCGACCGCACGCACGTCGTCCCGGTTGTAGTCGCCGTCAAAGGGATTGACGTCGCGCGGGACACCGGTGGCGCGCGCGGCCAACCCCACCGGGTTGAGGGCAGCCATGGCGAAACCGGACGGCATCTCCTTGAGGTGCAGCAGCGATTCGG
>JAHFVD010000121.1 GCA_023264735.1 Mycobacterium sp. | reverse complement strand
GACCGTCTCGGTGATTGCCCTGCGCTCTGCCAACGTCAACCCCATTCACTGGGCGTACGCGCGCATTTTCAATGAGGCAACGAAGCACCCCTACGCGCGCATTTTGAACGAGTCAACGCGGCCCACCTGTGGCATACTCGAACATGTGTTCGATCATTGGCCTGCGGAGGGTTTTGAGCCGTCTGACACGGTTGAGTCGTCTGGTCTGTTCGAGCGGCTGACGAATGTGTCGCGGTTGGAGAATCGGGCTGCCGCGCAACGGTTGCGGGTGATCGCCGAGATCTTCGAACTGCGTCGCCACCAGCGCGGTGAGCGTGAGGATTGGGCGGTCGATACCTGGGCTGCGGTGGGTGCTGAAGTCGCCGCTGCGCAGCGGGTGAGCTTGGGTAAAGCGAACAGCTACATGAACTATGCGCTGGCGATGTTCCGGCTACCTGCTGTCGCCGCCGTCTTCGAGGCCGGCGATATCGACTGTCGGTTGTTCAAGACGATCGTCTACCGCACGCATCTGATCACCCACTCGCAAACGATGGCCGAGGTCGATGCTGAGCTGGCCGCCGTGGTGGCCCGTTGGTCCTCGATGACCCGCGGCAAGCTCACCACCAAGATCGACGACATCGTGATTCGACATGACCCCGACGCGGTGCGGAGGATCCAAGATCGCGCCAGTGATCGTGACGTCACGTTCTGGGAGTCGGCCGACGGTTACGTGGAAATGACGGCGCGGCTCACGATCACAGACGGCGCGGCCCTCGACAAGCGGCTCAACGCGATGGCGAAGTCAGTGTGCAAGGACGACCCCAGGACGGCCGGCCAACGTCGCTCCGACGCGCTCGGAACATTGGGCACGTTGGGCACTCGTGTCGACAGGCTCACCTGTCGTTGCGGCCAATCTGATTGTGCGGCCGCCCAAACTGCGACGGGTTCGGTCGTCATCCATGTCGTTGCCGACCAGGCGACCCTCGACGGCACCGCCAACAAGCCGGCCTATCTCCTCGACACCGGGGACCTGATTCCACCGGAGCTGCTGGCCGAGCTGAAAGAGACCGCCCGCCAGCGCCCGCTGATCATCCCAGTCGAAACGCCACCAGATCCCAACTATCACCCCTCCCGGGCGCTGGCCGACTTCGTGCGTGCCCGCGATCTCACCTGCCGGGCTCCCGGGTGCGACAAGCCTGCCACCCAGTGCGACATCGACCACACGGTCCCGTGGCCCTACGGCGCGACGCAGGCGTCCAACCTGAAATGCCTATGCCGCGATCACCACATCCTGAAAACGTTCTGGGGCTGGAAAGACCAACAGCTGCCGGATGGCACGGTGATCTGGCGGCATCCCGACGGCGAGACCTATGTGACCACTCCGGGAAGCATCTTGCTGTTCCCGGCCTTGATGACGCCCACCGGGCCTCCCGCGACCCCGCCACCCGCGGTTCACCGCTGCGGCGACCGGTCGGTGATGATGCCCAGGCGGTCGCCGACCCGACGACAGAACCGCGCTCACCAGATCGCCAACGAGCGCGCGCAGAATCGAGCCGACCGCACACCCGCGCCCGCCCGGCCGGCGCCACCAGGCCGCGATGACGCGCCGCCCTTCTAGGTTCGGCCATGCTCTGGCATGCTGTGTGGCATGACTGAGCCGCAGTTCGGAGGCACCGAGGGCGTACCGCCGCCACCCGGCCAGTACCCGCCTCCGCCGAATTACCCGATGCCGCCGCAGTATCAGGCCCCGGGAGGCTACGACCCTGCCGCGCCATTCGGCCGGCACCCCATCACGGGTGAACCGCTGTCGGACAAGTCGAAGGTCATCGCCGGGCTGCTGCAGCTGCTCGGGCTGTTCGGCCTCGTCGGCATCGGCCGCATCTACATCGGCGATACCAAGCTGGGGATCATCCAGCTGGTCGTCGGGCTACTCACCTGCGGCATCGGCGCTGTCGTCTGGGGCATCATCGACGCGATCATGATCCTCACCGACAAAGTCCGCGACCCGCAGGGGCGTCCCCTGCGCGATGGCACGTAGCGGTCTTTCGGTTAGGACGGGCGCCCTTTCGATCGGTACGGGCGCCCTAGCGATCGGCGGCCTGGCCTACATCGGGATGGTCGACCCGCACCGGCCCGGCACCCTGTTCCCACCCTGCCCGTTCCGTTTGCTCACCGGCTGGAACTGCCCGTTCTGCGGTGGGCTGCGCATGACCCATGACCTGCTACATGGTGACGTGAGCGCCGCCGTCGTGGACAACGTCTTCGCGCTGGTGGGTCTGCCGCTGCTGGCCATCTGGCTGGTGTGGCGGATCAAGCGAGGGGAGCGGGCCTTTCCACGGTCGGCGGTCGTGGTGATCGTGGCCTCCGCGGTCATCTGGACGGTGATCCGCAACCTGCCCGGCTTCCCGCTGGTGCCCACATTAATCAGTCAGTAGCCACCCGCCCTCGCTGATACACTGTGCATTCGAATCACCCGGGCCGACGCAGTCCCAGCAATACACGTCAGACTGCGGCAAGGCGACAATCTCAGCGCATCGCGCACACCAGCTTTCCCGCCGCATGACCGACCGCGGAGGAGCCTGGATGCTGTTCTCAGCACTTCCCGAAGCGCAGGGTCTCTACGACCCCCAGCACGAGTCCGACTCGTGCGGCGTCGCGATGGTGGCCGACATCAAGGGCTGCCGGTCGCACCAGATCGTCGCTGACGGTCTGACCGCGCTGGAGCACCTTGAGCACCGCGGTGCGGCCGGGGCCGAGCCGAACAGTGGTGACGGCGCGGGAATCCTGCTTCAGCTTCCCGTCGAATTGCTCCGGGAGGTCGTCGAATTCGACCTGCCCGCACCGACGGCCAACGGCGCCAATGCCTTTGCGGCCGGGATCTGCTTCCTGCCGCAGGATCCCGTCCAACGGCTGGCCGCCGTCGACCGGGTCGAGGCCATCGCCGACGAGGAGGGCCTCGAGGTCCTGGGCTGGCGTACGGTCCCGGTAGACCCGGTCGGCGCCGAAGTCGGTGCGACGGCACTGGGCTGTATGCCGCACATGTCGATGTTGTTCATCGCCGCCCCGGCGCGAAACGGCGGCGCCCGCCCCGGCGGGATCGACCTCGATCGCCTGGTCTACCCGGTGCGCAAGCGTACCGAGCAGGGCCCTGAGAGCATCTACTTCCCGTCGCTGTCCAGCCGCACGCTGGCCTACAAGGGCATGCTCACCACGATGCAGCTGCCGAAGTACTTCGCCGACCTGCGCGACGAACGCTGCATGAGCGCGATCGCCATCGTGCACAGCCGCTTTTCCACCAACACCTTCCCGTCCTGGCCGCTGGCGCACCCGTTCCGCTTCGTGGCCCACAACGGCGAGATCAACACCGTGCGCGGCAACCGCAACCGCATGCATGCCCGGGAAGCCATGCTCGCGAGCGCCAAGATCCCCGGCGACCTGAGCCGGCTGTCGCCGATCTGCACTCCCGATGCTTCGGACTCGGCATCCTTCGATCAGGTGCTCGAGCTGCTACATCTCGGCGGCCGCAGCCTGCCGCACGCGGTGATGATGATGATCCCGGAGGCCTGGGAGAACAACGCCACGCTCGCCCCCGCGCGCCGGGCGTTCTGCCAGTACCACGCGTCGCTCATGGAGCCGTGGGACGGCCCGGCCTGCGTGACGTTCACCGACGGGACCGTCGTCGGAGCGGTATTGGACCGCAATGGATTACGGCCCGGCCGGTGGTGGCGCACCATTGACGACCGGGTGATCCTCGCCAGTGAGAGCGGTGTGCTGGACATCCCGCCAGGCGAAGTCGTCGCCAAGGGCCGGCTGGAGCCGGGCAAGATGTTCCTGATCGACACCGCCGCCGGTCGCATCGTGTCCGACGACGAGATCAAGGATCAGCTGGCCGCCGAGCACCCGTATGGCGAATGGCTGCACGCCGGCCTGCTCGACATCACGACCCTGCCTGCCCGCACCCGCGTCTCGCCCAACCACGAATCGGTGGTCCGCCGTCAGATCGCCTTCGGCTACACCGAAGAAGACCTGCGGATCATGCTCACGCCGATGGCCGCCTCCGGCCAGGAACCGCTCGGGTCGATGGGCACCGACACCCCGGTGGCGGTGTTGTCCCAACGCCCCAAGCTCATCTACGACTACTTCGTCGAACTGTTCGCCCAGGTGACCAACCCGCCGCTGGACGCCATCCGCGAGGAGATCGTCACCTCGATGGCGCGTGTCATGGGCCCCGAGCAGAACCTGTTGGAGCCCACCGCGGCATCCTGCCGCCAGATCCTGCTGCACTGGCCGGTTCTGGACAACGACGAGCTGAACCGCATCGTCCACATCAACGACGACGGCGAACAGTCCGGCCTGAAGACCGCCGTGCTGCGGTCGCTCTACGAGGTCGAGCGCGGCGGAGAGGGACTGGCCGACGCCATCGAGGAACTGCGCCACCGGGCAAGTGAGGCGATCGTCAAAGGCGCCCGCACACTGGTGATCTCCGATCGCGACTCCGATCACACCAGGGCGCCGATCCCATCACTGCTGGCCGTCGCGGCGGTGCACCACCATCTGGTGCGCACCAAGCAGCGCACCATGGTGGCGCTGGTCGTGGAGAGCGGTGACGCCCGCGAGGTCCACCACATCGCCCTGCTGATCGGCTACGGCGCGGCCGCGGTCAACCCGTATCTGGCCTTCGAATCGATCGAGGACCTCATCCGCGAGGGTGAGCTCACCGGCATCGACGCAGGCACCGCGGTACGCAATTTCCTCAAGGCGCTCGGCAAGGGCGTCATGAAGGTGATGAGCAAGATGGGCATCTCCACCGTCGGGTCCTACACGGCCGCACAGGCATTCGAGGCCATCGGGTTGAGCAAGGATGTCGTCGACGAATATCTGACCGGTACCGTCAGCCAGCTCGGCGGCGTCGGACTCGACGTGCTGGCCGAGGAAGTCAAGCAGCGGCACCGCCGCGCCTACCCGGAGAACCCCACCGAGCGGGTGCACCGCCGACTCGAGGTCGGCGGGGAGTATCAGTTCCGCCGCGAGGGGGAGCTGCACCTGTTCACCCCGGAAACCGTCTTCCTGCTTCAGCATTCGACCCGCACCGGGCAGGGCGAGGTGTTCGCCAAGTACTCCGAAGAGGTCAACCGGCTGTCCCGTGAGGGCGGGACCCTGCGCGGCCTCTTCGCGTTCAAGAAGGGCCTGCGCCCGCCGGTTCCGCTGCACGAGGTGGAGTCCGTCGACGCCATCTGCGCCCGGTTCAACACCGGCGCCATGAGCTATGGCTCGATCTCTCAAGAAGCCCACGAGACCATGGCGATCGCGATGAACAACCTCGGCGGGCGCTCAAACAGCGGCGAGGGCGGCGAAGACGAAGATCGGCTCTACGACCCCCGCCGGCGCAGTGCGGTGAAACAGGTGGCCTCCGGCCGGTTCGGCGTCACCAGCGACTACCTGGTCAACGCGACCGACATCCAGATCAAGATGGCGCAGGGCGCCAAGCCCGGCGAGGGTGGGCAGCTTCCCGGCTTCAAGGTGTATCCCAACATCGCCAAGACCCGGCACTCCACACCCGGTGTCGGCCTGATCTCGCCGCCGCCGCACCACGACATCTACTCCATCGAGGATCTCGCGCAGCTGATCCACGACCTCAAGAACGCCAACTCGCAGGCCAGGATTCACGTCAAGTTGGTCAGCTCGGTCGGGGTCGGCACGGTCGCGGCCGGGGTGTCCAAGGCGCACGCCGACGTCGTGCTGATCTCCGGATACGACGGCGGCACCGGCGCGGCACCGCTCACCAGCCTCAAGCACGCCGGTGCGCCCTGGGAGATCGGCCTGGCCGACACTCAGCAGACGTTGGTGCTCAACGGCCTTCGTGACCGCATCACCGTGCAGTGCGACGGTGGGTTGCGCACCGCCCGCGACGTCATGGTCGCCGCGCTGCTCGGTGCCGAGGAGTTCGGCTTCTCCACCGCCCCGCTGATCGTGGCGGGCTGCATCATGATGCGGGTCTGCCACCTCGACACCTGCCCGGTGGGTGTGGCCACCCAAAACCCGGAACTGCGAGCGCGTTTCAACGGCAAGCCGGAGTTCGTCGAGAACTTCTTCCGGTTCATCGCCGAGGACGTCCGCGCGATGCTGGCCGAGCTGGGCTTCCGCAGTATCGATGAGGCCGTCGGCCACGCCGAGGTGCTCGACACCGACGACGGTGTGGCGCACTGGAAGACAAAGGGGCTGGATCTCAGCCCGATCTTCGCCGTCCCCACCGACGCTCACGGCGGCCCGCTGCCTCAGCGTCGTCGGCTGCGGGATCAGGACCACGGCCTCGAGCACGCGCTCGACCAGACGCTGATCGCGTTGGCCGAGGGGGCGCTCGAGGATGCCCACGCGGTGCGGCTGGAACTGCCGGTGCGCAACGTGAACCGCACCGTCGGCACGCTGCTTGGGTCGGAGGTCACCCGCCGCTACGGGGCTGCCGGCCTGCCCGACGACACCATCCACATCACGCTGACCGGGTCGGCGGGCCAGTCCATCGGAGCGTTCCTGCCGCCCGGCATCACCCTGGACCTGATCGGCGACGCGAACGACTATGTGGGCAAGGGTCTTTCCGGCGGCCGGGTGATCGTCCGCACACCCGCCGAGGTCCTGTTCCTGCCGGAGGACAACGTCATCGCCGGCAACACCCTGCTGTACGGGGCCACCTCGGGGGAGGTCTACCTACGAGGCAAGGCAGGCGAGCGGTTCGCCGCCCGCAACTCCGGTGCGCTTGCTGTCACCGAAGGCGTCGGCGATCACGCGTGTGAGTACATGACCGGCGGGCGTGTCGTCGTCCTTGGTCGCACCGGGCGCAATATGGCGGCCGGAATGTCCGGTGGGATCGCCTATGTGCTGGGCCTGAATCCGGCCAAGGTCAACACCGCGATGGTCGAGTTGCAGAGTCTGGATCCCGACGACCTGGAATGGCTGCACGACGTCGTGGCTCGCCACGTCCACCACACCGGCAGCACGCTGGCCAAATCGGTGCTCTCGGACTGGCCGAGGCGCAGCGCTCAATTCACCAAGATCATGCCCACCGACTACCAGAAGGTGCTCGAGGCCACCCGGATGGCCAAGGCTGAGGGGCGTGACGTGGATACCGCGATCATGGAGGCAACCCGTGGCTGACCCCACCGGATTTCTGAAGGTTCCCAAGATCGAGGCCGCCAAGCGGACCGTCGACGAGCGGGTCGGGGACTGGCGCGAGGTCTATGAGCGCCAAGACCCGAAGGACCGCGCAGGTGAAGTGTCCCAGCAGGCGCGTCGCTGCATGGACTGCGGAATCCCGTTCTGCCACTCCGGAACTGCCGGCTGCCCGCTGGGCAACCTGATCCCGGAATGGAACGACCTGGTCCGCCGCGGCCGCTGGGATGCCGCCAGCGAACGCCTGCACGCCACCAACAACTTCCCCGAATTCACCGGCCGGCTGTGCCCCGCGCCGTGTGAGGCGGCCTGCGTGCTGTCGATCGCCGAGGAGCAGACCGGTGGCAGCGTGACGATCAAGCGCATCGAGAACACCATCGTCGACCAGGCCTGGCGCCTTGGCATCGTCGAGGCACAGCCGGCTGCGATCGGCACCGGCAAGAGCGTCGCCGTGGTCGGCTCGGGTCCGGCGGGATTGGCAGCGGCACAACAGCTGACCCGCGCCGGGCACCACGTCACCGTCTACGAACGCGACGACCGGCTCGGCGGTCTGCTGCGCTACGGCATTCCCGAATACAAGCTGGAGAAGGCCACCCTCAACCAGCGGCTAGCCCAGATGCGCGCCGAGGGAACACGTTTCGTCACCGAATGCGAGGTCGGTGTCGACCTGTCCGTCGAGGAGTTGCGCAATCGGTTCGATGCCGTTGTGCTGGCGGTCGGTGCGCTGCGCGGCCGCGACAACGAGGTCGAAGGGCGCCACCTCAAGGGTGTTCACCTCGCGATGGAGCACCTGGTTCCGGCCAACCGCGAGTGCGAGGGCGACGGACCGTCCGACATCTCGGCCAAGGGTAGACATGTGGTGATCATCGGCGGCGGCGACACCGGCGCCGATTGCCTCGGCACCGCGCACCGCCAGGGCGCCGCGTCGGTGACGCAGCTGGATTACAACCCGCAACCCCCGGACATCCGCGACGACGAGCTTTCCCCTTGGCCCACCTGGCCATTGGTGCTGCGTAGCTCGCCCGCCCACGCCGAGGGCGGCACCGTCCACTATCAGGTGGCCGTGCAGCGTTTCGTCGGCGACGACGACGGCAATCTGCGCGCCATGCAGATCGCGGAGGTGAAGGTCGAGCGGGTCGACGGCCGCCGGGTCATCACGCCGGTCGGTGAATCACTGGAAATCCCTTGCGATCTGGCGCTGCTGGCCATCGGCTTCGAAGGTGTCGAGCACATGACGCTGCTCGACGATCTCGGTATCGCGCTGAGCCCGCGCGGGAACATCGGCTGCGGGTCGGACTGGCAGACCGACGCACCCGGTGTGTTCGTCTGCGGTGACGCGCACCGTGGCGCATCGCTGGTCGTCTGGGCGATCGCCGAGGGCCGTGCCGCAGCCCACGCGGTGGACGCCTACCTCATGGGGGAGTCTGATCTCCCGGAACCGGTACGGCCGCACCAATTGCCGTTGGCTGTCGTCTAAGTGAACACCGCCGCACTGCGATCTGTATCGGTCGAGATGCCCGTGAACCGCGACTATGCTGAGGCGTTGTGACTAGACGCGGCAAGATCGTCTGTACCCTCGGCCCCGCCACTGGCACCGACGAGTCGGTCAGGGCGCTGGTCGACGCCGGCATGGATGTCGCGCGACTGAACTTCAGCCACGGCGACTACGCCGACCACGAGAGCGCCTACAAGCGCGTTCGCAAGGCCTCCGACGTGACCGGCCATGCCGTCGGCATCCTCGCGGACCTGCAGGGGCCCAAGATCCGGCTCGGACGGTTCGCGGATGGCCCGACCTTCTGGGCCAATGGCGAGACCGTGCGTATCACCGTCGAGGAGTGCGAAGGCAACCACGACCGGGTGTCGACCACCTACAAGAGGCTTGCCCAGGACGCCAGCCCGGGTGACCGGGTCCTGGTCGATGACGGCAACGTCGGCCTCGTCGTCGAGCACATCGACGGCGACGACGTGGTGTGCACCGTCACCGAGGGCGGCAAAGTCAGCAACAACAAGGGCATGTCGCTGCCCGGTATGAACGTCTCAGCCCCCGCACTGTCCGAAAAAGACATCGAAGACCTGGAATTCGCGCTGCGCCTCGGCGTGGACCTGGTGGCGCTGTCGTTCGTGCGGTCGCCAACCGATGTCGAATTGGTGCACGAGGTGATGGACCGGGTCGGCCGGCGGGTTCCGGTGATCGCGAAGCTGGAGAAACCCGAGGCGATCGACAATCTCGAGGCGATCGTGCTGGCCTTCGATGCCGTCATGGTCGCCCGCGGTGACCTTGGCGTCGAGCTGCCGCTCGAAGAGGTCCCGCTGGTGCAGAAGCGGGCCATCCAGATGGCCAGGGAGAACGCCAAACCTGTGATCGTGGCCACCCAGATGCTCGAGTCGATGATCGAGAACTCCCGGCCCACGCGGGCCGAGGCGTCCGATGTCGCCAACGCCGTGCTCGACGGGGCCGATGCGGTGATGCTGTCCGGCGAGACCTCGGTCGGCAAATACCCGATGGAGGCGGTGCGCACGATGGCCCGCATCATCCAGGCAGTCGAGGACAACTCGATCGAGGCGCCGCCGCTCACCCATGTACCGCGAACAAAGCGCGGTGTGATCTCCTATGCCGCCCGCGATATCGGGGAGCGGCTGGACGCCAAGGCGCTGGTTGCGTTCACTCAGTCCGGAGACACGGTTAAACGGCTGGCCAGGCTCCACACGCACCTGCCGTTGCTGGCGTTCACCGCGCTGCCCGAGGTGCGCAGCCAGCTGGCGCTGACCTGGGGTACCGAGACCTTCATCGTCGATCACATGAAGACCACCGATGACATGATTCGCCAGGTCGACAAGTCCCTGCTGGAGCTTGGCCGCTACAAGCGCGGCGACCTGGTCATCATCGTCGCAGGTGCCCCTCCAGGCACAGTAGGCTCGACCAATCTGATCCATGTGCACCGGATTGGGGAGGACGACCACTAGGGAGAGACTTTTGGCCACGTCAGACCTCGACGACCTGCTGGCCATTCTCGACCTCGCTCCGATCGGCGACGACGTGTTCGCCGGCGCCCATCCTCGCAAGAATCCGCCCCGCACGTTCGGCGGCCAGCTGATGGCGCAGTCCTTTGTCGCGGCCAGCCGTACCGTCGCCAACACGATCGCGCCCAGCGCACTGTCGGTGCATTTCATCGCAGGCGGCGACCCGACCGCCGATATCGAGTACCACGTCGTGCGGCTGCGCGACGAGCGGCGCTTCGCCAACCGGCGCGTCGACGCGATGCAGAACGGCACGCTGCTGGCCACCGCGCTGGTGTCCTACACGTCGGCGGGCAGCGGACTGGAACACAGCGTTCCGATGCCCGATCTGCCGTCGCCGGACACCTTGCCCACGATTGATGAGCTGCTGGTCGGATACGAGAAGGTGGTGCCGGGATTCGTCGAGGCGCTGCGCCCGGTCGAGTGGCGCTACACCAACGACCCGTCCTGGATCATGCGGGAAAAGGGCGGCATGCTCACGGCCAATCAGGTGTGGCTGAAGGCCGACGGGGTGATGTCCGACGACCCGACGCTGAACACCGCCGCGATGATCTACGCCTCGGACACCACGGTGCTGGATTCGATCATCACCACTCACGGTCTGTCCTGGGGCTGGGACCGCATTTTCGCGGTGACCGTCAACCACTCGGTGTGGTTTCACCGGCAGGTCGATTTCTCGGACTGGGTCTTGTACTCGACGAATTCGCCGGTCGCCGCCGAGTCGCGGGGCTTGGGCACGGGCCACTTCTTCAGCCCGGCAGGGGACGTCATTGCCACCGTCGTCCAAGAAGGAATCGTCAAGCACTTCCCGGGAAATGCCTGATAGTGGGCGTATCGTTTTTCCGGTGACCGAACCGCCGGTCCAGGAGGCGTTGCGTCTTCGCGCCAGGGAACGGGTTGTCGTGCATGTCGACACCCTGGCCGCTCGCTGGGTGGGCGCGCTGGCAATACTCATCGCGGTCAGCTGGTTCGCGGTGCTGGTGGTCCGCACCCATCATCACGCCAACTGGCATCACGACGAGCGTTTGGCCTGGTCACTGACCATCCTGGCCGCTGTCGCGTTGATCGCGCGCGGCATCTTCCTCGGCCGGCCGGTCACCGCCGCGCATGCGATCGCGGCCGCCGCGGCGGTCGTCGCCGGATTCGCCGCCCACCTGCTGGCCTTCGACGTCACGGGTGATGTGCTGATCGCGTCGTCCGGGCTGGTGCTGATGTGGCCCACGACGGCGCGACCGGAACCAGGGCAGCTACCGCGAGTGTGGGCGCTGGTGAATGCGACCAGCGGCGACCCGGTGGCGCCGTTCGCCATGCAGGTGCTGAAGAGCTATTTCTTCAGCGCCGACGGAACCGCGGCGATCGCCTACCGCACCCGGCTGGGCTATGCCGTGGTCAGCGGCGACCCGATCGGTGACGAAGACCGCTTCACCGAGCTCATCGCCGACTTCGTCGTGATGTGCCATGCTCACGGCTGGCGGGTGGTGGTCCTTGGCTGCAGTGAGCGCAGGCTCGGGCTGTGGCGCGATCCGGCGGTGATCGGGCAGACGCTGCGGCCGGTGCCGATCGGCCGGGATGTGGTGATCGACGTGCCGCTGTTCGACATGGTCGGCCGCCGGTTTCGCAACCTGCGCCAGGCCGTACAGCGCACCCACAATTTCGGCATCACCACCGAGATCATCGCCGAACAAGAGCTGGGCGACGATCTGCTGGCCGAGCTGACCGATGTGCTGCTGTCGTCGGCGAAGGGGGCGCGCACCGAGCGCGGCTTCTCGATGATCCTGGACGGTGCGCTCACCGGTCACTATCCCGGCATCCTGCTGATCGTCGCCCGCGACCGCGCGGGACGGGTGCAGGGATTCCACCGCTACGCACTGGCCGGCGGGGGCAGCGATGTCACCCTCGACGTCCCGTGGCGGCGCCGCGAGGCACCCAACGGCATCGACGAGCGGTTGTCGGTGGACATGATCGAGGCGATGAAAGACCGTGGTGCACAGCGTCTCTCGCTGGCTTTTGCGGCGTTCCCGGAGATCTTCAACGACAAGGAACGCCGGCCGCTGCGCAGCTTCTTCTATGCGGCGATCCACCTCGGTGACTCGCTGATCGCGCTGGAGTCGCTCTACCGGTACTTGCGCAAGTTCCATGCGCTCGGCGACCGCCGCTATGTGCTGCTGTCGTTGAGTCAGGTGCTGCCGCTGCTGGTGGTGTTGTTGTCGCTGGAGTTCCTGCCGCGGCGACGGCACGTGCCCGCTACGGCGTCGGCGTCAGCGTGACGCTGAACTTGTTCTCCACGGATTGCTTGAATTCGTCGGCGCACTGCTGGACCGCGGACTGATCCTGGCCGGCCTTCTGCAGGCAGTCGATGTAGTCGGTGGCGCCGACTTCCTTGAACACGCCGACCCAGAGCGCAATGAAGGCCAGGCCGATGATGATCGAGAGGAATCCGAGGATGACGCCGGCGAGCGCGACGCCGCCGTTGTTGGCTTCACCGCGCTTGGCGCGGCTGCGGCCGGCGAAGCCGATGATGACCGCGACGATGCCGAGAACGATGCCGCCGACCACCGAGAACGACGACAGCAGCGCCACGATCGCGATGATCAGTGCGGTGACGCCCAGCCCGTTGCGCGGTGCGGCGGGTGGGGGTGCGTAGCCCGCATACGGCTGCGGCGGGGCAGGCGGATAGCCGCCGGGATACGGGCCCGCGGCGTACGGATTGGGATACCCCTGAGGGGGCGGCGGTGGCGTGGGTTGCTGAGGTGCCTGCTCTGGGGGCTCAGTCATGGCCTGTACGTTACCCGTCGTTGCCGATCGATAGTCGCGGACAGGCGATGTCATTGCCAAGTTGATGGGTGGCGACCACCACCGTTCGTTCCGGCGACAGCAGCCCGTGCCGATCGTCGAGCAAGGCGCGCAGCATCCGCTGCCCGTCGGCGGCATCGAGGTGCTCGGTCGGCTCGTCGAGCAGCACGATCGGTGCGGGACATAGCAACACCCGCGCCAGCAACAGCCGACGGCGTTGGCCTGCCGACACCGCGCCGGCGCCGCCGGCCAGCACGGTGCTCAGGCCGTCGGGCAGGCTGCCCAGCCAGTCGCCCAAGCCCACCGTGGCCAGGGTGCGCGTGAGCTCATCGTCGCCGCAGTTGCCGCGTGCCACGAGCAGGTTGTCCCGGACGGTGGTGCTGAACAGGTGGGCGTCTTCGGCGAAATAGCATACGGCGCTGCGTAATTCGGATTCGCTCAGCGAACCCGTCGGGGCACCGTCGACGGTCGCCGTGCCGCTCACCGGTGGGAGCAGGCCGGCCAACGTCATCAGCAGGGCGGTCTTGCCTGCCCCGCTGCGACCGGTGATCGCCAGCCGGGCACCGGGCTGCAGGGCCAGAGTGACTGCTTGGCCGGGTTGGCTGCCGGGGTAGCCGGCGCGAACTTCGCTGGCGCGCAACACCGGTGTGCGGGCCGGCGTGGTGACTGAGACGGCCGCCGTCGTGACTGCAGTGGGAACCAGGTCGGCCAGTCGTTGTGCGGCTATGCGGGCGCGGGTCAACGCGACGGCGGCCGCCGGCAGCGCGGCGGTGGCCTCGAACGCCGAGAGCGGCAACAACATCAGCACGGCCAGTGTGGTGGGCGCGGTGTGGGCGGCGATGCCGATGCCGACGACGACTGCGCCGATGGCGCTGGCACCGATCGCGAGGATCGGAACCGCGGCAGCCGCGGCGGCCGGTAACGCGGCATGGTCGATCGCCGACCCCCAGTCACGCTGGCGTTGTTCGGCATGCGCGATCACGGCCGGCAGCCGGCCGGCGACCCGCAGTTCGGCCGCGTGCTCGAGAGCGGTGACGGCCGCGACGTCGCGCTCGGATTGAAGGTGGCGGGCAACTGCTTCCTGAGCGCGCACCGCCCGTGCGGCCAACGCCGGCGCCAGCGCGCCCGCGATCAGCAGGCACAGCGCGAGGACTACGGCCGCGGCGGGGGAGATCATGGCGATGACGGCGGTGGCGGCGACGCCGAGGACGGTGGCCACCCCGATCGGAACCAGGGCGCGGACCAGGACGTCGGCGAGGGTGTCGACATCGGCGCCGACCCGGGTCAGCAGGTCGCCGCTGTGCAGTCGCGCGGTGACCTCGGCCGGGCCGTGCGCCAGGCGACGGTAGATCTCGCTGCGCGCACTGGCCGCCGCCCGCAGCGCGGTGTCGTGGGAGGCCAGCCGCTCGCAGTAACCGAGCACACCGCGGGAGATGCCGAATGTCCGCACCGCCACGACGGCCACCGACAGGTCGAGCACGGGCGGCATCTGCCAGGCGCGGGTGATCAGCCAGGCCGATACCCCGGCCAGGGCCAGTGCGCTGCCCAGCGCCAGCGAGCCGAGAATGATCGCCAGCACGAGCCGGGGCAGGCGCGGCCGCAGCAGCGCGCGAATCTCAGACGGCGGCATGGCGATCCGCCTCCACCGCGATGACGTGATCGGCGATTCCCACCACACTGTCGCGGTGGGCGACCAGCACGACGGTGGCTCCCTGCGCTGCGCGTCGGGTGATCGCTTGCAGCACAGCCTGTTCAGTTGCCTCATCGAGGTGTGAGGTCGGTTCGTCGAGCAGCAGCACGGGTGCGCGGGATCCGAGTGCGCGCGCCAGGCCCAGCCGCTGGCGCTGCCCCAGCGACAGCCCCGTTCCGCTGCGGCCCAGTACGGTGTCCATGCCGTTCGGTAGTCGGTCGAGCACCTCGGTGAAACCCGCTGCCCGGCAGGCGCTCTCCGGATCGGCCAGCGGTCCGAACAAGGTGAGGTTGTCGGCGATGCTGCCGGGGATGATCACCGGGCGCTGGGCCAACCAGGCCAGCTGCCGCCACCACGCAGCGCGGTCCAGTTCGCCGACGTCGACACCGTCGACGGTGACGTGGCCGCGCGTGGGGGTGATCAGGCCGGCGACCGCGAGCAGTGTGGTGGTCTTACCGGCGCCGTTGGCCCCGGTGAGCACGGTGATCTCACCGGGCAGCAGTCGGCCGGACAACTGGTGCGGTGACATCCCATCCCGCCCGGCGACGGACAGGCCGTCGAGCACGATCACCGCACCGGTGGCGTCGACGGTGCGGGTGCCGGCCGGCGGCTCTGGGTATTCCTCGATGAGCGCAAACGCCTTGTCGGCGGCCGCCTTTCCGTTTTGCGCGGCGTGGAACTCGACGCCGACACGCCGCAGCGGCCAGAACACGTCGGGCGCCAGCAGCAGCACCGTCAGTCCGGCGGCCAGGCTCATCTCGCCGAACACCAGCCGTAGCCCGATGCTGACGGCGACCAGCGCCACGCCCAGCGTGGCGATGAGTTCGAGCACCAGGGCCGACAGGAACGCGATGCGCAGGGTGGCCATCGCCGACCGGCGATGGGCCGCGCTGAGTTTGGCGATGCGGTCGGCTGGACCGTCGGCCCTGCCGAGGGCGCGCAAGGTGGGGATGCCGGCAATCAGGTCCATCAGCCGCGCCTGCAGCGTGGTCATCGCCTCCAGTGCTCCCGCCGAACGATCCGCGGTCGCCAGGCCGATGAGCACCATGAAGACCGGGATCAGTGGCAGCGCCACGAGCACGATCACCGCCGACTGAAAGTCGTTGAACGCGATCACGACAACGGTGGCCGGGGTGAGGATCGCCGCCAGGAAGAGCGCGGGCAGGTAGGCGGTGAAATACGGACGCAGTCCGTCGAGCCCGCTGGTGACCACCGTCGTGGCGTCGTCGCGGCGGGTGTCGCGGACATCAGGGGGCAGGGCGGTGACTGCCCGCAGAACCTGGCCGCCGAGGTCGGCGATCACCGCGCTG
>JAHFVD010000048.1:49049-56125 GCA_023264735.1 Mycobacterium sp. | reverse complement strand
CGAGCGGGCGCCTGGCACCGGCGGCGTGCAGCGCCTCGGTCATCAGCGCCACCCCGCGAACCGAGTCCACCCAGCAGATCAGCCGGAAGTCGGGGTCACCGTCCAATTCGGCGGCCAGCCAGGCCAGCCCCGCGGCGTCGACCAATTCGTTGGCCAGCACCACCTCGCGCACCCCGAACGCCCGGTAGGTCCGCACCTGGCTGATCGTCGCGGCCGTCACCGCGCACGCCCCGGCGTCGAACTGGCGGGCCAGCAGCTGAGGGGACATGTGGGTCTTGCCGTGCGGCGCCAGCTCGACACCGTGGTGCGCACACCAGCCGGCCATCGTGGCCAGGTTGTGGCTCAGCGCCTCGGCGGACAGTACGCACACCGGTCCCAGCGGCCCGGCGTCGAACAGATCGGGCGCGGCTGCACTGATTTGCGCCGCGGTCTGGCCCGTCCACGCGGCGGGCAGACCCTTGAATCGCCAGTCCAGCCGCTCGTCGGCCAGGGCGGCCACCGCAGCCGTGTTTAGGAGGGACCTCATGACCTCATTTAAGCTGGCACGTCGTGAGCTCTGCAGATACTCCGGGTACCGACCACGCGGGCGCCGATGTCCCCGAACAGTTCCGGATCCGCCAGGGCAAGCGCGAGGCCCTTTTGGCCGGCGGCAAAGACCCGTACCCAGTTTCGGTGCCCCGCACTCACTCGCTGGCGCAGATCCGTGCGGCCTACCCGGACCTGGCCGCAGACACCACTACCGGCGATCTCGTCGGCGTCACCGGCCGGGTGGTATTCGCCCGCAACTCGGGCAAGCTGTGCTTCGCCACGCTGCAGGAAGGCGACGGAACGCAGCTGCAAGCGATGATCAGCCTCGCCGGCGTTGGCGAGGAGGCCTTGGAAGCCTGGAAGGCCGAGGTCGACCTCGGTGACATCGTGTTCGTGCACGGCGAGGTGATCAGTTCCCGCCGCGGCGAGCTGTCGGTGTTGGCCGACTCGTGGCTGATGGCCAGCAAGGCGTTGCGCCCGCTGCCTGTCGCCCACAAGGAGATGAGCGAGGAGTCCCGGGTCCGGCAGCGCTACGTCGATCTGATCGTGCGCCCGCAGGCCCGCGAGGTGGCCCGACAGCGCGTCGCCGTCGTCCGGGCCGTGCGCAACGCGTTGGAGCGCAGGGACTTCCTCGAAGTCGAGACCCCGATGCTGCAGACGCTGGCCGGCGGCGCGGCCGCTCGGCCGTTCGTCACCCACTCCAATGCGCTCGACGCGGACTTGTATCTGCGGATCGCCCCGGAGTTGTTCCTCAAGCGGTGCGTCGTCGGCGGGCTGGAGAAGGTTTTCGAGCTGAATCGGAACTTCCGAAACGAAGGTGCGGATTCCACACATTCGCCGGAATTCTCGATGCTCGAGACTTATCAGGCTTGGGGAACGTATGACGATTCGGCGATCGTCACCCGCGAAGTTATTCAAGAAGTGGCGGATGAGGCGATCGGGACTCGGCAAGTGCCATTGCCCGACGGGTCAATCTATGACATCGGCGGCGAATGGCCGTCGATTCAAATGTACCCGTCGTTGTCCGAAGCTCTCGGTGAAGAGATCACACCCGACACATCACTGGAATATCTGCTCGCTATTGCCGACCGGCTTGAGGTGGAGATTCCGCGTGATCGCGGCTACGGGCACGGCAAGCTCGTCGAAGAACTGTGGGAGCACACGGTCGGGGACACATTGTGGGCCCCGACGTTCGTCAAGGACTTCCCGGTCGAGACCACACCGCTGACCCGGCAGCACCGCAGTATTCGTGGAGTGACCGAAAAGTGGGATCTCTACGCACGCGGAATGGAGTTGGCGACGGGATACTCCGAGCTGGTCGACCCGATTGTGCAGCGTGAGCGTTTCGAGGCCCAGGCCAAGGCCGCGGCGGCCGGGGACGACGAGGCGATGGCGCTCGATGAGGATTTCCTGGCAGCGATGGAGTATGCGATGCCGCCGACGACCGGAACCGGAATGGGTATCGATCGCCTGTTGATGGTTCTCACCGGCTTGTCAATTCGGGAAACGGTTTTGTTCCCGATTGTTCGGCGACATGGCTGAAGTGCACTGATCCAATCCTTGTTGAATGCCGTGTGCCAATGTGGCAGATTGGTGGCACAGTGTTGGTTGACAGCACAGCGTTGTAGACGCCCAACTATCGGTTGTTGTGCGCAGGCATAAGGATTCAGTGAGGCAATGGCCAAGAAAGTTACCGTCACTCTCGTCGACGATTTCGACGGGGCGGGCGCGGCGGATGAAACGGTCGAATTCGCGCTCGACGGTGTGAGCTATGAGATCGATCTTTCCTCAAAGAATGCTCAGAAACTTCGCAACGATCTCAAGCAGTGGGTCGAGGCCAGCCGTCGCGTCGGCGGCCGTCGCCGTGGCCGCTCCGGCCCGGCCGGCCGTGGACGTGCCTCGATCGACCGGGAGCAGAGCGCCGCGATCCGCGATTGGGCGCGCCGCAACGGTCACAAGGTGTCGACGCGGGGACGTATCCCGGCCGACATCATCGACGCCTTCCACGCCGCCACGTAGATCCGCATCGGGCCGTTGGCCTGTCCGGCTTTCTCAGCCACTCGCCGCAGGCCCCGTTCGCTCGCGGCGAAGCGGCTGCAGCTGATTACCGGAAACGTTTCGCTGCCCTGCCGCGTTGGTGTGCTAGGTCTGCACCGCTAGAGATGCGGTATGGGTGGGTAAGGGAGGACGCCTTCCCGGGCCTCCCATTAGAGTGGACGACAGGTACGTGGTGACTACCGCTGTACCTAATCGTGATGGAGAGCAGGTAACCGACGATGTTCGAGAGATTTACCGACCGTGCCCGCAGGGTCGTCGTCCTGGCTCAAGAAGAAGCCCGGATGCTCAACCACAATTACATCGGGACCGAGCACATCCTGTTGGGCCTTATTCATGAAGGTGAAGGCGTAGCCGCCAAGTCGCTGGAGTCGCTGGGCATCTCACTCGAGGGTGTTCGCAGCCAGGTCGAGGAGATCATCGGACAGGGCCAGCAGGCGCCGTCCGGGCACATCCCCTTCACCCCGCGCGCCAAGAAGGTGCTTGAGCTGAGCCTGCGTGAGGCGCTCCAGCTCGGCCACAACTACATCGGCACCGAGCACATTCTGCTCGGCCTGATCCGTGAGGGCGAAGGTGTGGCCGCCCAGGTGCTGGTGAAGCTCGGCGCCGAACTGACGCGGGTGCGTCAGCAGGTCATCCAGTTGCTGTCCGGGTACCAGGGCAAAGAGACCGCGGAGGCCGGCACCGGCGGCCGCGGCGGCGAGTCCGGCAACCCGTCCACGTCGCTCGTTCTCGACCAGTTCGGCCGCAACCTGACCGCGGCCGCCATGGAGGGCAAGCTTGACCCCGTCATCGGCCGTGAGAAGGAAATCGAACGGGTGATGCAGGTGCTGAGCCGGCGCACCAAGAACAACCCGGTGCTGATCGGCGAGCCCGGCGTCGGCAAGACCGCCGTCGTGGAGGGCCTGGCCCAGGCGATCGTGCACGGTGAGGTTCCCGAGACGCTCAAGGACAAGCAGCTTTACACCCTCGACCTCGGGTCGCTGGTGGCCGGCAGCCGTTACCGCGGTGATTTCGAGGAACGCCTCAAGAAGGTGCTCAAGGAGATCAACACCCGCGGCGACATCATCCTGTTCATCGATGAGCTGCACACGCTCGTCGGTGCCGGTGCCGCCGAAGGTGCCATCGACGCGGCTTCGATCCTGAAGCCCAAGCTGGCCCGCGGCGAGCTGCAGACGATCGGTGCCACCACCCTCGACGAGTACCGCAAGTACATCGAGAAGGATGCCGCCCTGGAGCGCCGGTTCCAGCCGGTCCAGGTCGGTGAGCCGACGGTGGCGCACACCATCGAGATCCTCAAGGGTCTGCGCGACCGGTACGAGGCGCACCACCGGGTGTCGATCACCGACGCCGCCGTTGTCGCGGCGGCCACCCTGGCCGACCGCTACATCAACGACCGGTTCCTGCCGGACAAGGCGATCGACCTGATCGACGAGGCCGGTGCCCGGATGCGAATCCGCCGGATGACCGCTCCGCCAGACCTGCGCGAGTTCGACGAGAAGATCGCCGACGCGCGCCGGGAGAAGGAGTCCGCGATCGACGCGCAGGACTTCGAGAAGGCCGCCAACCTGCGGGACCGTGAGAAGCAACTGGTCGCTCAGCGCGCTGAGCGTGAAAAGCAGTGGCGCTCAGGTGATCTCGACGTCGTGGCTGAGGTCGACGACGAGCAGATCGCCGAGGTCCTCGGCAACTGGACCGGCATCCCGGTGTTCAAGCTGACCGAGGAGGAGACCACTCGGCTGCTGCGCATGGAGGACGAGCTGCACAAGCGGATCATCGGGCAGGAAGATGCCGTCCGTGCCGTCTCGAAGGCCATCCGCCGTACCCGTGCCGGCCTGAAGGATCCCAAGCGGCCGTCGGGCTCGTTCATCTTCGCCGGCCCGTCCGGTGTGGGTAAGACCGAGCTGTCCAAGGCGCTGGCGGAGTTCCTGTTCGGGGACGACGACGCACTCATCCAGATCGACATGGGCGAATTCCACGACCGCTTCACCGCGTCGCGGTTGTTCGGTGCCCCGCCCGGATATGTCGGCTACGAAGAGGGCGGCCAGCTCACCGAAAAGGTGCGGCGCAAGCCGTTCTCGGTCGTGCTGTTCGACGAGATCGAGAAGGCCCACCAGGAGATCTACAACACCCTGTTGCAGGTGCTCGAGGACGGCCGTCTCACCGACGGTCAGGGTCGCACGGTCGACTTCAAGAACACCGTGCTGATCTTCACCTCGAACCTGGGCACCTCCGATATCTCGAAGGCGGTTGGCCTTGGCTTCACCCAGGGTGGCGGCGACAACAACTACGAGCGGATGAAGCAGAAGGTCAACGACGAGCTGAAGAAGCACTTCCGCCCGGAGTTCCTCAACCGCATCGACGACATCATCGTCTTCCACCAGTTGACTCGCGACGAGATCATCCAGATGGTCGATCTGATGGCGAACCGGGTGTCCAAGCAGCTCAAGACCAAGGACATGGAGATGGAGCTGACGGACCAGGCGAAGGCGCTGCTGGCCAAGCGCGGCTTCGACCCGGTGTTGGGCGCCCGGCCGCTGCGCCGGACCATCCAGCGCGAGATCGAGGACGCCTTGAGCGAGAAGATCCTCTTCGAAGAGGTCGGCCCCGGTCAGCTGGTCACCGTCGACGTCGAGAATTGGGACGGCGAAGGCGCCGGCGAGGACGCGAAGTTCACCTTCACCGGTGGGCCCAAGCGTGTCGAGCCTGTCGAGCCGGACCTGGCTAGCGCCGGCACCGCCAGCGAGTAATTACGCAACGAAAAAGGCCCCCGACAATGTCGGGGGTCTTTTTCGTATGGCCCAGTCGTATGGCCCTGCCATATCGCCTGTGAATACTTTGCGACTGCGTCGATTCTCGCGCCTGGGACCGCTAATCTCTGGTCATGCTTGTGGTTACCACTAACGACATTCCGGGCTGGGAGATCCAGCGGGTATGCGGTGAGGTGTTCGGTCTCACCGTGCGATCGCGTAATGCCTTCTCCCAGATGGGGGCGGGCTTCAAGAGTATGTTCGGCGGCGAGCTGCAGGGCATGACCAAGAACCTCGCCGAGAGCCGCAACGAGGCGATGAACCGGTTGATGAACGAGGCCCGCAATCGCGGTGGCAACGCGATCATCGGAATGCGTTTCGACACCACCGAACTCGGCGATGTCTGGACCGAGATCTGCGCCTACGGCACCGCCGTGCAGGCGGTCCCGGTCAGCGACGCCGCCAAGTACACCGCACAGCAACTGGGTTACGGCGCCACCTAAACCGGCGCAGGTATAGCATCCTCGATGTACGGACGAGTCGAGGAATCTGGTGAAACTCCAGAACGGTCGCGCCACTGTTGACAGTCAGACCCGAGGCTCGTCACATGTTCATCTTGGGACGCGCAGCTCCCTGAAAGGACTCCAATGTCTACTCCACAAGCACAGTCGAGTCGGTCTCGCGCTGTCGACTTGTCGGCCACCAAGGCCGTCGTCTGGCTATCGCTGACCGCGTTCTTCGCGCTGCTGGTCCTTTACTTCATCGGCGTCGACCAAGGCGCCACCTCGGTGTTCGGCGACAACATGTACGTCCACGAATTCGTGCATGACGCCCGCCATCTGCTCGGCTTCCCCTGCCACTGAGCCAGAGGAAGCCAGCTAAAAAATGGAAAAATCAATAATCTGGCGCGGCATTCTGGCCGGCGCCTTTGCCGGCGTGCTCGCATTCATCTGGTCGAAGATCTTCATCGAGCCGATCGTCGGGCGGTCCATCGATTTCGAGGACGGCACCGCTGCGG
This sequence comes from Mycobacterium sp., assembly GCA_023264735.1. Classification (GTDB taxonomy): domain Bacteria; phylum Actinomycetota; class Actinomycetes; order Mycobacteriales; family Mycobacteriaceae; genus Mycobacterium. The sequence goes on along the minus strand of JAHFVD010000048.1, from coordinate 49,774 downwards.
CCCGTGGCGCCATGGACACGGCGTCCGGGCACGGGCATGGCCACGAAGAGGGTGGCGAGCTTTTCACCCGGGCCGTGCAGTCCAACATCGGTATGGGACTGGGCGTGCTGCTCTTCAGTGTGGCCCTCGGCGCGTTGTTCGCCGTGGTGTTCTGCGTGGCCTATAGCCGGATCGGCAATGTGTCCGCGCGCAAGCTGGCGGTGCTGACGGCAGGGGCGATGCTCATCGCACTGTGGGTGGTTCCCGCGCTCAAGTACCCGCCTAACCCGCCGGCGACCAGCCTCGACGAAACCATCAAGCAGCGCGCTCTGCTCTATCTGCTGATGGTTGCGCTGTCCGCGCTGTTGATGGTCGCCTCGGTCTACCTCGCCTTCCAGCTCACGCCTAAATTGGGTGCCTGGAACGCGACTCTGGCGGCGGGCGGCGCCTACATCGTCGCGGTCGCGATCGTGATGCTCATCCTGCCGACGATCAACGAGACGCCGGGACCGATGGTCAACGACGCCGGGACGATCGTGTTCCCCGGCTTCCCCGCGGTCGACCTGTACGAGTTCCGGTTGTATGCGCTTGGCACTCAGGTGATCGTCTGGACGACGATCGGCCTGCTCGGTGCGGCCATGCTGTCCCGGCTGCTCGATAGCAAGGAGCGGGAGCTCATCACTGCGTGAGCGACGCTTGCGGAGCGAACCATAGGCGGACACGCCGCTACCTCGCTTGCGAGGGAG
>JAHFVD010000048.1:0-48949 GCA_023264735.1 Mycobacterium sp. | reverse complement strand
TGCGGGCCCGAGACGCGGACCCGCGAGACCGCCGAACTGCTCGGCTTGTCGGCGCTGGTCGATGCCCGGCTCGCTGACCTGGATCACGGTCAGTGGCGTGGCTTGAATCTCGACTCGGTACAGCCCGGCGAGCTCACCCGCTGGCTCACCGAACCGGACAGCTGCCCCCATGGCGGTGAGTCGGTCGTCGCGTTGATCGCCCGGGTGCGCGGCTGGCTGGCCGATATCAGCCGGACGCCGGGTCGCATCGTGGCGATCACCCATCCCGCGGTGATCCGTGCGGTCATCCTGAATGCGCTGGATGCACCGCCGAAGTCGTTCTGGCGCATCGATATTGCGCCGGCCAGTTGCACCGCGCTGCACCATCGCGGGATGGGGTGGACGCTGCGATCAGCGGTAACGGGGCAGTAGCCCGAAGACCTGCTTGATGATCGTCATCGCCCAGCCGCCGGCGTTGGCGCTGTGGAAGCGGGGCCAGTTGAATTGGAAGCTGACCACCCACGCCTGGCCGGTGCGGTCGACGGCGTACCAGCTGAACGTCATGTCGCCGGGGAGATTGCCCGCCTTGGCCGCGATGTAGGGCCATTCGGCTGTGTCGAGGTCGATGCCCGCGGTTTCGGACATGACGTCCTTGACCTGGGCCGCGCGCCCGACGGCATTGCGCTGCAAGCCGGCGTGCACGCGACAGATGTCCTCGGCATTGCCGTACCACTCGGCGCCATAGGCCGAGCCGGGCGCGTGAGTGCGATACGGGTCTGGGTCGTACGGCCGGGAATCGGCTTCGTGCAACAGGTTTGCGCGGTCCTGCGGCATGGCGGCGGTCTTCCACTCTTGCCGCACGTCGGGATTGCCCCAGCCGATCGCGAACAGTTCCCGCATGGTGGGGAACGGTGTCATGCTCGCCGGGTCGTGGTGGCCGGCAGCGGCCAGTGCCTCTTCGATGGCGTGCGTTCCGAGGCGCCCGATCAGCAGATCGGTGGCCATGTTGTCGCTCGTGGAGATCATTTTGCCTGCCGCGTCGCGCACCGTGATCTGCGAGCCCGGCGGCAGCTTGTCGAAGCCGGACGTGCCGAGTTTCTTCCCCTCGGCGGTGATGGTGAGTTTGTCGTCCCAGTTCAATGTGCCTGCGGTGATCGCAGTTTCGACCGCGTACAGCACGTAGGTCTTGAAAATCGAAGCGAGCGGCAGGGATTCAGCGGTGTTGGTGCCTGCCACCTTTTCGCAGCGGCCGTCGTTGACCTTGGACACCTGCCACGAGTAGCGGGCCCCGGTGCGGCTCAGTGCGGTGTCGATGTCCTGCCACGACTCGATCTTGGGCTTCTCGGTGGACACGACGAACCGGCTGACGAAGGTATCGTCGCCGATCCGCAGGTCGATGTCCTGGCGCGCACCGTAGGACGTAAGTAGGTGCAGCGTGGCGACATTGGCGCCGATGTCCGCCCCGGCCAGCGTGTAGGGCCGGTCCCACCACAGCGAGTCCATGCTGTGCGCGACCGGGTCCACCATGTCGGTGGTGGCCAGGGTCTTGACGTTGTCCGGTCCGATCGGCCAGTCCGAGTTCAGCATGTCCATGACCTGCTTGGCCCGCACCGCGGTGGGGGTGTTGAGGTCAATGCGGACACCCGCGCCGGCGTTGGCCGGTGGCGCGGGTGCTGGTGCGCAGCTCGTTGCCAGGGCGGCGGCGGATGCGATCACGGTGGTGATAGCCACCGCGGTCCGGCGCACCTGGCGTGCGCTACGCCTTGGCGCCGGTCCCGGCAACGTCCAACACAACCTCGAACTCGAGCAGATGGGCACCCTTGGCCACGGGGTTGGCGCGTTCACCGGCGTGCGCGTGGATCGCCGGTCCGGTGGCCCACGCTTGGAAGGCCTCTTCGGACTCCCACGTGGTCACCACGAAGTAGCGGTCCTCACCCTTGACCGGTCGCAGCAATTGGAACCCGAGGAACCCAGGCTGGTTGTCGACGGCGTGCGCGCGGTTGGCGAACCGCTTCTCCAGTTCGGGGCCGGCACCCGGTGGAATCTCGATTGCATTGATCTTCACCACGGACATGGCGCAAGGCTACCGCGCCCGCCGAGAGCGGTGGCCGACCGCGCAAGATGAAACGGTGAGCACCGAATCGCTGACGCATCGGGGCGGCACCGGCCGCCCGCTGGTGTTGGTGCACGGCCTGATGGGCCGCGGCACCACGTGGTCGCGGCAGGTTGGATGGCTGTCCCGGTTCGGTGCGGTCTACACCTACGACGCGCCGTGGCACCGCGGCCGCGATGTCGAGGACTCCGCACCCGTCAGCACCGAGCGGTTCGTCGCCGACCTCGGTGACGCCGTCGCCACTCTTGGCGAGCCTGCGGTGCTCGTGGGGCACTCGATGGGCGGTTTGCACTCCTGGTGCCTGGCCGCGCGGCGGCCCGATCTGGTGAGCGCGCTGGTGGTCGAGGACATGGCGCCGGACTTCGTCGGCAGGACGACCGGCCCGTGGGAGCCGTGGGTGCACGCGCTGCCGGTCGAGTACTCCACTGCCGAAGAGGTTTACGCCGAGTTCGGGCCGGTCGCCGGACGCTACTTCCTGGAAGCGTTCGATCGCACCGCGACGGGCTGGCGCCTGCACGGCCGGCCGGCCCGCTGGATCGAGATCGCCGGGCAGTGGGGCTTGCACGACTACTGGCAGCAGTGGCAGTCGGTTCGCGCGCCGGTGTTGCTCATCGAGGCCGGTGACTCGGTGGCACCGCCCGGGCAGATGCGCAAGATGGCCGACCTCGCGGGCGAGCGTGCCCGCTACGTCCACGTCCCGGGCGCCGGTCACCTGGTGCACGACGACGCTCCGGACCGCTACCGGGAGGCCGTCGAGACGTTCCTAGCGGCGCTCCCCGATCGCACCTGACGACGGCCACACCGAGTGTTGTTCGAACCGGGTGCGGACGGCGTCGAGATCGTGGCTGACCCGACGTGCGTCGGCGTCGTCGAAGAGTGGCCCGACCATCGGTGCGCTCACCCGGAATTGATCGGCATGCAGCCGGAGTTTGTTCAGGATAGTGATCAACGTGGTCATGGCAGTAATGCTTCGTTAGACAATATCCCGCCAACAGTGGCAGCACTGACCCCATAGGATAAAATCCTGCCATGCCTTTGAAGAGTGTCTCGGCGCTGGTCCTCGACGGACTCGCGGTGTTCGAGTTCGGGGTGATCTGCGAGGTCTTCGGCATCGACAGGTCCGGGGACGGGGTGCCCAACTTCGACTTCAAGGTGTGCGGTCCCGAGCCGGGCAAGCCGCTGCGCACCAGCGTCGGCGCCTACCTGGTGCCCGATCACGGTCTCGATGCCCTGGTGGGCGCCGACGTGGTGGCGGTATCGGCGGTGACGGGTCCGATCGAGGCGTACCCGCCCGAGGCGCTGGCAGCGCTGCGGGCCGCCCACGCCGCCGGCTCGACGATCCTGACCGTGTGCTCGGGCGCGTTCGTCGCGGGGGAGGCGGGCCTGCTCGACGGGCGCCGCTGCACCACGCACTGGATGCACGCCGACGAACTCGCCCGTCGCTATCCGACGGCGATCATCGACCGCAACGTGTTGTTCGTCGACGACGGTGATCTGGTGACCAGCGCAGGCACCGCCGCCGGCATCGATGCCAGCCTGCACCTGGTCCGCCGGGAACTCGGCAGCACGGTCACCAACAAGATCGCGCGACGGATGGTGGTGCCACCGCAGCGCGACGGTGGTCAGCGCCAGTACATCGACCAACCCATACCCGTGCGATGTTCGGAAGGCTTTGCCCCACAACTAGATTGGATACTGTCCAATCTCGACAAGCCGCATACGGTGGCCAGTATGGCCCGGCAGGCCAACATGTCTGCGCGCACGTTCGCCCGGCGCTTCGTCGAAGAGGCCGGCACCACACCGATGCAGTGGGTCACCGATCAGCGGGTGCTCTACGCCCGCCGGATGCTCGAGGAAACCGATCTGGACGTCGACCGCATCGCCGAGCGGGCCGGTTTCGGCACCGCCACGCTGCTGCGGCACCACTTCCGCCGCATCGTCGGCGTCACGCCGTCGGACTACCGGCGCCGCTTCGCCCGCTCCGCTTAGTCACCCTCGCCTGCAAGCGCGAACCGGCCGTCGGCCGTCTGCTCCACCAGCCCGTCCACCAGCAGCGAATCCAGCGCGCGATCCCGCTGCGCGGTATCGGTCAGCCACACCACATCCAGCTGCGCACGCATGACGGGCGCAGAACTGCCCCGCAGCACATCGAGCAGCCGTCCGCGCACCTGCCGGTCGGTGCCCGCATAGCGCTGCGAGGGGCGCGGCGCGGTGGTGGCCGGCGGGTACCCGGCCGCCCGCCACGCGCAGACACTCAGCGGGCAGATCCCGCATTTGGGCGATCGGGCCGTGCACACCGTGGCACCGAGTTCCATCAGCGCGGCCGAAAACACCGGCGCCGTACCGTCATTGGGCAACAGCGCCGCCACATCGGCCATATCTCGCACCGCCGACGGGTTGCCGGCGTCGGCCAGCCCGTGCACCGCACGCGCCACCACCCGGCGCACGTTGGTATCCACGACCGGCACGCCCTGCCGGTAGGCGAAACAGGCGACCGCGCGGGCGGTGTAGGCGCCGACGCCCGGCAGGGTCAGTAGCACCTCGACATCGGCGGGCACCTCGTCGTCGTGCTCGGTGGCGATCGCGATGGCGCACTCGTGCAGCCGCTTGGCCCGCCGTGGGTAGCCCAGCTTGCCCCACGCCCGAAGTACGTCGGCGGCGCTGGCAGCGGCCGTTGCCGACGGTGTCGGCCAGCGCGCCACCCAGTCCAGCCAGATCGGCGCGACCCGGGCGACCGGGGTCTGTTGCAGCATGAACTCGCTGACCAGGATCTGCCACGCCGTCACGTGGGGTTCGCGCCACGGCAGATCGCGACGGGCATGGGAGTACCAGTCGACCAGTTCAGCGGATTTGATGCTCATCGCATACCGGAGCCGGCGACAGTGCAGAATGTGGGCCATGCCGAACAGCAGCCCCGTAACCGCTTGGAAGGCACTCAAAGAGGGTAACGAGCGATTCGTCGCCGGCCAGCCCGAGCATCCCAGCCAGGGCATCGAGGACCGCGCGAGGTTGGCCGGCGAGCAGCGACCGACCGCTGTCGTCTTCGGTTGCGCCGACAGCCGTGTCGCCGCAGAGATCATCTTCGACCAGGGCCTCGGTGACATGTTCGTGGTACGCACCGCGGGCCACGTCCTCGACTCCGCCGTGCTCGGCTCTATCGAGTACGCGGTCGGCGTGCTCAACGTGCCGCTGATCGCCGTACTCGGCCACGACAGCTGTGGCGCGGTGAAAGCGACCCTGGCCGCTCTCGACGAGGGGGCGGTGCCGGGGGGCTATATCCGCGATCTGGTCGAGCGCGTCACCCCGTCGATCCTGCTGGGCCGCCGCGACGGACTGACCCGCGTCGACGAGTTCGAAGCCCGCCATGTGATCGAGACCGCCTCGCAGATGTTGGCCCGGTCCGTCCTCGTCGCTGAGCGGGTTGCGGCCGGGACGCTGGCAATCGTCGGGCTGACCTACCAGCTCGCCGACGGCAAGGTTGTCCTGCGCGAACACCTCGGCGATATCGGCGAATAACCACTTTTTCAGCTAGCGAACAAGGCGACACGCCGAGCGGGGTCGGACAACTCGCGGTGACCTGGGCTTACCGTGAGAACGTGCTGGATCTCGAACCGCGTGGACCTCTACCCTCGCAAATCTATTGGCGACGCCGTGGCCTTGCGATCGGCATCGTCGCGGTGGTCGCTGCCATCGTTGTCGGCGTTGCCTTCGTGATTTTCAGCGGTGGCTCCGACTCGAAGAGCACCGTCAAGACCACTACTGCGGCGGGGCCGCAGAATCCGCAGCCCGAGAACAAGACTCCCGTCGTCGCACCGCCGCCACCGGCGGCCGGCCCTGTCGTGGCCGCGCCGATGGCAACTCCGACCGAGGCTGTCATGCCGCCGCCGGTGCTGAAGGAAGGCGACGACTGCCCGGATTCCAACCTGGCAGTCAAGGGCATCACCAACCAGCCGCAGTACGTCATCGGTGATCAGCCGAAGTTCACCATGGTCGTGACCAATATCGGCCTGGTGGCCTGCAAGCGTGACGTCGGTGCGGCCGTGCTGGCCGCCTACGTCTACTCGCTGGACGGCAAGCGGCTGTGGTCCAACCTCGACTGCGCGCCGTCCAACGAGACGCTCGTCAAGACGTTCAACCCAGGCGAACAGGTGACCACCGAGGTGACCTGGACCGGGATGGGCTCGGCACCGCAGTGCCCGCTTCCGCGCCAGCCGATCGGTCCGGGCACCTACAACCTGATGGTCCAGTTGGGCAATCTGCGGTCGGCGACGATGCCGTTCATCCTGGCCGACGCGCCGCCGCCCGGTGCCGTGCCGCCTGCTGGTGAGCAGCCTCCTGTCGGGGCTCCCGGCGAGGCTCCGCCGCCGCCTCCTCCGGGCTAGACCCTTAGGCTGCTCGGCATGTCCGAGCAGGGTGAGTCTTCGGCGCGCACGCTTGGCGACCTGTGCCGCTCGCGGGGCACGGTGGCGACTTTCCGGGCCGGCCTCAGCGGTCAGAGCCATCAGTGGACGATGCGCTCGCCGTCGGGAGATGTACTGGCCCAGACGTTTCGGGTGCACCGCGGCGGTCAGATCCGCCGGGCGCTGTGGACGTTGTGGAACATGGCCAACATGCATGTCGGCGACGACATTCACGTCGAGCTCCGGGGCGCCGACGGTGTCGTGCTCGCGCGGGTGAGTTCGGAGAACGACAGCCCCGCGGTCGTCACGGTGCGTGACGAGTCCGGTGCGCAGGTGGCGAAAATGGTGCGGAAGAAGTCGACGCTGACGGTGTCCGGCCGTGACGACCAACCCTTGGTGACGCTCGATTGCGACCGCGACGACGACGGCCCGTGGCCGGCCACCGACGCCGACGGCCGCGCTCTCGGCGAGCTGCTCCCCGGAAAGCCGGACCCGTCGAGAAAGCCGGGCCTCGCGGAGTGGGTGCTGTTCACCGATCTGGCGCTCGACAAGACCGCCCATCAGCAAGGGCAACACCTGGGAATCCGCAAGGTGGTGCGGTATTCGTACGCGCCGCTGCTTCCCGGCCCGATACCCGCCCCGCTGGCTCTGCTCCCGCTAATGGCGGGGTTGGTCTACTAGACCAGCCGATCGGCGATCGTCGACTCGGCCAGCTGCGACAAACCCTCGCGGACGTGCCGCGCCCACATCGCGCCGATGCCCTCGACCGACTGCAGGTCGGTGGCGCTGGCCGCCAGCAAGCCCTGCAGCGAACCGAAGCGCCGCACCAGCAGATCGACATGGGCGAACTGCAGACGCGGGATGCCCGCCATCGCACGGTAGCCCCGCGCGCTGAGCGCCGAATCCTGCGCGTCGGCCGTCGAGGGATACCCGAACACCCGCGACAGCGAGGTGAAGTCCAACAGCTCGGTGTCCGACAGCGAGTCCAGCTCGGCAAGCGTCGAGGCCACCTGCGCCTTCGACGGCGGGTCGGGGTTGGCGTGATAGTCGCGCATGATCAGCTCGCGAGCGGTGTCATTGCCGCCGAGCAACTCCTCGAGCTGCAGCCGCAACTGGCGTCCGTCGGTCCCGAGTTCGACTGCGTCATAATCGATTTCGAGGCCAATGCGGCGCACCATCTCGAGGCGCTGCACCACCGTCATGACATCACGCAGGGTGACGAAGTCCTCGATCTCGGCGGTGGACAGCTGCCGGGACACCTCGTCGAGGCGGGCCTTGTAGCGTTCCAGCGTCGCGATCGCCTGGTTGGCCCGCGACAGGATGGTGGCCGAGTCGGCGACGACGTGGCGTTCCCCGGACACGTAGACGGTGACGATGTTCATCGAGTGGCTGACCGAGACCACCGGATAGCCGGTCTGGATCGCGGCGCGCTCGGCCGAACGGTGCCGGGTTCCGGATTCGTCGGTGGGGATCGTCGGATCCGGCACCAGCTGCACATTGGCCCGCACGATCCGGCTGCCGTCGGTGGACAACACGACGGCGCCGTCCATCTTGGACAGCTCGCGAAGCCGGGTCGGGGCGAATCGCACGTCCAGCGAGAATCCGCCGTCACAGATCGTCTCGACCCGCTCGTCGTAGCCCAACAGGATCAGCGCACCCGTCCGACCACGCAGGATGCGCTCCAGGCCGTCGCGCAGGGCGGTGCCGGGCGCCAGCCGCCCGATCGTCTCGCGCAGCGTGGCGCCAGTCGGCTGGGCCGAGCCATTGCGGTTGACGGTGCTCACAGCCACTTATTGTCCACGTCGTCGAGGTCGTTACTCGACCCGTCCCGCCTAAGCTGCGTGACGACCTTGTCGTAGGGCCGTTTTGCGATCGTCAGCATCGTGCGCAACGCGTCCCCGATGGTGGCCGATTCGATGGCCTTGAAGCCCTTGGGCACCGCGCCACACCCGACCGGTACCAGGGCCTCGGTGAAGCCGAGGCGGGCCGCTTCGGCGAGCCTGCGGTCCATCCCGGTGACCCGGCGCAGATCGCCGGCCAGGCCCACCTCGCCGATCACCACGGTCGTGCTGGGCAGCGGCAGGTCGGCGTAGGCCGACGCCATCGCCATCGCGACCGCCAGATCCGACGAGGGATCCATCAGTCGCATGCCGCCGACGGTGGACAGGTAGATATCGGTCGCGCTGACTTTCAGGTTCGCCCGGCGCTCGAGTACCGCGGCGATCATCGCCGCGCGGGAACTGTCGACGCCACTGACCGCGCGGCGCTGCGGCGCGTTCTCGGGGCGGTAGGCGAGCAGGGCCTGGATCTCGCCGATCAGAGGCCGCTTACCGTCCAGCGCCACCGTCACCGCGGTGCCGGGAACGGGGTTGGGCCGGTCGTCGAGGAACAATCCCGACGGATCCGAGACACCCTGAATGCCGTTGTCCTGCAACAGGAAACAACCGACTTCGTCGGATGCGCCGAACCGGTTCTTGACACCGCGGACCATCCGGAGACTCGAATTGCGGTCGCCCTCGAAGTGCAAGACCACGTCCACCAGATGTTCCAGCGAACGGGGCCCGGCGATCGCGCCGTCCTTGGTGACGTGGCCGACCAACACCATCGCCACTCCGGTGGATTTGGCCACCGAGGTCAGCGCCGTCGTCACCGCGCGCACCTGGGTCACCCCGCCCACCACACCGTCGGTGTCACCGGCCGTCATCGTCTGCACGGAGTCGACCACCACGAGGCTGGGCTGTACCGCCTCGATGTGGCCGAGCACAGTCGCGATATCGGATTCTGCGGCAAGGAACACCTCGTCGTGGGTGCAGCCGGTGCGTTCGGCGCGCATCCGGATCTGGCCGGCCGACTCCTCACCGGACACATACAGCGCGCGGCGGCCTGTTTGTGCCCACCGGTGCACCACCTCGAGCAGCAGGGTGGACTTGCCGACCCCGGGATCACCGGCCAGCAGGCTCACCGAGCCAGGGACCACTCCGCCGCCGAGCACCCGGTCGAGCTCGTCAACCCCGGTGGGGAAGTGGCGGGTTCGGTCGGGATTGATGGAACTGATCGGCACGGCGGGGGAGGACGGCACCACCGTGCGCTGCGATGAGCCGCCGGCGGCCGCCGAGCCCGCGACCTCGTCGACGGTGCCCCAGGTGCTGCACTCCGGGCAGCGGCCGACCCATTTGGCCGTGACATGGCGGCACTCCGAACAGCGGTACTGCGAACGTGCCTTGGCCACGCCGTGACGCTATCGGGTGGGTGTGACAGAACTGCGGATTAACCGGCGGAATCGGCCCGTGTCAGCCCTAGTGATGGCCGCCGACGGGATCGCCGTCCTGCCGCTCTGCGCCGCCTGCGGAGATCGGTACCGCGACGGTGGTCTGGCCGGCCTTGCCGAAGGTGAACGTGAAGTTGTAGGTCAGTCCGTTGCTGATCGGCTGGGTGAGCGTGACTTCGGCCTTGGTCGGCTCCGCGCTGCCCAGTGGGGTGGCTTCGGCCTGGCCGTCGGCGGCGCCCACGATCAGAGAGGTGCCCGCCGGGATCGCGGTCGCGCCGGTGACGGCGACCGTGCCCACGTCGGAGCTGACGCTGACCAGCTTGTCGTTGACGTCCGGGGAGATGTTTGCCGCCACGAAGATCAGCTCGACCGTGCGACCGGGCTCCAGCGCGTCACCGGTCTGCACTGCCTGGAGGTGGATATTGCGCAGGGCGATGTTGGCGACATTGGCAGTCGAGCCGTTGACGGCTGACTCCTGGTCGGCGGTCTGCGAGATCTGGCCCGCACCACAGCCCGTCAGGATCAGGCCGGAGGCGGCCAGGCCAGCGGATGCGGCGACGAGGCGATTCGTCAAGCGGTTCACAACAGCCTCCTGCTCGGCCTGTGTGGACGGCACAGTCGCGCCGCCGCGGTTCGACTATGCACAGTAGTAGGTAGCGTCGCGCGGCGGTAGCTGAGGGTTCGTGGTGCGGTGGCCGAAGTCGGCACCGCTGGTCGGGACAGGGTGTGCTGGGGGCCCAAGAAGGCCTGCGTGTTGCACGCTTTCGTCACCCTGTCAACCCCCACTCTTCACCTATGGTGCCCCTGACCTGCATCGTTGTTCTACACGCTGTCGGCCCCCGTGCTAACATTGCAATGTGAAAGGGGCTCGAAACTGATGATTTTCAAGGTCGGAGACACCGTTGTCTATCCACACCACGGTGCTGCATTGATCGAAGCGATCGAAACCCGGACCATCAAAGGCGAACAGAAGGAATACCTCGTCTTGAAGGTCGCCCAGGGAGACCTGACCGTTCGAGTTCCAGCGGAAAACGCCGAATACGTCGGTGTCCGTGACGTTGTCGGGCAGGAGGGCCTGGACAAGGTGTTCCAGGTCTTGCGCGCCCCGCACACTGAAGAGCCGACCAACTGGTCGCGCCGCTACAAGGCCAACCTCGAAAAACTGGCGTCCGGCGACGTCAACAAGGTCGCTGAGGTTGTCCGCGACCTGTGGCGCCGGGATCAGGAGCGCGGTCTGTCTGCGGGCGAGAAGCGCATGCTGGCCAAGGCTCGGCAGATCCTCGTGGGCGAGCTCGCCCTGGCTGAGAACACTGATGACGCCAAGGCCGAGATCATCCTCGACGAGGTTCTCGCCGCCGCGTCCTGACTGCCCTAAGCAGTTCGGTGTCGGACACGGTCGCGGTCGTCACGGCCGCCGGTTCCGGTGAACGGCTGGGCGCGGGTATCCCGAAAGCTTTCGTGGATCTCGCCGGCCGCACCATGCTCGAGCACGCTGTCGACGGATTGCTGGCATCCGGCGTCGTCGACCGCGTGGTCGTGGCCGCTCCCGCCGATCGGGTGGATGAAACCAAACTGCTGCTCGACGGCCGTGCCACGGTCGTCGAGGGCGGTCCCGAGCGTCCGGAGACCGTGCGCCGCGCGCTGGACGCGATCGGGGATCCGGAATTCGTTCTCGTGCACGACGCTGCCCGGCCGCTGACACCGGTCGAACAGATCCAGCGGGTGGTCGCCGCTCTGCGGGACGGCCTGCGCGCCGTCATCCCCGTGCTGCCGGTCATCGACACCGTCAAAGCCGTCGACGTCAACGGGGTGGTGCTCGGCACCCCCGAGCGATCCGGACTGCGCGCGGTCCAAACCCCGCAGGGGTTCGAGACCGCCCTGCTGCGCCGTGCCTACGAACGATCCGGTGGCGCCTCCGTCACCGACGACGCCTCCCTGGTGGAGTACCTGGGCACCCCGGTGTACACCGTCGACGGCGACGCCATGGCCTTCAAGATCACCACCCCGCTGGATCTCCAGCTGGCGTTGGCCCTGCTGGGCGCATGATGATCCCCCGCGTCGGGCTGGGCACCGACGTCCATCCGATCGAGGCCGGCCGGCCGTGCTGGCTGCTGGGCCTGTTTTTCGACGGCGCCGACGGCTGCTCAGGACACTCCGATGGCGACGTCGCCGTCCACGCGTTGTGCGACGCGCTGCTCTCCGCGGCGGGTCTGGGTGACCTGGGGACGGTATTCGGGGTGGACCAGCCGCAGTGGCGGGGCGTGACCGGCGCACAGATGCTGGTCCACGTCCGCGATCTGCTCGCCGCCGCCGACTACACCGTCGGCAACGCGACCGTCCAGGTCATCGCCAACCGGCCGAAAGTCGGCCCCCGCCGAGAAGAGGCCCAGCGCGTGCTCTCGGACCTGCTGGGCGCGCCGGTATCGGTGTCGGCGACCACCACCGATGGTCTCGGGTTGACCGGCCGTAGCGAGGGAATGGCGGCGATTGCCACCGCATTGGTGGTCGCCGGATCAGCCTCGGTGCCGAATAACGCCGAATAGGCCGGTAAGCTGGCGCGTCGTGACCTCAAGCGGCCTGCGGCTCCACGACACCTACAGCGGTGCTGTGCGTGAATTCGTGCCGCTGCGCCCCGGTCACGCCTCCATCTATCTGTGCGGCGCGACCGTGCAGGGCTTGCCGCACATCGGCCACGTCCGCAGCGGTGTCGCCTTCGACGTGCTGCGCCGCTGGCTGCTGGCCAAGGGTCTCGACGTCGCGTTCATCCGCAACGTCACCGATATCGACGACAAGATCCTCACCAAGGCTGCCGACGCTGGCCGGCCGTGGTGGGAGTGGGCCGCGACCCACGAGCGGGAGTTCAGCGCGGCATACGACGCACTGGGTGTGCTGCCACCGTCGGCCGAGCCCCGGGCGACCGGGCACATCACCCAGATCGTCGACCTCATCGAGCGCCTGGTGGACAATGGCCATGCCTACACCGGATCCGGCGACGTCTACTTCAACGTCCTGAGCTTCCCGGATTACGGCAAGCTCTCCGGGCACAGGATCGACGACGTGCACCAGGGTGAGGGTGCCGGCACCGGCAAGCGCGACCAGCGTGACTTCACCCTGTGGAAGGGCGCCAAGCCCGGCGAGCCGTCCTGGCCGACGCCGTGGGGGCGCGGCAGGCCTGGCTGGCACTCCGAATGTGTGGCGATGGCCCACGAGTACCTCGGTGCCGAGTTCGACATCCACTGCGGTGGCATGGATTTGGTGTTCCCGCACCACGAGAACGAGATCGCCCAGGCGCGTGCCGCCGGCGACGGCTTCGCCCAGTACTGGCTGCACAACGGCTGGGTCACCATGGGTGGCGAGAAGATGAGCAAGTCGCTTGGCAACGTTTTGTCGATACCCGCTGTGCTGCAACGGGTCCGGCCCGCCGAGTTGCGCTACTACCTGGGCAGCGCGCACTACCGGTCGATGCTCGAATTTTCTGAGACCGCTCTGCAGGATGCGGTGAAGGCCTACACCGGTATCGAGGAATTCCTGCACCGGGTGCGCACCCGGGTCGGCGCCGTGGTGCCGGGCACCTGGACCGAGAAGTTCGGCGCCGCACTCGATGACGACCTCGCGGTGCCGGCCGCGCTGGCCGAGGTGCACGCCGCGCGGGCTGATGGCAACCGGGCGCTCGATTCCGGTGACCACGAGACCGCGCTGGCCAAGGCGCGCGACATCCGGTCCATGATGGGCATTCTCGGCTGCGACCCGCTCGACGAGCGCTGGGAGCTGCGCGACGAGACGTCGGCTGCGCTGGGCGCGGTGGACGTGTTGGTGCGGGCCGAGCTGAACCGCCGCGACGGAGCCCGCCAGACTCGGAACTGGGCGCTTGCGGACGAGATCCGCGACCGGCTCAAGGAAGCCGGCATCGAGGTCACCGACACCTCCGACGGACCACAATGGGCGCTACGCGACGAAAGCAGCAAGTAAATGGCTGGAAACTCCAAGCGCCGCGGTGCAATCCGTAAGGAGGGCACCAAGAAGGGCCCGACCGTCGGCTCCGGTGGTCAACGCAGGCGAGGTGTGGAAGGACGCGGTGCCACCCCACCGGCGCACATGCGGCCCGGGCACCCCGCGGCAAGACGCGCCGCCGTCGCGGCCAAGCACACGCGTAAGCCCTCCAAACCCACCGACGAGACCGAGATGGTCCTCGGCCGCAATCCCGTGCTGGAGTGCCTGCGTGCGCACGCCCCGGCCACGGCGTTGTACGTGGTGTTGGGCGCCGAGGCCGACGAGCGGATGACCGAGTCGGTGACGCTGGCCGCCGACCGCGGTATCGCGATCCTCGAGGTGCCGCGCACTGATCTGGACCGGTTGAGCGCCAACGGGTTACATCAGGGTATTGCCCTGCAGGTGCCGCCGTACGACTACGCCCATCCCGACGATCTGCTGGCCTCGGCCACGTCTGACGTCGAGCCTGCGCTGTTGGTGGCGCTGGACAACATCTCCGACCCGCGCAATCTCGGCGCGATCATCCGGTCGGTGTCGGCGTTCGCAGGCCACGGCGTGCTGATCCCGCAGCGGCGTTCGGCATCGGTGACGGCCGTCGCGTGGCGCACCAGCGCGGGTGCGGCCGCACGCGTTCGGGTCGCGCGCGCGACGAACCTCAACCGCACGCTCAAGGAATGGGGCGACGCCGGTCTGCAGATCGTCGGGCTCGACGCCGAGGGCGACACGACGATCGACGAGTTCGACGCGTCCGGCCCGCTGGTCGTCGTCGTCGGCTCTGAAGGCAAGGGACTCTCGCGGCTGGTGCGGCAGAACTGTGATGCGGTGCTGTCGATTCCGATGGCCGGGCCGACCGAGTCGCTCAACGCGTCGGTGGCCGCAGGCGTCGTGCTGGCCGAGGTCGCCCGCCAGCGCCGCCATTAGGTCACCCCTACCAGCTCGACCCCGGCCCACAACGCCAGCACGGCAACCACCAGGCAGGTGGGCACGGTCAGCGCGCCCAGCCGGGTGAACTCGCGCGCACTGGTCGGCTCACCCTGGCCGTGAAGAATTCGGCGCCACAACAGATTTGAGAGCGAGCCGGCATAGGTCAGGTTCGGCCCGATGTTCACTCCGATCAACACCGCCAGCACCGCGGCCGGACCGCCGGCGGCCACCAGCGGCAGCAGCACCAGTACTGCGGGCAGGTTGTTGACGATGTTGGACAGCAGCGCGGCCAGCGCCGCGATCCCGAGCAGGGCGGCCAGCCCGCCGCCGGTGGGCAGCAGGTCCGCGGCGGCATGGTCGAGGCCGTTGACCATCACCGCTTTGACCACCACCGCCAGCGCCAGCACGAACAGCAGAAACGGCACGTGCACCGAGCGCGCGATTCCGCCAATCGTGCTGCGTCGCTGCGCCAATGACCGCACACCCAGCACCACCGCACCGGCCAGCGCCGCCCACGCCGGCGACAACCCGAGGAGCGACGTCACCGCGAACCCGGCCAGGGTCAGCCCCAGCACGACGAGAACGAACACCGGCCGTTCCGCCGCCGGGGGTGAGGCTTCGGCCTGCGCATCGGTGAGGTCGTGTCGAAACACCAACCGCAGCAACAGATATTCGACCGCAACCGCGGCCACCCACGGTGCGGCCATCAGCGCGCTGAACCGGGTGAACGACAGCCCGGCCGCACTGAACGCCAGCAGGTTGGTCAGATTGGACACCGGCAGCAGCAGCGAGGCGGAGTTGGACAGGTGCGCGGTCGCATACAGGTGCGGCCGGGCGGGCACCCGCATCGCCCGCACGGTGGCCAGCACCACCGGGGTCAGCAGGACGACGGTGGCGTCCAGGCTCAGGATCGCCGTCGTCGCGGCCGCGATCAGGAACACCTGACCGAGCAACCGGCGCGGTTTACCGCTGCTGCCGCGGGCCATCCAGGTTCCCGCGGCGTGGAACAAGCCCTCGTCGTCGCACAGTTTGGCCAGCACCAGCACGGCGGCCAGGAACCCGACCACAGGAAGCATCCTGGTCACCTCGGCAGCGGCATCCGTGGTGGACACCGCCCCGACGGCGATCACCACGGTGGCGGCCGGAACCGCGACCACCGCCTCCGACAAGCCCGTAGGCCGGGCGATTGCGAAGATCAGCACGGCCGCCAGTGCGACCAGAGCGACGATCAGCACGGGCTGATCAGGTCCACGGGTCGGCGCGTTGCCACACCGTCGGCAGGTGCAGGCTCACGCGATCGCGTTCGGCCAGCCGTGACAGCACGCGCATCGATACGTCGAGATCGTCACCCGCGTACGGCAGCGCAATCATCGGTTCGGTGAGCGGCCGGAAGAAATCGTCCCAGTGGATCAGCACCACCCGGCGCGCACCGACGGCACCCACCGTCTGCTCCCAGTACTGCTCGATGTAGTCCTGCGGCTGCACACCCAGCTGACCGACGCCCAGGTAGGCGATGTCGGCGCGGCGACCGTCGAGCGCGCCGGGCAGGAAGCCCGCGCTGCCCTGGATCAGCAGCCGCCGATCGGTGGGGGTGTGGTGGATCAGCGTCGACCAGGCCTCGCCGCAGCGGAATGCCGAGGCTTTAGCCGGCGGCACGACCGGTGCGGTGATCACACCGGGGAAGCGGTCCGGTGGGCAGTGGTGCGATTCGATCAGCGTCACGCCGAACGGGCCGAGGGTCAGTTCTTCACCCGAGGTCGCGATCACGATCTGATCGGACGAAAGCCCGTGTCCGCGAGCGATATTGGCGGCCGACTCGCCGCCGATCAGCCGCGCTCCGGTGCGGGCGGCCACGATCGGGGAGTCCATCGCGTGGTCGTAGTGGGTGTGCACGGGCAGCACCGCGGCGAGCCGGTTGATCTTGGCCCGGTTCAGGCAGTAGTCGATGCGCGAGTCCGACGGGGCCAGCCGGCGCAGCCCGACGTCGAGCAGTGTCGGGCGGGAGAAGAAGCCGTCGGTCAGCACCGCCGAGGTGCCGTCGTCGACCAGCAGTGTCGACACCCCGAGCCAGGTGATCGACAGCGCGGCGTCGGGGTCGGCGTCGGGCAGGTCGAAACGGTTGCGGTAGTTGGTGATATCGGGTCTGCCGAGTTTGAGTCGCATCAGACGAATGCCGCCAGTTCGACGCCGTCGCGCAGCAGGCGGTTGCGGACCGCGGTGGCGATATTCACCGCGCCGGGCGAATCACCGTGTACACAAACCGATTCCACTATCAGGTCGATGTTCGATCCGTCGACTGCCTGTACCTGCCCGCGTTGCACCATCCTGGCCACCCGCTCGGCGATCTGCTCGGGGTCGTGCAGCACCGCCCCTTCTTCGCGGCGGGAAACGAGCGTGCCGTCAGGGCGATAGGCCCGGTCGGCGAATGCCTCGGCGACGGTGCGTAATCCGAGCCGGCGGGCTTCCTCGAAGAACACCGAACCGGCCAGGTTCAGCACCGGCAGGCTGGGGTCGACGGCGTGCACCGCCTCGGCCACCGCGCGGGCCTGCTCGCGGTGGGTGACGATCGTGTTGTACAGCGCACCATGGGGTTTGACGTAGCTGACATAGGATCCGGCGGCGCGGGCCAGAGCCTGTAGCGCGCCGATCTGGTAGATCACCTCGGCGGTCAGCTCGGCCGGCGCGACGTCGATGAAGCGGCGGCCGAACCCCGCGAGATCGCGGTAACTCACCTGGGCGCCGATGCGCACACCGCGCTCGGTGGCCGCGCGGGATGCCCGCGCCAGCCCGGCCGGATCTCCGGCGTGGAAACCGCAGGCCAGGTTGGCGCTGGTGACAACGTCGAGCATGGCGGCGTCGTCACCGAGTTCCCACACCCCGAAGCCTTCGCCAAGGTCTGCGTTCAAATCCACTGACGCCACGGACTCAGCCTAGGCGAGTCGACCGATGCCGCCGAGGGACGAGGCGGAGGAGGAGCGAGCAATAGTGCTCAAGCCGCGGCAGGATCAACCCGGCGTCGGCTGACGGCCCAACACACCAGATAGATCACGAACGAGATCGTCGTCACGAATACCGACACCGGCACGCCCGGTGCCAGCGACAGCACGATGCCGAGCACCGCGGACAGCTCGGCGAAGACCACCGACGCCGCGATCACCGCAGCCGGCGAGCTGAACACCCGGGCCGCCGCCGCGGCCGGGGTGATGAGCAGCGACATCACCAGCAATGCCCCGACGATCTGCACGCCCTGCGCGGCCACCACGCCGACCAGCGCCGCGAACACGATGCCCAGCACCCGCACCGGAACACCGCGTGCGGCAGCCACTTCCGGATCGGCGGTGGCGAACAGCAGCGGCCGATAGCTGGCTGCCAGCACGCCGGTCACCAACACCGTCACCGCCACCAGCAGCGCCAGTCCCGAATAGCCCACGCCGACGATCTGACCCGTCAGCAGGGCGAAGCTGGTACCGGCGCGGCCCGGATACAAGTGGATGAACAGCACGGCCAGGCCCAGCCCGAACGCCAGCACGACGCCGATCGCCGAATCACGCTCACGGGCTCGCTGGCCGAGGATGCCGAACAGGATCGCGGCCAGCGCACTGCCGACCAGCCCGCCGAGCCCGACGTTGAACCCGGCGAGCAGCGCGAATGCCGCGCCGGTCAGCGACAGCTCGCTGGAACCGTGGACAGCGAACGACATCTGGCGCATCACGATGAACGGCCCGATCAGCCCGGCCACCAGCGCCAGCAGTGCGGCCGCGATCAGCGCCTGCTGCACGAACCCCCGGCCCAGCAGGTCGGCGGTGATGTCGAAGGCGAACAGGTGATCCAGCAGGTGGGCGAATCGGTCATTCATGGGTGTGCCCATGGGTGTGGCCGGAGTGGTCGAGGTGCTCTCCGACCACGACGTAGCGATCGCCGACCTGCACCACCTGGATGTCGGCCTGGTACAGCTCCGACAGGGTCTTCGAGGTCATCACCTCCGCGACGGTGCCGATCCGGAATCGCCCGTTGACCAGATACAGCACCCGGTCGACGTAGGGCACCACCGGATTGATCTCGTGCGTCACGAACATCACCGCCGTGCCCGTCTGGCGGCGCCGGTCGATCAGCTGGGCGACCAGCCGGGCGCTGGCCGGATCGAGGTTGAGCAGTGGTTCGTCGCACAGCAGCAGCGACGGATCGCTGGCCAGCGCCTGGGCGATGCGCACGCGCTGCAGCTCGCCGCCCGACATCACGCCGACCGGAACCTTGGCCAGTTTGGTCGCCCGCACCTGAGCCAACGCCCGCTCGACGACCTCGCGGCGATGATTCCGCTCTTTTCGGGTCAGCGTCGCGATGCCCCAGTGGTGGCCGTCCACGCCGAGGCGCACGAGGTCGCGGCCGCGCAGGCTCAGCCCCCGGTCGACCGATCGATGCTGGGGCACGTAGCCGATCCGCTCGCTGCCTTTTTCGATCGGGCGGCCCTCGATGGTGGCGGTACCCGCACTCAGCGGCAGCTGCCCGAGCAGCACCTTGAACAGCGATGTCTTGCCGGTGCCATTGGGGCCGAGGATGGCGATGAACTCACCGGGGGCCACCTTCAGGTCGAGGTGGTCCCACAGGACCCGGTCCCCGAAGGCCAGCCGGGCACCCGACAAGCAGACGGTCTCGGCACCCACAAGCAGTGATTATCGGTTCTGCTGCAGCGCGGCGGTCAACCGGTCGGCGGTATCGCGCTGCCAGGCCAGATAATCCTTGCCCTCGGGCAGCGTCTCGGTGACGGCGACGACGGGGATTCCGGCGCCCTGGGCGGCCGCCTGGACCTGCTTGGTCACCTCGGTCACGGTCTGTTCGTTGAACACCACCGCGGCGACCTGGCGGCCCCTGATGAGGTCCAGCATGGCGGCCACGTCGACGGGAGCGGGGTCGGTGTCCTGTTCCACGGCGCTGGCGAAGCCCGAGGGAGTCTTGTCGGTCAGGCCTGCGGCCACCAGCAGGTAGTGGGCGACGGGCTCGGTGGCGACGACGGCCGCGTCGGGATGGCTGGTGCGGATGGCCTTCTCGGTCTGGGCGATGGCGTCGGCGTTGCGGTCGAAGGTCTCGGCGTTCGCGTGAAAGTCGGTCGCGTGCTGCGGGTAGTCCTGGGCCAGCTTGTCGGCGATCTTGGCGGCCACGGCCTTGGCGGTGTCCAGGTCGTAGAAGACGTGCTCGTTGGCCGGCTGCGGCTCGCCAGGGGGAGCCTGCAGCAGGGAGAACGCATCGACTGAGGCCACCCCTTGGTGGCTGGCCAGGACGTCGTCGACCCAGTGGTCGTAACCGCCGCCGTTGTAGACGACCAGCGATGCGTCGGCGATGGCCGCTGCATTCGCGGGGCTGGCCTCGAATGAGTGCGGGTCGGCTGAGGCGCTGGTGATGATCGAGGTCACCTTGGCGTGGTCGCCGGCGACGGCCTGCGCGACGCTGCCCCACACGTCGGTGGAGGCCACCACGGTCGGGGTCTGGCCCTGTGCACCGCCTGGCGCCTTGTCGCCACCGCCGCATGCGGTGAGTCCCGCCGTCAGCGCCAGCACCGACACGCCCATGACAGCCCGGATCGCAGCAGTGCGCACGATCGCTCCTTCCCAACTGAGGTCAACCTAATACAAATGAAAACCGTTTCCAATAACTTTAGGCCATTGGTACCGGTCGAACGCAAGTCGATGCGCTAGCCTCACGTTGCATGTCCCGAAGTCCCGCGCCGCGGCGGCGGGCGACCCTGGCCTCATTGGCCGCCGAGCTCAAGGTTTCGCGGACCACGATCTCCAACGCCTACAACCGTCCGGATCAGTTGTCGGCCGATTTGCGGGAGCGGGTGCTGGCCACCGCCAAGCGCCTGGGCTATGCCGGCCCCGATCCGGTGGCTCGCTCGCTGCGCACGCGCAGAGCCGGTGCGGTCGGTCTGGTGATCACCGAACCGCTGACGTACGCGTTCAGTGATCCCGCGGCGCTGAATTTCGTTGCTGGACTTGCCGAATCGTGTGAGGAAGTCGGCCAGGGCCTATTGCTCGTCGCGGCCGGACCGGACCGGAGCCTGTCGGACGGCACGAGTGCGGTACTGGGCGCGGGGGTGGACGGATTCGTGGTCTACGCCGCGTCCGACGACGACCCGTACCTGCAGACCGTGCTGCAACGCCACGTGCCGGTCGTCGTGGTCGACCAGCCCGCGGATGTGCCGGGTGCGTCGCGGGTCTGCATCGATGATCGTTCCGCCACAAGGGAACTCGCCGACTACGTCATCGGATTGGGGCACCACGAAATCGGCCTGCTGACCATGCGATTGGGCACCGAACGCCGGGTGGGCGACCAGACAGCCGGTGTGGTGAGTCCAGAACGTTTGCAAAGCTCCAACTTTCACGCCCAGAGCGAGCGGATCGCCGGCGTGCGGGATGCGATGGCCAGTGCCGGGCTCGATCCGGAAACTCTCACCATCGTCGAGAGTTACGAGCACCGGCCGGCCTCCGGCGGAGCGGCCGCCGAACTGGCGCTGCGGGTCAACCCGCGGATCACCGCGTTGATGTGCACCGCGGACGTGCTGGCCATATCGGCGATGGATTACCTACGCGCGCATGGCATTTACGTTCCCGGCAAGATGACGGTCACCGGATTCGACGGGATACCCGATGCGCTGAGCCGGGGTCTGACCACGGTGTCGCAGCCCAGCCTGGAGAAGGGTAAGCGAGCCGGCCGGCTGCTGCACAGCCCCCCGCGCGACGGCCTGCCGGTCGTCGACGTGCTGCCCACCGAACTCGTGCGCGGCAGGACGGCAGGCCCGCCGGCTTAGCCGCGCCGCGCGTGCAGCAGAACTGCCAGCGCGGAGGCGACGTCGTCGGGGGAGTCGACGCGATAGCGGGCAAGGGTCTGACCCGGCCCGACCTTCACGCCGATATCGCCGTCGGCCAGCCGGGCGAACGCCTTCTCGTCGGTGACGTCGTCGCCGAAGAACACCACCGCGCCGCCGTCACTCGATTGGCGTAACCGGTCCAGCGCCTCGCCCTTGTCGGTGTCGATGACCGCGAATTCGCGGACCGCCTTGCCTTCGGTGACGTGAATATCCCAGTCGCGCACCGCATTCAGCGCATCGTCGAGCGCCTGCTGGGCGTGCTCGGGTGCCGCGTTGCGGACGTGGAAGGCCACACTGACCGGTTTGATCTCGACTGTCGCGCCGGGATAGCGCTCGGTCAGTTCGGTCATCGTCTGTTCGAGCCTGGCCAGCAGCGCCTTGGCCGGTTCGTCGATCGCATCCAGGAAGCTGGCGTCGAATTCCGACCCGTGACTGCCGACCAGATGCACATCGGCAGGCGCGCCGGACAGCACCCGCAGATCACGCAGCGCCCGCCCCGAGATCAGCGCGGCACTGGTCGACGGCAATGCCGCGAGCGCTGCCAAAGCCTCTGCGGCAGCCGGAATGGGCCTGGCATCGGCCGGGACGGACACGATCGGCGCGATGGTGCCGTCGAAATCGGATGCCACCAACAGTCGCGGGACGCGGGCGACGTCGATCAGCGCGCGGTGCAGATCCTCTCCGGAGACGGGCACGGGGTCTTAGGACTCGCCGTCGTCGCCGATCAGCAGGCGCACCGCAAGATCGAGCCGTTTGCTGACGTCGGTCGCCGAGGCCCGGCGGGTCAGCCAGGCCAGCAGGTTGGACAGCCACACATCGGAGATGACGCGGGCGATGTGGTACTGGTCCTCGGTCGGCTCGCCGTCGCTCATGGCCCTGGCGAACATGCTGTCGATGATCTTCTCGACGTGATCAACCTCACCGGCCGCCGAGGCGTCGGCGAACACGTAGGCGCGCGTCATCGCCTCGGTCAGCAGCGGGTTGCGCTGCATGGCCCTGTTCAGCTTGCTGACCATGAAGCTCAGTCGGTGGAACGGCGAGCCGCCGGCAACCACCGACCGGTCGGTCTTGGAGTCGATGCGTTCGAACTCCCGCGCCAGCGCCGAGACCAGCAGGTGGACTTTCGACGGGAAGTAGCGGTAGAGGGTGCCGACGGCCACGTCGGCACGATCGGCCACCGCGCGCATCTGGACAGCCTCGTAACCGCCCTTGGAGGCGATGGCCATGGTCGCATCCAAAATGCGCTTACGGCGCTCACGCTGGGCTTCTGAGCCGAGCTCTGATTCGGCGAGAACTGACACCGGTAGCACCTCACGCGGCTGCGAACCCGCCCCGCCGGCCGACGATTTCTGCGCTGGCGATGACATGGGCTCGGTCAGCTCCTTCCAAGGGCAGTTTCTGGAGGAAACGATACGCATCGCTAGACTGCTTCGCGCACCCCTACGTCCCCAGGACAGCCGCGTGTCCTGCTGCGATGCCGGTCGACTTGACTGGCGGTCGCTGGCACTATTAGAACACGTTCTAGTGGGCTTGGGCCCTTGTCTGTGCGAAACCGAGGAGCCGACGGTGTCTGCCACCATCACCGATGAACAGTTTGCCGCCCGCGAGTTGGTCCACAGTTGGGCCGCCTCGTCCGGTGCCCTTGCCGCGGTGCGCGACGTCGAACACGGCACGCCGGACGCCTGGCGTCCGGTTTATCGCGCCCTGGCCGAGCTGGGACTCTTCGGTGTCGCGGTGGCCGAGGACGCCGGTGGAGCCGGCGGGACCGTGCAGGACCTGTGCGCCATGGTCGAGGAAGCGGCGCGGGCGCTGATCCCGGGACCGGTCGCGACGACGGCGGTGGCGACGCTGCTGGTCACCGATGCCGAAGTGCTCGAAGCGCTGGCTTCCGGGGAGGCGACGGCGGGGCTGGCGCTGGCCGCGGACCTGACGCTGGACGGCGACCGGGTGTCCGGCACCGTGGAGTACGTGCTCGGCGCGGATAACTCGGGTGTGCTGCTGTTGCCGGTGGGCGATGACATCGTCGTGGTCGACGCCGCCGCCGACGGTGTGACGGTCGATCTGCTGGCGGCCACCGACTTCTCCCGCCCGCTGGCCAAGGTCACGCTGACCGCCGCCCCGGCCGCCGCGCTCGGGGTGTCGCGGCGCCGGTTCGAAGACCTGACCGCCACCGTGCTGGCCGCCGAAACCGCCGGCCTGGCCCGTTGGACGCTGGATACCGCCGTCGAGTACGCCAAGGTTCGCGAGCAATTCGGCAAACCGATCGGCAGTTTCCAGGCCATCAAACACATGTGTGCCGAGATGCTCTTGCGCTCCCAGCAGGCCGCAGTAGCCGCTGCCGACGCGGCCGTGGCTGCCTCCGGCGACGACCCTCAACAGCTCTCGATCGCGGCGGCCATCGCCGCCGCCATCGGCATCGAGTCGGCCACGGCGAACGCCAAGGACGCCATCCAGGTGCTCGGCGGTATCGGCATCACCTGGGAACACGACGCTCACCTGTACCTGCGCCGCGCCTACAGCATCAGCCAGATCCTCGGTGGCCGGGCCGCGTGGCTGCGCCGGGTCGCGGCGCTGACGCTGGACGGTGTGCGCCGCGAGCTGCACATCGACCTGGACTCCGTCGCGCATCTGCAGCCTGAGATCGCCTCTGCCGCAGCCGAAGTGGCCGCACTGCCGGCCGACAAGCGTCAGCCCGCGCTGGCCGAGACCGGCTTGCTCGCACCGCATTGGCCCAAGCCGTACGGCAGGGAGGCCTCGCCGGCCGAGCAGCTGCTCATCGATTCCGAACTGGCCAAGGTCGACGTGCAGCGCCCCGATCTGGTGATCGGCTGGTGGGCGGTGCCGACGATCCTCGAGGGCGGCACACCCGAGCAGATCGAACGCTTCGTGCCGGCCACCCTGCGCGGCGACATCATCTGGTGCCAGCTGTTTTCCGAGCCCGGCGCCGGATCGGATCTGGCTGCCCTGCGCACGAAAGCCGTTCGCGCCGAAGGTGGTTGGAAGCTCACCGGGCAGAAGGTCTGGACGTCAGCCGCGCAGAAGGCGCACTGGGGTGTGTGCCTGGCCCGAACGGACCCTGACGCACCGAAGCATAAGGGCATCACCTACTTCTTGATCGATATGCGCTCGCCGGGCCTGCTGGTTCGGCCGCTGCGGGAGATCACCGGCGACGAGCTGTTCAACGAAGTGTTCTTCGACGACGTCTTCGTGCCCGACGACATGGTGGTCGGCACCGTCAACGACGGCTGGCGGCTGGCCCGCACCACCCTGGCCAACGAGCGGGTCGCGATGGCGCAGGGCACCGCACTGGGCAACCCGGTCGAGGAGATGCTGCGCTCGGTGGCGGAGCGAGAGCTCGACACCGCGTTGGCCGACCAGACGGCCAAGCTGATCCTGTCCGCACAGGCGGGTTCACTGCTCGACCAGCGGATCGCCCAGCTGGCCGTCGCCGGGCACGACACCAGCGCAGAAGCCAGCGCGCGCAAGCTGATTGGCGTGCGGCACCGGCAGGCGCTGGCCGAGTTCCGTCAGGAACTGTCCGAGTCGGGCGGACTCACCGTCGACGGATACGTGCACGACTTCCTCAACACCCGGTGCCTGACGATCGCCGGCGGGACCGAGCAGATCCTGCTCACCCTGGCCGGCGAGCGACTGCTCGGCCTGCCCCGCTGACACGTCCGACGGGCTACTCGTCGTAGGTGACTTCCACCGAATCGGAATTCGGCCGAGCCTGGCAGCTCAGAATCAGCCCCTCTTCGATGTCACTGGGCTCGAGGACGTCGTTGATCTCCATCTTGACCTCGCCGCTGCGTTTGACCACCGCGCAGGCGCCGCAGTGTCCCTCGCGGCAGGAGAACGGCACGTCGAGTCCCTTGTCGAGGAGAACGTCGAGCAGTTTGGCGCTGCGTGGCCACGACACGGTGTGGGTCTGTCCGTCGAGCTCGACGATGGCGGTGGCCGGCGGCTCGTCACCGTCGTCCTCGATCTTCACCGCGGCGAACGGGTCGGTCTCCAGCGAGCGGAATACCTCGATGTGCACCTGTTTGGCGGGCACCTTCAACGCGTCGAGTGCTTCTTCGGCAGCCTTCATGAAGGGGCCGGGCCCGCAGATGAACGCCTGCCGGGCGGTGTAGGGCGCCATCAACTGGCTCAGCGCCGGGACACTCGGCAGGCCCTGCACCGACTCCAGCCAGTGCACGACCGTCAGGCGGTCCGGGTATTTGGCGGCCAGGTCGCGCAGGGTGCTGCCGAAGATCACCGAACGCTCGTCTCTGTTTGCGTAGAGCAGCGTTACCTGACCGCTGCCCTGCGAGAGCGCCGACTTGCAGATGGCCAGCATCGGGGTGATCCCGCTGCCTGCGGCGATGAGCAGGAAGTCGGCATCGAGAGTCTTGGGGACGAAGGTGCCCGACGGCGCCAGGACGTGCATCTTCATGCCCCGGTGCGCGTGATCGCACAGCCAGTTCGACGCGTAGCCGTCGACGGTGCGTTTGACGGTGACGGTCAGCGCGTCGTCGGTGAACGGCGAACTGCACAGCGAGTAGCAGCGGGCCACCGAGCCGGTGCGGTCGCTGGGGATGCGCAGCGTCAGGAACTGACCGGGCGCGTAGCGAAGACGATCGGCCGGGATGTCCGAGCCTGCGGGCACGCCGAACACCAGGGACCGCGAGTCGTCGGTCTCCTCGACAACGTCGGTCACTTCCAATTCGAGCACGTGGGTACCCAGTGGCTCGTCCGGTGGAACCTGCGTCACGTCGCTTCGCCTTCCCTCCAGCCCAACTAGAACAGGTTACAGAAATTGGTTTACATATCGCTACCAGCCGCAGGCTCTCGCTGCTCGACACAAATCGTAACGTGTTCTAGTCTTGGTCCAGTAACGCACTTCCGGGAGGCATGCAGTGACGTCCATTCAACAGCGTGACACGGAGTCGGTTCTCACCGGCATCGACGAATTGCTGCCAAAACTGCGCGAGCGCGCCCAGGAGACCGAAGACCTGCGCCGGATCCCTGACGCCACGATCGCCGAACTCGACGAGGTGGGCTTTTTCAAACTGCTCCAGCCCGAGCAGTGGGGTGGCCTGCAGAGCGACCCGACGCTGTTCTACGAGGCTGTTCGCCGGCTGGCCAGCGCCTGCGGCTCGACCGGCTGGGTGGCCGGCATCCTTGGCGTGCACAACTGGCACCTGGCGCACTTCGACCAGCAGGCCCAGGAAGACGTCTGGAGCGCGGATCCGACCGTGCGGATCTCCTCGTCGTACGCCCCGATGGGCGCCGGTGTCGTGACCGACGGCGGCTACGTCGTCAACGGGGCCTGGCACTGGTCGTCGGGATGTGACCACGCCACCTGGACCTTCGTCGGTGGCCCGGTCATCAAGGACGGCAGGCCGGTGGACTTCGGTAGCTTCCTGGTCCCGATCAGCGATTACCGCATCGAGGACGACTGGCACGTCGTGGGCCTGAAGGGCACCGGCTCCAACACCCTGGTGATGAAGGACGTGTTCGTCCCACGGCACCGGTTCACCTCCTTCAAGGCGATGGGTGATCTGGCTTCGCCGGGGCTGCAGACCAACACCGCGCCGGTGTACAAGATGCCTTGGGGCACCATGCATCCCACGACCATCTCAACTCCGATCGTGGGAATGGCCTACGGCGCCTACGACGCTCACGTCGAGCATCAGGGCAAGCGCGTGCGCGCGGCGTACGCCGGTGAGAAGGCCAAGGACGATCCGTTCGCCAAGGTCCGCATCGCCGAGGCCTCCAGTGACATCGACGCGGCCTGGGGCCAGCTGTCAGGCAACCTGGCTACCGAGTACGCACTGCTGTTGGCAGGCCAGGACATTCCGCTGGAGTTGCGCGCCAAGGCTCGCCGCGACCAGGTTCGCGCCACCCAGCGCTCCATCGCCGCCGTCGACCGGCTCTTCGAGGCCGCCGGCGCCACCGCCCTTGGCACCGATACTCCGCTGCAACGGTTCTGGCGCGACGCACACGCCGGCCGGGTGCACGCCGCCAACGACGCCGAGCGCGCCTACGTGATGTTCGGCAACCAGGCATTCGGGCTGCCGCTCGGCGACACGATGGTTTAATTCGGACTGTTGATTCCTCGGAGGTGGGGCATGACGCTAAAGGCGCTCGGCTACATGCGAATCGAGGCCACCGATGTGGCGGCCTGGCGAGAGTTCGGGCTCAAGGTGCTCGGCATGGTGGAGGGTGACGGGGCCATCCCCGATGCGCTCTATCTGCGCATGGATGACTTCGCCGCCCGCCTGGTGATCGTGCCCGGCGACCGGGACCGACTGCTGATCTCCGGCTGGGAGGTCGCCGATGCGCCTGCGCTGCAGGGCCTGCGGGAGACCCTGGCCAAAGCGGGCGTCGACTTCGTCGAAGGCACCCGCGAGGAGAAGTCCGAGCGGCGGGTCGAGGGTCTGATCCGGTTCTCCGATCCGGCAGGCAACGTTCTCGAGGCGTTCCACGGTGCGCAGTATCTGGGTCGCCGGTTCGTCAGCCCGTACGGGCACAAGTTCGTCACCGCCGAGCAGGGCCTCGGGCACGTCGTGCTCACCTGTGACGATGACGCTGCCGCACAGGCGTTCTACCAGGATGTGCTGGGCTTCCGGTTGCGCGATTCGATGAGCCTGCCCCCGCAGATCGCCGGCCGTCCGGCCGACGGCGATCCGGTCTGGCTGCGGTTCTACGGCTGCAACCCGCGTCACCACGCGCTGGCCTTCATGCCGATGCCCAACCCGACCGGCATCGTGCACCTGATGGTCGAGGTCGAGACTTCCGACGATGTCGGGCTGTGCCTGGATCGCGCGAATCGCCGCAAGGTGAAGATGTCGGCGACGCTCGGCAGGCACACCAACGACAAGATGCTGTCCTTCTACATGAAGACTCCCGGCGGCTTCGACGTCGAATTCGGCTGCGAGGGGCTCGAAGTCGAGGATGACGGCTGGATCGCCAGGGAGAGCACCGCGGTCAGTCTCTGGGGCCACGACTTCTCCGTCGGGTTCAAGTAGCCGATGTCTTCGGCAGCGATCGACCCTCGCACGTTCCGCCACGTGCTGGGCCAGTTCTGCACCGGCATCACGATCATCACGACGATCCACGACGACGTTCCGGTCGGATTCGCCTGTCAGTCGTTCGCTGCGCTGTCGCTCGAGCCGCCGCTTGTACTGTTCTGCCCCACCAAGCTGTCGCGGTCCTGGGCGGCCATCGAGGCCAGCGGAAAGTTCTGCGTCAACATCCTGCACGAGAAGCAGAACGATGTGTCGGCCCGATTCGGCTCGAAGGAGCCAGACAAGTTCGCGGGAATCGACTGGAGCCCAAGCAAGCTCGGCTCACCGGTGATCGACGGCACGCTGGCCCACATCGACTGCACGGTGCATTCGGTGCATGACGGTGGCGACCATTTCGTGGTGTTCGGTGCGGTGCACTCGCTGTCCGAGGTGCCGAAGAAGAAGCCGCGCCCGCTGCTGTTCTATCGCGGCGAGTACACCGGTATCGAGCCGGACAAGAACACCCCGGCGCAATGGCGCGACGACCTGGATGCCTTCCTCACCGCCACCACCCCCGATACCTGGTTGTAGCCCTCAGGCGTTCTCGCCGACGAACTCGAGGATCGCCGCGGCCACCTCCCGGTGCACGGTCTCGTTGAGAATGTCGTGATGCGCGCCGGGAAATTCCCGCAGCCGTAGCGCCTCGATCTGCTCGGCGTAGGCCCGCAGCGCGCTCACCGGGGCGATGGGATCGAGTTCGCCGTGGATGGCCAGCGTGGGCACCGTCAGCTTCGGCAGTTCAGCGCCGAAGCGGTCCCACGCGCGGTCGAGCTCACGCGCCAGCGGCACGCTGTCGGCCTCGACGAACGCCAGTGGATCGTTCTCCATCGCGTCCAGGTAGAACGGATCGTCGGACAGCCAGTGCGGGTCGAGGTCGAGCGAACTGTCGGTGTCGAGCAGTTCGGGCACCGGGACCACCGGCGCACCGGAGATGATCCCGGCGCGGTAGCGCTGTGGCTGGTCGAGGAGCCGGAACAACGTCACCACCGCCCCGTACGAATGCCCCTGTGCGATAAGCGGAATGCCCGGGGTTGTTTCCTCGGCCAACGCGGTGAGACGCTCAGCCAGTGCGGAGCTGTCCTCGATCCTGCCGAAATCTCCGCGCGCGCCGGGGGACAGACCGTGACCGAACTGGTCGACGGCCCATAGGTCGATCCCGGCGGCGTTGAGGGCGAAACCCAGCCGGTGATAGACGCCGGTGTGTTCGCCGAATCCGTGCAGGAAGATGACGGCCGCGCGGGGCTCCAGTGCGGCCCAGTGCCGGTAGTAGGCGCGGCCAAGCTCGTGGTCGATGAAGGGCATGCCATGAGCCCACCAGCTACGGAGGTGTCCCGCAATATTTGCGCTCAGTGCGCGCCGGTGGGCAGCCTTCGTTGAGTGAGGGCTCAGGTTCGAGCGAGGTCAAAATCTCGGCCTGGGCGCTCAGTGAATGAGCCAGACGGCCCGCTCGTCGTATATTCAGCGAGGTGTGACTGCCATCACACTAGGGCTGCAGCCGACGGAGGGGGCACTGATGAGCGTGACCAATGCGACGAGCGGGCTGAAGAAGGTCGTCGCCGCTTCGATGGCCGGCACCGTCGTCGAGTGGTACGAGTTCTTCCTCTACGGCACGGCGGCCACGCTGGTCTTCAACAAGATCTTCTTCGCCAAGGGCACCAGCGACCTCGACGCCATCCTGGCCGCGTTCATCACCTACGCGGTCGGCTTCGCCGCACGTCCGCTCGGTGGGATTGTGTTCGGCCACTTCGGCGACAAGTACGGCCGCAAGAAGCTGCTGCAGTTCAGCCTGGTGCTGGTCGGTGCGTCGACATTCTTGATGGGCTGCCTGCCGACGTTCGGGCAGATCGGCTACTGGGCACCGACCCTTCTGGTGGTCCTGCGCTTCCTGCAAGGCTTCGCCGTCGGCGGGGAGTGGGGCGGTGCGGTGCTGTTGGTGGCCGAGCACAGTCCGAGCCGAGAACGCGGCTTCTGGGCAAGTTGGCCGCAGGCCGGTGTGCCGGTGGGCAACATGCTCGCGACGGTGGTGCTGCTGACGCTGACCGCGACACTGTCGGAATCCGCGTTCCTGTCCTGGGGTTGGCGGGTCGGGTTCTGGCTGTCCGCCGTGGTGGTGCTGATCGGTTACTACATCCGGACCAAGGTCACCGATGCGCCCATCTTCCTGGAAGCCCAACAGGAAGCCGAGCAGC
This sequence comes from Mycobacterium sp., assembly GCA_023264735.1. Lineage (GTDB taxonomy): Bacteria > Actinomycetota > Actinomycetes > Mycobacteriales > Mycobacteriaceae > Mycobacterium. Next base: position 18,172 of record JAHFVD010000048.1, on the reverse strand, counting down.
TGAAGGCCAGTTCGTATGGTGTCGTCGAGGTGCTGAAATGTTATCCCCGTGGGGTTTTCACCGCGATGGGTCTGCGGGTTGCCGAGAACATCATGTACTACCTGGTCGTCACGTTCTCGATCACGTATCTCAAGGTGGAGGTGCACGCCGACACCAGCGACATCCTGTGGTGGCTATTGGTCGCGCACGCAGTGCATTTCGTGGTCATTCCGTACGCCGGCCGGCTGTCGGATCGCTACGGGCGCAAGCCCGTCTACCTGGTCGGTGCGATCGGAGCCGGTGCGTGGGGCTTCTTCGCCTTCCCGATGATGAACAGCGGCCAATACCTGCTGATCATGGGTTCGATCATTCTCGGCCTGGTCATCCACGCCCTGATGTACGCCCCGCAGCCGGCGTTGATGGCCGAGATGTTCCCGACCAGGATGCGCTACTCCGGTGTTTCCCTTGGCTATCAGGTCACCGCGATCTTCGCCGGTTCACTGGCGCCGATCATCGCGGTCAAGCTGCTGTCGGTCTATGGCTCCGCGGTCCCGATCGCGATCTACCTGGCGGCCGCCGCGGTGATCACTCTCATTGCGCTGGCCTTCACCCGCGAGACCAAGGGCATCGACCTCGCGGCCGTCGATGCCGCCGACCGGCAGGCGGCGGCGTTGGGTTAGCGCGACAGCCAGGTGCCGAGCCGGCGCAGCGCTTCGTCGATATCGCTGGACGGCCCGGCGAACGACAGCCGGACGAACGACCCGCCGCGTGCGGGGTCGAAGTCGATTCCGGGGGCGATCGCCAATCCGGTATCGGCTAACAGCTTTTCGCAGAAGGTCAACGAGTCCGAGGTGAAGTCAGAGACGTCGGCGTAGACGTAGAACGCTCCGTCGGTGGGCGCCAGCCGGGAGATGCCGACCTGGCGCAGGCCGGCCAGCAGCGTCTCTCGGTTGGCCGCGTAGTGGTTTAGATGGCCTTCGGCTTCGGCTATCGCTTCGGGCGTGAACGCCGCCACGCCCGCGAATTGCGGGAGCACCGGCGGGCAGATGGTGAAGTTACCGGTCAGGCAGTCCACCGCGCGACGCAGTTCCCTGGGTACCAGCAGCCAGCCGAGGCGCCAGCCCGTCATCGCGAAGTACTTCGAAAAGCTGTTCGCCACAACGGCATTGCGGGATGTCTGCCAGGCGCACGAAGTCTCCGGCGCGCCCGGATAGACCAGCCCGTGATACACCTCGTCGCTGATCAGTCGCGCCCCGGTCGCATCGCACCAGGTTGCGATGGCAGCGAGTTCTTCCGGGGGGATCACCGTGCCGGTGGGGTTGGCCGGGCTGGCCACGATCACCCCCTGCACCGGCGGGTCGAGCTCGGCCAGCATCTGCACGGTCGGCTGGAATCGGGTTTCGGGCCCGCACGGGATCTCGACGACCTCACAACCCAGTGCGGACAGGATGTTGCGGTAGCAGGGGTAGCCGGGGCTGGCGATGGCCACCCGGTCACCGGCGTCGAAGCACGCCAGGAACGCCAGCAGGAAGCCACCCGAGGACCCGGTGGTCACCACCACGTCGTCGGCGCTGACGTCCAGGCCGTAGCGGTCCGCGTAGGACCCGGCGATCGCCTCGCGCAGCTCCGGGATACCCAGGGCGACGGTGTAACCCAGCTGATTGGCTTCCAGCGCGGCCGCCGCGGCCGCGCGCACCGGTTCGGGTGCGCCGACACTGGGCTGACCCGCCGACAGGTTCACCAGGTCGCCGTGGGTGCGCTGGCGCTCAGCGGCGGCCAGCCACACGTCCATCACATAGAACGGCGGTATCCCGGCTCGAAGCGCAACGCGGTTGTTCACTTCAGTCAGGCTAGAGCACTTCGGATTCGAGCTGGCGGAGTTGATCCGACACCGAACCCAGCAACTGGGCGCTCCCGTGCGCCCGCTTGAAGTACAGCTGGATGTCGTGTTCCCAGGTGATCGCGATGCCGCCGTGCATCTGGATGGCTTCGCCTGCGACCTTGGTGAACGCCTCGGTGGCGGCCAGGCGGGCCAGCGCGGCCGACACCGGAGTGGGGTCCGCGATCGCATCGCCGACGACGGCGCGCGCCGACTGCACGGCCACGTACAGGTCGGCCATCCGGTGCTTGAGCGCCTGGAAGCTGCCGATCGGCCTGCCGAATTGCACGCGCTCTTTGGTGTATTCGACGGTGAGTTCCAGGCACCGCGCCGCGGCGCCGATCTGCTCGGCCGCCAGCAGGATCGCCGCGGTATCGGCCAGCCCAGGATCGGTCCCGATCGCCGTGGTGGAGCCGGGGGTGAGCCGGGCCAGCCGGCGGGTCGGGTCCATGGTCTGCACGGCTTCGGTGGTGACATCGTTCCACCGCGCCAACGAGGCGTCTTCGACGGCGATCACGACGTCGGCGACGTCGCCGTTCACGACATAGCCGGGGTCGAACACCACCGCGCCGATGGCCTCGCCTGCCGCCAGCTGCTCGAGGGTGTCGTCGGGCGCTTCCCCATTCTCCAAGGCGGCCAGGAGCGCCAGCTCGGCCAGCGTCGTGCCGAGCAGCGGTGTGGGGACCAGGCCGCGGCCGAGCTCCTCGAGAACTGCTGCGGCATCGGCCAATTCGCCGCCCGCCCCGCCGAGCTCTTCGGGAACCACCAGGGCAGCGACGCCGACCTGCTCGCACAGCTTCGTCCACAACGATTCGTCGTAGCCGCGTTCGGACTCCATGGCTTCGCGCACCGCGGCGGGGGAGGCGTGCTTCTCGATCAGTGCCGCGACGGTGTCGCGCAACATCTGCCGTTCTTCAGAGGATGTCATGCCAGCGCCTCCAGCACTCGACGTCGATGACTGGTCGGATCGCCCCACGCCGAGTGCAGCGCCTGCACCCGTAGTAGCCACAGCGACAGATCGTGTTCGGAGGTGAAGCCGATGGCGCCGTGTGTCTGCAGCGACGACCGTGCCGCCAGCAGCGCGGCATCCGAGGCGGCGGCCTTGGCGGCACTGACGTCCCGTGCGGTATCGGGGGATCCGTCGGCCAGGGACAGCGCAGCGCCGTAGACCAGCGGACGGGCCAGTTCCACCGCGATGTGGACGTCGGCGAGCTTGTGTTTGAGCGCCTGGTAGCTGCCGATGATGCGGCCGAATTGGCTGCGCTGCTTGGCATATTCGACCGACATGTCAAGCATCGCCTGGCCGGCGCCGACCAACAAGGCGGCGGTGGCCAGCGCACCGAATTCGTAGGCCCGCGCCACGTCGGCGGCGCGAGTGTTGCCGGTGGCGGTGACGTCGAACAGCCAGCGGCTGGGGTCGACGGACTCGTGGGCATCGCCTGCGGTGGCGTCGCTGACCTGACCGTCCTGGGCGAGCAGCGTCAGCCCGGCGAAGTCGGCGTTGACGGCGCGCGGCACCGCCGGTGGCAGCGCGACGGTCGCGATCAATTCACCGGCGGCCAGCGCCGTCGAGCGGTCGTCGCCGGCCAGCAGAATCGGCGCCACCGCAATGGATTCGGCGACCGGGCCGGGGACATTCCAGCGGCCCAGCCGTTCCAGCGCCACCACCAGGTCGACGGGATGAGCCTCGATGCCGTCGTACTTCTCGGGCACCACCAACGCGGTGACACCCAGGTCGGTCAGCGCCGACCACACCTTGCGGGCGGGGGTGGTGTCTCCCTCGGCCCAGGCCCGGACGGCGCCGGGCACGTCGGCGGCGCCCAGCGCGGCGTCGATACTGGCGGCGAAGTCACGTTGCTGCTCGTCGAGTGCGAATTTCATTTCTTCGCTCCTGCGCTCGCTGAGCTTTCTCGGGGCAGCCCGAGCAACCGCTCGGCGATGATATTGCGCTGAATCTCGTTGGTGCCGGCGTAGATCGGGCCACCCAGGGCGAACAGCAGACCGTCGATCCAGCCGTCGGTGAGTTCGGCATCGGCCCCCCGTAATTCCAAAGCAGTCTGGTGCAGGGCGACGTCGAGCTCGGACCAGAACACCTTGGTCACCGACGACTCCGCGCCCAGTTCACCGCCGCCTGCGATGCGGGTGACCGTGCCGAAGGTGTGCAGCCGGTAGGCCTGCGCCTTGATCCAGGCGTCGGCCACCCGGTCGGCGAATGCCGGGTCGGAACCCCGGTCACGCCACTGCGTCACCAGCCGCTCGGCCGGGGCGAGGAAGCGAGCCGGGCTGCGCAGTGACATGCCGCGCTCGTTGCTCGACGTACTCATCGCCGCGCGCCAGCCGTCGTGCACGCCGCCGATGACATCGGCATCGGGGACGAACACATCGTCGAAGAAGATCTCGCCGAACCCGGTGTCACCGCCGAGCTGGGTGATCGGGCGGACGGTGACGCCGTCGGCCTTGAGGTCGAACATGAAGTAGGTCAAGCCCTTGTGACGCTCGGCGGTCGGGTCGGACCGGAACAGCCCGAATCCCCGCTCGCCGAACACCGCCCGCGAACTCCAGATCTTCTGGCCGTTGAGCAGCCAGCCACCGTCGGTCGCAGTGGCCGTCGACCGCAGCGAGGCGAGGTCGCTACCGGACTCCGGCTCCGACCAGGCCTGCGCCCAGATCTCTTCGCCGCTGGCCATTTTCGGCAGCACCCGGTCCAGTTGGTCCTCGGTGCCGTGCGCGAACAGCGTCGGCGCCAGCATCGAGGTGCCGTTCGCACTGGCCCGTCCCGGTGCGCCGGCGCGGAAGTACTCCTCCTCGTACACCACCCACTGCAGCAGGGAGGCGTCGCGGCCGCCGTACTTCTCCGGCCAGGTGATCACCGAGAGGCCGGCGTCGAACAGGACGCGGTCCCAGATCCGGTGCTGCTCGAAGCCCTCGGCCGTGTCGTAGGACTTCGTCGGGAACGAGTCGGAGTTCGCCGACAGGAAGGTGCGCACCTCATCGCGAAACTCTTCGGTGGCGTCGTCGTAGGACAGATCCATCAAACCATCTCTCGCAGTGCGGGTTTGACCACTTTGCCACCGGGGTTTCGTGGCAGGCTCGCCACGAAGACCACCGAGCGTGGGGTCTTGAAATTGGCCAGGTGTTTCTTGGTGTAGTCGATGACGGCCTGCTCGTCGAGGTCGCTGCCGTCGCGGCGCACGATGAACGCTCGTCCGACTTCGCCGAGGCGTTCGTCGGGCACGCCGATCACCGCGGCATCGGCGACGCCGTCGAGGCGGGCCAGCACCTGTTCGATCTCGGCGGGGTAGACGTTGAACCCGCCGCAGATGTACATGTCCTTGAGCCGGTCAGTGATTCGCAGATTTCCCGCCTCGTCGACGGTGCCGATGTCGCCGGTGTGCAGCCAGCCGTCGGCGTCGATCGCCGCGGCGGTGGCGGCCGGGTCGTCGAGGTACCCGAGCATCACGTTGGGCCCGCGCAACAACACCTCGCCGGCACCGGCCTCGTCGGGCGAGTCGATGCGCAGTTCGAAGTCGGCGATCGGCCGCCCGCAGGTGGTCGCGACGGTGACGGCATCGTCGTTCGCCCGGCACATGGTGCCGAAGCCGTTGGCCTCGGTCAGCCCATAGGCGGTCAGCACGATGTCGAAGTCGAGCTCAGCCTGCATCCGTTCGATCAGCACGACCGGCACGGTCGCCGCACCGGTCACCGCGAAGCGCAGCGAGCTCAGGTCGTAGTTCTTGCGAGCCGGGTGGTCCAACAGGGTCTGGAAGATCGTCGGCGGCCCGGGGACCACGGTGATGCGCTGCTCGGCGATCACCCGCATCGCCTGCTCGGGGTCGAAGGTGAGCTGGGGGATCAGGGTGGCGCCGGTCTGCAGGCAGGCCAGGATGCCGGCCTTGTAGCCGAAGTTGTGGAAGAACGGGTTGATGCACAGGTAGCGGTCGGCGCTGGTGAGCTGGCCACACTCGGCCCACGCCGCGGATGCGGCCAGTGACTGCCGGTGCGCGCACAACACGCCTTTGCTGCGCCCGGTGGTGCCCGAGGTGAACAGGACGTCGGAAGGGGCGTCGGGACGGACCGCCGCCGTGCGGGCGTCGACCTCCGACAGCGGCGGCTGCGGCCCGGCGAGGAATTCGTCCCAGTTGCCGTCATCGCCGTCGATGGGGATGCGGATGATGTGCCGCAGCGCCGGCAGCGCGGTGCGATCCAGGTCGCCCACCCGGTCGGCACCCAGGAATCGGCCCATCCCGAACAGCAGCGGCGCTTCGGTGCGGGCCAGGATGTCGGACGCCTCGTCGGCGGTGTAGCGGGTATTCAGCGGCACCATCACCGCGCCGGCGTAGTGGGTGGCCAGGCAGGCGATCACCCAGTGCCAGGTGTTCGGCGACCAGATCGCGACCCGATCACCCTGGGCGACGCCAAGGCCGATCATCGCCGCCGCGGCCCGGCGAACCTCGTCGCGCAGTTCGGCGAAGGTGAGGGTGCGTTCCTCGGTGACCAGGGCATCGTGGTCGGCGAAGTCGAGTGCCATCCGGTCCAACACCGCGGGTGTGGTGCGCGGCTCTGACATTCCCGGGTCGCTTCGCTCCTGCCCGCCGTACCTCGTCATCGAGACTCCTAAGGCTTGATACCCGGCGCATCGTCCCCGGGCTAACAAAGCAAGTGCTTGGTAGGTTAGCCTACAAGGGTGATCACGGTCGAGGAGTTCCGGGCGGAGGTCCGCGAGTGGCTGGCCGACAATCTCGTCGGTGAATATGCCGCGCTCAAGGGCCTCGGGGGTCCGGGCCGCGAGCATGAAGCCTACGAGGAGCGGCTGGCCTGGAACCGGCATCTGGCCGCAGCGGGCCTGACGTGCCTGGGCTGGCCGGTGGAACACGGTGGTCGCGGCCTGTCGGTCGCGCACCGGGTGGCGTTCTACGAGGAGTACGCGAAGGCCAACGCCCCCGACAAGGTCAACCACTTCGGTGAGGAACTGCTCGGGCCCACCCTGATCGCGTTCGGCACCCCCGAACAGCAGCAGCGGTTCCTGCCCCGGATCCTCGACGTCACCGAGCTGTGGTCCCAGGGCTACTCCGAGCCGGGCGCAGGCAGCGATCTGGCCAACGTCGCCACTGCCGCGGTCCTGGATGGCGATCAATGGGTGATTAACGGCCAGAAGGTGTGGACGTCGCTGGCGCACTGGGCGCAGTGGTGCTTCGTGGTGGCACGCACCGAGAAGGGCTCCAAGCGGCACGCCGGGCTGTCCTATCTGCTGGTGCCACTGGATCAGCCGGGCGTGGAGATCCGCCCGATCATCCAGCTGACCGGCGACTCGGAATTCAACGAGGTGTTCTTCACCGATGCCCGCACCGACGCCGACCTGGTGGTCGGCGAGCCGGGCGACGGCTGGCGGGTGGCGATGGGAACGCTGACCTTCGAGCGCGGGGTCTCCACGTTGGGTCAGCAGATCCGTTATGCCCGTGAACTTTCCGGTATCGCCGAGCTGGCTAAGACCACCGGTGCGATCGACGATCCGCTGATCCGGGAGCGGCTCGCAAGGTCGTGGGCAGGTCTGCAGACCATGCGGTCCTACGCGTTGGCGACCATGGACGTCGAGCAAGCCGGTGGCACGGCCGCCGGAAAAGACTCAGTGTCAAAGCTGTTGTGGGCCAACTGGCATCGCGATCTCGGCGAGCTGGCGATGGACATCAAAGGCCGCTCCGGCCTATTGCTGGAGGACGGCGAATTCGACGAGTGGCAGCGGCTGTTCCTGTTCTCCAGGTCGGATACGATCTACGGCGGCTCCAACGAGATTCAGCGCAACATCATCGCCGAGCGGGTGCTCGGCCTACCTCGAGAGGTGAAGGGCTAGTGGCGCCATTGTCGGACGTGCCCAAGGAGATTGAGGGCCACGGTCTGTTGACCGGCAAGGTCGTCGTGGTGACTGCGGCGGCGGGTACCGGTATCGGATCGGCGACGGCACGGCGCGCGCTGCTCGAAGGTGCCGACGTCGTCGTCTCCGACCATCACGAACGCCGCCTCGGCGAAACCCGGGATCAGTTGGCCGAATTGGGCCTCGGCCGGGTCGAGAGCGTGGTGTGCGACGTCACGTCCACCGCTGCGGTCGATGCGTTGATCGCCTCCACCACCGCACGGCTGGGCCGCCTGGACGTCCTGGTCAACAACGCCGGCCTCGGTGGGGAAACCCCCGTCATCGACATGACCGACGAGGACTGGGATCGGGTGCTCAACGTGACGCTGACGTCGGTGATGCGGGCGACCCGCGCGGCGCTGCGGTATTTCCGCGATGCCGGCCACGGCGGCGTGATCGTCAACAACGCGAGCGTCCTGGGTTGGCGGGCGCAGCATTCGCAGTCGCATTACGCCGCTGCCAAGGCCGGCGTGATGGCGCTGACCCGCTGCAGCGCAATCGAAGCCGTCGAACATGGGGTGCGCATCAACGCGGTCTCGCCGAGCATCGCGCGGCACAAGTTCCTGGAGAAGGTCAGCTCGACCGACCTGCTCGACCGGCTGTCGGAGGGCGAGGCGTTCGGCCGCGCCGCGGAGCCGTGGGAAGTGGCGGCCACCATCGCGTTCCTGGCCAGCGATTACTCGAGTTACCTAACCGGCGAAGTCATTTCGGTGTCGAGCCAACGCGCATGACCGAGCCGCCGGTCAGTCGTCGCGACGAGCTTCTGGTGCTCGCCGCGACGATGTTCGCCGAACGGGGTCTGCGCGCGACCACCGTGCGCGATATCGCCGACTCGGCGGGCATTCTGTCCGGCAGTCTGTACCACCACTTCAAGAGCAAGGAGCAGATGGTCGAGGAGGTTCTGCGGGATTTTCTGGACTGGCTGTTCGAGCGCTACCAGAGGGTGATCGCCACCGAGCCCAATCCGCTCGAGCGGCTCAAGGGCTTGTTCATGGCGTCGTTCGAGGCCATCGAAGACCGGCACGCGCAGGTGGTGATCTACCAGGACGAGGCCAAGCGGCTGTCGTCCCTGCCGCAGTTCGACTTCGTCGACGAGCGCAACAAAGAACAACGCAAGATGTGGCTTGACCTGCTCAACGAGGGCGTCAAGCAGGGGTACTTCCGCCCGGATATCGACGTCGACGTGGTGTACCGGTTCATCCGGGATACGACGTGGGTGTCCGTGCGTTGGTATCAACCAGGCGGGCCGCTGACAGCCGAGGAAGTCGGCCGCCAATACCTCGCCATCGTCCTGGGCGGCATCGCCGCGCCCAACAACTGACAAGGAGATCGATATGGCCCCCGCATCACAGGCATACGTCATTGACGCCGTGCGCACCGCGGTCGGCAAGCGCAATGGATCGCTGGCCCCCGTCCACCCCATCGACCTCGGTGTGGTCGCCTACCGCGGCATCTTCGATCGGGTCGACGTCGACCCCGGCGCCGTCGACGATGTGGTGGCCGGCTGCCTGGACACCATCGGCCCGCAGGCCGGCAACATCGCCCGCAACACCTGGCTGGCCGCCGGCTACCCCGAAGAGGTCCCGGGCGTCACCGTCGACCGGCAGTGCGGCTCCAGCCAGCAGGCGATTTCCTTTGGCGCACAGGCCATCATGGCCGGCACCGCCGACCTGATCCTGGCTGCCGGCATGCAGAACATGAGCCGTATCCCGATCTCTTCGGCGATGACCGTCGCCGAGCAGTTCGGCTTCACCTCGCCGACCAACGAGTCGGAGAACTGGCAGCACCGCTACGGCGATCAGGAGATCTCCCAGTTCCGCGGGGCGGAGATGATCGCCGAGAAGTGGGGCCTGTCTCGTGAGGAGATGGAGGAGTTCTCCCTGAACAGCCACAACAAGGCCTTCGCCGCCATCCGTAATGGCAGCTTTGAGAACGAGATCGTCCCGGTCGGCGAGTTCCGTACCGACGAGGGTCCGCGTGAGTCGAGCCTGGAGAAGCTGGCCGGACTCAAGACGCTGCGCGAGGGCGGCCGGCTGACGGCGGCGATGGCCAGCCAGATCTCCGACGGTGCCAGCGCGGTGCTGCTGGCCAGCGAGCAAGCCGTCAAGGACCACAAGCTGACCCCGCGGGCCCGCATCCACCACATCAGTGCCCGCGGCGCCGATCCGGTGTTCATGCTGACCGGCCCGATCCCGGCGACGAAGTACGCGCTGGACAAGGCCGGCCTGACCATCGACGACATCGACGTCGTCGAGATCAACGAGGCGTTCGCGCCCGTGGTGATGGCCTGGCTCAAGGAGACCAAGGCCGACCCGGAGAAGGTCAACCCCAACGGCGGCGCGATCGCGCTCGGCCACCCGCTGGGGGCCACCGGCGCCAAGCTGTTCGCCACCATGCTCAACGAGCTCGAGCGTCGCGGCGGCCGCTACGGTCTGCAGACGATGTGTGAGGGCGGCGGCACCGCCAACGTCACCATCATCGAACGTCTCTGACGATCTCCCCGGGCGCGCGTCAGGTGTCGTGAATGACGACCCCGCGGATGTTGCGCCCGGCGAGCATGTCGTCGTAGGCGTGGTTGATCTCGCCCAGTTTGTACTCGTGGGTGACGGTCTCGTCGAGCAGTAGCTTGCCGGCGCGGTAGAGGCTGAGCAGCTTCGGGATGTCGGCACGCGGGTTGGCTTGTCCGTAGAGGCTGCCGAGTAGGCGCTTCTGGAAGAGTGTGAACATCGTCATCGGCAGCACCGGTGTCACGTCGGTCATCGCGGCCAAAGCGGTCAGCACGACGGTGCCACCCTTGCTGACGAGTTCCAGCGCGTCGTTGATCATCGGGCCCTTGACGAGCCCGACCGTCAGCAGCGCGGAATCGGCCATTACGCCCTTCGTAAGTTCTCGAACGAGCTCCGTGCCTTCGGCGATGGATGTCGCGAAGTGCGTGGCGCCGAACAGAAATGCCTTGTCCCGCTTGCTTTCCACGATGTCGATCACGACGATCTTCTCCGCGCCGGCCAACCGGGCGCCCTGGATGGCTCCGCTGCCGATGCCGCCGCAGCCGATCACCACCACCGTGTCGCCGGGCTGCACGTCGGCGGTGTTCACCGCTGAGCCCCAGCCGGTGGTGACACCGCAGCCGAGCAGGCATGCGCGGGTCAGCGGGATGTCGTCGTCGATCTTGACCAATGAGGCTTCCGGCACCGTGCCGTAGGGGGCGAAGGTGCCCAAACCGATTGCGGCGTAGATATCTTGGCCGCGGGCGTGCCGCCGGAATGTGCCATCGGGCTGCAGGCCCGTCAGGATTTCCGCACCCATGTCGCACAGGTTCGACTTGCCGGTTGCACACCAGCGACAGCGCCCGCAGGCGGGCAGGAATGCGGCGACGATGTGATCGCCGACCTTCAGATCGCGGACCCCTGGCCCGACCTCCTGCACGATGCCGGCGCCCTCGTGGCCGCCGATGATCGGGATCGGCGCCACCAGGTCGCCGTCGCGAATGTGGTGATCGGAATGGCACAGGCCGGTGGCCTCGAACGAGACGAGAACCTCATCGTCCTTGGGAGGATCGAGCTCGACTTCTTCGACGCTCCAGTCTTGCCCGTACTCCCACAGGATGGCGGCATTCATCTTCATGATCCACAACGTATGACGCCGACGCCGTCCACCGACGACGAATCGCGAAGCTAGCCCGCCGCTGTCAGTGCCAGCCCGCCGAGCGCGACGATCCAACTCGCGAAGCTGCCCACCAAGAAGTACTCGGTGACGTCGTCGATGCCGATACCGCCGTTCTCCCGGGCCTTTTGGGCATTGATCTCCGGGAAGCGGATGATGCTCTTGGCCGCCACCACCGCGGTCGCGGCGGCCAGCTGCCCGGCCAGACTCAGCCCCAGGATCAGCAGCCGTTCCATCGGTCCGAGCAGACGCCCGCCCTTGAGCCGATCCGAGGGCTGCGGCTCGCCGGCCGGCTTGACCGCTCCCACCGACCCGAGCAGCAGCCGAACCAGCTGATTTCCCGTAGCGACTTGCAGCAGAATCACGCCGGCTACCAACATGATTCGGGTCGGATCGGCCGACGCCAGCCCGGTCACCGGCGCCCAGCCCGCCCAAGCCTTGACCAGTCCCGTCACCGGTGAACCCACTCCGGACAGCAGTATCACCGCCGCCAGCACGGCGACGAACAACACCAGCGGCGCGGCCTGCCTGCGGCCCCCGACCCGCTCGGCGTGGTTGCCCGCCAGCTCCCACGCCATGGCCGCCACCGCGGCGATACCAACCAGCAGCAGATCACCGAGGTGCAGGAGTCCGCACAGCGCAGCGGTCACCACGGCCACCGCCGGACCAGTGACCACCGCCGGCCAGCGCCGGGTGGTCAAGCGCCGCACGATATCGGCGCAGCCGATGGCGATCAGCAGCACGGCGACGCCGCTCATTGGAGGGCCCGTAGTTGCTCAGACGCCAGCACCAGCAGATCCAGCCCGTCGCGCGCTGTCCGCTGCGACACCGCTGAGGCACTGATTCCTTCCATGGCCGCCAATTCCTTCTTCGTCTTGTGATCGAGTAGCCCCCGCAGCAGGCGCAGGGAGCGCGCATCCATCGATCCAAGCAGGTGGTCCCGACACAACAGGGCGGCGTTGACGGCGTCGGGATCCGGTCCGGCATCGCCGTAGCGGCGGTATGCGGTGCGCACGGTCGCCAATGCCGGCTGTTGTTGGGCGGCCGCGGTCCACTCGATCGCTTCCCACGCCGACCACCAGCCGGGGCCGTCCTGGATGCCGGTACCGGCGTCGAGCACGATCACCGAACCCCAGCCGATGCCGAACCGCACATCGATCTCGGGTCCCACGGCCAGTCGCACCGTCAGGGCGGCACCGATCGCGTCGCCGACCGTCGGATAGCTGCCCTGGAACTCGTCACCGACGGTGAACGCCAGGGGCGTGCCGGCGAGCGCTTCGGTGATGCGGCGGTGCAGTTGGCCACGATCGGACGCATGCCGGGAGTCCACGACGTCACCGATCAGGGCAGCGCGCTCCGGTGAAGCGTTGACCTTCACTCCAGCCATATGAAGATTATAGCTTCATTTCACCAAAATGAAGTAAATGGATTTACTGAATGAAGGCGGAGGCTGCCTGGAGGTGTTTGACGGCATCGGCCACGATGGTCTCGACCAGCTCGGCGCACGACGGCAGATTCTCGATGATCCCAGCGACCTGTCCGGAGGCCAGCACGCCCGCTTCGGTATTGCCTTCGACAAGGCCCGCCTTCAGCAGCATCGGGGTATTGGCGGCCATCAGCACCTGCGACCAGGTGAGGTCCTTGCCGTGGCGCATCGCCAGGCCGTCGCGGATCATCCCGGACCAGGTCATCTGCGACATCTTCTTGAACTTGGCGGCGTTGCGCACCGCCGCGGTGAAACCACGGATCGGGGAGCCGCTTTCGAGCTTCTCGACGAGTTCGGTACGCAGGACGCGGTGCGGCATGCCGTCGACCCGGGTGGAGACGACGGTGCCGTCGAGCGCGGCCTTGAGGTAACGCTGCTTGACCTCTTCGGGCACGGTGGAATCCGAGGTCAACAGGAACCGGGTGCCCATCGCCACGCCTGCGGCGCCATAGGACAGCGCAGCGGCCAAGCCGCGTCCGTCGAAGAAGCCGCCAGCGGCGATCACCGGGATGTCCACGGCGTCGAGGACCGAGGGCAGCAACAGTGTGGTGGCTACCGGGCCCGTGTGGCCGCCGCCTTCGCCGCCCTGCACGATGACGGCGTCGGCGCCCCAGCTCGCCACCTTACGCGCGTGTTTGGCCGCACCCACCGACGGAATCACCACTGAGCCAGCCTCTTTGAGCTTCGCGATCAGTTCCTGCTTGGGGGCCAGCGCGAAGGATGCGACCTTGACTCCCTCGCGGATCATCAGGTCGACGCGGTCTGGAGCATCGGCGCCGTCGGCACGGATGTTGACCCCGAACGGTTTGTCGGTGGAGGCCTTTACCTTCTTGATCGCGGTCGCCAGCTCGTCGATCGTCATCGTCGCCGAGGCCAGGATGCCCAGCCCGCCGGCGTTGGACGTGGCCGACACCAGTCGCGCACCCGCGACCCAGCCCATGCCGGTCTGCACGACGGGATGTTCGATGCCGACCAGCTCGGTCAGCGGTGTTTTGAGCCTACTCATCGGACTTCTTTGTCCCGCAGTGATTTCGGATCGATCACCTCTTGGATCAGCTTCTGCTCTTCGCCGGATGGAAGTCGGCTGGTCTCAGCCTCGCCAAGGCCGTGCACCTCGAACGAGGTGTTCTCGGCGACCTCGTCGGGGCTCACGCCTGGGTGCAGCGATACCGCCCGCATCTGGTGGTCGGGTCCGTTGAAGTCGAACACACCGAGGTTGGTCACCACACGGAAGACGTTGACGAAGCGGTACGCCGGGTTGTTCGGATCGACCTTGTCCCAGCCGATTCCAGAGACGATGTCGACTCCAGTCCCGAACACCCGCTTGGAGTGGTTGCCGACCCAGTAGCTGGTGGCGTGGTTGATGGTGTTACCCGGTGCACCGCGCACGCCGAACATCTGACGCGTCGGATGCTGCAGCGGGCCGAACGCCGACAGGTTCTGGTTGCCGTAGCGGTCGATCTGGTTGGCGCCCATCACCACATGGCGCCGGCCCCAGGCGAGGGTTTCGAAGACACGGCCGTACGGCATCCAGCCTTCGATGGCTCCGGTGGCCCCCATCGCCGGGGTGTCGGCGAGGATGCGGGCCTCGCCGTCGGTCAGCAGGATGTCGGGGGAGAACGTCAGGCGGGCCAACCGGGCGCCGATCGACACGATATTGGTCATCGGGCTGACCATGATCTCGCCTGCGTCGCGGAACAATTCGGCGCACGCGACGGCGCACACCTCGGCGCGGGTTGCGGAGATCATGCCTGCTCCTCCTTGAACTTGCGCACTGCGGCTTGGTAATCGGCCTCGCTGCCCGACAGGTAGGTCGAGACGAACTCGGCCCAGGTCTCGTCGGACGCGGCGGCTTCGGCGTAATGCCGCTGGAACTTCTCGTCGCGGCGGTAGTCGGGCTCGGCGGTGGTGAAATGCGCGCCGTTCGGTGCCTCGACGACGCTGTCGACCATCATCCGGTTGATCAGCAATGCCTGTGGTGGAACGGATTTCACCAGCTCTTCGGTGGACACCACCTTCTCCACCGACAGCAGGCGTTTCTGCGCCGACATCAGGAACAGGTCGTCGAAGTACGGGTCGATGCCGGTGTAGGCCGCATTGCCCTGTGCGTCACCGAGATTCAGGTGCGCGAACGCGATATCGAGGTTCAGTGCGGGCATCGCGACGAGTTCTTCGTAACCATCGCCTTCCGGCGGGCAGGAGCGAAGCGACCCGGGATTTCGAACGGGGTAGGGGGACTTGACGGTCTTGAGCTCGTCACCCCAGAACGCCCGCACGTCACTGCCGAGGCCGGCGCGAATCGGCAGGAACGGCAGCCGCTGTGCGGCGGCCTGCAGCCCGCAGCGCAGCATGCCCTCGTCCATCTCACGCGATTCGATCGCGCCCGTCGTGCGGGCCTTGGCGAACCACGGATCGTAGAACGGCGGCGAGTCCAGTGACACGAAGCCGTAATAGACGCGCTTGACCTTGCCTGCCGAGCACAGCAGGCCGAGATCGGGTCCGCCGTAGGTGACGACGGTCAGATCGGTGACGTCGGTGCGCAGCAGGGCACGAATGAAGGCCATCGGTTTGCGACGGGAACCCCAGCCGCCGATGCCGATCGTCATACCGCTTTCGACGACCGAGACCGCCTCATCCAGAGTTGTTCTCTTGTCTGCCATTACTTCGCCCCCTTGTGCGTTCCCGCGAACGCATCCCGGTGCTCATCGGACACACCGGACAGGTTCAGCTCGAACGTAAACCCCTGTTCCATCCGGTATCTCGCGTTCGGCGGTTGGACGTCGATCAGGTTGAGCGCTTCCTTGGCGGCGCGGATGACCCGGGTGTCCTTGGATGCGATATCGCGTGCGACGCGCAGTGCGGCCTCGTCGAGGTCGGCGCGCGGAACCACCTCGTGCACCGATCCGAAGTGGTGCAGCGTCTCGGCGCTCACGGTGGCGGCGGTGAAGAACAGCCGCCGCATCATGTGCTGGGGGACCAACCGGGAGAGGTGGGTGGCCGCGCCAAGGGCGCCGCGCTCCACCTCAGGCAGGCCGAACTTGGCGTCGTCGGACGCGACGATCACGTCGGCGTTGCCGACCAGGCCGATACCGCCGCCGACACAGAATCCGTTGACGGCCGCGACCACCGGCACCTCGCACTCGTACACCGCGCGGAACGCGTGGTAGCACCCGCGGTTGGCGTCGATCAGCGCGGTGAAGCCCTCGGTGTTCTGCATCTCTTTGATGTCGACACCGGCGTTGAAGCCGCGGCCTTCGGCGCGCAGGATCACCACGTGGGTGGACCGGTCGCGGCCCGCGGCGGTGATGGCGTCACCGAGCTCGAACCAGCCGCGGGAGGGGATCGCGTTGACGGGGGGATAGTTCACCGTGACGGCGACAATGCCCGGCTCGACGGTGCTGGTGGTAATGGTCATCGGACTACCTGGGCCACTTCCTGACGGGGTGAATACCTAAGCAAGCACTTGCTTGGTACGCTAGCACAGTGACCGACGCGGCTGACACTGGTATCAACCTGCAACTGAGTGGTCGAGTCGTCCTCGTGACCGGCGGTGTCCGTGGCGTCGGCGCCGGCATCAGCGCCGTCTTCGCCGCTCAGGGCGCCACCGTCATCACCTGCGCCCGCCGTCCCGTCGAGGGCTCCCCGCACGAATTCCGCGCCTGCGACATCCGCGACGACGAAGCCGTGAAGGCGCTCATCGACGGGATCGGTGCCGACCATGGTCGCCTCGACGTCGTCGTGAACAATGCGGGCGGCTCACCATACGTCCTTGCCGCCGACGCGTCGGCGAAGTTCAGCACCAAGATCATCGAGCTCAACCTGCTTGGCGCACTGTCGGTTTCCCAACACGCCAACGTTGTGATGCAGGGGCAGGACTCCGGTGGGTCGATCATCAACATCACCAGCGTGAGCGGTAGGCGGCCGACGCCGGGCACCGCCGTGTACGGCGCGGCCAAGGCCGGCATGGAGAACATGACCACCACGCTCGCCGTGGAATGGGCCCCCAAGGTCCGCGTCAACTCCGTCGTCGTCGGCATGGTCGAGACCGAGCAGTCCGAACTCTTCTACGGTGACGCCGATTCGATTGCGGCGATCTCCAAGAACGTGCCGTTGGGAAGGCTGGCCAAACCCGAGGATATCGGTTGGGCCACAGCATTTCTCGCCTCTTCGGCTGCGTCCTACATCAGTGGTGCGTCGCTGGAGGTACATGGTGGCGGGGAACCGCCGCACTACCTGTCGACCACCACAGCCGACATCAAATAAGGAGACAAGACACATGGGACTTCTCGACGGCCGCGTGGTCATCGTGACGGGTGCGGGTGGCGGCATCGGGCGGGCGCATGCGCTGGCGTTCGCCGCCGAGGGCGCGCGCGTGGTGGTCAACGACATCGGCGTCGGGCTCGACGGGTCACCGGCCGGCGGCGGTAGCGCCGCGCAGGGCGTGGTCGACGAGATCACCGCTGCCGGTGGGGAAGCCGTCGCCAACGGCTCCAATGTCGCCGACTGGGCGCAGTCGGCCGAGCTGATCCAGACGGCCATCGACGCCTTCGGCGGACTCGACGTCCTGGTGAACAACGCCGGCATCGTCCGAGACCGGATGTTCGTCAATGCCACCGAAGACGAGTTCGACGCCGTCACCGCCGTGCACCTCAAGGGACACTTCGCCACCATGAAGCACGCGGGAGCGTACTGGCGCGCGCAGTCCAAGGAGGGCAAGGTCGTTGACGCTCGCATCATCAACACCAGCTCGGGTGCCGGCCTGCAGGGCAGCGTCGGGCAGGCGACCTACAGTGCCGCCAAGGCGGGTATCGCCGCTCTGACGTTGGTCGCCGCCGCCGAGATGGGCCGCTTCGGCGTCACCGTCAACGCCATTGCGCCGTCGGCCCGGACTCGGATGACCGAGACCGTCTTTGCCGACATGATGGCCACGCAGGACAGCGATTTCGACGCGATGGCACCGGAGAATGTCTCGCCGCTGGTGGTGTGGCTCGGCAGCGTCGAGTCCAAGGACATCACCGGCCAGGTGTTCGAGGTCGAGGG
Organism: Mycobacterium sp.; assembly: GCA_023264735.1. Taxonomy (GTDB): domain Bacteria; phylum Actinomycetota; class Actinomycetes; order Mycobacteriales; family Mycobacteriaceae; genus Mycobacterium. The sequence continues at coordinate 217 of JAHFVD010000048.1, read as the reverse complement.
CGGCATCATCCGGGTCGCCGAGGGCTGGAACCGGGGCGGGACCATCGACAAGGGTGCCCGCTGGGATCCCGCCGAGCTCGGCCCGGTCGTCAGCGATCTGCTAGCCAAGTCGCGCACCCCGCTGCCGGTCTTCGGCGCCTGACTCACAGCGGTTCGCACACCACCAGCGGGATGCGACGATTCGCCGCTTCTTGATAACCCTTGTACGGCGGGTAGA
>JAHFVD010000120.1 GCA_023264735.1 Mycobacterium sp. | reverse complement strand
GGCTGGCTGGGGATGACGATCCCGGAGGAGTACGGCGGCCATGGGCTGGGCATCACCGAGGCCACGCTGCTGGCCGAGGAGGTCGCCCGCTCCGGTGGTGCGATGAACGCCGCCAGCGCGATCCACATGTCGATCTTCGGGATGCAGCCGGTGGTGGTGTTCGGCTCCGACGAGATGAAGGCCGCGACGCTGCCGCGCATCGTCAACGGGGACCTGCATGTCTGCTTCGGGGTTACCGAACCCGGTGCTGGGCTTGATACTTCGCGCATCACGACGTTCGCCAAGCGGGACGGCGAACATTACATAGTCAACGGCCGCAAGGTGTGGATCTCCAAGGCGCTGGAATCCGAGAAGATCCTGCTGCTGACCCGAACCGAGGCCCGCGACGACGTGGAGAAGCGCGGGGGCAAGCCCACGGAGGGCCTGTCGTTGTTCCTCACCGACATCGACCGCGACCACGTCGATATCCGGCCGATCAAGAAGATGGGGCGCAACGCCGTCAGCTCCAACGAGGTGTTCATCGACGATCTGCGGGTCCCGGTCGCCGACCGCATCGGCGAAGAGGGCAAGGGCTTCTCCTACATCCTGCACGGGCTGAACCCGGAGCGAATGCTGATCGCCGCCGAGGCGTTGGGCATCGGACGGGTGGCGTTGGACCGGGCGGTGAAGTACGCCAACGAGCGCGTGGTGTTCGACCGGCCGATCGGGATGAACCAGGGCATCCAGTTCCCACTGGCGGATTCGTTGGCGCGGTTGGACGCGGCCGAGCTGATCCTGCGCAAGGCGACCTGGCTCTACGACAACGGAAAGCCCTGCGGCCGAGAAGCCAATATGGCCAAATACCTCTGCGCGGATGCCGGGTTCGCGGCGGCCGACCGCGCGTTGCAGACGCACGGCGGCATGGGCTACTCCGAGGAGTACAACATCTCCCGGTTCTTCCGCGAATCGCGCCTGATGAAGATCGCCCCTGTCAGCCAGGAGATGATCCTGAACTTCCTCGCCGCCAACGTTCTCGGCCTGCCCAAGAGCTACTAGTGGCCAGCGTCTGCGCCGACCGTATGGTGATCTGATGACTTCTGCGCAAGGACCGGCAGCCCCGCTGGCCGGTATCACCGTCGTGGCCCTTGAGCAGGCGGTGGCGGCGCCGATGTGCTCGCGCGTCCTGGCCGATTTCGGTGCCCGCGTGATCAAGGTCGAGAACCCGGCCGGCGGGGATTTCGCCCGACACTACGACGACGTCGTCAACGGTCCCGGTGGCCTTGCCGCGCACTTTGTTTGGGCCAACCGCAACAAGGAATCGATCGCGCTGGATCTCAAATCGTCCGAGGGTCTCGAGATCCTGCATCGGCTGCTCGACCGCGCCGACGCGCTGGTGTCGAATCTCGCGCCGGGCTCCACCGCCAGGCTCGGCATCTCACCGGACCAGTTGCGCGACCGGCATCCCGACGTGATCGCCGTCGAGATCGATGGATACGGGGCCGGCGGGCCGCTGTCGAACAAGCGCGCCTACGACCTGCTGGCGCAGTCCGAATCCGGATCATGCGCGGTGACCGGCTATCCCGGCATGCCCGCCAAACCCGGCCCGCCGATCGCCGACATCTCTACCGGGCTGTACTCGGCGCTGTCGATCATGGCCATGCTGATCTCCCGCGATAGACGGACGCGTCGAGGCTCAGCCGTTACTGTGAGCCTGTTCGACACCATGATGGACCTGATGGGCTATCCGCTGACCTACGCCCAGCACTCCGGAATCGACCAGCAGCCGTTGGGGATGAACTCACCGGCGGTCGCGCCGTACGGTTCCTTCCACACCTCGGACGATCAGACGGTGGTGCTGGGCACCACCAATGACCGGGAGTGGCAACGGCTGGCCCGCGAGATCATCGAGCGGCCCGACCTGGCCGACGATCCGCGCTTTGCCACCAACTCCGATCGCTGCGCCCATCGCGATCTGCTCAACGACGCCATCCAAACCTGGTGCGCCCAGCACGATCTCGCGCACATCCAGAAGACCGCCGACACCGCGGGCATCGGCAATGCCCGCTACAACCTGCCCAGCGACGTGCTGGCGCATCCCCAGCTGTCGGAGCGCGACCGCTGGCGGACCGTGCAGACCACCGCAGGGCCGATTGAGGCCATCCTGCCGCCGCCGATCATCTCCGGCTACGAACAACCGATGGGCGCGGTGCCGGGCCTCGGTGAGCACACCGATGCGCTGCTGGCCGAATTGGGCTTGTCCGACAACGAGATCGGCCGACTGCGTGAGCAGGGCGTCGTCGCGTGAACATTCGCCTCAAGCAGAACTAAGGAGCTGTGATGCGGGAAACGGTGATCGTCGAGGCGGTCCGTACTCCGGTGGGTAAGCGAAACGGCGGGCTGTCCGGCATGCACGCCGCCGACCTGTCGGGGTTGGTGCTGAACGCGCTCGCCGAGCGCGCCGGCCTCGACCCGTCGACGGTTGACGACGTGGTGTGGGGCTGCGTGTCCCAGGTCGGTGACCAGTCCAGCAATATCGGCCGGTTCGCCGTCCTGGCGGCCGGGTGGCCCGAATCGATCCCGGGGACCACGGTCAATCGCGCCTGCGGATCCAGCCAGCAGGCACTCGATTTCGCCGCACAGGCAGTCATGTCCGGTCAGCAGGATGTGGTGGTCGCCGGTGGTGTCGAGGTGATGAGCCGCGTTCCGCTCGGCTCGGCGCGGGCCACCGGTATGCCGTACGGCCCCAAGGTGCTCGAGCGTTACGACGACTTCTCGTTCAACCAAGGCATCTCGGCGGAGATGATCGCCGAGAAGTGGGGCCTGTCCCGCACCGACCTCGACGAGTTCTCCGCGCGCAGCCACGAACTCGCCGCCGCCGCACAGGATCGCGGGGCCTTCACCGACCAAATCGTCCCGGTGGTCACCGAGGGCGGAGTGGTCGACGCCGACGAGGGCATCCGCCGGGGGACCACCGTCGAGAAACTGGCCGGCCTCAAGCCGGCGTTCACCGAGGACGGCGTCATCCACGCGGGCAACTCGTCGCAGATCTCCGACGGCGCGGCCGCTCTGCTGGTCACCACCGCCGAATACGCTGCAGCACAGGGCTGGCGGCCGCTGGCCCGGTATGTCGCGGGCGCGGTCGCCGGTGCCAATCCGGTGCTCATGCTCACCGGTCCCATCCCGGCAACGCAGAAGGTGTTGGCGAAGGCCGGCCTGGGCATCGACGACATCGGGGTGTTCGAGGTCAACGAGGCGTTCGCGCCGGTGCCGCTGGCCTGGGCGGCCGACCTCGGCGCCAAGGCCGACCGGCTCAACCCGCTGGGCGGGGCCATCGCCTTGGGCCACCCCCTCGGCGGCTCGGGCGCGGTGCTCATGACGCGCATGCTGTACCACATGCGCGACAACGGAATTCGCTACGGACTGCAGGCGATGTGCGAAGGCGGCGGCACCGCCAACGCCACCGTCGTCGAGCTGATCAACTGATAGGGACCTGATGCGCCGCGATCTGTTCACCGAAGACCACGAGGCGTTTCGCGCACTCGCTCGAGACTTCATCGAGAAGGAGGTCGTCCCCGCATACCCGCAGTGGGAGAAGGCGGGTCGGATGCCGCGCGAGACATTCGCCAAGCTCGGGGAGGCCGGGATCATGGGCATCACGCTGCCCGAGGAGTATGGCGGCGGCGGGCAGGACGACTACCGCTACAACGTGGTGCTGCAGGAAGAGGCGGCGCGCGCCCTGGTGACGCTGTCGACGGTGCGCACCCAGCTCGAGGTGATCCTGCCGTACTTCCTGCACTACGCGAATGACGAACAGCGCACCCGGTGGTTTCCCGGGCTTGCCGCAGGCACGCTGCTGACCGCGGTCGCGATGACCGAACCCGGCACCGGTTCCGACCTGGCCGGGGTGCGCACGACGGCGGTGCGTGACGGTGACGACTACATCGTCAACGGCGCCAAGACGTTCATCACCGGTGGCATGCAGGCCGATCTGGTTGTCGTGGTGGCGCGCACCTCCACCGATCCGGACAACCGTCGGGCCGGGCTGACCCTGCTGGTTGTCGAGGACGGGATGGCGGGCTTCACCCGCGGGCGCGAGCTGGAGAAGATGGGCTGCAAGGTGCAGGACACCGCGGAGCTGTCGTTCGTCGACGTGCGGGTGCCTGCCGCCAATGTGCTGGGGGCCGACGGCCAGGCCTTCAGCTATCTGGGGCACAACCTGGCGCAGGAGCGGCTCACCGTCGCGGTCGGCTCAGTGGCCCAGGCTCGCTCGGCGATCGGCGCTGCGATCGAATACACCAAGAGCCGCAAGGCATTCGGCACGCCCGTTGCGTCGTTCCAGAACACCAAGTTCGAGCTCGCCGCCTGCTCGACGGAGGTGGAGGCGGCCCAGGCGATGCTCGACCGGGCGGTGGGACTGCACGTCGAGGGCGAACTCAGCGGTGCCGACGCCGCACGGGTCAAGCTGTTCTGCACCGAGATGCAGCAACGTGTGATCGACCGTTGCCTGCAGCTGTTCGGCGGCTACGGATACATGATGGAGTATCCGATCGCCCGGCTCTACACCGATGCGCGGGTGGCCCGGATCTACGCCGGTACCAGCGAGGTGATGAAGGTGATCATCGCCAAATCGCTTGGGCTGTAGCCCGCGAGATCGACCTCACGGCTGCTTTCGGGCCCGATTCACAGCCCTGACGTCGATCTCGGCAAAAATCTCGCTGAGACCCTTGTCACACCGGCCCAAACCAACCTACTGTGTGTTCACTAGGTTGGTCTGGCGAAGGGAGTTCGGTGACGGCACCCGAGACGTCGACTCTTCGCGCAAGCGCTCATCGCCGTCCGTACGCAACCCTTCTGGCCAAGGGTGAGGACCGCAAGCAGCGGATTCTCGACGTCGCGCAGCGGCTGCTGGCCCGCAACGGCTGGCGCAACACCACCCTGGCGCAGATCGCCAGGGAGGCCGGCGTCACCGCTGCCGGACTGTTGCACCACTTCGAATCCAAGGAACAGCTGCTGCACGCGGTGCTCGACGCGCGGGATGCCGACGACAGTGAGCACGCCGACTACCTGACGGGCGACCTCGTCGAGGGCATCGCGAATGCCGCCGAGCGGTTTGACCGGTCACCTCAGCTCGTCGGGACGTTCGCGGTGTTGATGGTGGAGAACATCGCACCCGACGCCCCGCTGCACGACCGCCTGGTGGACCGCTACCGGCAGGCGGTCGAGATCATCGCCGAGCGCATCCGCAGTGGCCAGGAGCAGGGCCGCTATCGACCAGACGTGAACGCGGCCCGCAAAGCCGTGGAAATCCTCGCATTTGTGAACGGAATGGAGACCTCATGGCTACTCGACCCGTCGATACCGCTGACGCAAGTGTTCAGGGAATACTCCAGGTCGCTGGCGAGCCAGCTGAAGCCGGACGCCGGATCATGAGGTACCGGCTCGACATCGTCGCACCCAGCGTCGCCGAGGCGGTGCAGCATGCCGGCGGCTGGATCTTCGACCGGGTGATGGCCGGCTGGGACGTCAACGTCCTGCTCGCCCAACCCGGTGACACCCGCCCGCTGTCGATCCTGGGCGCCCAGACCGTCGACTTCGAAACCGTGCTCGCGGCCGGCGACGATCAGCCGCAGCCGCAGGCACTCGCGGTGGCCGCCGATCTCATCGACACCGACGCCCGGGTTCGCGAGGGTGTGCTTCGGGCATTGGATTACGGCATGACCGAGGTCGCGCTGTGGGGCGAGGCGTGGCCGGCCGAACTCGACCGCAACGTGGATTCGGTCGAGCACCGGCTGAGCTCGGCGGCGCGGGTGTTCAAGGCGCAGGCACTGGCGGCCGCGGCGGTCAGCGATATCGCGGTGGCGCCGACCGAGACCTTCCGCAGCGGCGCGATGAGCTGTCCGCCGATCGGCGCCGACCTGGTCCCCGCTAGCTGAGGTCGACGGTCCCGGCTCGAGCGGCCTTGCGGGTGAGGTAGTCGACCTGCAGATAGATCGAGTAGAGGACCAGCGGCGGCAGCACGATGAACGGCAGGTTCTCGCCAATGAACTTGAATCCCAGGCCGAAGGCGCCCTGACCGATATCGGAGAATCCGGCGCCCACCTCCGCCAGGAAATACACGGCGGTGCTACTCATCAGAATCGCCACACCGGCGAAGGCCATCCACAGGCACCGAATCCGGGACTCCAGCGCGAGATCGGGCCGGATCAGGCGGGTCCACACCACGAATAGGGTCACCCCGGTGGTCACCCCGACGACTTCGAGTGCGAACGTCCACGGATTACCGCTGACGTAGCGGGTATCGGCCAAGCCGTACTGCCACCACAGCCACTTCCAGCCGGGATCGGTTGTCGGCGCCCACAATCCGAGCGGATGGCCGATCAGGAACACCAGCTCGTAGCCGATCTGGCTGCCCGCGGAGTACGGCAGCCAGAACAGCGTAAGCTCGGCGGCCTTGTCCAGGCGGGTTCGCTTCTCGCCCGGTGCATCCCACAGGATCACGAACGGAAGCAAGATCATCGGGATGCCGAAGATCAGGTTCCCGATCACATCCACGGTGAACGTCGGTGCGATGACGTCGGCGCTGACGCAGACCGTCAGTGCCACGAACATGAAGGCAGTGAACAGCGCGGTGCCGAGGTAGATCCGCTTGCGATGCGGCGCCCACGGCTGGGCGAAGTTGGGTTCGTGGTCGAGCAGTGTTGTCATCGCGTGGGCCTCCCACGGCACAAGTATCAACTACTTGATATCTTGCCGAAGCTTACTGGCCGGCGCCGTCCGCCGAGCGCTATTCCTTGATAGAGATGGCCTGCCGCGGGCACTGGCGCACCGCTTCGCGGATCTGTTCCTCGTTCTCCGGGGTCACTTCGTCATTGAGGACGTGTAGGTAGTCCTGATCGTCGAGATCGAACACCTCGGGGATGATCCCGACACAGATCGCGTTGGCCTCGCAGAGGCCGAAGTCCACTTCGATCTTCATCGCAGCACCCTAACCGGGACGTGGGAGAAACCCGCGACATTTTGCATGTGGACTCGGCGCAGGCCGTCCCACTGCACTTCGTAGCGCGGCATGAAGTCGAGCAACTTCTCCAGTGCGATCGCGCTCTCCATCCGGGCCAGGGCCGCGCCGAGGCAGCTGTGGATGCCGTAGCCGAGGCCAAGGTTCTGGGCCTCTGTGCGGTCGCGGTCGATGTCGAACGTTTCGGCGTCGGTGAAGGCGGCCGAGTCGCGGTTCGCCGAGGCCATCAGCAGGAACACCGGCTTGCCGGCCGGAATGGTCCCGCTCGGCAGCGTCGCTTCCCGCAGCGTGAAGCGCACGTTGTACTGCACCGGGCCTTCGTAGCGAAGCAGCTCCTCCACCGCCGCGGGAATCTTGTCCCGGTCGTCGAGCAGCTTCTGCCACTGGTCGGGGTACTTGGCGAAATTGACCGCCGCGGTTCCCATCAGCTTGGTCACGGTCTCGGCACCGGCGCCGCCGAGAAGCGTTGCGAAACCGCAGATTTCGATGTCGTCCAGGCGACGCATGTTGCCGTCGTCGTCGGGGATCTCGGCGGCGATCAGGCGGCTGATCATGTCATCCTGCGGATTCTCGCGCCGCTCCTGCACCAGTCCGTAGTAGTAGATCGCGGTATCGACGTTGGCCTGCATGCCGGCTTCGCTGTAGGCGATCTGCCCCGGTTCCCGGCTCAGGCTGGTGTCGATCCAGTGCCGAACCTGCTGGCGGTATTCCTCGGGCACGCCGGCCATCCGGGTGATGACCTCGACCGGGAATGGACCGGAGAAGTCCTGGACCACGTCGAACGCGTCCGGATCGACGGCGGCGAGATACTTGTCGATCAGTTCGATGACCACTTCTTTTTGCGACTGCACCGCGCGGGGTGTGAACGCCTTGTTCAGCAGGCTGCGCATGTGCCGATGCTCGGGTGGATCCATGAAGATGATCGACTTCTGCGGCGGCTCATCGCCCTTGACCATGGCCAGATCGCAGCCGCGCGATGAGGAGAAGCTGTCATGGTCCTTCAGTGCCGCCGCGACATCCTCGTGGCGTGAGATCGCGTAGAAATCCTCGCCTGTGTCGTAGTAGATCGGCGCCTCGTCCCGCATCCGGCGGTAGATGTCGAACGGGTTCTCGAAGTACTCCTGCGAGAACGGGTCGAAGACGAGTTCTGCTTGTGTCATTGCGTTCTCCTCCGAGGCGAGAGCTGAGCCAGAAGCGTTACGGAAGGCTGGTTGATTGTAACGCTAACAGTGGGGGTATCGGGAGAGCGGAAAATGGCTAAATCACCTAACCTTCTCCCGGGAAAGGCCGGCGTCGACCACCTCGTCGAGCAGGCCGAGGTCACTGCCCAGATCGGCCACAGTCGCACGGACGACGGCGACATCTTTGCCGATGAATTCGCCGACGGCACCGATGAATCCGGCGGCCGAGCCGACGCGGGCGATCGAGTCCAGAGCCCGGCTGGTGCCGCTGCCGTGGGGAATGGCGCTCAGCAGGGTGGCCTCATCGACGCCGAGCCGGCCGGCCAGTCGCACCGCCTCGGCCACGATCCCGATCTGCGCGGCGAACAGCGTGTTGTTGATCAGCTTGACGCGCTGGCCGAAACCGAGCGGTCCGACGTGCAGCACCGGATCCCCGTAGCTGGACAGCAGCGGGTGCACTCGCCGCACTGCGTCGTCGTCGCCGCCGATGTACAACGTCACTGTCCCGGCGGCGATGTCGTGTGGCCCGCCGCTGACCGGTGCGTCGATCACGGCGACGCCGTGCGTACCGGCCCGCTCGGCGATGGCTTCGGCGGTGCGCGGGCTGCCCGTCGTGTGTAGGACCAGCACCGAGCCTGCGGGCATGGCACCCAGCAGGTCATCGGTCAGGCAGACCTGCCGCACCTGGTCGTCGGTGAACACGCAGACCACCACGGCGTCGGCATCGCGACCCAGCTCAGCCAGGTTCTCGGCCGGCGAGGCTCCCAACTCCGTTGCAGCAGTGAGCTTTTCGGGCGTTCGCCCCAGCACGGTGACGTCGTGGCCGGCGTCGACCAGCCGGCGCACCATGGGTGCGCCCATCCGGCCCGCGCCGACGAAGCCGACTTTCACCGGGGGTTGTCCATCAACCTCAACGCCGCGTCGGCGGCGTCGAGCACGGCACCGGGCTGGGCGCCTGCGTTCTCGGCGATACCGGCGATCAGGCTGACGTCCTTGTGCAACAGACCCGCCGCCACCTGTTTGAGGATGTCTAGGCTGCCGCCGAAGCGGGCCACACTGCCCAGCGCGAAACTGTTCGCCGAGCCCCTGGTGATCACCTCGGACAGGTTCTCCGGCGCCACGCCCAGCGCCGCGCCGAGGTCGAGCGTGGTCTTGGCCGTGGCGATGTTCGCCGTGAACAGCAGGTTGTTCAGCAGTTTGGTGACCTGGCCGGCGCCGACGCCACCGAGGTGGATGATCGGGTCGGCGTAGGTGGCGAACACCGGGCGGACCTTGTCGACGGTGTCCTCCTCACCGCCGATCATCACCAGAAGCTTGCCTTCTTCGGCTGCCGGGCCGCCGCCGCTGACCGGTGCGTCCACGACGGCCACGCCCTGGGCGGCGGCCGTCTCGGCCAGCTGCCGGCAGGTGTCGGGATGGACCGTGGCGTGTACGGCGATGATGCCGCCGGGCTGCAGACCGGACAGCACCCCGCCGTCGCCGGTGGCGACCTCGAGGACATCGGCGTCGCCGACCACGCAGAGGCACACCAGGTCACTGTTGGCCGCCAGCTCCGCGGGCGAAGCCGCGACCGTCGCGGCGGTATCGGCGAACGGCTCCACCGACGCTGGTCTTCGGGCCCAGAGTGTGGTCGGGTAACCGCCCTCGACGATCCGGCGTGCCATGGGCGCGCCTTGGCTGCCCAGCCCGATGAATCCGACTCGCATTAGCCAGCCTCCTGGTTTACCTCAGCGGTGATGCATTGGTCGACGAATGAAAAGACGCTCGAATGGTATTGCGCCGCCACGACACCCAGGCTCAGGTTGTGCCCCGCGCCATTCTGATGGTGGATCTCGACGTGCGGCGATGTGGTGAACACCGCGGCGATATCGGCCAGCGCCTCGGGGGTGGAATCCCACACCCGCTCGTGCTCGGCGGCGGTGAACCGCACCGGTGCGACGACGTGGCCGGCCAGCGCAGGGAAGTCACGGCCTGCCCAGTTGGTCGACACCTCGGCTTCCTGCGGTGGCGCGCCGCCGGATCCCACGGCGTTGACGACGTCGGCGGGGTAGAGCTCTTCGGGTGCCCAGATCAGCTCGCGGATGCCCGCGGGCCGGTGGGTGGGCGTGGCCTGTTTGAGAATCGCTGCGGCAGCAGGGTATTGGCGCAGGCCGGTACCGGCCAGCTCAAGACCCAGGAGGTCACGCCCGCGCTCGTCGACAGCCATGCGCAACGCGAGTTCGCAGCCGTTGGAGTGGGCCAGGATGAACAGGCCCGCGCCGCGGTCACGCTTGCCGAGCATCGCATCGGCGGCCGCGTACGCCAGTTCGACCCGGCGTTCGGGCTCCCACATCGAGTCCGAGTAGGGGGCCGATGCGCCATAGCCGGGCCGGTCCAGCGCCACCGCGGTGAAACCGGCTGCGGCAGCGCCTCGTAACAGCGACAGGTCCGGATGTCCTGGACAGTCGAAGTAGGCGGCGGAGGACGCGCCGCCGTGCAGCGCGACGATGACCGCCCGAGGATTGGGGGCCTCGGCCAACAGGCCCGACATCGGGATCCCGTCGACCGGCACGACTCTGCGGATAGGCGCGGCGGTGCTCATGCGCGATCCGCCTCCGGCTTCTCGCTCACCGATCGACCCGCATCAGCAGCACCCCGCTCGGCGTCAGCCCGCCGCTACTGGCCACCGCGACTTTGGCACCCTCGACCTGGCGGTGGCCGGCCTCGCCGCGCAGCTGGCTGACGGCCTCGTGGATCAGGCCCATGCCATGGGTGCGGCCGTGGGAGAGCTGGCCGCCGTGGGTGTTCAGCGGAAGCACTCCGTCCCTGGCGATGTTGGTGCCGCCGTCCAGGAAGTCCTTGGCTTCGCCGATGCCGCAGAACCCGAGCGCCTCGATCCACGACAGGCAGTTGAAGGAGAACCCGTCGTAGAGCTCGGCGACGTCGACATCGCTGGGGCGCAACGATGTTCGGGTCCACATATGCGCCGACTGGCCGAGCACCTGCGGTTCGTGAGTCAGGGTCGTCTGATCCCAGTCGGTGCGCTCGATGATCTGTGTGCCTACGGCCTCGAACAGCACCGGCGGCTTGGGCAGGTCGCGCGCGGTCTCCACCGCCGAGACGATCACCGCCACCGCGCCGTCGCAGGGGACGTCGCAGTCGTAGAGCCCGAACGGTGTGGTGATCGGTCGCGCCGACAGGTAGTCGTCCATCGTCATCGGGTCACGGTAGATGGCGGTGGGGTTCAGTGCGGCGTTCGCCCGCTGGTTGAGCGCGATCCAGCCCAGCGTCTCGCGGGTGGTGCCATAGCGCGCGAAGTGGCGTTGAGCGTTGAGCGCCAACGTGTGTGCGGCCGAGGTGGCGCCGAACGGCATCTGCCAGCTGGTGGTGCGCAGCCCGCCGGGCGGAGCCATCTTGCCCTGCTTGAGCAGCTCCTGGAATGTCGACTCCCACAGGGTGCGGAAGCACAGCACGTGCCGGGCCATACCGGTGGCGATGGCCATCATGGCGGCGATGATCGACCCGCCGGGGCCGAAGGTGTCCATTCCGCCGTTGATCCACGTGGGACGCAGGCCTAGCGCACCCTCCAGTGCGGTCACCCCGCCTTCGCCCATGCCGGCGATATCGAGGCCCGGGTAGGTGGACAGCCCGTCGATGTCGGCGAACGTCAATCCGGCGTCGGCGACAGCGGCCTCGCACGCCTCGACGGTCAGCGCCAGCGGGTTGGCCATCAGCCGGCGCCCCAGCCGCGACGCGCCGATACCCGTTATCGCCGAACGCTCCTCGAACTTGGTGGCGGTCAGCGGCGGGCGGACATGCTTGGCGAAATCCTGCGGGGCGATCTCGTCGTCCGGCGGCTCCGCGATCTGTTTGGGGGTCACCGGGCGGAACAGCGGGAGGTACACGTCGTCGTTTTGTTCGAAGACGACCTCGACGAGCTGGCCCAGTTCCAGATCCTCGGGGTCGGTGTCGATGATGTTGGTGGTCAACCGGACTCGCGGGTCCTCGACGATGGCGACCTGCGCCACGACATACGGCGCGGGCAACCCGGGAATGCTGAAACGTTGGTTGACGGTGAACGCCGACAGCACCGCCTGGCCGCTGACCGGTCGGGCCTTGAGGTCGTGGCTGCCGCAGTACCGGCACACCGGCTGCGGCGGATGGATCAGCGAGGTGCAGCCCTGGCACTCCTGGATGCGCAGCGCGCCGTCGGCACCGGAGGTCCAGAAGAACTCGTTCTCCGCTGTGAGCTGCGGCAGGGGAGCGCGGGTCACTGGGCGTAGCCCCAGCGAGCCTCGAAGACCGGAGCCTCGTCGGTCGCCGCGGCCGGGCCCGGTCGGGCCTCGCCGTCGAATTCGTCATCGCCGATTTCCACGATCGCGTGCACCGGACAGTCGAACAGCGCGCGCAACACATCGTCACGATCGGCCTCCTCGACCGTGCCATCACCGATCAGGGACGCGTACCCCCAGTCGTCGAGCGAGAAGTGTTTTGGCGCGTGTTTGGCGCAGACGCCGAAACCGTCGCAGATCGTCCGGTCCAGCCGGATTCGCTTTTTCCCGGTCATCGCTGGGTCACCGCCTCCACCTCGTAGGGCCGCTGGGCGCTGAACGCGGCCGATTGGCAGGGATCGCAGGCACCGGCCAAGTGCTGTTCGACCATCTCGGGGAAGTGCTTGAGCAAGCTGGCCGCGACGTTGGCTGCCCCGTCCAGCGTGGCGCAGGCGCCCCTGCCACGAAGCACGACTGACCAACGCTGCAGGCGGGCCACGTCTTCGGCCGTCGCCACGCCGTCGCGCAGCGCACCGGCGACCGCGGCCATCGCCGCCGTGCCGTTGAAACACGACCCGCACTGCCCGGCATTTTCGCGGTCGAAGTAGGCCAGCACCGACGCGGCCACCGCGACCGGGCAGTCGTCGGTCAGGATCGCGATCGCACCGCAACCGAGGCCGCAACCCAACTGGCGGAACGTCTCGTGGTCGAGGGTGGTGCCGAGCACGTCGCGGTTCAGCAGTCCGGCGAAGTATCCGCCCATCAGCGCACCCTGGACGGAGTCCGGCGAAACACCGTGGAGTGCAAGCAGATCGGTGAACGGCAGGCCGTGCGGGACTTCGTAAAGCGCGGGTGGGCGGCCCGCACCGGTGATCGTCATCAGGAAGGTGCCCGGCGACGCCGCCGTACCTGCCGACCGGAAGGCCGCCCCACCGTGGCGCTGCACATACGGCAGGTTCGCCAGGGTTTCGACATTGCTGACCAGGGTGGGATGCCCAGAGACACCGTGCTGGAACGGCCGCGGCGGTTTGTCGGTCGGTTTGGCCGGGCCACCGTTGATGGCCCGCACTGCCGCGGTCTCCTCACCGGCGACGTAACCGGGTTCCACGGTCACGATCGAAATATCCAGGCCGCCAAACGTATCGAAGCCGACCTCGCCGAGTGCGGAGTCGATGGTGCGGGCGGCCTCCGGATCGGACACGTAGACATACGCCCGCGTGGCACCGACCAGCCGCGCGGCCAGTCGCACGCCGTCGAGCACCAGGTGCGGGCGGTGACGCAGCAGCCAGCGGTCCTTCACCGAAGCGGGCTCGCCCTCCTCGCCGTTGGCGAGCACCACCGTCTCATGGCCCCGGGTGTGTGCGGCGCGAACGGTACGCAGTTTGACCGACAGCGGGAACGCAGCACCGCCGCGGCCCAGCACGCCGGAGTTCTCCACCTCGGCGAGCAGTGCTTCGACGTTCGCCAGCAGCTCGTAGCCGCCGGCAGAGACGTAGGCGCTGTGCGTTTCCACCGTTGCGGGCAGCCGCAACAAGCGGGGTGTGCAGCCGGGCGCGGTGGCGACGGTCAAGGCCATGCCCGCGGGTGCGGTCGCGTTCATCGGTCACCTCTTCTGATTCGGGCGCTCGGCACGTGGTCGCTAGGCTGAGGCGCATGAGAACGGCTGTGGTTCGTGTCGACATCGACCCGTCCGGTGAGCTGACGCCGGCGCAGCTCGCCGACGGCGTTGCGGTGTTGCGCACGCTTGCCGAGCAGGATGGCGTGACGGTGGTCGACAACAACCTCGCGGCGATGCCGCGTGGTCGCCGCGAAGCCGAGCTGCTGATCAGCAACACCGACCCCGCCGACCCTGACGGGCTCAATCACAGCGCGATCGCCCTGTGTGCCAAGGCATTCGGCACCGCGCCGGCCACCGGCGTGGTGACCTATGTCAGCCGTGGCACCGACGAGGACGCGCACGGCGTCCTGGCCGGTTTCGGATTGCGCGGCCAGATCGACCGAACCCCCGGTGACGACGGCTACGACATCATCGTCGTGACGTTGCGCAAGGACGATATGACGCGGATCCCGGAGAGCCGGGTGCATACCGCGCTGGAGGCCTCGACCAACTGCGAGATTCACATCCGCATGGTCTGATCCGAACCGGTCGTTCATCGGCCGAGGAAGTCCAGAATGGCGGGGGCGGCCTGCACCCAGGTGTCGAACATGTTGAACCGCTTGACCTTCCCGGATGCCCGGTCCTCGCCGGCGCGCTCCCAGGCGTCCTCCGGCCACGGCGGGTCGATCAATGTGGAGCCCTTGATCAGGCAGTTGACCTCGAGCGACGTGCGCTTGGGGTGGTCCCAGTCGTTCTCGCCGCCGCGAATGATGAGGGTGGGCACCTTGATATCGCCGAAGAACTCGTCGTCGACGCCGGGGATCGCCTGGCCTGGTTTGGGAACGAACGCGTTGAGCCAGCGCAGCATGACCCGGAGGAACTCGTCGGCGTCCATGGCCAGGATCCGGTCCTTGTTGACCGCGTTCTCGGCGATTCGCTCTTTCCACTCGTCCACGTGCAGAAGGCCTTTGATGCCCAGGCCGCGAACCGCCAGGATGCTCGGCACCAGGTAGTAGGAGCCAAGCACGAAACTGCCGTACACCCCGCCGACGATGTTCCAGGTCACCAGCTTGGTGACGATCTCGGGGTAGAGGATCGTCGTCAGGATCGAATCCCTGGCGCCGCCGGAGCCGCCGGCGATCACGCACGGACCGATACCGAGGCCGGTGATCAACCCGTGCAATGTCTCGGCGCGCATGTGGGATTCGCTCTGGCCGTAGAACTGCAGGTCGGACTTTCCGCAGTTGGGCCGGTCCCACAGCAGGACCCGGTAGCCGCCCTTGACCAGTTCTTCGGCCAGCGGCCGCAGGCCCTCGATGTCCTTGCTGTAGCGGCCACCAGGGGTCAGTGCGATGTAATCGCCTGTTTCACCCAGGATTTCGTACACGACGTTGCCGCCGTTGATCTCGAGAACCTGTTCGCCGTCGCGCAGCTGCGCAGCGGCGGTCACCGGGCTGCTCATGCCGTCACGAGAACGTCGTCGCCCACCACACGTACCGGGTAGGTCCGGATGCTCCACTCCGGCTTGACCGCCGTGGTGCCGGTAGCCAACTCGAACCCCCATTGGTGCCACGGGCAGTAGATGAATTCCATGTCGCGCACCATCACCGCGTCACCGGGGACGTTCTCGTCGACGATATTGCGGCCGCGCGGACGTCCCGAACACAGCGGACCACCCTCGTGCGGACAGTAGTTCGCGATGGCGTAGAACGTGCCGTTGACGTTGTACACACCGACGCCGTGCCGCCCGATGGGCACCAGTTTGTGTGTGCCGGGCGGGATTTCGTCAACGGTCGCGACCACGTGCTCCCGGCCCTGCGCTAGGCGGGGCTGCTTCTCCTGCTGTGTCATGGCTGCTCAGAACACCCGCATCTGACCCTCGACGGCCGGGACGGTGTCGGGCAACTTGTAGGTCTCGATCCCGTTGCGGAACATCACGGCGTCGCGGGCGTGCTCGGGCAGGTGTTTGACCAGCCAGCGCGGGTCGTCGTAGGTCCAGTGCGGGTAGTCGGACGAGAACAGCAGGATCTTCTCGCATTCCATCCATTCGAAGG
>JAHFVD010000164.1 GCA_023264735.1 Mycobacterium sp. | reverse complement strand
GCGGGCGGAGGCGCCGCCGGGGCGGGGGCCGCCGGCTTGGGGGCCGCGGGCACCGGGGACGCGGTCGCGACAGCGGCGTCGGACACGGGCGCCGGTTTCGGCGCTCCGTTTCCGGCGGCACTGGCCGGTGCGGGTTTAGCTGGGGCTTTGTCGGGCTTGCCGCCACCGAATGATTCGCGCAAGCGGCGCGCAACCGGGGCTTCCACCGTCGACGAGGCGGATTTAACGAATTCGCCCTGATCGCTCAGACGGGCGAGAACTTCCTTACTACTGACACCGAGTTCCTTGGCCAACTCGTGTACGCGGGCCTTACCTGGTGCTGCCACTACATCTCCTACTCAGAGAGGCGACAGCGGTGGTAGGCCGCGCCTCGGGTTTAGCTACGACGCATGGTCATCGTCGGAACTTCACGGTGTGCTCATGTTCTTCGCTGCCTGTTCTCTTGCCGGGCTGGGCGAGTCGGTCAGTGCCTCGTGGGCTCTGACGTCCTCGACCACCGCGGAGGTGTCCGGTGAACCGGTGATGCGCAACGCTCGACCGAAAGCTCGCCGCCGAATCGCTGCCTCGAGGCACCGATCAGTGGGATGCAGCCACGCACCCCGACCCGGGAGGTTACCGGTTTGGTCAACGGTTACGGCGCATTCACCGTTCCCGTTCCACACCGCCACCACTCGGAGGAGATCGACGGCCAACTCTCGCTTCCGGCACCCGACACATGTCCGCACCGGTCCTTCGGTGCATCGATGCGGTCTCTCGGGAGTCGGAGTCTCGCGCTGGATCACGGCACAGTCTACCGTCATCGGGCCACAGCTCAGAACCACCCTTCACTGGCCGAATCCCGGCTGGGTTCCGAGGTCGGCAGACCCGGGTGGTCAGCCCACTTTCTCCTGATACCGCGAGTATTCGTCGCGACCGACGACACCGGAGTCCTGGGCGGACATGGTGGCGACCCGCACGCCCAGCCGCATCGCTTGATCCAGGTTGATGTAGATCCCGGCCCCCTGCCGTCCGGTGCTGACGATTCCGTCACCGAATCCGCGCAGTGCCGTGTCGAGTAGATCGAGCTGATCGGCCGAGGCGTCGAAGTTGGCGTAGGCGTCCGTGGCCACCTCGGATCCGAGGAAGTCGACCGCGCCGCCGGGAAGCAGGATCGACATGTCCTTCAACGCCGTCACCGCGACGTCGAACGATTCC
Source organism: Mycobacterium sp. (assembly GCA_023264735.1). Lineage (GTDB taxonomy): Bacteria > Actinomycetota > Actinomycetes > Mycobacteriales > Mycobacteriaceae > Mycobacterium. The sequence continues at coordinate 4,300 of JAHFVD010000164.1, read as the reverse complement.
CCGGTCGGCACGGTGTACTCCAGTCCGATCAGACCGACCGGGCAGCGCAGGCTCTGCCACTCGCCGTAGTTGTTGAACCGGTGCGCCCGGATGCCGGTGTCGTGGGTGTACAGCCACTGATAGCCGTACCAGCTGGCTGGGTAGTCACGGACATGCACGACGGCGACGATGAGATCCCGCCGTCCCGATCGCTCGGCGATGGTGACCGCAAGATCGTCGAGGCCCAGACTCTTGGCAAGGTCCTCCGGTCGGCCGGTGGAGATGATCCGATTGCACGACACGGCAACGTCACCGCCGGGACCCGACACGATGACCGAATAGCGGCCATCGGCCGTTCGGGTTATCGAGCCCACTCGGGAGTCAAACAGCCAATTCACTTGATCGCCAAGCAATTCGGCGAGGCCCGACCACAACACTCCCACTCCGCCTTGCGGATAGAAGAAGCGGTCCACCACGTCGGCCGGCCCCGCCGACCGACCCGGCTTGGGTATCGCGGTAGCCAGCACCGAACCGAAGCGGGGCGACAGAATCCGTTGCGCCGCCCAGCCCGCCGGAATGTCCCTGGGGTCGACTCCGAAGACCTTCCGCGCATGGGGTGCCATGAACGTCTCGGCGAGGAACGGCCCGTACCGGTTCTTCACCCACTCGTCGAGGTTGTGATCCTCACGACCGGTCGGTGCCCGCAACTTCCAGGCCGCCAGTGACGCGGCTCCGCGAGCGCGGACGGGCCAGGGCACGGACTCGCGGAACTGTCGCGTGTCGAAGGGATAGGCGACGACGTATCCGTCGCGCAGGATGCCGCTGCGCCGGGCGATATCGGACATCGGGATGCCCCCGAGACGGCGCGCGAAATCCAGCCACGCCCTGCGCTGATTCGGCGTCGCCGACAGCAGGCGGTGCCCGCCGAGGTCAATGTCGTTGCCGGCCACGCTCGCCGAGCGCGCCAGCCCGCCCACCTCAGCGGTGTGTTCCACGACGGCAACCGACGCGCCGGATGTGACAAGGGAATCGGCCGCCGTGAGACCCGTGGGGCCGGCTCCGATAATCAATACATCGACGGAAAGCTGTAAATCGTCGTTGGGTTTAGACGAAACCACCGACACCCGTTCTGTGCGCGAAAGTGTTTGCCGCCGAGCGGATAAGCACCGTCAAGACATACCCCCCATCGGTAAGACACTACAGTGCCGACATTGTATTCAAATGCAGGAAACGGTTATCTGGTTGCCGGGGCAACCGAAACCCATCCGTGGGGGTTCGCGTCGATTAGGCCCTATTTTCCAGTAAGTTTTGCCGGCACTGCAGGGACCGTGACGGTGATTTGACGCGAATCACTTCGGCCGGAGAAGCGGGGCGGCAAAGTTCGCTCCCCCTAGCCGCACGCGAAATTTATGCATTTCACGATTCTCAGCGCAGCCCGAAGACAATTTGCTCCAAACTTCTACGCTTCCGGTTCAGCGCCTTCCGGCGCCGCCGCATCGCTGCGAATATCGATGCGCCAGCCGGTCAGGCGGGCGGCCAGTCGGGCGTTTTGACCCTCCTTGCCGATCGCCAGCGACAGCTGAAAATCGGGCACGACCACCCGCGCGGCGCGCGTGCCCGCATCGATGACCGAGACCGACACCACCTTGGCCGGCGAGAGCGCGTTGGCGACGAAGCGGGACGGATCGTCGTCGAAGTCGATGATGTCGATCTTCTCGCCGGACAGCTCGCTCATCACGTTGCGCACCCGCTGGCCCATCGGGCCGATGCAGGCCCCCTTGGCGTTGAGGCCCGGTACCCGTGACTGGACGGCGATCTTGGACCGGTGCCCCGCCTCGCGGGCCACCGCCACGATCTCCACCGACCCGTCGGCGATCTCGGGCACCTCCAGGGAGAACAGCTTGCGGACGAGATTGGGGTGGGTGCGCGACAACGTGATCAGTGGCTCGCGCGCGCCGCGGCTGACCCCGACGACATAGCAGCGCAGCCGATCGCCGTGCTCGTAGCTTTCTCCGGGCACCTGTTCGGCGGACGGGATGACGCCTTCTGCGCCCTTGGTCTCACTGCCCAGCCGCACGACGATCAAGCCGCGCGCGTTGGCGCGGGCATCGCGCTGGATCACGCCGGCGACGATGTCGCCTTCCCGCGCGGAGAACTCGCCGTAGCTGCGTTCGTTCTCGGCGTCGCGAAAGCGCTGCAGCATGACCTGGCGTGCCGTCGTCGCCGCGACCCGGCCGAATCCCTCTGGAGTGTCGTCCCATTCGCTGATCAGATTGCCGTCAGCGTCGGTCTCGCGGGCCATCACCTGCACGACGCCGGACTTGCGGTCGATCTCGATGCGCGCGTCGGGCTGATGGCCCTCGGTATGCCGATAGGCGGTCAACAGGGCTGACTTGATGGTGTCGAGCAGCTCGTCAACCGAGATGCCGCGATCGATCTCGATCGCGTGCAGGGCGGTCATATCGATGTTCATGCTCCGGCCTCCGTTCCTGCTGCCCCAGCCAGCTCCAGCTCGCGCGGCTTTGGTGGTGAAAATTCAACCTGGACAACGGCTTTGACAATCTCAGTGAGTGGGATCCGACGTACCGCCCAGTCGCCGCGAGCGCGCACCACCAGATCGACGGCACCGTCGGACACGGCGCCAAGCCTGCCGGTGACGGTGGTCCCGTCGACGAGTTCTGCGTCGACTTTGCGGCCGTGCGCGCGACGAAAGTGTTTCTCGGCGGTCAGTGGCCGCTCCACCCCCGGTGAGGTGACCTCCAGGACATAGGCATCGTCGCTGTCCAGGCTGTCCAGGCTGTCCAGCAGGGCCGACGCCGACCGGGACAGCTAGGCGACGGTTTCCAGATCCAGCGGCTTGTCGCCGTCGGCGATCACGGTGATGCGCGGCGGTTGGGGGCGATCGTCGATCACAACGTCTTCGATTTCATATCCGGCGCGCACGAACTCACCACCGAGTAGCTCGATCACCTGCTTCTGGGTTGGTAGCCCCGTAGAACGGCCAGCCACGGCGAGCTCCTCATCTTGAGTTGTCCTGAATCTGCGTCGGGTAGCAGGGCTCCCCACAAAGGATCGCAGAGAGCCAGCCCTCAACGATACGCCAGCACAGGCCGCCGCAATGGCAGGATGTTGGCGTGCTGAGCCCAGATCCCAGCCCGTTCGGCGGCCTAACCCGGCGACGAGTTCTCGTCGCGGGCGGTCGTGGGCTGGCGTTGTTCGCGCTGCTCGGTGCGGCGAGTACCGCTTGCGGGACGAATCCGCCGCCCGAACCAGATCCGCTGGAGCAGCAGGCCGAGCAGGCCCGCCACGACAGCGAACTGGCCGCGGCCGCGGCGAAGGCCGCCCCGCCGGTCCTGGCGCCGGCGTTGACCGAGGTGGCCGCCGAACGGAGGCGGCACGCCGCCGCGCTGGCCGAGGAGATCGCCCGGCTGGCCGGCAAACCCGGCGCCACGGCGACCACGACATCACCGACCGCCACATCGGCCGCCGCGGCACCGCCACCGACGGTGGCCGACGTCGTCGCCGCGTTGCGTAGCTCGGCCGACAGTGCCACCAAACTCGCGCCCACTCTGGCCGGATACCGCGCGGGGCTGCTCGGCTCGATCGCGGCGTCCTGCGTCACCGCGTACAGCGTGGCGCTGCCCTCAGGAAAGGCCGGCCAATGACCTCACCGACGTCACCGACGACCACGCCGGACCCCGACCGTCCGTCGGGTGCCGCCGAGGCGGCGCTCTTCGACGCCGTGGCCGCCGAGCACGCCGCCATCTACGGCTACGGCATCGTGTCGGCGCACAGCTCCCCTGACGAGAACGACCTGGTGTCGGCGGCGATGGCAGAACACCGCGAGCGCCGTGAGGCCGCGATCGCGCTGCTGACCGGTCGGTCGGCCAAAGCGCCGCTTCCGGCGGCGGGCTATCAGCTGCCGATTCCGGTGAACAATCCCAACGATGCGGCCACCCTCGCGGTGCGGATGGAGGACGACTGCGCGGTGGCGTGGCGCGCGGCGCTCGAGCAGGCGAGCTCCGAGCAGGACCGTGCGTTCGCGGTCGCCGCGCTGACCGAGGCGGCCGTCACCGCGGCCCGCTGGAAGCAGGTCCAGGGCATCAAACCTTTGACGGTCGCATTCCCCGGCGGCACCGAGTAGGCCGCGCTCCCCGACGAGCAGACACAAAATCGCATGAATCGAGCGATTCTGTGCGAGTTTGCGTCTCAGTGTCAGTCTTTGGTTGCCGTGTTACGGCGTGCCTGCATGACAGGGGCTGTGGTGCGGTGGTTGGTTCCGTTTCACCTGGTGTCTGGCTCCCTTTGCGTCTGCCGCCTT
>JAHFVD010000119.1 GCA_023264735.1 Mycobacterium sp. | reverse complement strand
TGGAGCGGGCGACGGGAATCGAACCCGCGTAGCTAGTTTGGAAGACTAGGGCTCTACCATTGAGCTACGCCCGCGTGCTTACTGCGGACCCAAATGTACCGGCGCCGACCTGATCAAATCCAATCGGCCCACCTGAGAGCGCATCGTCGAGGTCGATTGCCGCTGAGCAGGCGTTGGGCCGTAGGATTCGGGCGCGAGAAATACAGCACCGGGGTGTAGCGCAGCTTGGTAGCGCATCCGCTTTGGGAGCGGAAGGCCGCAGGTTCAAATCCTGTCACCCCGACACGCCCAACGAACGTCCCATACGACCGAAGATTTCGACCCGAGGAGTACAGCAGTGAAGAGCACCGTCGAGAAGTTGAGCCCGACCCGGGTTCGCATCAACGTGGAGGTGCCCTTCACGGAATTGAAGCCTGACTTCGATCGCGCCTACAAGGAGCTGGCCAAGCAGGTCCGGCTCCCCGGGTTCCGCCCCGGCAAGGCCCCGGCCAAGCTGCTCGAGGCCCGTATCGGCCGCGGCGCTGTGCTGGAGCAGGTCGTCAACGACGCGCTGCCCAGCCGCTACAGCGAGGCCGTCACCGCCACCGCGGTGACCCCGCTCGGCCAGCCCGAGATCGAGGTCACCAAGATCGAGGACGGCGAGGAGCTGGTCTTCACCGCCGAGGTCGACGTGCGGCCCGAGATCGAGCTGCCCGACCTGAGCGCTCTGAAGATCTCGGTCGATCCCATCGAAGTCAACGACGACGAGGTCGAGGCCGAGCTGGAGTCGCTGCGCGCCCGCTTCGGCACCCTCAAGGGTGTCGAGCGTCCCGCCCAGACCGGTGACTTCGTCTCCATCGATCTGTCCGCCACTGTCGACGGCGAAGATCTTCCCGACGCCGCCACCGAAGGCCTCTCGCACGAGGTCGGCTCCGGTCAGCTCATCGACGGCCTCGACGACGCGATCGTCGGGCTCGGCGAGGGTGAGTCGAAGGTGTTCACCACCAAGCTGGCCGCGGGCGAGCACGCGGGCGACGACGCCGAGGTGACCGTCACTGTCAAGTCGATCAAGGAGCGCGAGCTTCCCGAGGCCGATGACGAATTCGCGCAATTGGCAAGCGAATTCGACACCATCGAGGAACTCCGCGAGAACCTCGTCGACCAGGTGAAGCGGGTCAAGCGCATCCACCAGGCCGAGAAGATCCGCGACAACGCACTCGAGCTCCTGCTGGAGACCACCGAGGTGCCGCTGCCCGAGGCGATCGTGCAGGCCCAGGTCGACCAGACCGTGCACAACGCGATCCACGGCCTCGACCACGACGAGGACAAGTTCGCCGAGGCCCTCGAGGCTGAGGGCAGCTCGCGGGAGAAGTTCGACACCGAGACCCGCGAAGCCGCCGAAAAGGCCGTCAAGACTCAGCTCCTGATGGACGCCATCGCCGATGATCTCGACATCCAGGTCGGCCAGAACGACCTGACCGAGCGCCTGGTCCTGATGTCGCGCCAGTACGGCATCGAGCCGCAGCAGTTGCTGCAGATCCTGCAGCAGAACAACCAGCTGCCTGCGATGTTCGCCGACGTGCGCCGCGGGCTGACCGTGGCCGCGGTCGTCGAGGCGGCCACCGTGACCGACACCGACGGCAACGTCGTCGACACCGCCGAGTTCTTCGGCCCGCCGGCCGACGCCGAGGCCGAAGAACTCATCGGCGACATCATCGAAGACGCTGCAGCCGCCGAAGTCGAAGACGTGGAAGCCGACACGGACGACACGGTTGATGAGGCCGACGAGGCCTCTGAGCAGCAGGCCGACAAGGCCGAGTAAAGCCGACAGCGAAAGCGCCCTCTCCAGGGAGTGCGCTGCGCGGTGCGTTGGTTAGGGTCGGGTAGAACGAAGTCCGTAGAAAGCAGGTATCAAGTCGTGACTGAAATGCGTTCGAGCATGCCAGGGCTGAACCTTTCCGACTCGGTGTATGAGCGGTTGCTCGCCGAGCGCATCATCTTCCTGGGCTCCCAGGTCGATGACGACATCGCCAACCGGCTGTGCGCGCAGATTCTGCTGCTCGCGGCCGAGGACCCGACGAAAGACATCTCGCTGTACATCAATTCGCCCGGCGGCTCGATCAGCGCCGGCATGGCGATCTTCGACACGATGGTGCTCGTGCCGTGCGATGTCGCCACCTACGCGATGGGCATGGCCGCCTCGATGGGCGAGTTCCTCCTCGCCGCCGGCGCCAAGGGCAAGCGCTACGCGCTGCCGCACGCCCGCATCCTGATGCACCAGCCGTTGGGCGGCATCACCGGTGGCGCGGCCGACATCGCCATCCAGGCCGAGCAGTTCGCGCTCATCAAGAAGGAAATGTTCCGGCTCAACGCCGAATTCACCGGCCAGCCGCTCGAGCGCATCGAAGCCGACTCCGACCGCGACCGTTGGTTCACGGCGCAGGAAGCGCTGGAGTACGGCTTCGTCGACCACATCATCACCCGCGCCCACTTCAACGGAGTGTCCAATGCCTGACCACACAGATCCGCGGCTCGCACCTCAGGCGCGCTACATCCTGCCGTCGTTCGTCGAGCACTCCAGCTGGGGTGTGAAGGAATCCAACCCCTACAACAAGCTGTTCGAGGAACGCATCATTTTCCTCGGCGTGCAGGTGGACGACGCCTCGGCCAACGACATCATGGCCCAGCTGCTGGTGCTGGAGTCGCTGGATCCTGACCGCGACATCACGATGTACATCAACTCACCGGGTGGCTCGTTCACCTCGCTGATGGCGATCTACGACACCATGCAGTACGTGCGTGCCGACATCCAGACGGTGTGCCTCGGTCAGGCCGCCTCAGCGGCCGCGGTGCTGCTCGCCGCCGGCACGCCGGGCAAGCGCCTGGCCCTGCCGAACGCGCGCATCCTCATCCATCAGCCGTCGCTGGGTGGCGTCATCCAGGGTCAGTTCTCCGACCTGGAGATCCAGGCCGCTGAGATCGAGCGGATGCGGACCCTCATGGAGGAGACGCTGGCCCGTCACACGGGCAAGGATGCGGCCATCATCCGCAAGGACACCGACCGGGACAAGATCCTGACCGCCGCGGCGGCCAAGGAGTACGGGATCATCGATACCGTGCTGGAGTACCGGAAGCTGTCGGCCCAGAACGCTTAGGCCCGAGAAAGCTTGATCGCGGCGATGTCTGCCGGGCTGACCCGGCAGCATCCGCCAATGATGTTCGCGCCCGCCGCGGCCCACTGGGTCGCGGCGTTCGCGTCGAAGCGGCCGGTGCCCATCCAGGTGCGGCGTGAGGGTTCCCACTCTTCGCCGCTGTTCGGGTAGACGATCACCGGCTTACCGGTGACGCGACGGGCCACCTCCACGGCACCCAGCACGTCGGCGGGTGCGCTGCAGTTGACCCCGACGGCGACGATCTCGGGAACCTCGGCGGCCACCGCGAACGCCTGTTCAAGGGGTTGGCCGGCCCGGGTGTGCCCGCCGGCGATCGTGTAGCTGAGCCACGCCGGGACGCCGAACTCGCGCACCAGGCCGGCCAGGGCCTCGGCCTCGTCGATATCGGGCACGGTTTCCAGGGCCAGCACGTCGGGCTGCGCGGATATCAGCACCTCCAGCCGCGGGCGATGCCAATCGGCCAGCTGGGCGACGGTCAGGCCGTAGCGACCCACGTACTCCTCGCCATTGGCCAGGGCCGCGCCATAGGGACCCACCGACGCGGCCACCCAGCCGCCGCCACCGACGTTGTCGCGGGCCGTCTTGGCCAATTCGACGCTGCGAACCAGGAGCCGCGCGGCTTCGCCCCTGGCGAATCCGCGCTCCGCGAAACCATCGAAGGACGCCTGGTAGCTAGCAGTCGTGGCAATGTCGGCGCCGGCCCGGTAAAACGCCTCGTGAACGGCCACGATCTCCTGCGGGGAGTCCACCAGCAATCGGGCCGACCACAGGTCGTCAGACAGGTCGTGGCCACGGGCTTCCAGCTCAGTGGCCAAACCGCCATCGAGAATCAGGACGGTAGTGTGGGGAACGGCGAATGCCACGACGCAACTTTACTTTCGGCGCAGCTCAACGCGTCGGTTAGGTTACGGCGGCGACACGCCAAAAACACAGCTACGCGTGCCGGGGCGACGGAAGCGGCGTCAGGCGATATGTTCACCATCACGCACGAATACCACTGACGCGATTCGTCTTTATCTGTCGCACCGTGGCAGAGCAAGCGGGTAGCGTCGGGACAGACACCGGCACTGACTGACTGGCAACGATCGAAGACCCGGCGAAGGAAAGTAGGACCTCACCACCATGGCACGTATCGGAGACGGCGGTGACCTGCTCAAGTGCTCGTTCTGCGGTAAGAGTCAGAAGCAGGTCAAGAAGCTCATAGCGGGCCCTGGCGTCTACATCTGCGACGAGTGCATCGATCTGTGCAACGAGATCATCGAAGAGGAGTTGGCCGACGCCGACGACGTCAAACTCGATGAGCTGCCCAAGCCGGCCGAGATCCGGGAGTTCCTGGAGGCCTACGTCATCGGTCAGGACACCGCCAAGCGGACCCTGGCCGTAGCGGTTTACAACCACTACAAGCGAATCCAGGCCCAGGAGAAGCACCGTGACTCGCGCTCCGAACCGGTGGAGCTGGCCAAGTCCAACATCCTGATGCTCGGCCCGACCGGCTGCGGCAAGACCTACCTGGCGCAGACGTTGGCCAAGATGCTCAATGTCCCGTTTGCGATAGCGGATGCGACGGCGTTAACCGAAGCCGGCTATGTCGGCGAGGATGTCGAGAACATTCTGCTCAAGCTGATCCAGGCTGCCGACTACGACGTCAAGCGCGCCGAGACCGGCATCATCTACATCGATGAGGTCGACAAGATCGCCCGCAAGAGCGAGAACCCCTCGATCACCCGCGACGTCTCCGGTGAGGGTGTGCAGCAGGCGCTGCTGAAGATCCTCGAGGGCACCCAGGCCTCGGTCCCGCCGCAGGGCGGTCGTAAGCATCCGCACCAGGAGTTCATCCAGATCGACACCACCAACGTGCTGTTCATCGTTGCGGGTGCGTTCGCAGGCCTGGAACGGATCGTTTCGGACCGTGTCGGCAAGCGTGGGCTCGGCTTCGGCGCCGAGGTGAAGTCCAAGGCCGAGATCGACACCCAGGACCACTTCGCCGAAGTGATGCCCGAGGACCTGATCAAGTTCGGTCTGATCCCGGAGTTCATCGGCCGTCTGCCGGTGGTGGCTTCGGTGACCAACCTGGATAAGGAATCGCTGGTTCAGATCCTGTCCAAGCCGAAGAACGCCCTGGTGAAGCAGTACACCCGGCTGTTCGAGATGGACGGCGTGGAGCTGGAGTTCAACGACGACGCGCTGGACGCCATCGCCGATCAGGCCATCCACCGCGGCACCGGTGCCCGCGGGCTGCGCGCGATCATGGAAGAAGTCCTGCTGCCGGTGATGTACGACATCCCCAGCCGCGACGACGTCGCCAAGGTCGTCGTCACCAAGGAGACCGTCGAAGACAACGTGCTTCCGACGATCGTCCCGCGCAAGCCCGCCCGCCCAGAGCGCCGCGACAAGTCCGCTTAAGCGCGGATCCTCGCCCGGCGCTCGGCGATCACCTCGTCGAGCACCAGGGCTGTCTCCGCAACCCCGTCCCGCTGGGCGAATGCCGTCTGTAGGTTGCGCGCACAGCTGCGATAGTGCGGGTTGTGCAGCACCGCACCGATCGCATTGCGCAGCGCACGACGCGTCGGCGAGCCGGTCCGCAGGTTGATCCCGGCACCCGACCATCCCACTCGCGCGGCCACCTCCGGCTTGTCCTCGGTGTCGCCGGCCACCACGAGCGGCACCCCGGCGCACAGCGCCCGCTGAACGGCGCCGTACCCGCCGTTGCTGACCATGACATCCACCTTCGGCAGCAGAACATCGTGCGGAATGAATTCGGCGACATAGGTATTCGGCGGGACCGGAATCTTGAGGTCGGCGACGTCGCGACCCCCGGTGGTGGCGACGACGATGACGTCCTCACCCGCGAGCGCTTCGATCGTTGGCTCGAGCAGCCGCCCCAGGTCGGCGTTGTCGACGGTGCCCTGGGTGACGTGGACGACCGGCCGGTCACCGTTGAGCTCTGACCACCACGACGGCCGCTGGAAGGTGTGGGCGGGAACCGGATGCACCGCGCCGACATAGCGCACGTTGGCGGGCAGATCGCTGCGCGGATAGTCGAACGCGGGGACGGTGGGCACGATGAGACGGTCGGCCAGTAGCCCGGCGTCGAGCACGAATACCGGCAGCTTCGGTGCGTTCATGGCGTTCAGACTGCGGTTGGCGGCGCGGTGCGTCGGGCCGAGTAACACGTTGTGCGACAGCGCCGTCAGGGTGCGATTGCGCAGCCGTCCCAGCCGTCCGGTGGCGGGCAACAGGCCCAGACCGGCGGGACCGGTGTCGCGGCTGGCGATCATCAACGGCATCGGGGTGAACATCAACACCGGCGGCACCGCGGCCCGCGAACTCAGCAGGAACGGCAGGATCCCGAAGAAGGCGGTGTCGACGATCACCGCGTCGAACCGGTTCTCGGCGAACAGTTCGGTGAGGATCGCGGCCTGCTGGGGCATCGGCCCGATGAAAAACTCGGTGATATCGAAGTTCAGCTTCCGCACCCCGGTCAGCTCGGCCCGCTCGGCGCGCTCGTCGACCTGGCCGTCCGCCAGGTCCGCCTCGGGCGGCAGCGGGTGCAGCCGGGCCCCACAGGCACTGACCTTCGCTGCGTGCCTCGGCGAGGTCAGCACGGTGACCCGGTCACCGCGGTGGGCCAGACCACCCGCAACCGCCAGCAGCGGGGTGATGTGCCCGGCCGCAGACAACCCCGCAATCAGAATTTCCGCCATTGTGCTCCCAATCGTTCGGTCAGTGATCGGGATTGATATTCGCTGCCAGGGGAGGTGGCGGTCTTGGAGGTTTTATGGAGATTGCGTGGAGATTGGCGGCGGCTTCGCTCACCGCGCGATGCGGTCGGCCCTGCTGTAGACGTTCATCGAGTCACCGCGCAGGAACGCGACCAGCGTCAGTCCCGACTGGGTGGCCAGGTCGACGGCAAGTGACGACGGCGCGGACACCGCGGCCAGCACCGGGATACCGGCCATCACCGCCTTCTGCGTCAGTTCGAACGATGCGCGGCCGCTGACCAACAGGACGGTGCCGCCCAGCGGGACCTGGTTGGCTTCCAGCGCCCAGCCGATCACCTTGTCGACGGCGTTGTGCCGGCCGACGTCCTCGCGCACGGCCAGCATCGTGCCGTCGACACCGAACAACGCTGCACCGTGCAGTCCACCGGTGCTGGCGAAAACCTTTTGCGCCGAGCGTAATTGGGCGGGCATCGCGGTCAGCGTCTCGGCGGTGACGATCGACGGGTCGTCACCGGGGGAGTGCCTGCTGGTCAGCCGAACCGCGTCGATGGAGGCTTTGCCGCATACCCCGCACGACGAGGTGGTGTAGAAGTTGCGGGTGACGTCGACGTCGGGCATGGGGACGTCGGGGCGCAGCGTGACGTCGAGGACGTTGTAGGTGTTGGTGCCGTCTTCGGTCTCTGAGCCCCGACAGTAGCGGACAGTGAGGACGTCGTCGCGGCGGGTGATAACGCCTTCGGTCAGCAGAAAGCCCTGTGCCAGTTCGACATCAGATCCGGGTGTGCGCATCGTGACGCTCAGTGGCGTCCCGTTGACGCGGATCTCCAGCGGCTCCTCGACGACCAGGGTCTCCGCGCGGTCGGTGGCCGTGCCGTCGATGACGTGGCTGGCCCGCCGCCGCGACGTCACCCGCCCCATGCCGCACCGCTTTCTGGCCCGCCGCGTTCCAACCGGATCACGATGGCCTTCGACACCGGGGTATTCGACTTGGCGGCAACATGATCCAGCGGTACCAGGGGATTGGTCTCGGGGTAGTAGGCGGCCGCGTTGCCGACCGGGGTCGAGTACGGCACCACCAGAAAGTCCTTGGCGCGGCGCTCCTGCAGTTCACCCTGGCTGTCGGTGAACTCCGAGATCAGGTCGACCCGGTCGCCCTCGGCCAGCCCGAGCGACTCGATATCGGCGGGGTTGACGAAGACGACCCGACGGCCACCCTTGATCCCGCGATAGCGGTCGTCGAGACCGTAGATGGTGGTGTTGTACTGGTCGTGGCTGCGCAAGGTTTGCAGCACCAGCCGTCCCGGCGGCACCGGTACCCAGTTCAGCTCGTTCACCGCGAAGTTGGCCTTGCCGGTGATGGTGGGGAACTCGCGGGAATCCCGTGGCGGATGCGGCAATTGGAAGCCGTCGGGCTGGCGCACACGGGTGTTGTAGTCGGCGCAGCCCGGCACGACGGTGGCGATCGCGTCACGGATGGTGTCGTAGTCGGCGGCGAAGGATTCCCACGGCACCGGGTGGGCGGCGCCGAGCACCGCGCGGGCCAGCTGGCAGACGATGGCGACTTCGCTGCGCACCTCGTCGCTCGGTGGGGTAAGGCTGCCCCGCGACAGGTGCACCATCGACATCGAATCCTCTACGGAGACAACCTGTTTGCGGCCATCCACCAGGTCACGGTCGGTGCGGCCCAGGGTGGGCAGGATCAACGCCGTGCGCCCGTGCATCAGGTGGCTGCGGTTGAGTTTGGTGGAGACCTGAACGGTCAGCGCACACGTGCTCAACGCCGCTTCCGTCACCGCGGTGTCGGGAGTGGCCGAGGCGAAGTTGCCGCCCATGGCCAGGAATACCGATGCCCGCCCGTCGCGCATCGCCCGGATGGCGTTGACCGTGTCATAGCCGTGCTTGCGGGGGCTGATGATGCCGAAGCGGTTGTCCAGCGCGGTCAGGAAGGTCTCGGGGACCTTCTCCCAGATCCCCATTGTGCGGTCGCCCTGGACGTTGGAATGCCCACGCACCGGGCACACTCCGGCGCCGGGCTTGCCGATCATGCCGCGCAACAACAACAGGTTGGTCATCTCGCCGATCGTGGCGACCGCGTGGGCGTGCTGGGTGATACCCATGGCCCAGCACACGATGGTGCGCTGCGAGGAGGCCAGCATGCCTGCCACTCGCTCCAACTGTGGCCTGGCGATGCCGGTGGCCTCGGTGACCGTGTCCAGGTCGACGGTGCGGGCATCGGCCAGGTACTCGTCGAATCCGTGGCAGTGCGCATCGACGAACTCGCGGTCGATCACGCTGCCCGGTGCGCGGTCCTCGGCCTCCACCAACAGCCGGCCCAGCCCTTTGAACAACGCCAGATCGCCGCCGAGGCGGATCTGCACGAACTCGTCGGCGATCGGGACCCCGTGGCCGACAACGCCATTCACCTTCTGCGGATCCTTGAACCGGATCAGGCCTGCCTCGGGGAGCGGGTTGACGGCGATGATCTTCGCCCCGTTGGCTTTCGCCTTCTCCAGCACCGACAGCATCCGCGGATGGTTGGTGCCCGGATTCTGTCCGGCGATGACGATGACATCGGCGTGCTCGACGTCATCGACGGTCACCGAGCCCTTGCCGATGCCGATCGAATCCATCAGTGCGGTGCCCGACGACTCGTGGCACATGTTGGAACAGTCCGGCAGGTTGTTGGTGCCGAAGCTGCGGACCAGTAATTGGTAGAGGAACGCCGCCTCGTTGCTGGTGCGCCCCGAGGTGTAGAACACCGCCTCGTGCGGTGAGCCGAGATCACGCAGATGCTCGGCGATCAGTCGGTAGGCGTCGTCCCAGTCGATCGGCCGGTAGTGCTGCTCGCCGGGCCGCAAAACCATCGGATGGGTGAGCCGGCCCTGCTGGGACAACCAGTACTCGGGCTTGGCGGCCAGCTCGGCCACCGTGTGGCGAGCGAAAAACTCGGGGGTGACCCGCCGCTTGGTGGCCTCCTCGGCCACCGCCTTGGCGCCGTTCTCGCAGAACTCGGCCAGCTTGCGGCCGCCATGCTCCTCAGGCCACGCGCAGCCCGGGCAGTCGAATCCGTGCCGTTGATTGAGCCGCGACAACGTCGCCAGCGTGCGGACCGGGCCCATCTCGGCCAGGCCGCGCTGCATGCTGACCATCACGGCCTTCACCCCGGCCGCCTCGTGTTTGGGATCGCTGACCTCGATGTCCCATTCGTCATAGTCCGCATTGACGTCTTTGGCACTGGCCATGCGTCCAATTTAACCCTCGTTATCGGCGACCCACACCAGATACAACGGGTTCGTAATCGGTATTTGACATGCGGTGATAGCTCAGGGCTATCGTCAGATCGATGGCGAACGACGTCTTGCTGCAGCACCTGGACTACCTGCTGGCGCTCGCTGCGGAGCGCCACTTCGGGCGCGCGGCTGCACGCTGCCACATCAGCCAACCGACGCTGTCGGTGGCGATCCGCAGGCTGGAGCGCGATCTGGGCATCGTCATCGTGCAACGCGGCCGTCGCTTCGAGGGCTTCACCGAGGAGGGGCAACGGGTTGTGGCATGGGCCCAGCGCATCATCGCCGAACGCGATGAGATGCTCGCCGACCTCGAGCGGATGCAGGGGCGGCTGACGGTCACCGCCCGGCTGGGTGCGATTCCGACGGCGGTACCGGCCAGCCCGTTCGTCACGACGGAGTTCCTGTCCCGCAATCCTGCGGCGTCGGTGCGTATCGAGGCGCTGTCGTCACGCGAAATCGCCAGGCGATTGGCCGACTTCGAGATCGACGCCGGGTTGACCTATCTCGATGACGAAGCATTGCCGGGCACCCGGTCGGTCGAGCTGTACCGGGAGCACTACGTTCTGGTGGCCTCCGCCGACGATGCGTTGATGGGCCAGCCCGAGGTGACGTGGACGGATGCGGCCGGACTCGAGCTGTGCGTGCTGACGACCACGATGCGCAACCGCCGCATTCTGGACGCCAACATGGCTGCCGAGGGCATTCACTACCGCCCTGCGGTGGAGGCAGATTCGGTCGACGCGCTCTACGCGCACCTGACGCATTCGCGGCGGGCCACCATTGCCAGCACGGCCTGGTTGCCACAACTCGGTGTGCCGCAGGGGTTTTCAGCGCGACCGATGGTCAAACACGGACCGAGTCCGGCGATCGGGCTGGTGGTGCTCGACCGTGCTCCGGCCTCGATCGTGGCGGCCGCGCTCGTCGCAGTGGCCACTGACATCGATATCGCTGCCCGCGTCGACCGCTTCTGGAATGAATTCCGCAACAGCTGAATTCAGCTTGCTGACTTGGCTGCTGTCTTGCCGCTGGACGCGTGGGCCGAGCGCTTGCTGGATGCCCGGCCCGAGCTTGCGGAGCGATCGGAACCACTGTGCGTTTTGGCGGACGGTGTTGCCGAGCTCGAGCGTCCTGGTCGCGGAGCGGCGACGCCGGTAGCGTGCGTCGTACGTGTTTCCGTCTTGGCCGTGTTGTCGGAGGCCTGGACGCCGGCCCGAGCGCGGACGACCTCGGCGGCGGCCGGGGCCGCGATACGCGAGGCAGTTCCTCCGGTCACGACTCCGGCGATGTCTTGCAGTACTCCCTGCACGACGTTGACCATCGTGGCTATTCCCTTGGCCACGGCGTTCATCACGTTGTAGAGACCGGTCTCGACGGCAGCCTCGAATCCATCTGAACCGGCTGCGGCGGCGGCGTTGAAGACAGCCACCACGACCGCCCCAACCACGGGTATCACCGCCTCGGGAATGGACGCGAGGACCGTCATGCCGCCGGCGATCACCGTGGGCGCGAACGCAAACATCGGGCCCACCGTGTTCAGAACCGGCGCGAGCGGTGAACCCGGACCGTCGCCGACCGGTGGGGTCAGCAGCAGGCTGACGTTGGCCATCGCCTCGCCAAACGGCGTGCCCTCGGCCAGTTGCTTGAGCAATTCCGTATTGATGAATTGCATCGTTGCGGCAGAGTCTGGATTGAATGCGGCCAGCGCGGTCATGATTGCCAGAACCTGCGGCAGGCCGAACGGCAACGAACCGCCGGAGACGGCAGCTGCCGACCCCAGTGGGGATTTAGGCCAGTCGGGACTGGCCATACTTGTGAGCTGGAACGTGCTGGTCCGGGTGGCGGCCGAAGCGAAAACCGGCGAAACCTCCAGGTTGAGCGTGGGTGCCCCTGCCGCAATCACGGCGCATACGGCGATTGGTGCGATGACAGATGAACCGAACATGAATGCCCCCCAAAAAAAGTTGAATTCAAAACCTCCCTAACTCCACTTATACGACTCATGGGACCTTGCTGGCTAGAAACAACACATTAAATTATTTTTGCATTTACATGCATTAACATGCATAGTTCCGACTAGCAATTCAGATTTGTTTGCCCAATGTGAGTTTGTGCGAACTTGTTCCCGATCAACGCCGCATTCTGACGTTGACGCAGACGTAACGAGTTTGGTACCTGAGCGACCTAACGTAGGCCGGTCACTTGCCTGCACCTCAGACGTGGGCATCTTGGGTTGGAAGAGGAAAATCAGTTGAGCGGAAATGCGGCCCGTCTCCAGGCGATCGTCAATGTCGAGGCCTATGAGCCTCCTCCCATCAGCTTCGATCCAGGCGAAGCGCCGGGCGAGATCTTCGGATCGAACGTCTTCACGTTGGCAGAGATGCGGTTGCGGTTGCCCAAGTCCGTCTACAAGTCGGTCGTTGCGACCATCGAAAAGGGCGCGAAGCTCGATCCGGCTGTCGCCGACGCCGTCGCGTCAGTGATGAAGGACTGGGCGCTGTCCAAGGGTGCCACCCACTACGCACACGTCTTCTACCCGATGACCGGACTGACCGCCGAGAAGCACGACAGCTTCCTCGATCCGGTCGGCGACGGCACCACGCTCGCCGAGTTCGCGGGCAAGACGCTGATCCAGGGCGAGCCCGACGCGTCCAGCTTCCCCTCGGGCGGCCTGCGCAGCACGTTCGAGGCGCGCGGCTACACCGGCTGGGATGTGACGAGCCCGGCTTACATCCTGGAGAACCCGAACGGCAACACGCTGTGCATCCCGACGGTCTTCGTCTCGATGACCGGTGAGGCGCTGGACTACAAGACCCCGCTGCTGCGGAGCCAGCAGGCCATGGGCGCTCAGGCCGAGCGCATCCTGAAGCTGTTCGGCCACAAGGATTTCGACCACATCGTGTCGTTCTGCGGGCCGGAGCAGGAGTACTTCCTGGTCGACAGGCACTTCTTCCTGGCGCGCCCCGACCTGATCAACTCCGGCCGCACGCTGTTCGGCGCCAAGCCGCCCAAGGGTCAGGAGTTCGACGACCACTACTTCGGCGCCATCCCGGACCGGGTGCTGGCCTTCATGATGGACACCGAGCGGGAGCTGTTCAAGCTCGGCATCCCGGCCAAGACCCGGCACAACGAGGTTGCGCCAGGCCAATTCGAGATCGCGCCGATGTTCGAGCGGGCCAATATCGCCGCCGACCATCAGCAGCTGTTGATGACGACGTTCCGCAACATCGCCAAGAAGCACGGCATGGAGTGCCTGTTCCACGAGAAGCCGTTCGCCGGCGTCAACGGGTCGGGCAAGCACGTGAACTTCTCGATGGGCAACGCCCAGTTCGGCAGCCTGCTGGTGCCGGGTGACACCCCGCACGAGAACGCCCAGTTCCTGGTGTTCTGCGCGGCGGTCATCCGTGCCGTGCACAAATACGGTGGCCTGCTGCGGGTCTCGGTGGCATCGGCCACCAACGACCACCGCCTCGGCGCCAACGAGGCTCCGCCGGCGATCATCTCGATCTTCCTCGGCGATCAGCTGGCCGACGTGTTCGACCAGATCGCCAAGGGCGCGGCCACCTCGTCAAAGGGCAAGGGCACCATGATCATCGGTGTCGACACGTTGCCCGAGCTGCCGACGGATCCGGGCGACCGCAACCGCACCAGCCCATTCGCGTTCACCGGCAACCGCTTCGAGTTCCGCGCGCCGGGCTCGGGGCAGACGATCAACGTGCCGATGATCATCCTCAACACGATCATGGCCGACTCGCTCGACTACATGGCCACCGTGTTGGAGAAGGCCGTCGACGGCGGTGAGGACTTCGACCAGGCCGTGCAGAAGCTGCTCACCGAGATCATCACCGAGCACGGCGCCGTCGTGTTCAACGGTGACGGCTACTCGGAGAACTGGCAGATCGAGGCGGCCGAGCGTGGCCTGCCGAACCTCAAGACGACACTCGATTCGATCCCGCAGCTGGTGACGCCGGAGGCGATCGAGGTCTTCGAGAAGTACGGCGTCTTCAACGCGCGCGAGCTGCACAGCCGCGAAGAGGTCCGCTACGAGACGTACGCCCTGACCGTCAACGTCGAGGCCAAGCTGACGCTGGAGATCGGGTCGACGGTGATCCTGCCTGCGGCCATTCGGTACCAGACCGAGCTGGCGCAGAACGTCGCGGCGCTGAAGGCGGCCGGGGTGGATGCGGATACCACGCTGCTCTCGACGGTGTCCGCGCCGATTTCGGAGCTGACCGGGGCGCTGGCAACGCTCAAGACTGCGCTGGGTGCGCACGGCGGCGACACCGGTAAGGAGGAGGCCGAGCACGCGGCGAGCCTGCTGCCCTTGATGGATGCGGTGCGTACGGCCGCTGACGCCCTGGAAGGGGTTGTCGCTGACGACCTCTGGCCGCTGCCGACCTACCAGGAGATGCTCTACATCCTCTGAGTCACGTACAGAAGCGGCGCCTCACCATCGCGGTGGGGCGCCGCTTTTGCTTCTATAAGGCCAGATTCAGAACCGAAACGGCGAATAGTGGCTGACCGGTGACCTGGGTCAGCACGTACAGGCGGCCGTCTGAAGCCAACACTGCGGCGATGGGATCGCCGCTGACGTCGGGGGTGGCGATCACATCGCCCGCGGCGTTGATGACGGTGAGTGCCCCCGGCGCTGCCCATCTTGTTGTGGGTGACTGTGTAGGTGAGGGCGTCGCCGTCGGGGTCGCTGCCCGCGAGGGTGAGCGAGGGGCTTGTCTGCTGTTCGTTCAGCCTCCAGCTCACCGATGTTGGCGCAAGAGTCGGGGTGGAATTGGCGAAAATCCTGGTCAGGGTTCGCGCGAGCGTGTCGAAGGGCGTGGGCGCGGACGCTGCCTGCACGGCGGGTGTAGTTGTGCGCACTGTGATTCGGGTCGGAGCGACCTTCGAATTCGAGGTCGCGATGACACGCGAGTCGGGCAAGGTTGTGACGACAGAGGTTTGATGTTGGCTGGGGGCGCGGCGAGATCGTCAGGTGCCCAGCCAGATTGCCGCACCTGCCCCCAAGAACGCAGCCAAGACGCCCACGCGCCCGATCTGATAAGCCGCACAGCGGTTTTCGCCTACAGGGTAGTCATTGCCCACGGCCGCTTCCATCGTCAAGGTCTTTGCGGTGTTCAGTTACCTTGCAGCAGAAACACCGGTTGACGGGCACTTATGTGGGAACGGGCCCGCCCGCCGAGGTCGGCCCGACCATGCCGTCGGGCAGTTCATGTCGAGATCCGGTTCTCCTGTCGCCCGGACGTTACGGCGCAGCCGTCAGACCGGCGTTGCCGAACACGGAGGGCCCGTTCAAGCCGCCAGACCCACCGTTGCCGCCGACCGCATTGCCGTTGCCTCCGTCGTTACCCCAGCTGGAGGGACCAGCACCACCCGTCTGGCCAGTCGCGGGGTTACCGTCGCCAGTGCCACTGGCTCCACCACCACCGCCACCGCCGTAACCGGCACCGTCATCGGCACCACTTCCGCCGACGTTGCTGACGCCGTCTACAAAAGCATCACCGCCCTTGCCACCAGCACCGCCGCCACTGACGCCGCCGCCGGCGCCACCGCCGCCACCGAATGCGATCCCGTTGCCCGCAATACCGCCGGCACCGCCTCCACCGCCACCACCACCGACACCGCCGGCGCCGCCTAGACCGCCGGCGCCACCGACACCGCCGCCGCCGATCGAGACGACCAAGCCAGTGGAAAGGAAGGCCGTGGCGTCGCCGCCGTGGCCGCCGGTGCCGCCGAGACCGCCGGCGCCGCCGGCACCACCGGTTCCGATTCCGGTGCCGGCGTTGCCGCCGTGGCCGCCGGCGCCACCGCCGCCACCACCGCCGGCCACAATGTTGTGATTGGAGCTCTGCCTGGCCTCGATGTTGCGGCCGCCACCGGCGCCACCGCCCTGACCGCCGATACCGCCGGTGCCATTGGTCCCACCGTTGGGGGTGTTGCCGCCAGCCCCGCCCTTGCCGCCGTTGCCGCCGTTTGCGCCCTGACCGCCGGTGCTTTGATCGGTGCCGTCGGCCGAGACGCCTTCTCCGCCGAAACCACCCCGCCCGCCGGCCC
>JAHFVD010000047.1 GCA_023264735.1 Mycobacterium sp. | reverse complement strand
GCCAACGCCCACGGCACCGTGACCGGTGCCGCCGGCGGTGTGCTCCTGCGCCCCTTCGCCCGGCTCATCTCCGGGGCCGGTGACAGCGTCACCACCTACGGCGAACCCTGGAACATGAACTAACAACTCCCTGAGCACGCATCAAAGTGGCCCCCGGCGCGAGCCGGGGGCCACTTTGATGCCGTCAGTCTCTGTCGGCGCTCGTGGTTTCTGCGGTGTCAGGGCTCGGGCCGGTGCCCGGGCCGGTGACCTTCTTCGGCGTTCCGCTTGCGTCGGCCAACAGATCCCGGATCTCGGTCAGCAAGCTGAGTTCGGTGTCGCTGGCCTGCTCGACCTCGCCCTTCTTGCGAAGGCGGTTGTAGGGCGCGACGACGAAGAAATACACCACGGCCGCGACGAGAACGAAGTTGATCAACGCCGACAGCAGGATGTTCAAATCGATGGCCTGCCCACCGCCGATGCCGATCCGCAGGATGCCGTATTCGGCATCCTTGCCCGCGCCGATGCGATCGATCAAGGGCGTGATGATGCTTTCGGTGAACTTCGTGACCAGAGCGGTGAACGCGGTACCGATGACCACGGCCACTGCCAGATCGACGATGTTGCCCCGAGAGAGAAACTCCTTGAAACCTTTCAACACGGTATTACCCCTTTCGTTTGGAGTTCGCCCCGAGACCTCGAAGGTTAATCCGGTCCGGGCGGGGTGACCGGGGAGCTGTTAGCTTGGCGGGAGATGCTCTTGATGTGGCGATGTGGAGGGGGCCAGGAGCCGGCGTGGGGCTCGGTGCGGCCGTTGCGACCATGTCGGCGATCTCATCCGACGACGAGGTTTTCGCGGGTGATGGATGCGATTTCGAACCAGGCTGTTCCGCCGCCCACCGTCCCGCCAGTGCCCCGCCGCCGAGCGGTTAGCTCAGTGGATCGTCAACGTGACGGTCTGTACGAGCGTGGCCGCGGCCAGGGAGTGTGCGGCCGGGGCCGGAAGGGCTACCAGCACCACCCGGTCATCGCCGGCCCCTGCGGCTTTCTGCTTCGCTGAAACCAGCACCACGATGGCGTCAGATGCCACCAACGTCGGCTTGGCGTCGGTGCCCGCATCCGCTGCGCCCATGACGTCGACGACGTCACCGGGCCTGATCAAGTCGAGCACCGCTGCGTCGGCAAGGTGCAGGGGCACCACACGTGCGTCGGGACCGGCGGCGAGACCAGTCAGGCGTGAGCCGAGGACCCTGACGTCGGTGAGCACTTCACCCCGGCGGGCCGGCCCGGCCAGAGTGGTGCCGACAAGGGCGTCGATCGTCGTCTGAACGCCATCGGGAAGTGTTGTGGTGGAACGCTTTTCAAGCTTGATATCGCCGGCGGTCAAGGCCAGTCCCGGACTGAGGTCGTGGGCGGCCACCACCACGTCGGCGCGCCGGTCGCCCGGGTCCGGCCGCAGAGCGGCAACTCCGGCGAGAATGACCAGCCCGCCCGCTGCGACACGTCGGGCGAGCATTGTCCGGGTGAAGTCGGGCCGCAACAATTGCCGAATTCGACTCGGCAATCGCGGATTGAGCGACTCGGTCATGCGGTCACCGTAGTTGCGCAACCAGTGCGGGGGCTTCGCCGTGCACTGCGACCTGTTAATAAGTGGGCTGCGTAGGGCGCGCGTTTTCGCTGTTTTTTCGCTCTAGAATGGCTTTGCCTGTAATTTCCTAAGAGTAGTTACGGCGCCTGGGCGGGTGAGAAGGAGGCGCAGCTGTGAACGCTGATCAGCTTCTCGCGCGCAATCTTTTGTCCGCGCTGGCCAGCGGTGCCGTGGAGCCCTTCTTTCAGCCGATCGTGTCCCTGGATGACGGACGCGTGCTCGGGTTCGAAGTTCTTGCCCGGTGGCGTGATCCGGTCGAGGGCTACATCCCCCCGGACCGGTTCATCCCGATCGCCGATCGCTTCGGGCTGCTCGATCGCCTGCTCGATCAATTGATGCGAACGTCATTTCTGGCTGCAGCGGATTGGCCGCACAACCTGTTCCTCGGGTTCAACGTCTCGCCCACCCAACTGCGCAACTCGGAGCTCGCGACCAGGATTGCCAGGGCGGCGATGGAAGCGTCATTTCCGTTGAGCCGCGTGCACATTGAGGTCACGGAGTCCGGTTTCATCGACGACCTGACGCAGCCGCGGCGGACGCTCGACCGGCTGATCAACCTGGGCTGCATGATCGCGATGGACGACTTCGGCACCGGGTATTCGAGCCTGACCTGGCTGAGCACCCTGCCGTTTTCCAAAATCAAGATCGATGCCAGCTTCGTCATGGCAATGCACGAACACCGCCAGAGTCGCAAGATCGTCGCCGCGGTGGTGGGCCTGGGCCACAGCTTGGGGTTGGCCGTCGTGGCCGAAGGCGTGGAGATCGCCGAGCAAGCCGATCTGCTCAGGGGCATGGGATGCAAGCTCGCGCAGGGTTATCTGTTCGGTCGGCCGACGCCGGCGAGCCAGGTTCCGGCAGTCCTGTCCACGGCCGTGTCGTCGGCAGACGAAGCCGAATCGTTGGTGCCGATGTCGGGGGAACTGCGGGCCCACCGGCTCTCCGACGCGTGTAAGTCGGACGCTGCCATCGCCTTCATAGACCCGACCGGAACCGTCGTCGCATCGAGCACTGCCTTTGACCAGACGATGGATGTCATTCGGGGAGAAGCGGCCGGACGACATATCTGGGAGCTGATCGGGGTCACGCCGGAGACCTTCGCCGAGCTGCGTGCAACCGATCTCCTCGATGAGCAGTTTCCGGCGCTTGAGGAGACGACAGCCAACGGGTCGACGACGTGCATTCTCATCCGTCCGGTCAAGGACGAAAGCAGCGAATTACTGGGCTATTCGGTCGAATTCGGGGACACCGCAGACCCCAATTCGACCGGGGTCGCTTCTTGACGAAAAGGCTTGTCAGCTCGAGGCGGCAGCGGCAGGCGCCGAGCTGCTCGAGTCGCTGGAACTCGACGAACTCGATGCGCTGGAGGACGAGTCACTGGAACTCGACGACTTCTCGGAGCTCGACGACGACGATTCCGACTTGGAGTTCTTGGACGCATCACGGCTGTCGGTGCGGTAGAAGCCGCTGCCCTTGAACACGACGCCAACCGAGTTGAACAGCTTGCGCAGCCGACCGGTGCACTGGGGGCAGCTGGTCAGCGCGTCATCAGTGAACGCCTGCACCGCATCAAAGCGGTTGTCGCACTCGGTGCACGCGTAGCTGTAGGTCGGCACATGAACCTCCGGGACGAAATTTGGTCTTTAGCACTCTATCGTGTCAAGTGCTAGAACCGCCATGTGGCGCGTATCATTCCCCAATGCCGCCCGGGGGAGTGGTGTGGCGAAATGCGGCAAAAACGATTCGAGGGGGGCCGCTCGGGTGCATCGTAGGCCGATGGCCTCACAACGTGTCGGCCAGCGCAAACAGTCCATGCTTGGGGGTGAGGACATGGGTCATCCGAACGTCATGAGGCTCGCTGGGAAGTTCGTCGACAACCTCGTCGTCACGGACCACCGCGACGAGCCTGGCACCGGGCCCGCACAGCGCCAGCGAGCGGTCGTAGTACCCGCCACCGCGCCCAAGCCGCACCCCCTTGCGGTCCACCGCCAGCGCCGGGACCAGCACCATGTCGGCGTCGGCGACCGCCGCACTCGACAACCACGGCTCGGGGGGCTCGAGGAGACCGAACCGGGCCGCGACCAGAGTGCCGGGCACATACACACCCCACAGCAGGGGGAGCGGCTCACCATCGGCGCCGGAACGGGTCACCGGCAGCAGCACCCGGGCGCACAGCTCGCGAAGGCGGTCCACCATCTGTGCCGAACCGGGCTCCACGCCGACGGGCAGGTAGGCGCACACGGTGTCGCCCGGAGCCACGATCTTGCCGAGGTGGTCGGTCAACGCGCACGCCTCGGCCGCCCGGGTCGCGGCGGGTACCGCGCGTCGCGCTGCCAACAGGGCTGCCCTGTGTTGGGCTTTCGTACCGGCGAGCACGCCGTCCACCATGTCAGCGCGCGTGTCGATTGCGCCAGAGTGAAGGGCCAACATGATGGCGATAAGGTGTGAACGATGAGGCCGCCCGAGGTCCCGTTTCCGCGTACAGCGATCGTCCCCGCGGCCGGGTTGGGTACGCGATTCCTGCCCGCGACCAAGACCGTGCCCAAGGAATTGTTGCCGGTCGTGGACACGCCCGGCATCGAGCTCGTCGCCGAGGAAGCCGCCGAGGCTGGTGCCGAGCGCCTGGTGATCGTCACGTCCGAGGGCAAAGACAGTGTGGTCGCCCATTTCGTGGAGGACCTGGTGCTCGAGGGCACGCTGGAGGCCCGCGGCAAGAAGGCGATGCTGGAGAAGGTGCGTCGTGCCCCGGCGCTGATCAAGGTCGAGTCGGTGGTGCAACACCAACCGCTGGGCTTGGGCCATGCTGTCGGGTGCGTGGAGGCGGTGCTGTCCCCGGATGAGGACGCGGTATCGGTGCTGTTGCCGGACGACCTGGTGCTGCCCACCGGCGTGCTGGAGACGATGGCGAAGGTACGGGCCAAACGTGGCGGCACCGTGCTGTGTGCGATCGAGGTGACCGAAGAGGAGGTCAGCGCCTACGGCGTCTTCGACGTCGAAACGGTTCCCGATGCGGCCAATCCGAACGTGCTCAAGGTCAACGGCATGGTTGAGAAGCCCAAGGCGGAGGATGCGCCGTCACTGTTCGCCGCGGCCGGCCGCTATCTGCTGGACCGGGCCATCTTCGATGCGCTGCGCCGGGTCGACCGAGGTGTCGGTGGCGAGATCCAGCTGACTGACGCCATCGAGTTGCTGATCAAGGAAGGCCATCCGGTGCATGTGGTGGTGCACCGCGGCTCTCGACACGACTTGGGAAATCCCGGCGGCTACCTGAAGGCTGCGGTTGACTTTGCGTTGGATCGTGACGACTATGGCCCGGATTTGCGGCGATGGTTGGTGGCGCGCCTAGGCCTGGCCGAGAAGACCGGACAGTAAAAGCTGCGGCGGGCCCGCGCGACCGGTGCTCGAGGCAGAAAGGCGCGCGGTGCGTTCGGTAGAGGAACAGCAGGCCAGGGTGGCGGCTGCCGCGGTGGCGCCACGACCGGTTCGAGTGCCGATCGCCGAGGCTCAGGGCCTGATGTGCGCCGAGGAAGTGATCACCGAACACCCACTGCCCGGTTTCGATCAGGCCGCCATCGACGGCTATGCCGTTCGCAGCGTGGATGTTCACGGCATCGGCGGTGACGCCGACGACGAGCAGGGTGGCGGCGAGATCAGCCTGCCGGTGATGGGCGTTATCGAAGCGGGCGCGCGCACGCCGAGCCGGCTGCAGCCCAAACAAGCGGCCCGGGTACAGACCGGTGCGCCGATGCCGACGCTGGCCGACGCTGTCCTCCCGCTGCGATGGACCGATGGGGGCCAGGCCCGGGTGCGGGTGCTGCGCGGGGTGCGTTCCGGGGCCTACGTGCGCCGGGCCGGTGACGACGTACAGCCCGGCGATGTCGCTGTGCGGGCCGGCGCGATCATCGGTGCCGCGCAGGTCGGACTGCTGGCCGCCGTCGGGCGGGAACGGGTGCTGGTACATCCACGCCCGCGGGTAACCGTGCTCAGTGTGGGTGGCGAGCTGGTCGATATCTCCCGTACGCCCGGCAATGGCCAGGTCTACGACGTGAACTCGTATGCGATCGCCGCCGCGGCACGTGATGCGGGCGCCGAGGTGAACCGGATGGGCATCGTCAGCACCGATCCCAAGGAGCTGCGCGAGGCGGTCGAGGGCCAGCTCAACCGCGCTGAGCTGGTGGTGATCGCCGGCGCCGTCGGCGGGGCGGCAGCCGAGAGCGTGCGCACGGTGCTGTCCAAGCTGGGCGAGATGGAAGTCACCCGCATCGCCATGCATCCGGGGTCGGTCCAGGGTTTCGGCCAGCTCGGGCGCGAGGGCGTCCCGACGTTCCTGTTGCCGGCCAATCCGGTGAGCGCTCTGGTGGTCTTCGAGGTCATGGTTCGCCCGCTGATCCGGCTATCGCTGGGCAAGCGGCAGCCGATGCGGCGTGTCGTGCCGGCCAGGGCGCTGTCGCCGATCTCGTCGGTTTCTGGCCGCAAGGGATACCTGCGCGGGCAGCTGATGCGCGACCAGGACACCGGCGAATATCTGGTGCAGGCGCTCGGTGGTGCGCCCGGCGCCTCGTCGCACCTTTTGGCGACCTTGGCCGAAGCCAACTGCTTGGTGGTGGTGCCCACCGAGGTCGATCAAGTCCGGACCGGCGAGCTCGTCGATGTCGCCTTCCTGGCTCAACGCGGCTGAACCGCGGAATCGCACTGTGAATCTGTGGCGTAGCAGTTCTCTGCATCCGGGTTGGCCCGCGCAGGTCGGTCCGCTTCGGGTGGGTGCCGGTGTCGTCAGGTTGCGTCCGGTGCGGATGCGCGACGCGGCGCTGTGGAGCCGCATCCGGATGGCCGATCGCCGCCATCTCGAACCGTGGGAGCCGACGGCTGAGGTGGATTGGTCTGTGCGGCATGCGGTTTCGTCATGGCCGGCAGTGTGCTCGGGACTTCGATCGGAGGCGCGCAAGGGCCGGATGCTGCCGTACGTGATCGAACTCGACGGGCAGTTTTGCGGTCAGCTGACGATCGGAAACGTGACCCACGGGGCGGTGCGCTCGGCGTGGATCGGCTATTGGGTGTCGAGCGCGGTGACCGGGGGCGGGGTGGCAACCGGCGCCCTGGCGCTGGGTCTGGACCACTGTTTCGGACCGGTCACGCTGCACCGGGTGGAGGCCACGGTGCGGCCTGAGAACGCGGCCAGCCGGGCGGTGCTGGCCAAGGTCGGCTTCCGGGAGGAAGGCCTTCTCGAGCGGTACCTCGACGTCGACGGCGCATGGCGGGATCACCTGCTGGTGGCGATGACGGTGGAGGAAGTCGAGGGGTCGGTGGCGGGGCGGCTGGTGCACCGCGGGCTGGCACAGTGGGCGTGATCGCGCGGCTTACTTGTTACTAATGTGACATTTGAGGCTGTTGGTGCTTGTAAAGGGGTAATTACACGTGTGTAATTGACTCCGGCGCGCCGTCTCGGGTTGCGTAGGTCACGGACCTAGCCTGAACGGGAAAGGAGCAGGCCACCATGCCAAGCATCCCCCAGTCTTTGCTCTGGATATCGCTCGTGGTGCTTTGGTTGTTCGTTCTGGTTCCAATGCTCATCAGCAAGCGCGACAACGTCCGACGTACCAGTGACGTCGCGCTGGCCACCCGGGTGCTCAACGGGGGCGCGAAATCGCGCCGGTTCAAGCGCAGCGGACCGTCGGCCGGCCATCGGCACGACCCGGACTGGCAGCCAGAGGAAGACCAGTTCGACGAGTTGGACTCTGATGACGAAGCCGAACCGTCGCGCACCCGCACGGTGGTTGTCGTCGCCGCGGTGGTCGAGGAGGCCGAGCCCGACTATCTCGACGTCGACGTGGTCGACGAGGATTCCGGCGCGCTTCCGGTCGGTGGCACCGCGCGGGTTGCCGCGCCGCAGCCGACGCTGTTCGACGAGACCCCGGTGGCAGAGGAGCCTGTCGTCGCTCAAGACGAGTCCGAGGATGAAGCCGAGACTGTCGCCGAGGGCGAGGACACCGACACCTTCGAGGCGATCGCCGAGGACGAGCCGCAGGACGGCACGGCCGACGAGTACGAATACGTCGAGGACACTTCGGGTCTCGAAGCCGAGGAAGAGCCGGCGACGGTGAGCACGCCGCGGGCGAGCCGGCCGCGCCGGGCCGAGGCGACCGCTGCTGCGGTCAGCGCCCGCAAGTATCGCTTCCGCAAGCGGATGCTGATGGCGATGGCGGCGGTCATGGTGATCACCGCCGTGCTGTCCTTCACCGTCAGCCCCGATCTGTGGTGGGCCTGTGGTGGGGCCGGTGCCGTGACGATCCTGTACCTGGCGTATCTGCGTCGCCAGACGCGGATCGAGGAGCAGGTGCGCCGGCGCCGCCAGCAGCGGATGGCGCGCTCGCGCCTTGGGGTGGAGAACACCGAGGACCGCGAGTTCGACGTCGTGCCGTCACGGTTGCGCAGGCCTGGCGCCGCGGTGCTGGACATCGACGACGAGGACCCGATCTTCGAGCACCTCGACGAGGTTGCGTTCGCCCGTCACTTCGACCTGCCGCGGGCGGCCGGGCAGTAGGTCACCGGTTTCGGCTAGGCGGGCTCCGGCTGGTAGCCTGCCAGAGACCAAGGGGCTATAGCGCAGTTGGTAGCGCGTCTCGTTCGCATCGAGAAGGTCAGGGGTTCGATTCCCCTTAGCTCCACCAGGATTCACGCATCTAGAGTGCTATTTCGTAGTTTGCTCGGCAGTCACGCCGGAACGGCCAGTACGCAGTGGGTACGCAGGCTGATCAGACCTGGCGGCGCGCCAGCTCGATTACAAGCGCCATGAGGTCGTCTTCGGTGAGATCGGTCATCGTGCCGATAGCGTCGAGACGCCCCTGGCCGGTATCGCCGGGGTCGCTTCGCAAGTCGGAGATGACCCCGTCTGCGATGACGGGGATATCGGGGATGAAGGGTTGCTTATTCATGGGTGGTTCACCTCCCCCCAGCGGCTAGGATCGCTGCGTCCAACTCGACGGCGACGGCGTCAAGGTCCGAGTCGAACAAGTCGGCATACACGTCCAGCGTCATGCTGGCTTTCGCGTGGCCGAGCATCCGCTGCACCGCTTTCACGTTGGCCCCTGCGCTGATCGCCAGCGACGCGGCGGTGTGGCGTAGATCGTGCGGCGTCACTATCGGGAACTCAGGAGTGACTGCCTCGCCGGTCGCTGCTATCTCTTTGGCCCGGTGCTCGATGCTCGCGGCTCGGAGAGCCTCCACGGCGGGTGTGAACACCCGTGCCCGCCAGTTCGAGCCGCGTAGCACGGCGCCGCGCTGGTTGGCGAACACCAGAGCGTCACGGGTCTTGCCGACCATGAGCGAAGCCAACTCGTCGGCAAGGGATGCCGGGAACGGCACCGAGCGGCGCTCCCAAGTCTTCGGTGTCGACCACACCAGCCCGCCTGACTCGGTCACAGCACGCGAGACGTTAACTCGACGCCGCAGCACGTCGAAGTCCTGGACGCGCAACGCCGCCATCTCACCCCATCGCAGGCCGGTGTAGGCAAGGAACTTCACGACTGTCGGATCGCGTTCGACAGTCGACGCCAGCGCAACCACCTGAGCATGGGTGAGGTATCCCCGGTCGGCATGCTGCCGCTTCGGCAGTTTCACGCCGTCGCACGGATTGCGTGGGATGCGAGAATCTTCGACGGCCGCGCCGAGCACCTGTCGGAGCAGACCGAAGGCGTTCTCAATCCCCGGCACACCGAGACCGTCGTTCTTGAGTTTGGTGACCCATGCCCGGATCGCTGCCGTCTTGACGTCGGCCACCGGCACGTTGCCCCATTGCGGCTCAACCCGACTCGTCCAAGCCGATTTTCGGGTCGCAGCAGTCTTTGCCGCGATATGGGCTTGGGAGGCCGACCAGGTCTTGTAGACATCGCCCACGGTCAGCTTTCCAGCCTCCGGGGCGACCCATGTACCGGTGGTCAGTTTCGCGCTCGTCTCGGTGAGCCATGTCGTGGCGTCAGACTTGCGATCAAACGCCTGTGTTCGCTCCCGCCCCTCGTCATCGACATAGCGCGCACGCCAACGCTTTCCCTTGCCATTGCGTGCACTCGGAACCGCATATGGTCTGCGCTCTTCGTCGTAAACCGTTTTGTTCCAAAGATCTTCAACACCAAACCGGCGGTTCCGCTTCATCTACTGCACCCCTTCACTCAGTGACTCGATTGGCGAGGTCGTGCCAGATCGTGCCCATTGCTGCCTCCATGTCGTCGGATGTCTTGATCTGCAACAGCTTCCGCAACGAAGCTACGGCCTGTGTCAACGCGTCACATGTGGCTTCGGTGTCGGCGATCAGGTCGTCGCGCCCCTCGAATTGGAACGCCGCGAGTTCGGCGGATCGGTCACGTAAAGCAGCGGCGCTTGCCGTCGCGAACTCGGTCGCCTGTCGAGCGGTTGATTGCAGAGTGCGGAGCACATCAACTAGCTGAGCCTCGGAAGACTGTCCGCGTCCGAGAAACGCATCGAGCGACATGCCGAACACGTCGGCGATGGCGACCGCCTCGTCAATGCGAACCGCACGGTCCCCGCCTTCGATCTTCGCGACAGTCGTCGCATAAGTGGAGACGCCTCGATCGGCAAGCATGCGTGCCACATCGGCCTGCGACCAGTCCCGAGCTTTGCGTTCTCTGCGTAGCCGATCTCGGAATCGGTTCGCGAAGGGGTCCGAATTTCCCATATTGGGAAACAATACTGATTTGACTTGACCGACGCAAACAGCGACGGCAAGCTGGGTTCTATCTCCAATTCAGGAGATATTACCGAATCAGGAAGGTAAAGCCCGTGGACGACTTCGACCCTCTTCTGAGCGCTAACCAGTTGGAGGAACTCACCGGCACGCGCGCGAGCACGTGGCGCTACTGGGCTGCAATCGGTGCAGGCCCCGCCTCGTTCAAGGTGGGTAGACGCCGCGTGTGGAGGCGATCGACAGTGGAGCAGTGGTTGGCGCAGCAGGAACATGCCAGCGCATGAAGGCTCGCATGAGTCGCCTGACTCATGTTGCCTCGCAGAATAATTCGGCAAAGTACAGCGACGAGTGATGCCAGAAAACGAACCCGCCCCCGGCGAGTCACCGGAGACGGGCGATCCAAACATCAACAGCGGCAACGCTACTAGTCGCAAGCCCGAGCCGATGCCTTGGGAGACGGAGCCGTATATCGACCGTCAAGCTGCCACCGCCCGCGCAATCAACGCTGCTGCCCAGCGGCCCCGCACAGACACAAACAGCGCCATCGTGCAGTCATACGCCCAGAAGGCGTTTGACGACGAGGTGAAGCGGGTCGCCGGTGAGGCTACGGGTGCGCGCAACGGAACTCTGTTCAAGGCTGCGGCCAACCTGTTCGAGCTGGTCGCCGCCGGGGCGCTCACCGAAACCGATGTCGTTGCCGCCCTGCGCGACGCGAGCGACGCCAACGGGTCGATCCGTGACGACGGCGAAGCCCAGTTCGATCGGACGCTAGCCTCGGCCCGCCGCCGGGGTTTCGACAACCCTCGCGATCTGTCGGTGGTGGGCACCCGCGCGGGGAACACCTTCGCCGCCGACAGTGACGATGACGAGCCAAAACCGTTGGTGTTTGATGATTTTCGCCGACACGAACGTGACTTCTGGATGCGTCCTAGTCTCCAAAACATCTACCTCGCAGCGCTATCCAGGATGTGTTCGCCATGGGCTGTGTTCGCGAACTGCGTTGTGAAGGCGCTGTCGACGGTGCGTCCCCACATAGTGCTGCCCGACATCATTGGCAGTCGCGGCTCGCTCAATTTCTTCGCCGCTGTCGTCGCCAAATCCGGCGACGGCAAGAGCGTCGCTGAGGACGCGGCCAGTGATCTGATGCCCAGCAGTGTTGTACGGCAACGCAACCTGGGAAGCGGTGAAGGCTTGGTCGACGCCTACGTGAAGCCACCCGATAAAGAGACCGGAGAGCCGGGTGGGTTGCACGAGTCGGTGATGTTCGTTGCCGACGAAGGCGACAGTCTGTTCGCGGTTGCTTCACGCAGCGGAGCAACACTTCCCGCACTTCTGCGTAGCGGGTTTTCCGGTAAGCAACTCGGCTTCTCCTACCGGGGCAACGACCGGCACCTCGATGCGCACTCGTACCGGCTGACACTGGTGGTGAATGTGCAGCCAGCGAGAGCAGGTGTGCTGCTAGACGACCAGACCGGCGGGCTGTTGCAACGCTTCATGTGGTTCCCCGCCACCGATCAGCGTGTCGACTCCCAGAACCCGTCATGGCCGGGGCCGCTGTCGTTGCCGCCCAACGACACTTGGCTGTACCCGCGACAGTTGAAGATTCCCTACAACGCAATCGAGTTGATCAAAGACGGCGCGGTCGCCCGCAACCGTGGCGAGCCCAACCCGTTAGACGGACACCTGCTGTTCGCGCGCGAAAAGCTGGCATTCGCGCTGGCCGTCCTAGACGGGCGGGACACCATGACCACCGACGACTGGCGACTGGCCGGGATCGCGGCTCGGGTGAGCGACCACACCCGACAATGGTGCGCAGAAGAACTTGACCGGGCGCGCGCCGACGACGCCACCAAAGAGGGCAAGACACTGGGCGTCAAACGGTTCGCCGCCGACCGAGAGCAAGCACGTCAGGTAGGCGAGCAGCGCACCCGTATCGCCCGCTCGATCGCCGACAAGCTCACCGCCGCTGGTGCCGAGGGCCTGACCGTCAACAAGCTTGCCCGCACACTGCGCAGCGACGAGCGGGGTTTGGTTGTGCCAGCGCTGCTGTGGCTTGCCGAGCACGAGAAGGTCAAGAAGATCGATCGCCAGGCCAAGGACCGCACCGACCGGTGGGCAGTGCAGTGAGCAAACAACTTCCGAACGTGGACGTGGACAACGTGGGCATGCGCAGAGTTGTCCACGTTCGCCCAAAAGTTAGGCGACCCTAAAAAGTGAAAGGGCATCTACCAGGTAATATAGGTAAACTATATTTATATTCTTTCGCATATACGCGGCCACGCGAGGTGGAACGAGCCCCCCTCCGATTTTGTCCACGTTCGTCCACGTTCGGCGGAAGCGAAAGCAAACTGCGGGAAGGCATTGCAACATTTGTTGCATTGCGAGCGGCCACGACCCCACGAATGGTGCGCCCGCCTGCGTGGTCACCACTCTTAGGCCCGGCGCGTGCGATGACGAATCCCGGCCCTCAGCTCCACGCTGGCGCACGAACCATCCCGACCCGCAGTAATCCCACCTCCTCGAAAGGAAACGAGATCATGACCGACCACGACCAGAGTGACCGCCGCCGCCAGCGGATGCGCGAACAACTGGCCTATCAAACCGCCGAGATCGACCAGGCCAAGGCTGCGGCAGCAGACCCCACGATGATCGTGGCGCTACTTCTGGCATGGGCCGAGTTCGCGGGTGGGGTCGAGTAATGCCCAGCGCTCGCGGAATCCGTGGCACGCCCATCGGTGGTCGCGCCACCATTGACGCTCGCAGCCGAAGACAACGTGAGGCCCACAACACAGCAACAGCCGTTCGCGGACTACTCGCCGACGCGGCTCGCGGCACGAAGATGGCCGCAGCCGTCGAACAGCGCATCGCTGGACTTGGTGCGGCCCAGCTACGGGCCATCGTCATGGCGGTCTGGCTGGAACTCGCTGCCGCCCAACGTGATCCGCAACCCAAGGGCCACCCGTGAGCCGCCAAACCCATTGCCGCCCAGTGCATCCCGATGGGGGGTGGAGGGTGAGGCGCATGTGGACTGGGTCGGGGACAGCGCCCCGCGCCGCCTCATATGCGCGCTCAGAAATGTAACGAATTTTGGAAACCGTTGTCCCGCAGTTGATCCGGAAGACGCCCTGTGGTGCGGATCACGTTGGCAGGCAGCATTGTTGCCGCGTATTGTTTCCGGTGGACTCACACGTTCGCGGAAACGGTGGCTTTGAAAGTCGCGGCTCTCTATAAGGGAGCCCCTGACGACAACCCGCCCGAGTACCCGAAAAGCCGAGGTGAGACACCCCCAAAATTCTTGCTGCCCAATGATCGCCGCAATGCGCGGGAAATCTATTGGACCACTACCCATTTCCCATTAGTGCGTTAGGGGACCTCTGTGTTCACTGCTGAACAACTTCAACGGATGAGCCGTGAAGAGCTTGTAGACGCCGCTGCCGGTATCGGCATCGAGATCTCGGATTTGTCTTCCAAGCACCGGCGGTCAGATCGGGATGACGATCGTCTCACCGATTTGAACAAAGGCTATCGGCAACTCAGCGGCGCGTTGAGTCGCCTGAACTTCGCCGATGCCCAGTCCAACGGTGACCGGTCGTTCGCTCTGTCCGGCGAGGATGGCGGCATGCGCCACCTCGATGGGAGCGCAGTACCCGGCTACGAGCCCCGTGAGAGCGGGCGCGCCGACGCTTTGGGCGGTCTGCGGTCACGTGCCATGGGCCAGCTCGACGCCGCCGTTCGCGCCAACACAATGCAGGCTGACGCCGCTGGTGTCTACGAACGGCTGATCGGCACCGGCAGCCTTCCCGAGCGTTCATGGGTCGCCCGCTACGTCGAAGCCGCGGGCTCGCCTGAGTACCTCAGTGCGTTCCAGAAGCGGCTGATTGACCCGGAGGGTGCCCGCGACCGCTTCAGTGCCGCTGAGGTGGAAGCGGTGCGTCGGGTGTATGCGGTCGCCGAAGAGCGCGCCATGACGACGGTCGACGCCGCTGGCGGCTTTCTGATCCCCGCCCAGCTCGATCCGGCCATTCTCCTGTCGAGCAGTGGGTTTCAGAACCCGATCCGCGCGATGGCCAGAACGGTGCAGGTCACCGGCGACGTGTGGCACGGCGTATCGAGTGACGGTGCCTCTGCTCGCTGGGCCGCTGAAGGCACCGAGGCGAATGACGACTCACCCACCTTGGCGTCGCCGAATATCCCTGTTTACAAGGGCGATTCGTTTGTCCCCTACTCGGTCGAGGTCGAGGGAGACGGGGCCGGATTCGTTCAAGAGATCTCCCGCCTGATGGTTGACGCCATCGACAACCTGTGGGCTACAGCATTTGTGACCGGTTCGGGCACGGGTCAGCCCACCGGGTTTGTGACGGCGCTGGTTGGGGCCGGCGGTTCGATCGTCGTGCCCGGTGATGGCTCAGAGGCGCTCGGTAACGGCGACCCGGTCAAGCTGCAGAACGCGTTACCGCCGCGTGCGCAGGCGAATTCGGCCTGGGCGATGGCGCTGCCGACGATCAACAAGCTTCGTTTCGCCGAAACCACAAACGGTGCCCTGTTGTACCCGTCGTTGCAGAACGACGTGCCAACACTGTTGGGCCGCAGAGTGTTCGAAATCTCCACCATGGACGGCGTCGTCAACCCTGCGGCTACCCAGTCGAACTACCTGATCGCGCTCGGCGACTGGTCTCGATTCGTGATCGCCGACCGGGTCGGCACGCGCGTCGAATTGATCCCGCATTTGGTGGGCGCGAATCGGCGGCCGACCGGTCAGCGCGGGTTCTGGGCTTGGTTCCGTACCGGTTCAGATGTGTTGACACCGAACAGCTTCCGGCTGCTCAACGTGCCCACAACTGCCTAGTGAATCGTGGGGAACGCTTGACGCGGTTGGCTGCCCAGAGTCAAGTGTCCCCGGCTCCTCGTCGCGTTTAGTGGTCGCGTCGGGTTGAGTCGCCGTCGCCCGGGCCGGTTTCCAATCCTTTCCCGGCCAAGGCAACGGTCACTAAGCCGCGCATCCCGCCGGGTGCCCTCAACCATCCGGCGGGGTGCGCGTGCCCCAAAACTTTAGGAGGGAAACGATGAACCGTGATGAGGCCGCAGCCTTCCAGGCAGTCGGCATTCGCATCGAGACGTTCGATGAAGATTGCGGCTGGTGCGGTCGACCGAGCACCTACGTTCGCGCGGAGGACCGCTACCACCATAAATGTGACACGCCGAACCTGCCTTGCTGGCTGGCGTTGAGTCAGGGCCGCGACCTCAAACTGTCTGAACCCGTTGCAACACAACGTAAAGTGAGTCACGGTGACTCACCGACTAGCCGTCGCCACCCCGGTCGGCGTGTGAGTCGCCGCGAGCTGCGCGCACAGGCGTTCGCCGACGTGCTCACGTGAGGTGGTGGCGCTGCATGGGCGCGCCCGCGAGCGGCATCATCTGACGATGGTCAATCGGGGTCGACCACGGGGGATGTCGACACCGTTCTGGCTGGCGGACTCAGGGAATTCGATGTTGATCGCCTCAACGACGATGGCGAGCAAACTAGTTGACCATGTTGAAGGTGGGTGCTGTCGAGACTTTCTGGCGAGCTCTTGGCGTAGTCGATCCAGCTCTACGGTCACAAGTTCGGTGTCGTCAGTGGCCATGATGACTCCCTCAACGGTAAATGCATTGATGACGGACGATGTCGCGGACATACTGCACCGACCGCAGCCTGCCGCACCGCATTTGTGGAAACTGTGGAAGCTGAGGATTGCCGACCGGTGCTGCGCCTTTGGCTTCTAGGGCAGTTTCTCGTGGACAGGATCGAGTGCGCCAGCCCAATCGGAACCGAGGCCGATCACGGTTGCCTGACGGTATCTGGCGAGTTCGATGATCACCTGGTCTCCCTCTTCTAGCGCGTCGCGGCCATCCCATGTGTACGCGTACTCTGCGCCGAAGTGGTCGTATTGGACTCTCACAATCTGGTGTCCTGCGTCGTCGATCAGCCGCAGCTCCGGTGCGAGCATTGGCTGGCCGCACGCGCAGCGGCGACGAGCACGACGCGCCAAGCGGGGCATTGGGTGATGATCACTCGGCAGAACCGCGATACCGCACGAGGAGAGGTCATTCGAGCCCGGCGCACGCCCGGGTGCAGCGAGGCACCCGCGGGCCATCACGCGCCGGACGTGTTTGCACGTCGACTCATGGCCTCTGAACATGAATGACCGGCATGTGCAGCGCATGCTGTTGTCCAAGATGCTGTCGGCGTAGATGGCGTGCGTCTCGCTGGACCCGCGCACCCCGAAGACCTGCCACCACTGCGGGCAGCGCGGATCACCGGTTACGGACCTGGTGGGGCTCACGCTGGGATCATGGCGTACTTCGTACGCCGTTGTGGCGTGATCAGCGTCGAACCGTCGCGGCGGGAATCGGCAGCCCGCCAGGGTGCGGCTCAGCGTCGGGAAATGACTATTGCGACTCGCGTCGAGCACGCAATGCGCGCACCGCGTCCTGTGCGGCTAGGGACAGGTGGGCCTCGCCGGTGTCGACGTTCATCCAGCCCTCGGCGGGTGTGTCTCGCACTAGCTCGGCTGCTTCGGGCGACAGAGGCGCGTGGGGGTCTCGTAGTAGACGTTCCTGATCAGCTTCCGGCAGCGCGTAGAACCACGCCATGTCGTCGGTCATGACGCGACCGTAGGGCCGACCAGTGGGCGTCCGCAGCCGTTTGACACAGCGTCGAGATTGCGATCGGTCCACGTTTGCCAGCGTTCCGTGTCATTGAAGGCCAGTACGCAACCAGTACGCAGCAGAGTTGGCAACCATTTTCATCACCCAACGCAGCCAACACTGTGAGCTGCGCAGATGCAGCGCAGTCGTCACAGCTTGACGCAACAAACGTCGAGTGATTCTCGTTCGCATCGAGAAGGTCAGGGGTTCGATTCCCCTTAGCTCCACTTCTAGTGTCACCTGCCACTTTTCGTGCACCCAAAGTGTCAAGATCGAACCCGTTGGACATCGCCGCACTGCTGAGCGCCGTCCACGCACCGGCGCTGCGCTGGCCGGGGTACCGCTCGACCGCGTCGCTGCCGAGACCCTGCACGGACCTCACCGTCATCGTCATCTGCTACATCCGACCGATGGAAGCGTTCTCGATGATGTTGAGCCAAGAACTCGGATCGTCAACCTGAACTCGGGATATGTCTCCGTGTTCGAGAGCTGCTTGCGCCTAGGCAGTGGTGACTGCGTTGATCGCATCCTGCAGAGCTCGCACCCGCTCGACCAGCTCGTCGAAGGGCAAGGGATCGTCGAGCATCTCCGCGTCGAGCATCTGCTGATAGTCGGCACGGAGGAGCAACAGTCCGGCTTCACCGGGCAACAGTTTGGCCTCACCGATGAGGCAAAGGTCGTATTGGCTAGTACTTGACCTGAAGAAGCGTTCCTTCACTCGCACGACGTCCCGGAGGAGCTCGAGGTCGAGGAGCGCTGCGCGTCCGATCTCGCGCTCAGCGAGGACGGCGAGGTCGTGCCAGTGTCTTGAGGTGCGCTCTGCGTTCCTAAACTCGGGCCGGTTGCTCTCGGCATGCGCGAGGGTCACCTTCTCCCAGAAGGTACGCATCGGAGAGAGAACCGAAACCTCGCAGACGGGGAACGCAAAGTTGCTGAACGTGGCGGCCATGTAGGGGGCGACGGTGTAGGTCTCATTCGGCTCGATCATGTTGAGTCCGCCGAACTCGATTTTGATGCTCTCGCGGTAGTACGGGTTCCGATCCGCC
Source organism: Mycobacterium sp. (assembly GCA_023264735.1). Classification (GTDB taxonomy): domain Bacteria; phylum Actinomycetota; class Actinomycetes; order Mycobacteriales; family Mycobacteriaceae; genus Mycobacterium. Next base: position 39,433 of record JAHFVD010000047.1, on the reverse strand, counting down.
ACGGCGTGTGGGTAATGGACGGTCAACACCTCGCCGTCCTTCTCTGTTAGGAGCATGTCCTCGGATAGGCCCACCTCGGCCATGAGCCCCCGAAGGTGTGGAACCAGCACATCAATCGAGCGTTCGCACATGAGTCTTCGGAGCGAAGCGTCGTCGCGGTCGCGCTGCTTGCCGCTCTTCGGCTCATACGGGTCCAGGCCGGGTGCTAGATCGTTGTGGTCCATGGTCACATCGATGTCTTCGGAGAACCGCGAGATGGCGTTGAAGATCTTGGAGAGTGACGTGCCACCTTTGAACGCCATCGCTGGCATGCCAGGGCAGCGGAATAACGCGCCCAGGGCCCAGCAGACCCACACGTCCTTCTCCAAGACCGTGGCCGACCGGTTGAGCTCTTCGGACGCGATCAAGTACGCATCACGCTGGTCCTGTGGCGGGAGAGTGAGAAAGCTTGGCAGCGCGGCCACTTCACTCATGCAATGAGAGCCGACTGGGTGCCGGCGGCCTCGTACAGACCGTCGGAAAGCCAAGCAGGCATGGCCGTTGTAGCGGCGGCGCCCCGGAGTTGAGCGAACTCCTTGTCGCCCAGAGAACCTCGGACTCGGTCAATGATCTCCGGGGTGACTTCGTTTTTGCCCAGGTACAGCAAGGCGCTCAGCGCCTCGCCCGCCGGCGTGCCGGCCAACCTCATCTGACTTTGCGACCTGTGAACCAATGTCACGTCACCGGTGCGGAGTTGGACGCGTCGACTCCGGCCAGAGGTTGCGTACACCTGCCGCATTGGCACTTGGGTCGTGAGACCGAATCGTCGTGCGGCCTCGGCGCCGTGAACGTTCACCCGTGCACCCACGGTGCGGGCGATGGCGGCAACCACCTTTTCTGGCTCCACCGGGACGGTCCGACCAAGCTTCTCGTTAACCAGTGGACGCGCGTACAAGCCCCGCGCGACTCGCTCGATCTCGCCGCCGCGAGCCATGCGGGACAGAGCCTGATCAACCGACGCGCGTGACCCCTGGCTCAGTAGCTCTCGCACGCTGAATGGCTCGCCAGACGGCATGCGAGAGATTTGGGTGCGCACACGCTCGGCGACGGTTGCTTCAGCCGCTTTGCTTTGGTTTCGCGCAGTATTCATGTCAGAAACTGTACTACTACTTCTGACAAATACAAGTGATGGGCGTCAATCTAAAGCACAAGTAGCACTTGGCGGCGGCAGGCTCAAGAAGCGGAAGTACTCAGCCCGGCAACAAGTGGTTGGCGCAAACGATTGCGTCCGCCGGCCTTTGCGGCCAGGTCAGAGTTCGACGGAGGGTCTGGCGTCGGTCGATTCTGCGAAGAGCTGGGAGACCATCTCCTCGGGCCACCCGGTGGCTGCGCTCACGTCAGCCACAGTGAGGTCGGTGACCGACAATGCTGCACTGAGCAGTGCCGGCGCTTCGACTGCAGCGACGGTGCCCGGCTCGTTCTTGCGCCAGCCCCGGACGTTCATAGTTCGCATCGCTTGGACATACGTCGTCTCAGGCAGAATGCCCAGGCTCTTGGATCTGTAGAGCAGAGCTGCCATCGACACGCCCCAGCGCTGTTTCAGTTGAAGCAGTCGCGGCCAGTCGACCTTCGATGAGAGCTCCTCGCGGATGCTCTCTGCTGGCATTAGAAATTCGGAGGCGAATACGTCGGCCTGTCGTTCCATGTTCTTTGACGCAAGCGACTGGCCGGGCTTGTGCATAACCATATGACCAAGTTCGTGGCACGAACTGAAGCGGTCGCGGTCGCGCTTGGCCTGTCGCTGCTGCTTAAGTACCAGGAACGTGCGGTGCTCCATCGGCACGCTGAACGCGGACACGTCTGCGGCGTCCATCGGATAGCGAGCGCACACAATGCCTCGCTTCTCAAGGAGACGAAGAACATCCTCGATCGGGCCTTCAGCGTCGGCTCCGAGTTCAGCTCGCACCCGTGCCGCGACCAAGGCGATGTCCTCGAGGCTCTCGGCATCGTGATGCGGCACATCAAGCTTCGGTAGCTTCGCTTGCGTCTCCAGGAACGCCGTCACGTCGCGAAGTAGGTGCGCGACAGTCAGAACCTGCCGGCGTCGGGTTGCAGTTAACGAGCGCAGCGAACGGAAATGCCCGAAGCTGTCTACGAGTTCGTCGTTAGCTTGGTCGGCCACCGACATCACCGTGCCGGTCGAGAAGAAGCTCGGAGCGAAGTTCAGCACTGAGGACAATCGCGCGATTGTCGCCGCGCTCGGCCTGTTCTGACCTAGTTCGAACTGCGACAGCGCTGCGGCCGATATTTCGAGCCGTTTGCTCAAGTCGCTCTTGGTGTAGCCCCGCGCCTGCCTGGCCACCTGCAGCCGGTACGCGGAGAACAGCCGCGAAGCCTCGACCGCCTCGTCGGACACGACCACGCTGGGCTCGTCAGGCACAAACTTGCCTCGCCTTCTGTGAATGCCCACGTCGCCCAGGGCGGCACGGACGGGGGCGGCTGGCTGCAACAGGGTCTTGCGCTCGAACAGGCCAACTTTCCCACACGGGACAAGCCCATCAGCCGATACCGCACCGAACTGCCCTTGCGCAAAATTGTAAATTCTGGGACGATGATTTTGCTTGAATCTAAAGTTCTATCTCGACTAATCTGGATCAAAGCAAAGGAAATGTCATGAGTCTGACGCAAGACAACGAGATCGACAAGACCGAGGCCGGCGACAAGGGGGCTAATCCTCCGGGGAAGCCCGAGAAGAAGGTCGCCGTCATCGTCGATGATGACCAGGTTCTGGTCCGGAAGGACACGACTCCGCGCGAGGTACTGGTACTGGCCGGCTTGGACCCGACCCAGCGTCAGTTGGTGAAGGTCCAGGGCAAGCATCAGACGCCGTACCCCGATCCCGATGTCGAGCTCAAGGTCCACGACGGTGAGCAGTTCATCACCGTCTCGACCGGTGGCACCCCGGTCAGTTGAGGCGGATGTCGTGGGACACGAGCAGCTCATCGCAGATCTTCGAGCAACGGGGTGCGACCCGACCGTCGTGAACACCGACGGCGTGGAGTTCGTCGTCTTCGGGTACGTGGTCCCGGTCGGAGCCCACGCAGGCAAAGAGATCCAGGTCGGCCTCCAGGCGCCAGACTGGCCAATCAACCCGCCCGGTGGCCCGCATATCGCGCCGCGGATCCATCACCCCGGAGATGACGCCCACCACGCAAGCCCGCTCGGCGGGAACTTCATCTACTGGTCGCGTCCGCACCCCCGCTGGGCGGAAGGCTCTAGGACGCTCGGGGAGTATTTCGCCCACCTGCGGGGACTCTTCGCACAATTCGTTGATGCGGTCGCATGAGCACTGCGACCACCGTCACCGCCTCCTCCCCCCGGGCACGAGCAGGGGAGACGGTGCACCGTGCTGGCCCGCGTCCCGCATATCCGCTGCAACGGGTGCTCACCACCGTGGGCAGGTTCTGGACCCGGATCCTCCGCGGTGGTGAAGTTCAGATCACCTCCATCGAGATGGCGAAGGCGGGAATGTGCCCCAGCGTGGCGACGTTCAGCGTGGCGATGACCAGCGACATCGATGACGCTCTCGCTGCGCATCTCCTGCGCACGGATGGTCAGGAGGACCTGATCTTCGCGCTCTACCAGCCGTCTACCGGCATGAGTCGCACGACCGCCATCCTGGTAGACCTCGTGTACCCGCAAGAAGGGGAGCGGTACGTGCACGGCAACGCATCGTTTTCGGGGGACTACTTCCTGCGCGCGGCCGGGCTGGCGGCTGAGCGTGATCTAGGGCTCGCGTTCCTCCACAGCCACCCCGGCGGCAAGGGATGGCAAGGGATGTCTCGAGACGACTACGCCGCGGAGTCCGGCCACGCCGGCGCGACCCAGCTAATCACCGGTCTGCCCTTGGTCGGCCTCACCCTCGCCGGCCACGACCGCACCTATTCCGCTCGGCGCTGGTACCGCTCTCTCTCCGGATCCGAGCGTCCAGCGGTCGCTGCCCAGACGGCGTGGGTCGACGAGCATGCGACCACGGTCAGAGTCGTCGGCGAACAGATCACCGTCAGCTACAACGACTCCCTCGTCCCGGTCCCGGCGCCGACCCGTCGCTCCCTGCGGACCGTCCAGTCGTGGGGCAAACGCGCCCACGACGACCTCATCCGGCTGCGCATCGGTGTCATCGGAGGCGGCTCGGTCGCCCAGCTAGTCGCAGAGTCGCTAGTGCGCACCGGCTTCATCCACGTCGATATCTTCGACTTCGATCTCATCGAGGAACACAACCTCGACCGCCTTCTGCACGCAACCGAGGCCGACATCGGCAAGTCCAAGGTCAGCGTGCTCGTCGACCTGCTCCGCACGCACACCGTCACCCCAGACGCCGTCGTGCACGGCTTCGACGACTCGGTGATCGAGAAGCCGGGGTGGCTGCGCGCGCTCGATTGCGACGTCCTGTTCTCCTGCGTCGACCGCCCATGGCCTCGGTTCGCACTGAACGTGGCCGCCTACGCCCACCTCATCCCGGTCGTCGACGGCGGGGTCGCCGTCGACGTACGAGCTGGGGATGAGAGCATGGCTACCACCGCGTCGCCGTTCCGGCTGATCGGCGCCGAGTGGCGGGCTCACCTGGTCGGCCCGAACCGCGAGTGTATGGAGTGCCTGGGCCAGTACGATCCGGGCGAGGTCGGGATGGAGCGGGCTGGGTTGCTCGACGACCCGACCTACATCGCGTCGCTGCCCGCCCACCACCACCTGCGCCGGGCTGAGAACGTCTTCGTCTTCTCGATGGCCTGCGCTGCCGCGGAGGTACTCGAGCTACTCCGCGCGGTCCTCGGACCCTCAAAGATTTACGACGTCGGCGCAACATTGACCCATTGGACAACGGCCACTACCCAGCGCGACGTCGACGGCTGCCGGGCCGGCTGCCCGTTCCCGACCCTGCTCCAAGGTCGCGGTGACGCCGCCGCCGTCGACGTCACCGGCCAGCATCCCGCAGCGGTAGCTGCTCGCGCCGCTGCCCGACCGACCGAGTCGATGGACACATACGGTGCGCACGACAGCAGGTCAAGCACCCACTAGATGACGTATGCACTCGGCGTGTCAAACAGCAGATGTAGGGGTCGAGGTGGATCATGGGATTATGAGCCAGGTATCGGTCGACGTACCCCCAGTGGGGTTCGTAGCGTCCGAGACGAGCCTGTGCAACGAGCTCGAGGTCTCCGCGGAGCACTGCAACCGAACCGGGCAGACCCTTGTCATCAGTGACGATCGGGCGCTGCCACTGGCCCTCGACCTGGTCCGACGGATGCCGCGCCTGCGCGTGCGTGCGGACCCCGGCGCATGGCGTCACGGCGACGCGACCGCGGACAAACCGCTCGCAGACGTCGACAACCTCTTCGGGATCGCCGGATGGTGTGAGCAGAATTTCCCGGTCAGCGGACCCGTCGACGGTTACACCCCGTCAAAGTTCCTTCGAGCCTCCGACCGTCCGGCTCGGCAGGCGCTCCTGGAGCAAACTGCGGACATGCCGCCGAACATCACCACACGGATTGCGATCGAGGCCGCGGTACTTGAGGCTGCTCGCCGTGACGACTTCCTCGACGACCTGTCGGCACACCAAGGCCGGAAGTTCTCGTTCGTCTTCGCCGACAAGAAGGATCCGATCGCGGAGTACCAGCGCATCGAAGGTCTGCGTCAGGTCCTGAGCGAGCACCCAGGCAGTGAGGTCGATCACGTCGACCCTCTCATGGCCGCCGACGCGCTCGCCAGCGGCGCAAGCTGGGCCGGGGTCGGGGCATCGAGCGCACGAAGGATGCCCCGTCGGCCCGGCGACAAGGGCGGCGGACCGAACTCTGCGGGCTACCTGCCCGGCCTGTTCCTCGAGGAACTCCTCGAGCTGCGCAGCCCGATGATCTACGCCGACTGGTACGCCAACTCCCGCTCCCCGCGCTGCGCAACCTGCGCCCGTCCGCTGGATGTCTTCGACACGACCCCGGCCGACAAGGCCGTGATCATTGGCCACAACCTGCACCAGACCACAGCGCACATCGCCAGCCTCGTTGCACATGCCCCCGAGGCGCGAGCGGCTTACCTGCGTGAAGTCCGGCTCGAGGCGCACGCAAACCACATGCAACTCAACCCGCTGGGCGACATGGTCCTCAACCGTGGCCTGCACAAGTTCCTCGAACTCGACGACCCTCAGATGCGATCCATGAGCCGAGCCGGCGCCTGGAAGTAGAAGCCCGAGGCCGCCATGTGCCTTGGTCGATTTCTACGCCTCCAAAAGTCGAAGACGGTCTTCCAGCTTTCAGCTAAGTGTCAACATCCTGCTCGACCTGAATGCTCGGCGCCGGCGATCACCTCAGCAGCAATAACAGCGTTCTGAAGCTCGACCCAGCGTGTGGTCGTGCGACAGCATGCCTGCTTCTGCTGCAGCCTTATAGGCGTTCTCGGTGAACCGCCAGCCGGCTGCCTTGAAGTACCGAGGCATAAACGGCTCGGGCGCGAGACACTCCTCGAACCTACCCGCCTCCCTCTCGACCCAGATGCCAACTCCAACGAACTGCGCCTCCAGAAAGGCCGCGGCTCTCGGGGGAGATCGCATAACGACGATCCGTTGTGTGAAAGCCGAGAACGCCGCGGCACGCAGTAGCGATGTGCGCCAACGCGTCCCGCGTATGACCGCGGCGACGACCGTCGTCGGAACCTGTAGTCGTCGGGTCACCGAGGTGTCGGTGAATTCGACACATCCGTGCGGCGCTGTCCGGAGCATCCGTTCTTCGCGCTCAGTCAGGTCCTCGACGTCGATTGGGCATCCCAGGGGCAAGCCCAAGAGCACGTCGAGCGTCGCGAGAGAGGGGACCGACTCCAGGGATGCGTCTGCGCGCCGCTTGGCCTCGTCGGTGTCGACCAGCATCAAAGCGTCGGCTCGCGTACCGGATGCAAGGGCTCCGTCAGGGACGAGATGCAGCCCGCCAACTCCCACGTTCGGTGGCGCAACCGGATCGCACCACCGAACCGGGTGGTCGGAGACGGGAATATCAGTCACATCACACATGCTCACACATTTGCACAACTGTGCGACATTTCTTGAGACGTGTCGCGAAACTGTGCGAGCCTTGGTCGGTGAACGATCTGGTCCCGGACCGGCTCGACGAAATGTTGACCCGCTCGGCGATGGCGAAGCAATCCGGGGTTGCGCCGACAACGCTGGCGAACTGGATTGCGCGCGAGCAAGCGCCACTTGCCACAGTCCAGGCGCCCAGCGGTGATGCAATGTACACCTGGCGTCACCTCCTCGACTTCTGCACGGCGAACCCGAAGCTTCACGCCACTCGTCAGGTGCTCGAGCGGTACCGCGAGCGTTTCGGCGCCGCCCCTTTGAGTCATCCGCCTGAACTATCAACAATTGTTGGGCCGGCCACCGCGACCAAGAGCCAGCCGACCCCAGTCGGAGCTTCTTCCGGCGATGCCGCGACACTACGCTCTGCGCTTCTCGACTTGAAGGCCCAGGTCGATGAGCACTCCGCAGTGGTCGCCGCCGCGGTCAAGCTGGCCGAGGATGCCGCTGGTGTCCAGCGGACCCTTGTCGCGAGCATGGCGCGCCTCGAGGCCGCGGTCGCAGCCTTGCCCGGCTTGGGCGGTTGACTAGAGGAACTGCCGACGTCCTTGCAATAGGGGCGCCAGCGCCTCTACGGACGATTTCATGTTGGGGTGAACACGCGCCAGACTTGCGACCTGCAAGCTGTCGAGCGGTAGCTCAGCCGCAGCTCTTTCGGAGTCGGCGAAGTTTGTCAATCATGCCCGACCTTAGGTAGACACCCATGTTCGCCCGGCGCCCGGTCGAGTGCGCGTGCCTAGCTTGCAGCAGATACGACGCTGTTGTTTTGACTGGCGGCGCCGACAGGCCTTAGCCGTCGACGGCGTCAGTGTGGAGTGGGATATTCAGCGTGTGGATGAGACGACTCATGGCGACGGGGATCGTGCTCAGCGCCTTCGTGACTTGACAATTACGCGGCCTGGCGCGGAGTACTTCGCTCTGACGCTGCGCGCGAACCCACGGGGACAGCCGGGATGGCACGCTCAGACCCACTTTGTCGGTTGGTCCGATCGAAACCCGCGCTGGGAGATGCGACAAGCCAGCCTCGTACATCCGGTCAGAATGACGCAATTGTGGAAGTCCATCAATCAGACATGGCTTGTCGTGCATGACGAATTCGCCCTTGCCGTCTTCATCCGAAGAGGCGGTAACGCGCTGTTCGAAAGGAAGTTGGCAGAGGGTCGTATACCCGGCGTGATCAGCCCGGCCGAGTGTGTGCATGACGGTGGAGTAGAGGTTGGCGGCTTCGGCTTCGTTGAGACAGGGCACATTCCCGATGACGCAATCGGTCGTCGTGCTCCCAACCGAACGCTCCGGATGCAGGTACTGGAGCGCGACAATTTCAGATGCGTTGTCTGCGGCCGCCGGGCGCGTGATCATGTCGACCTCGAGTTGCACGTGCACCATCTCATTCCCTGGCGGATGGACGGCCCGACGGCAGAAGAAAACCTCGTCACCCTATGCGGCACATGCCACAAGGGACTTGTGCCGGACTATAAGCCGATGTTGCGCGAACTCGCGGGATTGCCAGGGCGGGCAAGGCCGATCGACGGCGGCAACACGGAGTTTGATGAGGACGTGGCCCGATACCGGGAATGGGTCGCCAGACAGATTGCAGAGCGTAAAGCACAAACCGACGTTGGTCCATGAACTGTCCAAGAGTGATGCCGAACGTGGGCAGCACGGTCCTAGTCCCACGCGCCCGAATTAGTTATCGCGCAACGTAAACGCTTTATCCGATCGGCAATCCGCGGGTTCGATAGTTCTCCCCTTAGCTCCACTTCTCCGACACCTAAAGCTGGACGATCGAACCCCTGGGCACCCGGCTTGGCATAGCTGTCGTCTGCAGGGGCACGTCGTGGTAGGCACGAAACTGCCTCCAACCCCGTTCGGCAACCAGGTTCTGGTCAGCCGAATGTGACGGCACCGTCGTCGAGGCTGTAGTAGCCGGTGACGATTTTCAATGCGCCGGAATCGAGGGGGCCCTGCAGCTGGCTGGATCGCGTGATCAGGTCGCGGGACTGCTCGATGTTGGCATTGATGGTGTTGACCAGCAGATCGCCGGGGCGTTGTTGGGCGACGGCGACGGCTGGGGTGATAGCGGTGATCAAGGCGGCGACGTCGCCGTGCGGTTCGCTGTGGTGCTGCAGCGAATCCAGGGTGGCCGAAACCGCGCCACAGTTCTGGTGACCCAGCACCACGATCAGTGGTGTACCGAGATGCCCCACTGCGTACTCGATGCTGCCCAGCCCGGCTGGGTCGACGATGTTGCCGGCCACCCGGACTGTGAATAGGTCGCCCAGGCCCTGATCGAAGATCACCTCGGGTGGCAGTCGCGAATCCGAGCAACTCAGCACGATGGCAAACGGCTTCTGCGCCTGAGATATCGATAGCCGGGTTTGTGGCGATTGGTCTGGGTGGGTCATTGCCGCGGTGACGAAGCGCTGGTTGCCCTGCTTGAGCTCGGTCAGTGCGGTGTCGGCGATCATGATGTCGGGGCGGGGTGTTTCGGTGGCGAAATGCGGGCCTTCGGGCACGGTCACCGTTGAGGTGGTCGCGGCGTTCTTTGACGGTCCGCATGCGGCCAGCACACCGACCGCGGTGGTCCCCGCGACACCGAACCACGCACGCCTGGATAGCGGTGAATGCACCGGCAGCTCCCCGACTCTGATCCCAGAGCGGAACCTACCCCAATTGTCGGGTCATGTCCGAGGGATGAGCGGAACGAAGAAGGCTGGGGCGCCGCCGCGGCTGGGGACCGTCATGCTCGAGAAGACCGGTTGGCCAGCGCCAGGACACGCGCCTAGGTCGGTTGCGCATCAGCTGAGCCCCGAGGATGTTGCTCCATGTGCAGTGTCCAGCCGGCCCGCCGCCGCAATTTCCAATGCATCATCACCGCGATGAGAACTTTTAGGGTGCAGGCTAATTGGAGGGCATGGATGGCTCCGATGATCAGCACATGGTACCGCCGCAGATTAACCCGGCAGCGTAATGGTACCGAAGTTCAAGCGGCTCAACCCTTCTCGATCCCATCGGTCACGAGCAACCACAAGACCGTCGCCAGCCCGATTGCCAACGCCTGTGCGGTGACAACGAATGAGATGTACTCATGCCACACCGCGGCCAAGCCGCACCGGGGTTCTGCGTCGGCCTTGACCAACATGGTGAAGGCGAGCATTTCGCCGACGCACAGCCAGAACACGGTGAACAGCGGCACTACCCGGCGTGCTGGATCCGCAGTGTGGGCGGCGCGGCGCACGTAGGCCAATTCGACGCCGACGGTGAGCAGAACGACGGCCGTGATATTCGACATGTCAGAGAAGTAGGTTGAGGAAATGTCGTTTGCGCAGCCATTCTTGACATCGATTACGGGATACCACAGGGCAGAAGCGACCTGGACCACAGCGGTGCCGAAGATCATAGGTGCCAACCAGGTACGCGAGCCCGGGTGTTCAGCGATTGTCGAGATCAGCAGCAGGCTCATCGCGGCTACGAACACCATCGAGGCCGACACACTGACCCACGTCCCCGCGGTGCCGCCCAGGCTGGCACGGTCTTTCGCGGTCGCTATCAATGTCAGGTGGGTGGCGACTACCACCACCGCACCTACCGCCCACCAGCTGAAGGCCAGTGTCCGAAGGAACGCCCGCAAGGGAACTGGGCTGATTCGCCACTTGAGTACTGCCGTCGCGGCTACCAGGAACCCATCCAGGACGAACACCAACCACGGCCCCGCCGCGGAGAACGGCCGGCCCGCCAGGTCCAAGGCGAATTCGACGACATCGTCGCTGAACGTGAAGCCAACGACCAGAGCGAACACGGCGGCAAGTGGCAGCCAAACCGAATCTGACTGCACCTTGCTGTCGTTCAGCTCGCCCCGCACCTGAGCACTTTATCGCCCGCCCGCACCATCACGGACATGAAAGATCGGACGGGAGGTTGTCCCCTGGCTGACATCCAGGCGTCTGGGACGGCTGCCTTCTGGCTGTAATTCACCTCAATCGGTTGCCGGAGAGTCGTCCCGGCAGATCCCCACCGATGTTCATGACGGTCACAACAATTTATGCGACGATCGTCGAACCCGGATCTATTCCCGACAGACGGCGGAGTGCGATGGGCTTCAGCCGACGCGAGTTCATCACCGCTGGTGCGGCGGTCGCCGCAGGTTTTTATCTCGCCAGCTGTTCGGATTCCGTACCCCCTGCGATCAAGGATCTCGAAGGTCGCCTCACCGGATCCGTGCTCATGCCAGGCGACTCCAGGTTCGCCGAGGAAAACCTTCCCACCAATGATCGTTATGAGTCGGTCACCCCTGCAGCGATTGCGTTGTGTGAGACCCCCGAAGATGTCCAGACCTGCGTTCAGTGGTGCCTCGAAGAGGGGGTGCAACCCGTCGCACGCGGAGGGGGACACAACTACATCGGCGCTTCGACGACTACGGGGTTGCTGATCAACACGAGCGCGATGAACAAAGTCGTCGTTGACCCGAAGGCCCAGACCGTCACGGTCGACGCGGGTGCTCGCAATGCCAACCTGCTCTCGGCGCTGCGAGGAGGTTCCTTCATGGTGCCGATCGGCACCTGTCCGTCCGTTGGGGTCGCCGGATTGACTCTGGGAGGCGGTATCGGAGACAACAGTCGCTGGGCGGGGATGACGTGCGACCACCTGGAATCCACCCGGCTCGTTCTTGCCAACGCAGACATCGTCGAAGCGAGCGCGACGGGGAACCCTGACCTGTTCTGGGCACTGCGCGGTGCGGCTGGCGGCAACTTCGGGATCAACACGTCGTTGACGTTCAGACTGCTGGAGATACCGAAGAAGACGATCACGGTCTACGGAATGCGGTTCAGCGGGAAGGATGCGATCGTGCCCGCATGGTCGGCGTTCGACCGGCTGATGCTGACCGCACCCGACGAATTGTCCGGTTTCACCGGCATCACCAACGTGAAACCGCTCGGCGCGGATAACACGTCGGCGCCGGGTTATCCGGTGTCCCTCCCGACGCTATCGATCGACGGCTGTTTCCAGGGCGACGAGAAGACGGCGCGCGAGCTGCTCCAGCCGGTCCTCGGCCACAACCCTACCGACGTGGTCTTCGACGAAATGGACTACTGGAGTGCCCAACTCGACTGGTTGGCTGTCGGCGAGATGCCCAAGCATGGTCTGGAAGAGTGTTCGAGGTTCACAAATTCGCCGATCTCGCTCGACCATCTGGCGGAACTGGTCGACCGGGTGATGACTGCTCCCGGTGGGACAGAAGACGCCAACGCCGAGGTGCGCCTGATGTGTTGGAGCGGAGGTCAAGCGAACCGTATCGCCGCTGACGCAATGGCCTATGTCCACCGATCCGACAACCACCTCCTGCGTCCAGCGGTCTGGTGGCGCGATCAGCCCGGCTCTATGCAGCACGACTTGCTCGATTGGACAGCAGACACGTTTGGGTTCATTTCCGGCTTCACCCAACCGGGCAGCTTTCAGAACTGGCCTTACTCCGCTCAGAAGGACTGGCAACAGGCTTATTACGGCGCCAACTTCGACCGTTTGCGACAGATCAAGCAGAAATACGATCCCGGCAATTTGTTCCGATACGTCCAGAGCATCCCGGTGTGACAGGTGGCCAGCACAAAGCTTCGCCAACCTTCAGGTCACACCGTGTGCAGACGCAAACCGCCGGCACTTGATCAGAGGCATTGGCTTAGGCTGGCTATACGCAGTCGCTGCCCGGAAATCCGTGGGTTCGATAGTTCTCCCTTAGCTCCACTTATCTACCGACAAGGTGGCTATGCCACCATCCGGTTGGCGATCTGATTCTGGCGCAGAGCAATCCGAGTTCGGAAGTCGTCACCGCTGATGGTGTTGTGGCCGATGTAGGGCAGTCTGGACGGTATCGCGCCGAAGCCGACGACCTCGGCAATCGGACCGTCGGCTCCGGTGAGCTCGCGTGATGTTCGTTGCCAGCGGAATTGCAGGTAACCGCGTCGATGGCCCAGGGTTTCGACCCAGTTCGCAATACCCGGGTTTTGATGGGCCACGACGATGCGGATCATCCCGTCGGGGTCCACTTGTGCTTGCGTGCCGTTGAGTGACGTCTGGTGATTGATGTAGTCCAGCGAGATGTACCACATGCTGCCCAGCTGGAAGCCGAGGTAGGGCGCATCGGAGGCCGGCAGCGTGATCACCATGGCCTGGTCTGGACCAAGGTCGAAGTGCCCGACCGAGGAGTACTGGGTGGCCAGGCCGCCGGGCGTTATTCGCGGCTCGGACAGCGTGTTGACGTCAATGTTGAGATAAAACCACTGCGGGAACGAAAGCCATGTCCTGATCCGCTGGATGAGTTGTTTACCTGCTGCCGCGTAACGCTTTCCGATCAGTTCGGGTGTCAGGGCGCTCGGCGCCGTACCGGCGGTGCCGGTGCGCGCGATGGCGAATGCGCCGCGCTGGGCGGACCAGTCGTTGTAGACCTCGCGGATGACGAGCTGAGCGTCGTTACGGGGGATGAAGCGCCATTCGAAGGTGCCGTCAGCAGCGATGTCGAGTTCGCGGTCATCAAAGGCGAACTCGTTGTCTGGCACATTGTCGTCGGTGTACTCACCGCCGAGCAATTGAAAACTCAGATCGGTTGTGGTGCCACGGGTCCCCGTCACCACATACTCATGCCCCGCGTGTAGCCAGGTGCCGAAGTACAACGTGTCGGGGTTGTCGAGGGCCATCTTCGTGAAAGGTCCTGTGCCAGAGTGCAGGAACGGATGGTCGCGGTCGTAGTCGAATGCGAGGCGGGTGCAGGCTGCGATGCAGCCGGCCAAATACTGCAAGCCCTCGAGCAGATCGGCTTCGCTCTCGATGTGCGGGGCTTCCCGAACCAATTGTTCGGCAGCGGCGATGTGATCCAGAAATTCCTGTGTGTACATCTCCGCCGCCTTCTCTCCATGGTCCAATAATGGACCGTTATGGTCGATATTTCGAATGGAATATCGCACCGCGGTGAGTGCGTGTCAATGACAGCCGACGGTCTGGCGGTCCGATTCCCTCTGCTCCAGAAGCAATGACGCGCACTACTGGCGTCGGAACAGCCGCCCATGACTGCGAAACCAGGCAATCGCACCAGCTGACCCGCGGACAATCTGACCGGGTGCCGGTCGGCTTGTTGTCAGTGCCGCGGTCGAGGCCAAAATCGTTGTGGTAGAACGCTAAGCCCAGTCGCCCGCCTCTCGGCTACGACTTGCTCTCGTCACCACACTGACCGGTCGCTCCTAAATTTCGTCAATCCGCGACGTTGAACCCGGCGATGACTTTCGTCGGGGTGATCCGCACGACCAGCTCGCCGGGCACGCCATTGCGCCTGCCGAACTCCTCGGCACGGTCGGCGCCCATGTAGCGGGCCGCGATGCGGATTGCGGTGTCCAGCAAGTCGTCGGGGTCCTCTGACGTCGACGCGATTCCCTGGACCTGGACGAACGAGAACGGCGGATGCTGGTCGTCCACGCACACCACAACGCGTGGGTCCCGTCCTATCGCTCGGCCTTTGGCGCCCTGCTTGCCGGTGTTGAACACCAGCTGGTCGCCCTCAACGACGAACCACACGGGAGCCACCAGCGGTCTGCCGTCGGCGGCGACGTAGCCCAGTTTGGCGGTGCGAGTGCCGTCGGAAAGGAATGCGATCACTTCTTCGGTGAGTTCGGCCATACGTCGAGGCTAGGCCCGACGGTGCCGCCAGCTATGCCGAAACCGGCGAGTAAAGTGCAGGTGGGTGCATCGAACTCCAGGAGGAAGCTACGTCCGCCACCAGGCCTGACCTTCTCCAAGTCATCGGCTACGCGTATGGCTTTCGGCGCTTGCCGGCGTCAATGCGCGACTGGGTCGCCAACGATCTCGCGGGGCCGGGTAGTGTCCGACGCTTCATGATTCGGATGGCGATACCGCCGATCTTCGTCTTGGCGCCGTTCTGGTTCTTTCCTGTCGAGCACGACGCCCTGTATGTGCACTCGACGATGACGGTGCCGCTCTACCTCTGGGCCTTGGCCATCTCGCTGGCGCTCAACAAGGTGTGGCGACGACACCGCCTCGCCGCGCACGGTTTGGACCCCAATCTCGTCGACGTCATCAAGCGCCAGAAGAACGCGCGGGTGGACAAGGATTACATCGCCCGCTTCGGGCCGCGGCCACAAGAGGCCGACCATCAGAAGAACAGCAACCCGTTCTTCTGAACGTCACCCGGTGACGAGCGGGACGGTTTCTCTGCCCGCCAGGGATTGCTCTAGTCGCGAATATTGATCGCCGACACCCACGATTTCGCGCATTGTCGTCAGGAAATCGGCGACGGATATCGACGGGGCTATGTTCGTGCGGCCGTATGCCTTGTAGAGCAGGTGCTTCCCGTCGTCGTACGGGAGATGCCATTCGTGCGTTGTCTGGGAATCCTCGATCATCTACTTCTCGATCCGAGAACAGATGCGGGACAACACAGCTCGGTCGGTGCAAGGGCTTCTTCTACGAGGCGACGATCATCGCCAACACCACATCCGATATGCGGCTGATCCGCGAAGAGATCTTCGGCCCGGTCGGCTGCATCATCCCGTTCGACGACGAGGACGAGGTGCTCGCTGCGGCCAACGACACCGAATATGGGCTGGCGGGCGCCATCTGGACCGAGAACCTCGGCCGCGGCCACCGGATGGCCAATCAGCGTCGGGCAGGCCAGGTTTGGGTGAGCTGCGCGCTCGGGCTGGGGGCGAGCGAGGCAAGAAGGGTATCGAGGCCTACTTCAACACCAAGGCCGTCTACGTCAGCCTGTAGACACAAGCACGTACCTCCCCGCGCGCAGGACGCTTACACGGGGAGATACGTGCTTCTGGTCTAGAGAGCCACGAACGAGGCCCCCAGCTGAACGCCCCATACCTGGGCGTCAGCGTTCCACACCACCGGCGCGAACGGCGCCCACGGCGGCGGCGGGGGAGGCGGCGGTGCCCACAGCGGCGGCGTCAGGTCGACGTTGACCGGTGCCCAGCGGTGCCCGGGCGGCGGGAAGCCGTCGTGGCCAGGGGGCAGCGGGTTGCCAGGTCCACCGACGTTGACACCGGGCCCCGGCGGCTGCGGCCACGGCCAGTGCGGGTCGGCCTGGGCAATTCCAGCACCGGCACTCAGGACACCGGCGCCGAGTGCGGCCGCAACAATGGTCTTCGCGGCAATTCGTGTCAGCTTCATCGAGATACTCCTTCGTCATTGGTCTGCACCGCACGCCGGTCGGCGTGCGACACGTTCTCGCAGACATTGGGATGGAGAACGGGCAACGTAGGCGCCATATCGTCAAGCGCTCAATCCCGACCCATCAGGTCTATCGGACGGGACGGGCGGAGCGTTACCCGGCACCCGGCATCTGAGCTCGATTAACTGACTGAAGTCAGCACGATCGGACCTGCCTCTAGGCGATATTCTTGGTGCATGTCGGTGGGAGAAAAAGCGTCCGCGCGTGAGACCAAGCGGTTGCAGACGCGCGAGCGACTCATGGGCGCGGCAATATCCGAGTTCAAGCGCTCCGGGATCGCCGCGGCGGACGTCGGAGCCATCGTTACCGCCGCCGGGGTCGCGCATGGCACCTTCTTCTTTCATTTCCCGACAAAGGAACACGTGCTCCTGGAGTTGGAGCGTCGCGAAGAAGACCGGATCGCCAAGCAATTCGCCCGCTACCTGGCGGATTCGGACCATGACCTGGCCTCGACGCTGAATGAGGCCGTCCGTCTGGTGATGGGCCTCGAGCGCCGGCTCGGTGCGGTGCTGTTCAAAGACTTTCTCGCGCTGCACTTCTCGCAGACCCGCCCGACAGATGAGAGCAAGGAGCACCCGGTGGTCGTCGCGGTCGCCGGAGAAATCGAGCGCGTCCAGCAACGCGGCCAGGTCGATCCCTCGGTGATTCCGATCAACAGCGCGGTCTTCTTCCTGCTTGGCCTCTATGCACTGCTGACCACCACGCACGAGTGGCCGGCGCAGAGCGCGCTGATCGATGACTACGTAACCAGGACGCTGCGGAGTATTGAGTCTCGCTAGTTTTACTGACTATAGTCAGTTTCGTGAGCCTGGCTTCGTCCATACCCACTGGCAGCGGACTTGATGAACACACGGCGGAGTCGCAGCTGGCGCAGCGCGAAGCTGATCGCTGGCTGATCTCCGGCAGCATCCTCATCGGCTCGGCGGCGCTCGGTAACTTCGGTCTGCCGCTGTTTCTGCGCGGGGTGTGGTTGTTGCGGAGGGCCCAGCGCAACGGGCTGACGGTGCGGCCGATGCTGGTCACGCTGCTGGGATACCTGGTGATCATCGACGCCGCCATCAACGCGGTCGGTTGGGCGCTGGACATGGTCGGCAACCACACGCTGCTGGCCCGTGTGCTGTTGACCGGGTGGGGCAACATGTTCGACGCGGGCTACTTCTGGCACTTCAACGAACTCTGGATCGGTGGTGCGGCCGGACCAGGGGAGAAGGGCTGGGAGATCGGCCTGATCTTCACCGTCTTCACGATGCGCATCGCGGCAGCCATCGGGTTTTTGCAGATGAAGCGGTGGGGCCAGCAGTGGATGATCGTGACCTGCTGGATGGGCGTGGTCATCTGGTGCGGCTACGTGTTCAACATGACGATGTACGCCGATGTCCGTTACGCCGGCGTGGTGTTGCCGGTGATCGGCTGGTGGCTCTACGACATCTTCTACATCACCCCCTTCTTGGCCATCCCGTACCTACACACGGTCAACCGCGAAATCTTCACCGACTGAAAAGGGGCCAGTTGATGGGCTATCTCTGGGAGATCCTCCGATACGTCGCCGCATGGGGCGGCACGATTCTGATCATCGCGTTCTGGTACTGGCTGTTCTCCAACATCGGCACCTTCTGATTCGCCGTGACTGACCTGTCCGACGCTCGCGCGACGGCGCTTGAGCGCAGCTGCGCGGTCACCGCCGTCGCACTGAGTGAGCAACGGCGACAGGGTGTTCGGATTGTCACAGGCCAACGCCGCTGCTTCGGTCTGAATGAGACGCTTGGCTACGTCCACGTTCCCTACCCGACGACCGTCGGCCAGTGGACGCGTCGAACGATCACCTGTGGTGTCGCACTGCAGTGTTCGCCGTCGAAGGAGCGCGTGACCACCTACCGGCTGCACGAGCTGTCGGCACACGAGCTGCGTGCGCTCACGCTCGTCGAGGCGGGCGCGGCTCTGGGCTGGATCGCGGCGCGCTGGCCGGGACTGCTGCCCGAATTGCGCCGAACACTGCCCGACCTGGAGGTCGTGCCAGGTCACGTCGATGCCGCGGAGATGCTCACCCGCGCAATCAGCCTGGCGCGCAACGAGAAGCACCTGCGGGTCGATCCGCTGTTGGGGACATTGCCGGTGGCCTACACGATGCCGCAGGGGATGAGCGACACGTTACGCCGCACATTCGGGCGCATGCCGTGGACGACAACGCAGAAGCGCATGCCGCGACCGTACTCGGTACCCGTCGGCGGGGACGGCGGTGTCCGCAACTCCAACCTGCCGCCGCCCAGCCGGCCGCAGGACAACGACCTGGATATCACTCCTGATCACCGTCCCGGCATCCCCTACCCGGAATGGAATGCGTGGACAAAGAAGTTCATGCCCAATCACGTTGCGGTGCTGGAACGGTCCCACATCCATACCCGCCACACCGGATCGAGCGCCATCGACCTGCGAAAGTGGTTCGAAGAGCACACCCACCGGGCGATGAAGACCCGCCTGGACGACGGATCCGATATCGACGTCGAGCAGTACGTCAGCCACTACATCGACATGGCGACCGGGGAGGCCACCGAACCGCGGATCTTCCGCGAGCTGTTGCCGAGCAGCCGTGATGTCACCACCGCGCTACTCCTGGACGGCAGCTCGTCGTTAGGCACACATGGCGGTCGGATCTTCCGATTGGAGCTGGCGTGCGCCGACGCGCTGTCGCGGGCGATGAATTTCGCCAGGGAGCGCCACGGCGTGTTCGTATTCACCGGCAATACCCGTCATCGCGTCGAGGTGCGGTGCCTCAAGGACTTTGACGACCCGCGGTTCACCCCGCCCAGCAAGTTGGGCTTGGAAACCGGTGGCTACACCCGCCTCGGTGCGCCGCTGCGCCACCTGACGAGTCGGCTGTTGGCCCAACGTTGCGAGCGGCGTCTTCTCATCGTCATCGGTGACGGCCTCATCTCCGATGAAGGGTATGAGGGCCGCTACGCCTGGGCCGATGCCGCACACGCCGTCGAGGAAGCCCATGACGCAGGCGTGTCGATGTACTACATCGGCGTCGGGCCCACCCGGGTCGATCCGCTTCTCGAGGTCTTCGGGCCGCTTCGCTCCCAACGTATCCGGCGGGTGGACGAACTCCCACGGGTGCTGGCCCACGTCCATCGAGAGTTGGTGTCGATATGAGTGAGACCTACTTCGCGTTCGGCAATGAAGTCACGCTGTTCGAGCAGGCCTTCGGTCAGCGCGTCCCGGTCATGCTCACCGGCCCGACCGGATGCGGCAAGACGCGACTGGTCGAGCACATGGGGTTACTTCTGGGCCGGCCGGTCGTCACCATCAGCTGCCACGACGACCTCACCAGCTCGGACCTCGTCGGCCGGTTCATGGTGACCGGCGGCGACGTCGTGTGGACCGATGGGCCCCTCACCCGAGCGGTGAAGGACGGCGCCATCTGCTATCTGGACGAAGTCGTCGAAGCCCGCCATGATTCGCTCGCGGTGCTGCACTCGCTGACCGACCATCGCCGCACTCTGTATCTGGACCGTGCCGGCGAGGTCGTCCGCGCACCAGCGGAATTCATGCTCGTCTGCTCATACAACCCCGCCTACCGCAGCTCGCTCAAGGAGCTCAAACCCTCTTTCCGGCAACGCTTCGCAACGCTCTCGATGAGCTATCTACCACCGGAGCGCGAAGCGGAGGTGGTCGTGGCCGAGACGGGTGTCGGGCTGTCGACCGCGCAGCGGCTGGTCGGGTGCGCGGTCGCGATCCGCACCGCGGATGAGGCCTTTCATTTCGAACCACCGTCAACGCGGGTACTGGTCACTGCGGCGCAGTTGATCACCGCCGGTGCAACGGAATTGGAGGCGGCCGACGCGTGCATCCTCGCACCGCTGAGCGCCGACGGTGCGATCAGTGACGGGTTACGTGAAGTGGCGGCGGCCTGTCTGGCTGGCGCGGATATCTAGGAAGGTGGACTGACGTGGTGGATCGACGCGAGCGAAAGCGTAAGCGGGCGCTCATCATCTTGCAGGTCGTCATCTACGGCTACCTGCTGACGATGTTCGGAATCCAGTTCTACATGTCGTTCGCCCGCGGTTGGTGGGATTTGTGAGCGCATCCCCGGTCAACCGCGCTGACAGCCCGGTTGGACTGGAGGACCACCACGAGCAGTCGCGATTGGCGCAACGCCGCGCCGACAAATGGATGATCGTCGGTGCCGCCCTGATGGGGATGTGGGCACCCGGCCTGATCGGCTTTCCGATCTTCATGCGCGGAGTCTGGTTGCAGCGCCAGGCTTTACGATCGGGACTGTCGGTTCGGCCGATGATCGTCACGCTGATCGGCTACCTGGTTCTGATCGACGGGGCGCTCAACAGCCTGGGCTGGGCGCTGGATCTCGTCGCCAATCACACCTTGATCAACCGGGTGTTGATGGTGGGTTGGGGCGCCATGTTCGACGCCGGCTACTTCTGGCATTACAACGAACTCTGGATCGGCGGTGCGGCCGGGCCGGGTGAAAAGGCTTGGGTCGCAGGACTGATCCTCACCGTCTTCGCCATGCGCTGCGCCGCCGCGATCGGGTTTCTGCAGATGAAGCGGTGGGGCCACCAGTGGATGATCGTGACTTGCTGGATGGGCCTGGTGATCTGGTGCGGCTACGTGTTCAACATGACGATGTACGCCGATGTCCGCTACGCCGGAGTGATATTCCCGGTGATCGGCTGGTGGCTCTACGACATCTTCTACATCACCCCGTTCCTCGCGATCCCGTATCTACACACGGTGAACCGTGAAATCTTCTCCGACTGAAGGGATTCCCGTGACAATCACCGAAGAGACGGCCGAGGAGCTTCCGCCGGGCACCACACCGTATTACGCCCGGATGCACAAATGGATCAAACGTGCGGTGCTGGTATGCCTGGTCGCCCTCGTCGTCGAGGGTGCCTTCACCCTGCCATTCATGGCGATCTACTACGGGTACCCGACGTTGAGCCTCACCGAGATCTGCAGTGAGCTCCTCAAAGTCCGCTACTCCGACGACACCCTGGAGTGCAAGTACCCGTACCCGCCACTGGGTCCGCCCGAGGGTGCCGAGGGTAAGGACACCGCTCAGGATCAGTGGGGCATCCAGCCGATACCGAAGTATCACCGGATCGGGTTCCGCGAACTCGTTCGCATCCACGACGAACGGCTCGCGCGGCAGGCCCAGCAGGCTGGGCACTGACCGAAAGTATCCTTGCCAGGGTGGTCGAAGTCCGGGTCGCTACAGCCGCCGACGCGATGGCCATGGCGCAGGCACACGTCCGGTCCTGGCAGGCCGGCTACCGAGGTCTCATTGCTGCGGACTATCTCGACGGATTGCGCCCCGACGAGTGGGCGAGCCGGTACAGCCTCGATCCAGAACACAGCGGGCGGCACACCCTCGTCGCGGTTGACGGTGACGCGCTATGCGGACACGTCACCTTCGGAGGATCACGAGACGACGATCTGGCCGACAGCGCTGAGGTGTGGGCGCTGTATGTCGACCCGCCACGGTGGGGCACCGGGATCAGCCGCGCGCTCATGGTTGCCGCGAGTACCTGCTTGACCAAGGCCGGCCACGAGCACGCGTTCCTCTGGGTGCTTTCCACCAACACCCGGGCTCGACGGTTCTACGAGCGGATGGGATGGAGCACCGACGGGTCCGAACGAGCCGACGTCATCGGCGGCACAGCCGTCGACGAGGTCAGGTACGTGACCTCGCTAGGGCGCCACCCGTAGGACGCCCGACCGGACGAGCGCTTGGACGACGCCGACCTTCTCGTCATCGGTGAGATCCCCCGGCAGTTCGCGGACGTAGAAGTCGCGGGTTCGGGCGATGAAATCAACGGCGTCGCGGGCCAGCGCATCGACGTAAAGCACCGCGGCGCCAGTGCCGTCGATCAATCGGACGGTGTGGTAGTCGCAATCCGCTATCAGGATTCCGGCGCCATCGTTGATGACCCGCCTGGACGGGACGACGCTGGTGTCGTCGTACCAGACTGTCGGCAACGGCTGCCCGAACAGTTCCTCATACCGCTGCTCAAAGTCGTTGAACGAAGCGACTTTCAGCAGGGGCACTTCGGTGTCGTGATCGGCGACCGGTGAATGATGAAGGTAGTCGCCGAAATAGCGGTGACCGTACTCGGCGTACTCGGCGGTGAACAGGATGAACGTGTGCCAGGCCGCGTCGACCATCGCCGAATGCATGCCGAACGACATCTGCGGAGTTGCCGCGCACAGCACCAGGTATCGCTTGGCCTCGGTGAAAAGCTGTTCTGCTGCCGCCGGGGTGTCGACGACGCGATCCTTCAGCAGTCGATCGACGACGTAGGGCGCGCTGAACGCCAGCGCGCCCTCGAGCCGGGCCTCCAGTGTCGTGGACATCTACCGAGCCCGGGCAAAGCACCGCGCGTCGTGGGCCTTGTTGATGCACATCTGACCGGCGGCGCGTCCGGTGCTGGTGATGGTGAGCCGGCCGACGATCACGGTCTTCTGAGTGGTTTCCGCATTGCTCATGTGACTGCTCCTTGCAGGTGCTGGGCCGCCCATCGCCGCCCGGGATTGGAATACGTGTTGCGCGCGTCACAGACCCCGGCTATCCGCCGGTCGGACTGTCTGGCGGCTGAATCGGCTGTCCACCAATCGGCAGACCCACGGCACCGCCGACCAATAGAGTCGACGTCGATGAGCGGATGGATTGTGAGCCATATCCCGCCGGGGCTGCTTCTCGTCGGTCTGATCGTCGTCATCGCCGGGGGCGCGATGCTCCTTGTCACGTGGGTGCGCCGACAGTTCCCGGCCCTAACCCGTGACGAACACAATGACGTCACCAAGTTCACCTATAGCTTTATCGGCTTCATCTACGCCTTCTTCATCGGCTTCATCGTCTCGTCGATGTGGGGAGAGATCAACACCGCCGACGCGAACGCCCGAACGGAGGGTGCGGCGGCCGTCGAAATGGCCAGGGATCTTGGTGTTTTCGAGAAGGCCGACGCCGACCGCATCCGACAAAGCCTGCTCGGCTACGAGCGGGCGGCAATCGCAGAGTGGGAAAGTGGCAGTGGCACTCGCTCACCCGCAGCCGACGCCGCGTTGACCGAGCTGTCGGCGGCCTACCGTCAGGTCGCCGCGACGACCGACAGCCAGAAAAGTCTCCTGGCGACGTCATATGCCAACCTCGACAAGATAAGTCAGGCCCGCACCGTCCGGCTGCTCACCGCTCGCGAAGACACCGGACCGCCCTGGCCCTTGTGGGCGGTCATCTTCCTGACGAGCGCGATGGTCCTGGGCACAGTCGTCATCTACGGGGTCAAGAAGGCGTCGATGCACTACCCGATGGTGGCGATCGTCGGCCTGATCGTGGCGACCAATCTGTTCCTCATACTCGAACTGTCCCACCCGTTCATCGGGGGCGTTTCGACCTCGTCCGATCCGCTCTACGAGGTGGTTTCGGTTCTCACGACGCCCGCCCGCTAGAGGGTCAGTGTGCTCGCGGCGCTGGCGGTCGCATCGAACGCCGGCGCGACGAAGCGTTCCAGTACCTCACGCTCGTCGGATGAGGTCGCGATCGGCGAGTAGGCCAGCGACACGACGATGCGCACGATCCATTGCGCCGCTTGCGGATCGTCATCGGTGATCCCGGTGAGCTCGCCGGCAAGATGGGCAAGCACCGGGGAGGAATGTAGTTCCCTCACGTCCGGCAAGTTGCCCGCGCTGAACATCAAACGCCGCAGCGGATCCGAGCGGATCTGCTGCAGGGCCACGGTGATTGCGACCATCACCCGGTCCGAACCAGTGAGCCCGTCGACGGCGCTGCGGACCTTGTCGACGATTCCGGCCGCCAGCCGCGTCAGAACCTTGTCGCGAATCTGAGCCTTGCCCCCGGCGTGGCGATAGACCGTTGCGCGCGAGCAGTGGACCTTCGCCGCCACGGTGTCGATGTCGAGGGCGTCGAGTCCGTCGCGGATCACGATCTCGGTCGCGGCAGCGTAGATGCGATCCGCCGCTGCCGCAGAGCGGTCTCCGCCGAGCACCCAATCGTCGCGAGGCATGGCAGACATCTTCTCAATGTTGAGACAGATATGTTCGACGATCCCACTCTTTTCGCAGGTAGATCATCACCGCTGAGACAGCTGTGGCGTTCGCCAGGTGATCCCCGTCGCGACTTTCCCGATCGTGTTGACGCACCGGGTGCGCGCGGCTCAGCGTTGAGAGATGACGTTGGCGGATACCGGCCTGGGCCTGGCGCTGTTCGAGGATCGGTACATCCAGGATCCGCACGAGCTGTATGCGCAGATGCATCAGACCGGCCACGTCCACCGCATCGGGGACTCGAGCTTCTACGCGGTGAGCAGTTGGGCGGCCGTCAACGAGGCGGTCACCCGGTGTGCGGATTTCTCGTCCAACCTGACCGCGACGATGATGTATCAGCCCGGCAGCGCCGTATCCGCTTTCGAGATCGGCGAATTCGGCGGTGAGACCCAGGCGCTGGCGACCGCCGACGAGCCCGCGCATTCCGTGCACAGGAAGCTCCTGTTGCCGCAGCTGGCCGCCAAGCGCATTCGTGCCTTCGAACCGTACATCGCCGACACCGCGGCACGCCTGTGGGAGGAGGCCAACGCGAAAGATGTTGGCATGGAGTGGATGAGTACGATGGCCAATCGCCTCCCGATGCTGATCGTCGGCCGGATCATCGGTGTGCCTGACACCGATGTCGACAAGCTCATCGCGTGGGGATACGCCGCCACACAAGTGGTTGAAGGCCTGGTGACCCAGGCTCAGATGGAATCCGCCGGGATCGCGGTGATGGAACTCAGCGCTTACATCACCGACCAGTTCAGTCGGGCGGCGGCCGCGCCGCGCGATGACCTGCTGGGTGACCTCGCTTCGGCGTGCGCGAGCGGCGACCTGGGCCAAGTGGCGGCGCTGGCGATGATGATCACGCTGTTCAGCGCGGGGGGCGAATCCACTGCATCGCTGATCGGTTCTGCCGCTTATCTTCTCGCGACACGAGCCGACCTGCAACGACAGCTTCGCGACGAGCCCCACCTCCTCGGGGCGTTCCTCGAGGAGGTGCTCCGATACGAGCCGCCCTTTCGGGGCCACTACCGCCATGTCGTCAACGACACCGAGCTCTTCGGCACCGAACTCGAGGCGGGATCGCGCCTGCTGCTGCTCTGGGGCGCGGCCAATCGAGATCCATCCCATTTCGACGATCCCACCGAGTTTCGGCTCGACCGGGCGGAAGGCAAGGGCCACATCGGTTTCGGCAAAGGCGCGCACTTCTGCGTCGGAGCGGCGCTCGCCAGGCTGGAGGCTCGAATTGTGACCGAGCAACTACTCGAACGAACCTCGACGGTCGGCGCCGCAAGCGTCGGACGCTGGCTACCGAGCCTTCTGGTGCGACGCCTCGAGCGGCTCGAGCTGGTCTTCGGTTAGCGCCCGCCGCCTACTTCGGCGGGCAGTGGCGGTGGCAGCGGTGTCGTCGACGTCGGGGTGGTGCTGGTCGGCGTGGCCGACGTCGTCGTGGGTGCCGACGATGACGACGTCGGGGCGGCCGACGATGATGTCGACGACTGCGCTTGGGGACCGTGGAAATCCACCCACGACTCCTTGCGAACCACACTGCCGCCGGAGCTGACCACCAGCGCGTTCGAGCTCACGGTGTAGGTGATGCCGTCGTTGACCGCGGTGTACGAGCCGCCCCCGGCACTGGACGCGGAGAGAACGAGCTTCGCGCCGTCGCGCACCCGCACGCCGCGGTACTGGTACCCGCCGGACGACGTCTTGCAGATCGCAACCCGTGAGCTGTCGGTGCTGCCGAACAGCACGGCGGCGTCCGAACACCGCGCCGTCGAGTCGAGATAACCCTGTGAATCGAAGGCCGGGGCGGCACCGGCCTGCGGCAATGCGGTCAAGAGCAGCGCAGAACAGGTCGCAGCCGCCGCTATGCCGGCGGCGCGGATCGCTAGAGAGGACACTCCATCCACAACACCACGGTGCGTGCGGGTGGGCGAGCGCCGATACCGAGAATCCACGCGATCGTTAGTTTCCTGAGACCGCGGCCAGGGCGTTTGTAGACAGATTTGCGATTGTGTACTGTGACCGAGCGCACAGTCGGCATTGTCTGGGCGTTGTACCGCCGTTGGGGGATTCGGATGGAGTTTGGGATGCGAGATCGTGCACTGAAAGCACTGGCGACGGTCGTCTCGGCCGTCGCGCTGTTCCTGATGTCGGCGCTGCCCGCCTGGGCTGCCGATTCGATCACCCTCACCTGGGTGCGCCACGGCGAGTCCTACGGCAACGTCGCCGGCGCCGGGATCGACACGACGGTGCCCGGTCCCGAACTCACCGATCTCGGCGAGCAGCAGGCGGAGGCCATCGCCCAGCAGCTCAAAGACGGCGGCTACGACAGCATCTACGTCTCGGACATGATCCGCACCCATCAGACCGCCGCGCCGCTGGAAGCCCTCCTGCCGGGCCTGCCGGTATCCGAGAAGGCGGGCATCCACGAGATCAGCGCGGGCATCTTCGAGGGATCTCCGATCGACAGCGGGCTCGGCCGCATCGGCTACTTCCTGATCCCGGTGGCCTGGACGCTCGGGCTGCGCAGCCTGCCCATCCCCGGTGGGGAGAACGGCAATGGGTTCGAGGCGAGGGCCGACAGTGTGATCGCCGACGTCATCGACAACGGTTACACCAAGCCCGTGCTCTTCTCGCATGGCGCGACGATCATGGTGTGGACGATGATGAACGTCGACAACCCGGACATCATGCTGATGCTCGCGCACCCGCTGGGTAACACCGCCGTCGTGGTTGTGACGGGCAATCCGGACGACGGCTGGATGCTGCAGAGCTGGGATGGCGTTGCGGTCAGCCAGAATCCGTCGCTCGGCGGCCAGCTGTTCGTGAACCTTCGCAATCTGGTCGTGGCCCCGCAGACCGCGGTCTACAACCTCGTGCAAGCCGTCAAGTCCGGCGATGTCACCAAGGTGGTGGCCGCCATTCGCGACGGTGTTGTCACTGTCGCCAAGGCCGGCGTCGACTTCGTCAAGGATTCGGTCACCGACATCGCACAGGCGATCGCCGGTGCACTTCCGGCTGCGGCGGTGGCCAAACCCGCTGCCACCAAGGTCAAGTCGGCCGCACCGACCGATGAGACCTCGAACGGTGCCACGGATCTGACCGACGCAAACAAGGCCGAGCCTGGCAAGGCCAGCGCTGCTGCCGGCCGCCGCGCCACCTCGTCACAGGCGGTGTCGGACCAGGACGGTCAGGGTGCGACCACCGGAACGGCAGACGGGGGAGCCAAGAAGGGCACCGGCTCGAGCCGGCGGGCCAGCGCGCATAAAGCGGCTGCCTGACAAGGCAATTGGAGTCCCCCTCGACGCGGAGGGGGACCTCGATTGTCAGCCCAGATACCGCGACTCGAGAACCAGATCGGGGATCAGGCTCTGGTACTCCATGTGGCTGCGGTGTTCGGTTGTTTCCCAGCCCTTGCCTTGCTGATCGCGCATATAGCCCCGGTACTTCGGGGAGCCCGGGAAGCCCACGTTGTCGGCCACGACGATGGCGCCGCGCCGTAGCCAGCCGCGCTCGACAATGCTGAGCAGATCAGTCAGGTAGGCGTGCTTGTTGTGATCGATGAACAGGAAATCCAATGAGCCTGAGTCGAATCCGTACTCGTCACGCAGAACGTCGAGGGTTCGTCCGCCGTCGCCGATCGTTCCCACCACGCAGGTGATGCGTTCGTCCACGCCTGCATGTGCCCAAATCCGCCGGGCCACTGCCGCGTTCGCCTCGGCCAGCTCGACGGAGACGATCCGGGCCGACGGCGCGGCGCGCGCGATCCGCAGGGCGCCATACCCGCAGTAGGTGCCCAGTTCCAGCGCCAGCTGCGGATCGGCGCGGCGCACCGCCGCGTCGAGCACGGTGCCCTTCTCATCCCCGATATTGACCAGAAACGACTTCGCGTAGGCGTACTCATCGATGGTGGCAAGCACGTCGTCGATGTCGCCGCGGCGGGCGTGTGCTTCGACATAATCGGCGGCTGCCGCCTCCCGGCCGTCACCGATCTGACCGGTTCTGTTGAAATTACGGATACCGATGCCGGTGCGGATCACCGACCATCGCAGCAGCGGGAAACGCTGGCCAAGCTTCATGTCCCCACGCTACGTTGTGCTCGGGAATGTCACTGAAGAGGTTTGTGTGCGGGCAGATTCATCACCGCCAGCCGCCCGGGGAGGCGGTGGCCGGATAGTCGTTGCGGTGGCCTATGGCGTCATCTGCCACATCGCGTTCGCGGCGGGTGTCGGCGCCATGATGGTGGCGATGTACTTCGGGATGAGCCGCTCCCTTGGCACCCTCTCGGCCCCGTGGAGCTGGATCGCCAACGCCGCGCTGCTGGCACAGTTCCCGGTCGTCCACTCACTTCTGCTCACGAGCCGGGGCAGGGCAGTGATCAGCCGGCTGGGGCCAGGTGGTGCCGGCCCGACGTTGGCGCCCACCACGTTCGCCACCGTTGCGTCCCTTCAGGTGTTCGTTCTCTTTGCGCTGTGGTCGCCGTCGGGAACCATCTGGTGGCAGGCGCACGGGGCGGCGTTGGGGGTCCTCGACGTGCTGTACGCATGCGCCTGGGTGCTGCTCGGCAAAGCGATGTTCGATGCCGGTCTGTCCTTCCAGATCGGCACTCTGGGTTGGCTCACATTGTTGCGTGGTCAACGACTTGTCTATCCGAAGATGCCGACGACAGGCCTTTTTCGGTTGACGCGCCAGCCCATTTATGTGGCCTTCACGCTGACGGTCTGGACCGTGCCCACCTGGACTCCCGACCAACTGGCCGTGGCCTCGACTTTTACAGCGTATTGCCTGATAGCACCCCTTTTCAAGGAGGCTCGATACCGCCGGATCCACGGCTCTGAGTTCGACAACTATGCGCGCACGGTGCCCTATTGGTTACCGTGGCCGGGTAGGCCACGAAGTCCTTCGGGGAGGCATTGTGAACCTGCTGCTGGTCGGGTACGTATCAGCAGAAGGCAGGGCTGACACCGAAGGACAGATCATTGCTGCAAGGGACCGCCCGGCTAGCCATTGCCGCACCACGACGGGTGGTCGCAATCGCCATCCTCATCATGGTGGCGATCGGAATCTTCGGCGTACCTGTCGCCAAGAATCTCTCCCCGAGCGGGTTCGCTGACCCGACCTCCCAATCATCGCGGGCCACCGACCTGCTCACCGACAAGTTCGGTCAGGGCGACGTCCAGCTGTTGGTGGTTGTCACCGCAAGCGATCGGTTCGACAGCCCGGCGGCGCGAACAGCCGCCCTCGACGTCATCGATCAGCTGAAACGCTCCGGGCACGTCATCGGAATCACCTCGGCGTGGACCTCCCCACCACAGGCATCGGCCGCGTTGGTCAGCCGCGATCAGAAGTCGGGTCTCATCACGGCCGGAATCACCGGCAACGAGGCGAACCAGCAGATCTACGCCAAAGACCTGTCCGACCAGATCACCCGCGACCGCGACGGCATCGTCGTGCGCACCGGCGGGACGGCGATGGTGAACCTGCAGGTCACCCAGCAATCCCAGCACGATCTGCTGCTGATGGAGTCGATCGCGATTCCACTCAGCTTCCTGGTGCTGGTGTGGGTCTTCGGTGGAGTGTTCGCCGCTGCGCTACCCATCGCGGTCGGGCTGATGGCCATTCTCGGTGCGCTGGCCGTCCTGCGGGTGACG
Source organism: Mycobacterium sp. (assembly GCA_023264735.1). Taxonomy (GTDB): domain Bacteria; phylum Actinomycetota; class Actinomycetes; order Mycobacteriales; family Mycobacteriaceae; genus Mycobacterium. The sequence continues at coordinate 9,372 of JAHFVD010000047.1, read as the reverse complement.
ACGTTCTTCACCGATGTCTCGATCTTCGCGCTGAACCTGACCACCGCGATGGGACTCGCCCTGGCGATCGACTCCACACTGCTGATGATCAGCCGCTATCGCGACGAACTGGCCAACGGGGCAGATCGCGATGAGGCGCTGACGCGGACCATGCTCACCGCAGGCCGCACCGTGCTGTTCTCGGCCACCACCGTCGCACTGTCGATGGGCGCCATGGTGCTGTTCCCGATGCACTTCCTGAAATCGTTCGCCTACGCCGGCGTGGCCACCGTCGCGTTCGCCGCGATCGCGGCGATCGTGATCACGCCCGCGGCGATCAGCCTGCTCGGCGATCGGCTCGACTCGCTCGATGTGCGCCGGTTGTTCCGCCGCACGCTCGGCCGAGCCGAACCCGTCCAGCGGCTCATCGACGAGCAATTCTGGTACCGGTCAACGAAATTCGTGATGAAGCGCGCGGTGCCGATCGGATTGGCCGGTGTGGTGGTGCTGGTGACCCTCGGTGCGCCTTTCCTCGGTGTGCGCCCGGGATTCCCCGACGACCGGGTGCTGCCGCCGTCGGCGTCGGCCCATCAGGTCGGTGATCAATTGCGCGGTGACTTCACCGACAATTTCGAAACCACCGTCCCGATCCTCATCCCCAATGCCGACGGCCTGTCCGATCCGCAGATCGCCCGATACGCCGCCGACCTGTCGCGCGTCAACGACGTCTCGACGGTGTCCGCGCCGATGGGCGCGTACGTGGGCGGAAACTTCGTGGGACCGCCGTCCGCGGCGACCGGTCTGGTGTCCGGCAGTGCGCTGCTCACGGTGGAGAGCACCGCTCCGCTGTTCTCGGACCGATCGTCCGATCAGCTCAAGCGGCTGCATGCGGTGAGTACGCCCGGAAACCGGACGGTCGAGTTCGCAGGCACGGCACAGACCAACCAGGACAGCGTCGACGCGATCGTCTCGCGACTGCCCATCGTGTTGGGCTCGATCGCGGTGATCATGCTGGTACTGCTGTTCCTGCTGACCGGCAGTGTCGTGCTACCCCTGAAAGCCTTGGTGCTCAACATCCTGTCGCTGACGGCGGCATTCGGTGCGATCGTGTGGATCTTCCAAGACGGCAACCTCGACGCGTTCGGCACGACCTCGACCGGGACTCTGGTGGCGAACGTGCCAGTCCTGTTGTTCTGCATAGCTTTTGGGCTCTCGATGGACTACGAGGTGTTCCTGGTTTCGCGGATCAGGGAGTTCTGGCTCGCGTCACCGCAACGCGGGGTGGCCGACAACGACGAGAGCGTCGCGCTCGGGGTGGCGCATACCGGCCGGGTGATCACCGCCGCCGCGCTGATCATGGCCATTTCGTTCGCCGCCCTGATCGCGGCGCACGTGTCGTTCATGCGGATGTTCGGGCTCGGCCTGGCGCTGGCGGTACTGGCCGATGCGACGCTGGTTCGGCTCGTCTTGGTGCCGGCATTCATGCACGTCCTGGGCCGCTGGAACTGGTGGGCACCCAAACCGCTGGCGTGGATGCATCAAAGGGTAGGGATCCGCGAAGGCGGGCCGGCGCGGCATACTGGTTGACGTAGATAGTACGAGGGGGTCCGCAGTGAAGGCTGGTGAACCAGTGGCTACCGGTTCTCGTGTTGAAGACATGCGTCCGATCAGTGTTATCGCCGGTGTGCGTGGCGAATTGCCAGCGCACCGATACAGTCAGGCCGAGGTCACCGAGGCGTTCCTGACAATCGGTGGATATGGCGAATACGAAGAAATTCTCCGCAAACTGCATCGCAGTGCCAAGGTCGACAATCGTCACTTCGTCCTGCCGCTGGATCAGTACCCTACGTTGAAGGATTTCGGCGAGGCCAACGACCTGTTCATCGAGAACGCTGTCGAACTCGGCTCGGCTGCGGTAGTCGGTGCACTCGAAGAGGCCGGACTGCGTCCCGAGGACGTTGACCTGATCGTTTCAACGACGGTGACGGGTGTCGCGGCCCCGTCCATCGAGGCCCGGATCGCCGGCCGGCTGGGCATGCGGCCCGATGTTCGTCGAGTGCCGATGTTCGGTCTCGGCTGTGTCGCAGGCGCGGCGGGCGTCGCCCGGCTGCACGACTACCTGCGCGGCGATCCCGACGGTGTCGCGGTGCTGGTGAGTGTGGAGTTGTGCTCGATGACCTACACGGCGAACAAGCCCACCCTGCCTGGGCTGGTGGGTAGCGCGCTGTTCGCCGATGGGGCGGCGGCGGTCGTGGCGGTCGGTGAGCGGCGGGCGGAGAAGATCAAGGCCAGCGGGCCCGACGTGATCGACTCGCGCAGCCATCTGTATCCAGATTCGTTGCGCACCATGGGCTGGGACGTCGGGGCAGACGGTTTGGAGCTGGTGCTGTCCGCGGATCTGCCCGAGGTGATCGAGCGCTACCTTCCCGACGATGTCACGGAATTCCTTGGCGCACACAGCCTCAAGCTCGACGATATCGGCACCTGGGTCTGTCACCCGGGCGGGCCGAAGATCATCGAGGCGATCGTAAACAGCCTCCACCTGCCCGACGAGGCACTCGAGCTGACCTGGCGATCACTGGCCGATATCGGCAACATCTCCTCGTCGTCGGTGCTGCACGTGTTGCGTGACACCATCGCCAAGCGTCCGGCAGCAGGCCCCAGCGTGATGATGGCCATGGGGCCAGGGTTCTGCTCGGAACTGGTGCTTCTGCGCTGGCACTGATGATCTGGTACGTACTGCTCGTCGCGGCGGTTGCGCTGGAGCGGGTCGCCGAACTGGTTGTCGCCCGACGCAATCTGGCGTGGAGCAAGGCGCAGGGCGGTGTCGAATTCGGCGCGAGCCACTACCCGATCATGGTCGTTCTGCACACCGGGCTGCTTGTCGGCGCCCTCGTCGAGGTGATCGGGCTACACCGGCCGTTCCTGCCCGCACTCGGCTGGCCGATGCTGGCGATAGTGGTTGCGGCACAAGGCTTGCGGTGGTGGTGCATCACCACACTCGGGCAGCAGTGGAACACCAGGGTCGTGGTCATCCCCGGCGCGCAACGGGTTGCCGGCGGGCCGTACCGGTTCTTGCCCCACCCCAACTACGTCGCCGTCATCGCCGAAGGTGTCGCGCTGCCGCTGGTGCATACCGGATGGATCACCGCACTGGTCTTCACCGTGCTGAACGCCGCGCTGTTGCGGACCCGTATCCGCACCGAAAACGCTGCCCTGGCAAGCCTGTCGTGATCGATCTCCTGGTCGCGGGCGGTGGGCCGGCCGGTCTGGTGACCGCGCTGCACGCGGCCCGGGCCGGGCTGACGGTGACCGTTGTCGAGCGGCGCCGCCCGCCGATCGACAAGGCCTGCGGAGAGGGCATGATGCCCAGCGCCGTACGGCAACTGGAGGCCCTCGGAATCACACCGCCCGGCAAGCCGTTTCGCGGAATCACCTATTTCGATTCGCAGCGCCGCGTCGACGCCCCGTTTCGTGCCGACTCCGGTCTCGGGGTGCGCCGCACCGCGCTACACAGCGCACTGGTCGACGCGGCGTGCGCGGCGGGTGTCGACCTGGTCACCGCCCATGTCGGATCGATCAGTCAGGACGCGGATTCCGTTCAGTGCGCCGGATTTCGCGCACGCTACCTGGCCGCCGCCGACGGGCTGCACTCACCGATCCGGCGATCGCTCGGCCTGGCCCGTCCCAGCCGAGGGTCGCGCCGGTGGGGACTGCGACGGCACATCCACACCGCCCCCTGGAGCGACCGGGTCGAGGTGTACTGGGGTGACGGTGCGGAGGCCTATGTCACGCCCGTTGCCGACGACTGCGTCGGCATCGCCATCCTGACCGCGCGGCAGGGCTCATTCGAGAGCCGCCTGGCCGAGTTCGATGTGCTCAGCGAGCGGGTGAACGGTCACCCGCACGGACCCGAGCGGGCCGCGGGCCCGTTGCGGCAACGGGTGGCGGGCCGCACCGCGGGACGGGTCATGCTGGTCGGTGATGCCGCCGGGTACGTCGACGCGCTGACCGGTGAGGGTCTTGGCATCGCGTTCGCCGGTGCCGAGTTGTTGGTGAATTGCGTTCTGGCCGACCGGCCGGGGGACTATGACCGGCAATGGCGGCGGATGTCGCGGCGCTACCGGCTGCTGACCGCGGGTCTGCTGCGCGCCGTCGAGTTCGCGCCGACCCGGTCACGGATCATGCCCGCCGCGGCGGCGTTGCCGAGCGGGTTCACCAGGATTGTCAACCTGCTGGCGTACTGACCGGCGTAGGCTGCGCCGCTATGAGCAACGGCCCCCGCGACGTCGCGGAGATCCCGGACATCCCTGACTGGAATCGCTTGCTGGACGGCCGTGTTGCGGTGGTGACCGGGGGCGGTGACGGTATCGGCGGGGCGATCGCGGAGCTGTTCGCCGCCCATGGCGCCGCGGTGGAGGTCGCCGAGATCGATCCCGATCGCGCGGAGCGGATCAGCCGCGACGTGTCGGCGGCCGGCGGCGTGATTCGCTGCCACGTGGTCGACGTCACGATCGACGACGACGTCGCGCGCCTGGCTGATGCGGTGTTGACCGAGCACGGCCGGGTGGACGTGTTGGTCAACAATGTCGGGGATTATCGGCCGCTGGTGGCCTTCGACGAGTCGACGCCGCAGAGCTGGCAGCGGATGTACGACATCAATCTGCGGCATGTCTTCGCGGTCACCCGGGCGTTCGTCTCGCCGATGATCGGGGCGGGCAGCGGCAACATCGTGAACGTCCACTCCGTGGAAGGTATGCGTGGCTTCCCGCGCGACCCGGTGTACGGGGCGATGAAAGCCGCTGTCGCGCACTTCACGACGTGTCTGGCGGTGGACCTGGGCCGCCACGGGATCCGGGTCAACGGCATCGGAACAGATCTCACCCAGACCCCACAGGTGGACTATCTCACCGGTTACGAGGATGTCGAGCACCTGTGGGAGTCCTGGGCGCCGGTCGGCCGGGTCGGCTGGCCCCAGGACCAGGCGCGGGTTGCGCTGTTCCTGGCATCCGAGCTGTCGGGGTTCGTCACCGGACACAACATCCCGGTGGACGGCGGCACGAAAGCCGGTGGCGGCTGGCTGTTTTCACCGCGCGCCGGGCGGTTCGTCAACCGGTCGAAGCACCTGTGATCAGCTGTTCGGCCGAATCGGCCCGAGCCGTTCTCGACCGTCGGTAACCTCGGGGTTGATGACTACGGAGGTCGCATGACGGCAGACAGCGGAGAACGCGGTCTGGCGTCGGCACTGGGGGCGACACCAGAGTTGATCACCGTGCGCACCGACGGGTTGTCGCACATGGAGGTGTTCGACGGGTGCCCGCCTGAACTGCTGCGGCCGCTGGCCGCACAACTGCAGCCGTTGCAGGCATCTGTCGGCCAGGTTCTGACACGGCAGGGGGACCGAGCGGTGTCCTTCCTGCTCATCCAATCCGGCCGGGCCGAGGTGCGCCACGTCGGCGACGACGGCGAGGTCGTCCTCGGTGAGGTCTCCGCAGGCATGATCGTCGGGGAGATCGCGCTGTTGCGGGACAAACCGCGTACCGCGACGGTCACGGTCACCGAGCCCCTGACCGCCTACATCGGCGACCACGCGGCGTTCGAGATCCTGGCCGACCTGCCCGGCATCAGCGAGCGAATGGTGCGAACGGCCCGGCAACGGCTGGCGGCCTTCGTCACGCCGATCCCCGTCGTGCTCAAGGATGGCACCGAGCTGATGTTGCGCCCGGCGCTGCCCGGTGACAGCGAACGCACGTCGAACGGGCCGATCGAGTTCTCCACCGAGACGCTCTACCGCCGGTTCATGTCGATGCGCGCGCCTAGCATGGCGCTGATGAACTACCTGTTCCAGGTCGACTACGTCAACCATTTCGTCTGGGTTCTGGTGGACGGCGTGGACGGCCCGGTCGTCGCCGACGTGCGGTTTGTCCGCGACGAGTCGGATCCCTCGCTCGCCGAGATCGCGTTCATCGTCGGTGACGCCTACCAGGGTCGCGGCATCGGCAACTTCATGATGGATGCGTTGATCATCGCGGCGGATGTCGGCGGGGTGAAGCGGTTCTCGGGGCGGGTACTGTCCGACAACGTGCCGATGCGGACAATTCTCGACCGCTTCGGCGCGCACTGGGAACGTGAGGAGCCCGGAGTGGTGGTCACCGAATTCGACGTGCCGAAAGTCGATGCGCTGCATATTGATCCGGCCTTGGCAGCCGAGATCCGGGCGTCGGTGCGGCAAGTGCTCCGGGCGATCGGCTGATATGGCCAGGCCCGCACTCAACAAGGACACCCGACTGTGCATCTCGCTGGCCGCCAGGCCCAGCAATATCGGCACCCGGTTCCACAACTATCTCTATGAGCAACTCGGCCTGGATTTCATCTACAAGGCTTTCACCACAACCGATATCACCGCCGCGATCGGTGGAGTGCGGGCGTTGGGCATTCGCGGGTGTTCGGTGTCGATGCCGTTCAAGCAGGATGTGCTGGCCCTGGTGGATCAGGTGGAGAAGTCCGCGCGCGCAATCAATGCTGTCAACACGATCGTCAACGACAACGGTGAGTTGACCGCGGCCAACACCGATTACACCGCGGTGCAACGGCTGATCGCCGAGTATGGATTGGATCCGCACGCGGCGGTGCTGATCCGTGGTAGCGGCGGGATGGCGAGCGCGGTGGCAACGGCGTTCCGGGACAGTGGATTCAGCGAAGGCACGATCGTGGCCAGGAACACCGACAGCGGGCTGGATCTGGCGGAGCGCCTGGGCTATGAGTGGCGCAGTGAGGTGGGCGACCTTCGTGCGCCGGTGATCGTCAACGTCACGCCGATCGGGATGGTCGACGGGCCCGAGGAACACGAACCGGCGTACAGCGACGATGTGATCGCCGCTGCGCATACAGTTTTCGACGTGGTCGCGGTTCCGTCGGAGACGCCGTTGATCGTTGCCGCCCGCGCGGCCGGCAAGCAGGTCGTGACCGGCGCGGAAGTGATCGCCCTGCAGGCGGCCGAACAGTTCGAGCGCTACACGGGCGTGCGGCCCAGCGCGCAGCAGGTCGCTGAGGCGTCCGCGTTCTCCCGGGCTTAGATCCCACGGAAATGCCTCGGGGCTAATCCTTTTCGTCGTCTTTGGGGAGTAGGCGTTCGGGGTGGTGGTAGGTGTTGACGCCGCCTTTGAGCATGGGCAGTCCGGGTGGTGGGATCCATTGGGTTTGGCCGCCTGCGAGTTTGCGGGTGTCCCAGCCGCCGGTTTCGACGAGTTCGTTGTCGGGCGGGCAGGCCAGGGTGAGGTCCTGAACGTCGGTGTTGCCGCCGTTCTTCCAGTCTTGAGCGGCGTGGTGGACAACGCTGTGATAGCCGGGCGCATCACAACCAGGACGCGTGCCAATGCCATTAAGTTTGGCATTGTCGCAGGTCAGGGCCGTATCTAAGCTAATGGCGTTGCGGCATAACATGTTTCCGGTAATGAAAATGTGGTGGTTCGGCGAAGGTGATTTGGTGGCTGGGGTGTCTTTCGGGTCCCAGATTGGCCGCTAGAAGTATTGTGCCGCAACATATTCAAGCTACGATCAACCTCTATGACCAACAGGAATCCGAGCGTTGAGCGTGGTCGCCAGGGCCGGATGACTGACCATATCGGCCTCGGTGTGCTGACAAGGCTGATACACCGTGATCTTGTTGATGAAGTACTCATTGATACCGGCAAGACCGAGCGCCGCCACCGCGTACTACCGGCGCGGGTGGTCGTGTACTTCATCATGGCGATGACACTGTTCTTCGACGACGCTTACGAAGAGGTGATGCGCAAACTCGTGGAGGGCCTGAGGTTTTTGCGGTCCTGGGACCAGGATTGGCAGGTGCCCAGCGCCTCGGCATTGTGTCAGGCTCGCGCCCGCCTTGGTGCGGCGCCACTGGCCGAACTCTACGCCCGGGTGGCCCGGCCGCTGGCCGGCCCGGGCAGCCCGGCAGGGTGGCTGGCCGGCCTACGAGTGATGGCAATCGACGGCGTCCAACTCGATGTCCCCGACACCGCCGACAACGACAACGAGTTCGGCCGCGGAACAAGCCACGGGCTTGACAATCCTTACCCGAAGGTCAAAGTAGTGGGCCTGGGTGAATGCGGCACCCACGCGGTGATCGATGCGAACATAGGCGGCGCTTTGGCCGGCGAGCGTGAACTGGCCCGCCCACTGCTGGCCAGTGTCGGCCCGGACACGCTGCTGTTGGCTGACCGCGGCTTCTACAGCACTGTGTTTTGGCAAGAGGCCGCCGACACCGGCGCGCAACTGCTGTGGCGAGTGTCGTCCACACTGAGATTGCACGTGGTCACCGAACTCGACGACGGCTCCTACCTCAGTGTGTTACTGACCCCTTACGAACGTCGACGCGTCCGCAACGAGCATTCCCGCGGCGTAGCCGCCGTGCCCCAGCGGGGTCTCACCGTGCGGGTCATCGAGTACCACATCGCCAACCGTGAGGGCGCTAGTGCAACACCAATCCGGTTGATCACCACGATCCTTGACCCCGAACTGGCCTCGGCCAGCGAACTCGCCGCCGTCTATCACCAACGCTGGGAATTCGAATCCAGTCTCGCTGAGATCGAAACCCGCCAGCGCGGCAGTTACCGGGTTCTGCGTTCCCACAGTCCCGAGATGGTGCGCCAAGAGATCTGGGCGTTACTGTTGACTCACTACGCGATCCGCACGCTGATGTACGAGGCCGCCGAACCCGAACAACTTGATCCGCTGCGCATGTCATTCATTCGGACACTGCGCATCGTCCGCCGCCATCTCACCGGGCAGGCGGGTTTTTCCCCCTAAGCGGCTCGCCATCAGCCTCGGCCACGCCATCGCCGAGATCCTCCAACGACCCAACCCTGCCAGACGCCACCGTACCTGCCCACGCGCCACCAAACGCTGGGGAGGAAAATTCCCACGAAAAGCCATCGACCACAACAACATCAATCATCACGGGCCACCGGAACTCCGACTAATCCCCCCTTAAACTTAATGGCATTGGGACGCGTGCAGCCACGATCCTTGGCGTGCAGGATAATTCGCTGATCAGCCGAGGCAATGCGTTTGGTGCGGCCCAGCCACAACGCCCGCCCGTAGGCCCCGTCGAACAGGGCGAGGTAGTGGTAGGCGTGGGCGGCCATCCGAATCAGGTCCGGGATCGGGAGCAGGGTTCCGCCTGCGGTGACGGCGTGCCCGGTCTTGGCTTGGAGGTCTTGCACGGTGGCCGTCGCAATGACGGTGACCGGTAGGCCGTTGTGCTGCCCGAGTTTCGGATCCCCCAGCCGGCCGCGGACGAGGGCCTTCAGCGCGTCGTGTTGGCGCTGGGCGCAACTGCGCGAATCCCGTTGGGCAGCCTCGTCGGTGGGTTCCCCCGCCGTGGTGGGGGTC
>JAHFVD010000163.1 GCA_023264735.1 Mycobacterium sp. | reverse complement strand
CGACCAGACGGCCAGCAGCCCGATCGCGCTGGACAGGGCCGAACCCGCCAGCGCCAGCCAGGCCAGCACCCAGCGCCGGGTCAGCAGGGCCAGCATCGAGAAGCCGACGCCGAACACCAGGGCCAGCCAGACGAAGATCCGGGACGGCAGGGCGATCCCGACACTGAGGGCCTTGTTGTCCCCCATCAGCACGTCGACGCCGCGCGCGCCGCCGGTGTGCGGCAGGATCAGCGACACCAGCAGGACGAACACCAGGATCGCCACGACCATCGCGCGGGCGCCCGGCTGAATCTCGCCGGCGACCTTGCGTTCTGCCGCGTCGATCTCGGATCGGTAGGCCTCGCTTCCGTCGTCTTGTGGGCGATCGTCTGCTGGGCGACTCATCGCGAACATCCCGTCGTCTCTTCGATGCGGGGCTGGCCCACCGGCGGCAACCCCAACCCGACCGTACGGGGCCGCGTGCCTGCGGCGTGGGCATCACCGGCCCTGGTGCGGCGGTGGCCCAGCAGCGGGGCATCGGCGATCAGGTGGTGCGGCGCGGCGCCGGTCACTGTCGTTGTGACGATGTCACCGGGGCGGGGCTCGGCGTCACCGGGCGCGAAGTGCACCAGGCGGCCGTCGCGGGCGCGTCCGCTCATCCGGGCGGTGCTGGCGTCCTTGCGGCCTTCGCCGGTGGCCACCAGCAGCTCGACTTCCCTACCGATCTGAGCGGTGTTCTCCTCGAAGGAGATCTGCTCCTGCAGCTCGATCAGGCGTTGATAGCGTTCTTGCACAACGGCTTTGGGCAGCTGTCCGTCGAGTTCGGCGGCGGGGGTACCCGGGCGCTTCGAGTATTGGAAGGTGAAGGCGGCCGCGAAGCGGGCCTGTCGCACCACGTCGAGGGTGGCGGCGAAATCGTCCTCGGTCTCACCGGGGAAGCCGACGATGATGTCGGTGGTGATCGCCGCCTGCGGCATCGCCGCGCGGACCCGGTCGATGATGCCGAGGTATTTCTCGGCGCGATAGGAGCGCCGCATCGCACGCAGCATGCGGTCGGATCCCGATTGCAGCGGCATGTGCAGGGCCGGGCAAACATTCGGGGTCTGCGCCATGGCCTCGATGACGTCGTCGGTGAATTCAGCCGGATGCGGTGAGGTGAACCGGACCCGCTCCAGCCCGTCGATGCGGCCGCAGTCGCGCAGCAGTGCGGCGAACGCGCCGCGGTCGCGGGGGGTTTCCGCGTCTGCGAACGAGACGCCGTAGGCGTTGACGTTCTGGCCCAGCAGGGTGATCTCCAAGACGCCCTGGTCGACCAGCGACTGCACCTCGGCGAGGATATCGCCGGGACGGCGGTCCACCTCTTTGCCGCGCAGCGACGGCACGATGCAGAACGTGCACGTGTTGTTGCAGCCCACCGAGATGGAAACCCATGCGGCATAGGCCGATTCGCGGGCCGCGGGCAGTGTGGAGGGGAACTCCCGCAGCGACTCTTCGATCTCGACCTGAGCCTGCTGGTTGTGCCGTGCCCGTTCGAGCAGTGCCGGCAGGGAGCCGATGTTGTGGGTGCCGAAGACGACGTCGACCCACGGCGCCTTCTTCAGCAGGCCGTCGCGATCTTTCTGCGCCAGGCAGCCACCGACCGCGATCTGCATGTTCGGGTCAGCCTGCTTGCGCGGCGCCAGGTGGCTGATGTTGCCGTACAGCTTGTTGTCAGCGTTTTCGCGCACCGCGCAGGTGTTGAAGACCACGACGTCGGCGTCGGTGCCCTCGGGCGCGCGGTGATATCCCGCGGCCTCGAGCAGTCCGGCCAGCCGTTCGGAGTCGTGGACGTTCATCTGGCAGCCGTAGGTGCGGACCTGATAGGTGCGCCCAGCCCCCGAGCTGGGCAGTTCGCCCGCCGGGTGGTCGTTGGTCAGCACCGATGTCACAGGGCCCATCGTACGGAGCGGTCGGTGCGCGGGAGAAATCGCGGATCGGCCAACGCTCGGCAATCTGGGGATTACCTGGGTATGGTCTGAACGCATGGGGCGCAGCGGCGAAGAGCCGATGATCTCGGTCAAGGGCGTCGACAAGCACTTCGGCGAACTACACGTGCTCAAGGACATCAACCTCGAGGTCGACCGTGGCCAGGTGGTCGTGGTGCTGGGCCCGTCGGGTTCGGGCAAATCGACGTTGTGCCGCACCATCAACCGCCTGGAGACCATCGATTCCGGCACCATCACCATCGACGGCGAGCAATTGCCTTCGGAGGGGCGCAAACTCGCGCAGCTGCGCGCCGACGTGGGCATGGTCTTCCAGTCGTTCAACCTCTTTGCGCACAAGACGATCCTGGAAAACGTTGCTTTGGGGCCGGTGAAGGTGCGCAAGGTCGCCAAGGACAAGGCGCGCGAGAACGCGTTGGCGTTGCTGGAACGGGTCGGAGTGGCCAACCAGGCCGACAAGTACCCCGCGCAGCTCTCCGGCGGCCAGCAGCAGCGGGTCGCCATCGCCCGGTCGCTGGCGATGAACCCGAAAGTGATGTTGTTCGACGAACCGACCAGCGCGCTGGACCCGGAGATGATCAACGAGGTACTGGCGGTCATGACCTCGCTGGCGACCGAAGGTATGACGATGGTGGTGGTCACCCACGAGATGGGCTTTGCCCGTAAAGCCGCCAACCGGGTGGTGTTCATGGCGGACGGCGCGATCGTCGAGGACGCCCCGCCCACCGAATTTTTCGACAATCCGCGCTCGGACCGCGCCAAAGATTTTCTCGGCAAGATCCTCAACCACTAGGGCGAAAGGAACACCCGACTATGCGTTCTCCTCTTTCTTGGCGGCTCGTCGGCGCCGCTGTTCTCGCTGTCGCGCTGCCGTTCGCCTCGACCGCGTGCGGTGGCGGTGGCAGCGACGACAAGCTGGTGATCGGCACGAAGTTCGACCAGCCCGGTCTGGGCCTGAAGAAGCCGGACGGCACGATGAGCGGCTTCGACGTGGACGTGGCCAAGTACGTCGCTAAGGAGCTCGGCTATCCCGAGGACAAGATCGAATGGAAGGAATCCCCCTCCGGCCAGCGCGAGAACCTGATCCAGAACGACCAGGTGAAGTACATCGTCGCGACCTACTCGATCACCGATGCCCGCAAGCAGAAGGTCAGCTTCGCCGGTCCATATCTGATGACCGGCCAGAGCCTGCTGGTGCGTGCCGATAACTCCGACATCACCGGCGCGGAGTCGTTGCAGAATGGCAAGAAGCTCTGCTCGGTCAGCGGGTCGACCCCAGCGCAGCGGATCAAGGACAAGTACCCGGGTGTGCAGCTGCAGCAGTACGACACGTACTCGGCCTGCGTCGAGGCGCTGAAGAACGGTGCGATCGATGCGGTGACCACCGACGAGGTGATCCTGGCCGGGTATGCCGCGCAGAGCCCCGGCGCGTTCAAGATCGTCGGCCAGCCGTTCTCCGAAGAGCGCTACGGCATCGGGTTGAAGAAGGGTGACACCGCGTTGTGCACCAAGATCAGCGACGCGCTGAAGAAGATGGTGTCCGACGGTTCCTGGAAGGCCGCGTTCGACAAGAACCTCGGCCCGGCTGGTATCACTGCACCGACGCCGCCCACACTCGACGCCTGCTGAGACCGCACCGACGTGGGGGTCTTCAGCGAGTATCGCGGCCAGATCTTCGAGGCGTTCTGGACCACGATTCAGCTCACGGTGTTCTCCGCGATCGGAGCGCTGATACTCGGCACGGCGCTGGCCGCGATGCGGCTGGCGCCCGTGCCGATGCTCAACTGGCTGGGCACCGCGTATGTGAACGTGGTGCGCAATACTCCCCTGACGCTGATCATCTTGTTCTGTTCATTCGGGTTGGCGCAGACGCTGGGGATCACGCTGGTGGATCCGAAGTCGATGACGTCGATCGAGGACAGCAACTTTCGGCTCGCCGTGCTCGGATTGACCGTCTACACCGCGTCATTCGTGTGTGAGACGGTGCGCTCCGGGGTGAACACCGTGCCACTGGGTCAGGCCGAGGCCGCCCGGTCGCTGGGCTTCACCTTCAGCCAGAACCTGCGAATGATCCTGCTGCCACAGGCGTTTCGGTCGGTGCTGATCCCGCTTGGCTCGGTGCTGATCGCGTTGACCAAGAACACGACGATCGCGTCGGCCATCGGCGTGGCCGAGGCGGCCCTGTTGATGAAGGGGATGATCGAGAACACCGCCGCGCTGATCACGGTGGGCACGATCTTCGCCGTCGGTTTCGTGATCCTGACGCTGCCCTTGGGCCTGTTGTTCGGGTGGCTGGGTAAGCGGCTGGCGGTGGCGAGATGAGTACGGCGTCGGTTCTGTTCGATGCGCCAGGCCCACGCGCCAGGGTGCGCAACCGTGTCATCAGCGGGGTCACCATTGTCGTTGCCGCACTGGTGGTCTGGGCGGTGGTCACCAAGCTGGCCAGCAAGGGGCAGCTGACCGAGGCCAAGTGGCAGCCGTTCCTGACGCCGAATCTCTGGACGACGTACGTGCTGCCGGGCATCGAGGGCACGCTGACCGCGGCGGCACTGTCGATCGTGCTCGCGCTGATCCTGGGGTTCCTGCTGGGGGTGGGACGGCTCTCGCACGTCGGTTTGATCCGCTGGCCGTGCGCGGTGATCGTGGAGTTCTTCCGCGCCGTGCCCGTGCTGATCATGATGATCTTCGCGTACTTCCTCTACGCGCTGTACGACACCTTCCCATCGAAGTATCTGGCGCTAGCCGGCGTGGTGACGGGCCTGACGCTCTACAACGGCGCGGTGATCGCCGAGATCGTCCGCGCCGGTGTCGCATCACTGCCCCGGGGCCAAGGCGAGGCGGCCTCCGCATTGGGGTTGACCTGGGGCCAGACGATGCGGTCAATCCTGTTGCCGCAGGCCATCACCTCCATGCTGCCGGTGCTGGTATCGCAGTTGGTGGTCGTGCTGAAGGACACCGCGATCGGCTATCAGATCACCTTCGTCGAGATGGTCCGCCAGGGCACGGTCGTCGGCTCGTCCTACGGCAATTACGTTCCCGCGCTGATCGTGATCGCGGTGTTGATGATTAGCGTGAACTTCGCGCTGTCGGTGGCGGCGACAAAGTTGGAGAAGCGGCTGCGCCGCTCCAAGCGCGCACCCGCGCCCATGCATGCGGATGCCGCGCTGGAGCCGGGCGACTAGCCTTTCAGCGCCGCGCACCGCTCCAGCAGCTCAACCGAAGGCGGCTGATAGAAGCTCAGAACCGCATGCTCACAACCCAATTCGGCAAACTGCGGCAGCAGATCCAGCTCGGAAGCGACCTGCTCGGGCTGCAGCGGATGCAGGAAGATCTGGACGGAGCGGCGGATCTCGGCCGGATCGCGACCCACCTCGGCGCACGCTTCGTCGAGCCGAGTGTTGACCTCGCCCCACAGCTCCGGGGCGCCGTGACTGGGCATATTCCACTCGTCGGCGTTCCGCGCGATCACCCGCAGCATCTTGGGTTGTGATCCCCCGACGACGATCGGCGGGTGCGGGCGCTGCACCGGCTTAGGTTCGCAGAGAGCGTCGCGCAGTGTGTAGAACTTGCCCTCGAAAGTGACCGACTCCTCGGTCCAGAGCCGCCGGATAACGGTGAGCGCTTCGTCGAGCATGGCGACTCGTGTTCCGGCGCTGGGGAATTCGAGGCCGTAG
>JAHFVD010000046.1 GCA_023264735.1 Mycobacterium sp. | reverse complement strand
CGCCGCGGTGGCCGAGGCCGGCCACCGCGTCGCCGAGCGGCTGGCCGGTGTGGTCGCGGCGGCGTCCCGCCGCCGCGACGGCTTGGCCGCCGAACGCCAGGAGCGGGCGACTGCGATGGCTGCCGCGCGCGAAGAAGTCACCGCGCTCAACAGCCGGATCACCGCGCTGACCGACTCGCTGCATCGTGACGAGGTGGCCAAGGCGCAGGCCGCCATGCGCATCGAACAGCTCGAGGGCATGGTGCTCGAGCAATTCGGTATGGCCGCCGACGATCTGATCGCCGAGTACGGCCCCGACGTGTCGCTGCCGCCGTCGGAGCTGGAGATGGCGGAGTACGAACAGGCCAAGGAGCGCGGCGAGCAGGTCACCGCGCCTGCGCCGATGGTGTTCGACCGGCCGACGCAGGAGCGCCGCGCCAAACGGGCCGAACGTGAACTCGCCGAGCTCGGCCGAGTCAATCCGCTTGCGCTGGAAGAGTTTGCGGCGCTGGAGGAGCGCTACAACTTCCTGGCCACCCAGCTCGAGGACGTCAAGGCCGCGCGCAAGGACCTGCTCGACGTGATCGCCGACGTCGACAACCGGATCCTGCAGGTGTTCGCCGAGGCCTACGCCGACGTCGAGCGCGAGTTCGGGCAGGTCTTCTCGGCGTTGTTCCCCGGCGGTGAAGGCCGGCTGCTGCTGACCGACCCCAACGATCTGCTCACCACCGGCGTCGAGGTGGAGGCCCGCCCGCCGGGCAAGAAGGTCAAGCGGCTCTCGTTGCTGTCCGGCGGCGAGAAGTCGTTGACCGCGGTGGCGATGCTGGTGGCCATCTTCCGGGCCCGCCCGTCACCCTTCTACGTCATGGACGAGGTCGAGGCCGCTCTCGACGATGTGAACCTGCGCCGGTTGATCGGGTTGTTCGAGCAGCTGCGGGCGCAGTCACAGCTGATCGTCATCACCCACCAGAAGCCGACGATGGAGATCGCCGATGCGCTCTACGGCGTCACGATGCAGGGCGACGGGATCACCACGGTCATCTCGCAGCGGATGCGCGGCGAAGAGTTGGTGTCGGCCAGTACCTAGGTGGTGCCGTGATCGACCTAATGACGCGACCGATCCTGGCTCCCCACGAGCCTGTAGTTGTAGTGCTGGTTACTCGGACTTTTGCTCGATAACTACAGATTCGGCGAAAATTTCTGACTCCCGACAGTAGTGCGTCGCGCTGCGAATTATGACCATT
Source organism: Mycobacterium sp. (assembly GCA_023264735.1). GTDB lineage: Bacteria > Actinomycetota > Actinomycetes > Mycobacteriales > Mycobacteriaceae > Mycobacterium. The sequence continues at coordinate 56,859 of JAHFVD010000046.1, read as the reverse complement.
AGTTACTGTCACGGCCGTATGACTCCTGCGGTGTTGGGTGCTGGTGAGTTGGAACTGACCGGCGAGGAGCGCGACCGACTGTGTGCCCTCTCGCTGGGCGCGTCGGCGCCGGCTCGGGTGGCCGCTGAGCTAGGTGTGACAGTGGTAGATGGGCAGAGTTAAGCCAACGACACCGCGCAGATCCACCGTCTGGTCAATTCGCCAGAAATGCCAGCCGGGTGATCGCGACGTCGTACCGGCCAGGTTGACCTAGAACTACTCGGAATTCGAATACTCAAAGCTGCATGGTCAGCAAGTGGGAAACTTGCCCGGTGGCAAAGGTCAGCGAGGATGAGGCGCTCGGCGGGCCGAGCATGGGCACCGGCGCGCTTCCCCGGTCATTCGAGGCGTCCACGCTGTGTGGGGCGTTCCAGATCACAGCGGCTGAGAGGCCGGAGGCGGTGGCGCTCAGGACGCCCGGCGGCGGGGTTGAGATCAGTTGGGCAGAGTACGCCGAGCGGGTTCGCCGGATCGCCGGCGGGCTGGCCGCGCTGGGTGTCGGCCGTGGGGACACGGTCGCATTGATGATGACCAACCGGCCGGAGTTCAATCTCGTGGACACTGCCGCGATGCACCTCGGCGCGACGCCGTTCTCGATATACGACACCTCCGCGGTAGATCAGATCAGCTACCTGTTCTCGAACGCCGATAACAGGGTCGTCGTGTGCGAGCGCCAGTTCCTCGACGTGATCCGCGCGGCGGACGCTCCGCTCCTCGAGCATGTGGTCCTCGTCGACGCCGCGGTTGAGGGCACCCTCTCGCTCGCAGACCTCGAAACGCTGCGTCGAGACGATTTTGACTTCGACGGAGCGTGGCGCGCCGTCGAGCCGGAGGACGTGGTGACGCTGGTTTACACGTCCGGTACGACGGGGCCGCCGAAGGGTGTCCAGCTCACGCACGCCTCGATCATGGCTGAGAACCGGGGCTGCGCTGCGGTGATCCCGTTTCCGGCCTTCGGGCGCGGCATTTCCCATCTCCCGTCGGCCCATATCGCGGACCGGTGGCTCTCGCATTACTACCCGAGCATCATGTTCGGCGCGACGATCACCGCGGTCGCGGATGTGAGGCAGGTGGTCGGTGTCCTGCCTGATGTCCGTCCGAGCGCGTGGAACACCGTGCCGCGCATCTGGGAGAAGATCAAAGCCGCCCTGGAGGCCAAGGGGATCGCCGACCCGACCGTGCTTTCCGAAGAGGTGAAGGCGGGCGTGCGCGGGCGACTCGGACTCGACCAAGCGCGATGGCTCGTATCTGGCGCGGCCCCGATCCCGCCCGCGGTGCTGGAGTACTTCGGCGCGCTGGGGCTGTCGATCGGCGAAGTGTGGGGCATGACGGAGCTGTCGTGCCTCGCGACGATCAACCCGCTCGACGACGTCCGGATCGGCACCGTGGGTAAGGCGATCCCGGGCATCGAGCTCAAACTGCTCGACGACGGGGAACTGCTGGCGCGCGGCCCGCTGGTGATGAAGGGCTACCGCAAGGATCCGGAAAGGACCGCGGAGGCGGTCGACGCAGAGGGTTGGATGCACACCGGCGATGTCGCGACGATCGACGAGGACGGTTACGTAACGATCGTCGACCGCAAGAAGGAGCTGATCATCAACGCGGCCGGCAAGAACATGTCGCCGGCGAACATCGAGCAGAAGCTGAAGGCATCGAGTCCCCTTATCGGGCAGGCGATCTGCATCGGAGACAGGCGGTCCTACAACGTCGCGCTTCTCGTGCTCGATCCAGATGTCAGTGCCCAATGGGCCCAGCAGCACGGCCTCGCCGACGCCTCGGCCGCGATTCTGGCGCAAGACCTCGGCGTGTACGCCGAGGTCGCCCGCGGCGTCGAGAGCGCCAATTCGTACTTGTCACGGGTCGAGCAGATCAAGCGGTTCACGATCCTATCGGTCGACTGGGAGATGGGCGGCGAGGAGCTGACCCCGACCATGAAGCTCAAACGCAAGCCGATCCATGCGAAGTACGCCGCGGAGATCGACGCGCTCTACGCGGACTGATAGGCAAGACATGATTGCGCGTAAGTGCCAGCCCCTTCGTGCTTTCAGCTTGAATCTCGACTAGGAAATGAGGCACTTGGTGAACCAGTTCGGGACGATGACGATGTCGCGAGGACCTTCGCGTGGGGCGCGATGGGCGACGCCCACATCCCCGTTCATTGCGTAGCGCGTTCCCGAGAACATGGCGGAAGTGTGTTCTTGGCGAATTAGGTGCCACGATCCGCACAGCCCCCTAACGGAATGGCCGGTCATACATCTTCCGCTTCTCTGACATCGCTGTCCCTTATAGCTGATGCCTCCACGGCCTCGAGGGAGTCTCGGTTTGGGCGTAAAGGGATTGGAGCGCGGCCAGGTCGGCAACCCCGCAGCCGTGCAGGCAGATCCGCAGCTCCTCGATGAACCGGTGCAGCGTGTCCAGCGCCGCTGCGGGTGACTCGATGGCAGGGGCCAGCAGCGGCCGGGCCAGCGCCACCACGTCGGCGCCCATCATCAGCGCCTTGGCGGCGTCCAGCCCGGTGCGGATGCCACCGGAGGCCACCAGCGGCATGCCCGGCAGCGTCGCGTGCACCTCGGCGAGCGCTTGGGCCGTTGGAACTCCCCATTCGGCGATCTCCGGGTCGCGCACCTCGCCGTAGCGCACGAGCTGCTCCACCCGCGCCCAAGAGGTCCCGCCGGCACCGGCGACGTCGACCGCGGCGATCGCCATGCCGCGCAGTCGTTCGGCGGCCGCGGCGCCGATGCCGTGGCCGACTTCCTTGACCAGCACCGGGTAGGGGAGATCCTCGGCCAGGCGGCGTAAGCGCTCCAGCGAGCCGCTGAAGTCGGTGTCGCCGTTGTCCTGCATGGCTTCCTGCAGGGGGTTGGTGTGCACAGCCAGCGCGTCAGCACCGATCCGATCCAGTGCGGCCGCCAATTTGGGTACCAGGGCATCGGAGAGTTGAGCCAGCCCGATATTGCCGATCAGCAAGACGTCGGGCGCGAGCTCGCGGACTTCGAAGCTGGCAGCGGCAGTGTTGTCGTCGAGCATGATGCGCTGCGAACCGAGCATCATGCCGATCCCGAGCTTCTGGGCGGCCTCGGCGAGGTTGCGGTTGATTGTGCGGGACAGCTCGGCTCCGCCGGTCATCGCCCCGATGAGAACGGGTGCGCGCAGCGGGGCGCCCAGGAATGTGGTGCTCAGGTCCACGGCGGCGAGGCTGGTCTGGGTCAGGGCGTTGTAGGGCAGCCGGTAGCGCTCGAAGCCGGTGGTCACCGTTTCGTAGGCGACGGGCCCGTGCAGGCAGGCGTCGATGTGGCGCACCTTGCGGCTGACCATGCCGGTCTGGTCCATCGTCATCAGGTACCCCGTTGCCCAGGGCTGACGCAGGCCCGCTCCGTGCCCTGAAACAATGGCACGGTGTCAGAGGGTCTCTGGATCGCTATAGCGGTCATCGCTGTCCTGGTCGTCGCTGCAATCGTCGTCGGGCTGGTGCGGTTCCGGCGGCGTCAGATCAGTCTGCGCCCCAGCTCAGAGGGTCCCACACCGATCGACCGATCCGGCGGATACACCGCCTCGACAGGCATTTCATTCAGCCAGTCGCCCACGGTGGACACCGGCGGGCAGGAGCGAAGCGACTCGAGAATCGACACCGTCGGACTGCCCGGGGTCGGTGACGACGCAGCGCTACCGCGCGACTCGGTCAAGCGCCCGATCGCCGATGTGCGGCTGCCCGAGCCGCCGGTGGTCGAGGAGCCGAAGGTCGAGCCAGTCCTCGAAACTCCGGCAGCCCCGGTCGCCCCGCCCGCCCCGCCGGTCGAGCCGGAACCGCCGGCCCCGGCCGCCCCCGACCTCGACGCCATCGCGCCGGCCGAAGGCCGCCTTGAGCGCCTGCGCGGACGCCTGGCCAAATCGCAGAACGCGCTCGGCCGCAGCATGCTCGGCCTGCTCGGCGGTGGCGACCTGGACGAGGCGTCCTGGGAAGAGGTCGAGGACACCCTGCTGATCGCCGACCTCGGACCGGTGGTCACCGCCTCGGTGATCGAACAACTGCGCAGCCGGCTGGCCAGCAGCACCGTGCGCACCGAGGCTGACGCCCGCGCGGTGTTGCGCGACGTGCTGATCGCCGAGTTGAACCCCGGCCTGGACCGCTCGGTCAAGGCGTTGCCGCATGCCAACAAGCCGTCGGTGCTGCTGGTCGTCGGCGTCAACGGGACCGGCAAGACCACCACGGTCGGCAAGCTGGCCCGCGTCCTGGTTGCCGACGGGCGCCGGGTCGTCCTCGGCGCCGCCGACACCTTCCGGGCGGCCGCCGCCGACCAATTGCAGAGCTGGGCGTCGCGGGTCGGCGCTGAGGTGGTCCGTGGCGCCGAGGGTGCCGACCCGGCCTCGGTGGCCTTCGATTCGGTGGACAAGGGCATCGAGTCGGGTGCCGACGTCGTCGTCATCGACACCGCGGGCCGATTGCACACCAAGACCGGTCTGATGGACGAACTCGGCAAGGTCAAGCGAGTGGTGAGCAAGCGGGCTGCCGTCGACGAGGTTCTCCTCGTCCTCGACGCGACGATCGGGCAGAACGGACTGGCACAGGCTCGGGTCTTCGCTGACGTCGTCGAGATCACTGGGGTGGTGCTGACCAAGCTCGACGGCACGGCCAAGGGCGGCATTGTCTTCCGCGTGCAGCAGGAACTGGGTGTACCGGTGAAGCTGGTCGGCTTGGGCGAAGGCCCTGATGATCTGGCGCCATTCGAGCCGGCAGCCTTCGTCGACGCGCTGCTCGGATAGCCCGCAAATCCCTTCTCAGCGGCACGAATTGCGGGATGTAACACCAGCGAAACGCAGACTGCCAATCCGTTCACACACGCGAAACATCTAGGCGTCGTAGCTGAAACAACCACTGCGCATTGTCTTGGCCTAGGTCAACGGTGCCTAACCGTGGCATGGGTGAAGGAGAAACTGCGAGTGGATGGATTTCCCGTAATGGGTGTGCCGGACACCGGCGACACAGCATGGATGCTTGCGAGCTCCGCGCTCGTGCTGCTGATGACGCCGGGCCTGGCCTTTTTCTACGGCGGCATGGTGCGTGCCAAGGGCGTGCTCAACATGATCATGATGAGCGTCAGTGCCATGGGCGTTGTCACGGTGCTGTGGGTGCTCTACGGCTACTCACTGGCTTTTGGCGATGACAAGTTCAACTTGTTCGGTGACCCCAGTCAGTACTTCGGCCTCAAAGGCTTGATTGGCGGCACCTACCTGCAGCTCACCCCGGACGCTGCGGCCGTGTCGGTCCCGCTGGCCGGAACCATTCCTCAGGTCGTCTTCGTGGCCTTCCAGCTGATGTTCGCGATCATCACCGTCGCCCTGATCTCCGGTGCGGTCGCCGATCGCCTGAAGTTCGGCGGCTGGCTGGTCTTCGCCGGCCTGTGGGCCACCTTCGTGTACTTCCCGGTCGCTCACTGGGTTTTCGCCTTCGACGGTCTCACCGGTGAGCACGGTGGCTGGATTGCCAACAAGCTCAAGGCAATCGACTTCGCCGGTGGAACCGCGGTGCACATCAACGCCGGTGTCGCCGGCCTGGTACTCGCGATCATCCTCGGCAAGCGCCTCGGCTGGCCCGGCACCCCGATGCGACCGCACAACCTGCCGTTCGTGATGCTCGGCGCCGGTCTGCTGTGGTTCGGCTGGTACGGCTTCAACGCCGGTTCTGCGGTGGGCTCCAACGGAATTGCCGGTGTCACGTTCATCACCACGACGGTCGCTACCGGCGCGGCGATGCTGGGCTGGCTGCTCACCGAGCGTATTCGTGACGGACACGCCACCACCCTGGGTGCGGCGTCGGGCATCGTGGCCGGCCTGGTCGCGATCACCCCGTCCTGCTCGTCGGTGAATGTGGTTGGCGCGCTGGCGATCGGCGCGGGCGCCGGTATCGTCTGCGCTCTCGCGGTCGGCCTGAAGTACAAGCTGGGCTTCGACGATTCGCTCGACGTGGTCGGCGTGCACCTCGTCGGTGGTCTGTTCGGCACCCTGATGGTCGGCCTGGTGGCCACCGCCGAGGCGCCTGCGGCGGTTTCCGGCCTGTTCTACGGCGGCGGCACCGATCAGTTGGTCAAGCAGGCCATCGGTGCGTTCGCGGTTCTGGGGTACTCCGCCGTGGGTACCGCTATCTTGGCCTTGATCGTCAAGTACACCATCGGACTGCGGCTTGATCGAGAAGAAGAGGCGTCTGGCATCGACGAAGCCGAACACGCGGAGACCGCGTACGACTTCGCAGCGGCCGGCACGAGCTCGGTTCTCGGACGTCACGGCGCGGAGGAATGAGGGAAATGAAACTGATTACTGCGATCGTCAAGCCGTTCACGCTGGAAGACGTCAAGACCGGCCTCGAACAGACGGGTATCCTCGGGATGACCGTCAGTGAGGTGCAGGGATACGGACGCCAGAAGGGCCACACCGAGGTGTACCGAGGCGCGGAGTACTCCGTGGACTTCGTGCCCAAGGTCCGCGTGGAGGTCGTGGTCGATGACTCTGCCGTCGACAAGGTCGTGGACGTCATCGTGCAGGCCGCACGGACCGGCAAGATCGGCGACGGCAAGGTGTGGGTCAGCCCCGTCGAGACCGTTGTTCGGGTCCGTACGGGCGAGCGGGGGTCCGACGCTCTCTGACGCATCCGATGTGACGTCTTCTTGCGGCCACACCGAATAGGCGCGTTAGTTCGAGGGTCGGCCGTGGGAGGACTGAGATGACACAACGATCAAGAGATTCCGCCGCCGGCGCTTCCCGATGGGAGGCACCGGCGGCGGGCTCGTCTAAGCCCGCCAAGGATCTGGCCAAGGCCTGTCAGCAGCTCCTGGAAGGCGGTCAGCGCCAACTCGATTCGGCCGCCCTGCGGGACGCCCTGCTCGATCTGCACGAATTCTGGTTGTCCACCAAGGCCACCGAGATCGGGATCACCCCCACCAGTGGATTCGCGATCGTCGCCACCGGCGGACTGGGTCGCCGCGAATTCGTGCCCTACTCCGACCTCGATCTCATGCTGCTGCACGACAATATGCCCGCGGACATCGTCACGCAGGTGGCCGAACTGCTGTGGTATCCGTTGTGGGACGCCAATATTCGCCTCGATCACAGTGTCCGCACCGTGCCCGAAGCCCTCACGGTGGCCAGCGAGGACATCTCGGCAGGCTTGGCGATGCTCGAGGTGCGGCATATCGCCGGCGACTCCGAGCTGTCCCAACTGCTCATCGGTGGCGCCCGGCGCCAGTGGCGCACCGGAATCGCCTCCCGGTTCGACGAACTCGTCGAACACACCAAGGCACGCTGGGACCGCAGCGGGCAGATCGCGCACCGCGCCGAGCCGGACCTCAAGTGCGGCCGCGGCGGGCTGCGCGACGTCCAACTCCTCAACGCCCTGGCCATCGCTCAGCTGGCCGACGTGTACCCGAGCCAGTCACTGGCCTCGCCGACCGGATCGCTGGGCGAGGCGCACCTGGCGCTGCTGAACGTGCGCACCGAACTGCATCGGTCCTCCAAGCGTGGCCGCGACCAGCTGCTGGCCCAGTTCGCCGACGAAATCGGGGCGGCGCTGCGCATCGGCGACCGTTTCGATCTGGCCCGGGTGCTCTCCGACGGGGCGCGCACGATCAGCTACTACGTGGACGCCGGGCTGCGCACTGCGGGCAATGCGCTTCCCAAACGCGGACTTTCGGTACTACGCCGGCCCACGCGCCGCCCGCTCGACGAAGGTGTGGTGGAGCTCGCCGGTGAGGTGATCCTGGCCCGCGACGCCCGCCCGGAGCGTGATCCTGGCCTGATCCTGCGGGTGGCGGCCGCCTCGGCGACCACCGGGTTGCCGATCTCAGGCTCGACGCTGAGCCGGCTGGCGGCTTCGGCTCCCGAGCTGCGCACGCCGTGGCCCCGCGACGCGCTCAAGGACCTGCTGGTGCTGCTGGCCGCCGGCCCGACGACGGTGGCCACCGTCGAGGCGCTCGACCGGACCGGATTGTGGGGGCGGCTGTTCCCTGAGTGGGGAGCCGTGCGCGACCTTCCGCCGCGCGATGTTGTCCACATCTGGACCGTCGACCGGCATCTTGTCGAGACTGTCTCGCGGGCAAGCGCTTTCACCACCCGCGTCTCGCGTCCTGACCTATTGGTGCTCGGCGCTCTGCTGCACGACATCGGCAAGGGCCGCGGCGGAGACCACAGCGTGATCGGTGCCGATTTGGCCGTGCAGGTTGGCACCCGGCTGGGTCTGTGGCCGTCGGACATCGATCTGCTCTCCGCGATCGTGCGCTATCACCTGTTGCTGCCCGACACCGCGACGCGCCGCGATCTGCAGGACCCCCTGACCATCGCTCGTGTCATCGACGTGCTCGGCGGCGACCCGGTGCTGCTCGAATTGCTCGATGCCCTGGCCGAGGCGGATTCGCTGGCCACCGGGCCCGGTGTGTGGGGCGATTGGAAAGCCTCGCTGATCGGCGACCTGGTCCGGCGCTGCCGGCTGGTGTTGGCCGGCGAATCACTGCCACAGGCGGATCCGATTGACCCACATCATCTTTCGCTCGCCGCTGACCGTGGCGTGCACGTCGAGATGGCGCCGGGGGAGAGCACCCACACCTACAATGTGGCGATCATCGCACCCGACCGGAGGGGCCTGCTGTCCAAAGCGGCCGGCGTGCTCGCGCTCAACTCACTGCGAGTGCATTCGGCATCGGTCAACAGCGCTGGCGGGTCGGCGATCAATACCTTCGTGGTGTCACCGCATTTCGGTGCGCCGCCCGAAGCGGGGCTACTGCGCCAACAGTTCATCCTCGCGTTGGACGGCGAGCTCGACGTCATCGCCGCGTTGGAGAAGCGCGACCGGGAAGCCACGCAGTACGGCACCGGCCGAGTCGGAGAACACAAGCCTGCGGTGCCGATCAACGCCGTACCCGCCCCACCGCGCATCCTGTGGCACGACGGCAGCGGCGAGGGCCAGCTGATCGTCGAGATCCGTACCACCGACCGCACTGGACTGCTGGCGCTGCTCACCGGGGTTTTCGAACGCGCCGCAGCGGATATCGCGTGGGCCAAGATCACAACACTGGGTTCGTCGGTGGTCGACGCGTTCGGGATCTCGGTGCAGGACCTGGATTCCGTCGACGACGTCCGCAAGCAGCTCGAAAGTGAGCTTTATGCGGTGCTGCCGACACCGCCGCCGGCCCAGCCCGTGGTGGAAGCGAGCTAGCTGCTTTTCTGCGGGATCAAACCGAGCGTGCCGTTACCCGCTGTGGTGCCAAGGTAATACACGACGTCGTACTCGTAGAACAGTGAGATACCGGTGTTCAGGTAGTACGACTCGGCCTTGCTAGGGTCGACGACATCGTCCGCGGTGGGATTCTGCACCTTGACCTTGCCCGCATTCTGGTCGTCGGTTGTGACGAACTGGAAGTATCGAACCGGGGTTTGACCCGTCGTGTTTCCGCTGAGCCAGAACAACATACCCTTTTTCAGCTTCGAGACTGTCTCCCCGCCGCCGGCGTCACCTTCGATGATCGAGTTGTATCTCTCCGCATAGGGCGGGGGACTCAAGTTCGTGTTGTGCAGTGTGGTGGTCGCGCCGGTGTCCGGGGTGATACCGACGAGCGGCGTGTTGATCAACAGCGTGCCGTCCTTGTCGATGATGTTGATCGTCGCGTTGAACAGCTGCAGTCCGTAGAAGTGCAGGCCACTGTTGGGGAACGTCTGGCCGTCCGACGCCTTGGGGTCGGCCAGCATCGGGAAGTACATGCCCTGCGAGTTCGCAATGTTGTTGTTTGTCAACCCGATCTGCATCCAGGCCTCGCCGGTATCGGGATCCACGTGGACGAGGTAGCCGGCCTTGACGCCTCGACCGAATGTCAGTTGCGCGATGACTTGGTCGATCCCGTTGGCCTGATACGTCGGGGCCATCCCGAAGTCGCCGTAGAACGCGTTGTCGATGGGGGGTGCGACGCTACCTATCGGCGACCACACCTGTTGGCCGTCCTTATTGGTTATTGTGTCGATCTGGCCGACGGTGACCTGCCCGCTGGTAACCAGCGGAGTTGAGCTTCCCACTGTGTACAGCGATACCGTCCCGATCGCCGCGTAGCCGCTGTAACTGAGGCCGCTGTCGTACGAGTCTTGCACTTGCTGGGTCGTGGTCGTGACGTTGCTGCCCCACCACGGGGACGGGGCCGGCCCCACCGAAGCGTAGGCCGCGTAGAAACCTCCGGCGCCGGTGTCGAATTCGAAGAGCTGGGGTGGCGCGCCGTAGCCGATCGAGACATAGATCCCGAGCTTCTGGGTTCCGGCGTTGTCGATCGTCTGGAAGTACAGCGGCACCTTAATCGGCGTGGTGATCACCCCGACGCTGGCCGGAAACAGGGTGCGCTGGATCAGGTACACGCCCTCCCGCAGGAGCCTGTTGATCGGGGTGGGCGGCTCGTTGGCGAGCTTGTTTGCCGCACTCGCCAGCGCCTGCTGCAGCGCGTCGGAGATCGACTGGAGCGCTTGGCTCCCGCCGATGCGATCAGCGGTCGTCGTCAGCGCCCCGGTCGCGGGTGCCGCTGGGATCGGCGTTGTCGCCGTCGCCGTGATTCGCGGAGTGCCGGCCGCTGCCCGCCGGGTACGCACACTGGTGGCCTGCGCACTCGCGGACGTCGTCCGTGCTGAGGGCGCCAGCGAACCGGCGCCGCGTCGCCCACTGCCGGCCGTAGTTGTGTGACGTTCAACCGACGCGGTGTCCCGCGCAGTGGAGCCGCCGGATGCAGAACTGTGCGAAGAACTCGCCGTCGAGGAGCCCCCGCCGTCGTCGGCGGACGCGGCGGCGGGGGCCGCCAGCATCGCGATCCCGATTCCGGTGGCCACGGTGCCCAGCTGGAGCCATCGCACTACGGGCAATGTCCGGCGCTTGCCGCGGTTGCCAACAGACCTCGTATCGTGCACAGGATTTCCCACCCCAACCTCCAAAGCCCGACCCCTGGGAGCACGTTTGCTGCGCTTCTCGAAGGGATACCACATGCCTGGGATGTGGGCGGAGATTTTTGCCAGGGTTGGCGAAATCGACACGAGGGTTGCGATTCGTATCGCGGGCACGACCATGGTGGAGATCTCGCCACCGAGCTGCGCCAGATAGGCTTGCCTCGTGTTTGAATCCCTGTCCGACCGGTTGACCGGTGCGCTGACCGGCCTGCGTGGCAAGGGCCGGCTCACCGACGCCGACATCGATGCCACCACGCGCGAGATCCGGCTGGCGCTGCTCGAGGCCGACGTCTCACTGCCGGTCGTGCGCAATTTCGTCAACCGCATCAAAGAGCGGGCGCGCGGCGCCGAGGTTTCTGGCGCGCTCAACCCTGCCCAGCAGGTCGTCAAGATCGTCAACGAGGAGCTCATCGGCATCCTCGGCGGCGAGACCCGTCAGCTGGCGTTCGCCAAGAACCCGCCGACGGTGATCATGCTGGCCGGCCTCCAGGGCGCCGGTAAGACCACGCTCGCCGGCAAGCTCGCCAAATGGCTCAAGGGCCAGGGGCACACCCCGCTGCTGGTGGCCTGCGATCTGCAGCGGCCCGGTGCGGTCAACCAGCTCAAGATCGTCGGCGAGCGGGCCGGCGTCAATGTCTTCGCCCCGCACCCCGGCACCGCGCCCGATGCCGCGGACACCGAAAATGCCGGCCCCGGTGACCCCGTCGCCGTCGCGGCCGCAGGCCTGGCCGAAGCGCAGTCCAAGCACTTCGACGTCGTCATCGTCGACACCGCGGGCCGCCTCGGCATCGACGATGTGCTGATGGCCCAGGCCGCAGCGATCCGCGACGCCGTGAGCCCCGACGAAACCCTGTTCGTCCTCGACGCGATGATCGGCCAGGACGCGGTGGCGACCGCCGAGGCATTCGGCGCCGGTGTCGGGTTCACCGGCGTCGTGCTGACCAAGCTCGACGGTGACGCCCGCGGTGGCGCGGCGCTGTCGGTTCGCGAGGTCACCGGCGTGCCGATCCTGTTCGCGTCGACCGGTGAGAAGCTCGAGGACTTCGACGTCTTCCACCCCGACCGGATGGCCAGCCGCATCCTGGGCATGGGCGACGTGCTGAGCCTGATCGAGCAGGCCGAGCAGGTCTTCGACCAGCAGAAGGCCGAGGAAGCCGCCGCCAAGATCGGCTCCGGTGAGCTGACGCTGGAGGACTTCCTCGAGCAGATGCTGATGATTCGCAAGATGGGCCCGATCGGCAACCTGCTGGGCATGCTGCCTGGCGCCGGCCAGATGAAGGACGCGCTGGCCACTGTCGACGACAAGCAGCTCGACCGGCTGCAGGCGATCATCCGCGGTATGACCCCCGCGGAGCGGGCCGACCCGAAGATCATCAACGCCTCGCGACGGCTGCGCATCGCCAACGGCTCCGGCGTCAACGTGTCGGAGGTCAATCAGCTCGTCGACCGCTTCTTCGAAGCTCGCAAGATGATGTCGCAGATGGCCGGCGCGATGGGCATGCCGTTCGGGAAGCGCACGTCGAAGAAGCCTGCCAAGGGCAAGAACAAGCAGAAGGGCAAGAAGGGCGGGCGGGGACCGACGCCGCCGAAGCGCAATCCGCTGCTGGCCGGCGGTATGCCCGGTGGTTTCCCCGATCTGTCCGGTATGCCCGAGGGGCTCAACGAGCTGCCGCCGGGGCTGGCCGACTTCGATCTGTCCAAGCTGAAGTTCCCGGGCAAGAACTAAGCCGTTGGGCGCCTTGCACGTTCGCGGCCGCGGCCTGCCCGACGGCGAGCCCGTCGAGTGGTGGATCGTCGACGGCGTCCTGCGCGCCGAACCCGTCGCCGACGCCGAGACGGTCTTCGACGGCGGCTGGATCGTGCCCGGTCTGGTCGACGCGCACTGCCACGTCGGGCTGGGGGAGCGCGGCGAGATCCCGTTGGACGACGCGATCGCCCAGGCCGAGGTGGAGCGTGGCGTCGGCGCCCTGCTGCTGCGCGACTGTGGCTCGCCGACCGACACCCGCCCCCTCGACGATCACTACGATCTTCCCCAAATCATCAGGGCGGGTAAGCATTTGGCCCGCCCCAAGCGCTACTCGCACGGCTTCGCCATCGAACTCGAGGATGAGTGGCAGCTGCCCGAAGTCCTGGCCGAACAGGCTCGGCTCGGCGACGGCTGGGTCAAGCTCGTCGGCGACTGGATCGACCGATCGGTGGGTGACCTGGCTCCGCTGTGGTCCGACGAGGTCCTACGGGCCGCGATCGCGGCAGTGCACGACGAGGGTGCCCGCGTCACCGCTCACGTGTTCAGTGAGGACGCGCTGCCCGGCCTCATCGGCGCCGGCATCGACTGCATCGAGCACGGCACCGGCCTGACCGACGACACCATCGCGATGATGGTCGAGCACGGCACCGCCCTGGTGCCCACCCTGATCAATATCGAGAACTTCCCCGGGTTCGCCGAGGCCGCAGGCAAATACCCGACGTACGCCGCCCACATGCGCGCCCTCTATGCCAGCTGCTATCCGCGGATGGCCGCCGCCAGGGAGGCCGGGGTGCCGATCTATGCGGGCAGCGACGCCGGCAGCACGATCGCCCACGGCCGTATCGCCGACGAGGTCGACGCCCTCAAGCGCATCGGGATGACCCCGACCGAGGCGCTCGGCGCGGCATGCTGGGATGCGCGACGGTGGCTGGGCCGGCCGGTGATCGACGACGGAGCCCCCGCGGACCTGGTGTGCTTCACCGAGGATCCGCGCGGCGGCGCCGACGTGCTGTCCAACCCCGATCGCGTGATTCTGCGCGGCCGGGTCTACTGATCAGGCGAGATTAATCGCGGAGACGCCGCTTTGAGCGGGTGAATCGCAGTAACGTTTCCCTAGACCATGCCTGGGGATGTTGGCACTGATCAGATAGGGGAGACACTGTGAAGATCGCGAAACTGGCCGGAGTGGCCGCCACCGTTGTCATGTGCAGCCTTGCCGGCGTCACCGCCGCACCAGCGTGGGCGACCGACAGCGTGAGGGTGTTCGGCGAGCAGGAAACGTTGAACGGGCCCAATGGCCTGCCGTACATCGGCTACGCCGTGGGCAAGCTCGCGCCAAGCTCGGACGCAGTGCCACACAATGGCACGTTGTACGCGGCCAAGCTGACGATCGACGGGTTTGGTGGCAGTTATCCGGCGTTCATCGAGCGCTTCGGCGCCCGGGCTGAGTCCGGCGATTTCTACCCGTCCATCTGGGGCGCGTCGAATGCCGGAAAACTCTACTTCGACGTCGTTGGTGACACCCCGAACAGCGTCGTCTTCAACGACGGCACCCGCGACCTTCTTGCCTGGGTGCCGGGTCAACCCGGCAGCACCGCGGCGCCTGTCGTCGTGCCGGATTCCGATGAGAATTTCCAGGTTGTGCCGGACAACCAGGCCGCGCCCAGTGCCTCGACGCCGGGCGGTGACTCGTCTATCGTGGCCACGCCGAATGACCTGGCCTCCTCGCCCTATCAAATCACCGAGGGTGACGCCGCGCAGCCAGGGTTCAATTCGGGCGGAGGACACCGCTAGCCACTTCTTCGTTGAGACCGCGCTGAGAGCGAAGGATCCGTCAAATCTTCGCTCTCAGTGCGGTTTCAACGGAGTCGGGTCACTGGTTGTAGTGGCTGAAACCCCAGTCGAGTAATTTCGCGGCCTGGTCCCACAGGTCGTCGCTGCCGTACATCTGCACCACGATCAGCCGTCGTCCGTTGCGCTGCGCCATACCGACGTAGGTCTCCTGGGCCAGGTCGGTGTAGCCGCTCTTGCCGCCGATGAAGCCGGGATAGCTGCGCAGCAGGCGGTCCTGATTCCTGATCTCCTTGTACCCCGAGCGGTCGGGGAACTGGGCCGAGGGTTGGTGGACGATCTGGGCAAACAAGGGGTAGCGCAACGCTTCTCGGTAGATCACCGCCAGGTCATGCGGTGTCGTCACCGATTCCCAGCCCGGTCCGTCCAACCCTGACGGCGATCCGGCCTTGGTGCTGCGCGCGGTGAGCTGGTAGGCCTTGGCGTTCATCTTCTGCACTGCGACCTGCGAGCCGCCGAGCATGTCGGCCAGCAGGTTCGCGGCGTCGTTGCCCGACACCATCAGCAGGCCGTCGAGCAGTTGTCGCGCGGTGTAGACCTGGCCCGGAACCAAACCGACGCAAGAGCATTCGACTTGGGTGTGCGCGGCGGTCGCGCGGACAGCGGTGTTGGGCGCCAGCTGATCGAGCACGACCATCGCGAGCAGTGCCTTGATGGTGCTGGCCGGGGCGTGTGCGCTATAGGGCTCGCGGCCGCCCAGGATCTGACCGGTATCGAGATCGGCGACCAGCCACGCCTGCGCCGGGCCGTCGGGTGGGGCGGCGACCGCCCCGGCCGGTTGGGGAGCGGGCGCTGCCGCGGCCGGCGCCACCAAGACCAGAGACATGGCGATGCTCAGCAGCGCGATGAAGGGGCGGGCCGGCATGGGTGCCGAGGCTAACCAGCGCAAACGTCGGCGACGACGCGATCGAATCTCGAAAGCGTTGCGATGCGGGTTTAGAGCGCGGCGATGCTGTCTGCGCGGTTCTGGGCGAAGCCCCAGTCCAGCAGCGTCGCCGCCTGATCCCAGTAGGTGGGGCCGCCCTCGTGGATCAGCCCGTACATCATCGCGATCACCAGCCGGCGGCCGTCGCGGTTGGCGGCGCCGACGAACGTCTTGCGGGCGGCATCGGTGAACCCGGTCTTGCCGCCGATCGCCCCCGGGTAGCGCGCCAGCAGCTCGTCCTGGTTGACCAGTGGCTTTTCGCCGGTGTCGGTCGGGAACATGGCCATCGGCTGCGCGGTGATCTGTGCGAACACCGGGTTGGCCATCGCGGCACGGAAGATGGCCGCCAGGTCGTGTGGGGTGGTCCACCCCGGCCCGCCCGGTCCGTCCAGTCCCGAGGGCGTGGTCGCGTGGGTGTTGGTCGCGCCGATGGCGACGGCCTTGGCGTTCATCTTGTCGACCGCGGCGTCGATGCCGCCGAGCATGTCGGCCAGGGTGTTGGCGGCGTCGTTGCCCGACACCAGCAGCAGCCCATCGAGCAGCTGGCGCGCGGTGTAGATACGGCCGGGTCGCACACCCGCACAGTTGCATTCGACGAGGGCGTCGTTATTGCTGGCGACCACGGTGGCGTTCAGATCGGGCAGCTCGTCAAGCACGGTCAGCGCGAACAGCGTCTTGATGGTGCTGGCCGGCGGGTGGGCGACATACATGTCGCGGCCCGCCAGCACCTGGCCGGTGTCCATGTCGGCGACGATCCATGCCGGCGCGGGCCCGTCGGGAATCGGTACCGAGCCCGCCGGCTGGTCGGTGTCGGCGTTGGCGACGGCTGTGGTCGAGGTCAGCAGGCTCAGCGCTGTTATCGCGCTCGCGAGAAGTCTGCGCATGGGTTCCGAGCCTAACCTGAGGTGCTGGAGGTGGCCGACCGCCCAATGTCTTTAGTAGACGTCGCGCAGATACCGATGGGCCTTGATCAGCTCATTCACGTACGAGTGGGCGGCGGCGGCATCCAGACCGCCGGCCTCGGCGACGATCTCGTGCAGGGCCCGGTGGACGTCTTTGGCCATCCGATCGGCATCGCCGCACACATAGAGGTGCGCACCGTCCTGCAGCCAGGCGAAGAGTTCGGCGGCGTTTTCCTTCATGCGGTGCTGGACGTAGGTCTTGGGCCCGTCAGCCTCGCGGGAGAACGCCAGGTCCAGCCGGGTCAGCGCGCCTGAGTCGACGAATCCCGTCAGCTCCTCGCCGTAGAGGAAATCGGTGGCGCGACGACGGTCGCCGAAGAACAGCCAGGCCTTGCCCGGCGCTGCCGTGGCCTGGCGCTCATGCAGGAACGCACGGAACGGGGCGATGCCGGTTCCCGGCCCGATCATAATGATCGGCACGTCAGGGGCAGGCAGCCGGAAGTTGTGGTTGGGGCGCAGGTGGATTCGCACCGACTGACCACGGTCGGCCAGGAAGGTCGAGGCGACACCGCCGCGGACGCGCTCGCGCTCGCGATAGCGCACGGTCGCCACCGTCAGGTGCAGCTGACCGGGGTGCGCCAGTGGGCTGGAGGCGATCGAGTAGTCGCGAAACTGCAAGGGCCGCAATACTTCCAGTACCTCGTCGGGCGTCAGATCGGCGAGCTCGAGCAGGTCGAGTACGTCGCGGCCGTACAGCCACGACGACACCACGGCCGGGTCCGAGGCGCTCAGCGCAGCCGCAGCCTCGGCGTTGTCCGTACGGGCAGCGACCAACGCCTGCAAAGCCCGTGACGGGGCGCAGATCTCGAGGTGGCTGGCGAGCAGTTCGCCGAGCGGTCGGTCGGCGCCGGCGGCGACGTACGTGTCGTCGACGCTCAGCTTGGCCAGCAAGGCCTCGACCAATTCGGGGGAGTTGACCGGGTGCACGGCCACCGAATCGCCGGCGTCGTAGGTGATCCCGGAATCTCCGAGATCCAGTTCGATGTGGCGGACTTCCTTGTCGGATTCGGTCGCTGTCAGCAGGCGATTCACCACCGCCGTCGCTGCGTACGGGTTCGCGTCGGTCCATGGGGTGGTGTTGCGGGTCGATGTCGGTCGTGGGGCGACCGGTGCGGCGGCTGCGTGTCCTGGGTTGGCGGTACTGGCTTCCTCGATCATCTTGGCGATATCGGCGATCCACTCGCGGGCGTCGCCCTCGCGGTAGCAGTCGTATTCGACACGGTCGGCCAGCGGGCGGGCGCCCAGCTCGGCCAGCCGGGCGTCGAAGATCCGGCCGGCGTTGCAGAACAGCTCATAGGCGCTGTCGCCGAGCGCCAGCACGGCGTAGCGGAGATCGTCGAAGCGGGTCTCGGATGCCGACAGCTCCTCCCAGAAGACCGCGCCGTTGTCGGGCACCTCGCCCTCGCCGAATGTCGAGGCCACCACGATGAAGTGGCTCGCGGCGGCGACATCGTCGAGGGAGAGGTCGTTGAGCTCGGTTTCGGTCACGTCGACACCGGCCGCTTTACAGGCGTCGGCGAGCTGCATGGCGATGTACTCGGCAGTGCCCATGTCACTGGCGTAGCCAATGGTCAGTGAGAATTCCGGGCGCTGGAACACTCGTCCTCCACTCGATAGCCGATTTTGATTAGGTTACCTTAGTAGAGTTGTCCCGCTGGCGTGGACCTCCCCACCGGCATTCGGCGCGAACGTGTTGGATCACACAAATGCTGAGTCTTGAAGAGATTTCGGATCGGTTGGAGATCCAGCAGCTGCTGGTGGACTACTCCACGGCGATCGACAGCCGCCGGTTCGACGACCTGGATCAGGTTTTCACTCCCGACGCCCACATCGACTACACCGAGCTGGGCGGCATTGCGGGCACCTTTCCCGACGTCAAGGCCTGGCTGGCCGAGGTGCTGCCGAATTTTCCGGCCTACTTCCACATGCTCGGCAACTTCGACATCAAGATCGACGGCGACACCGCGACCTCGCGAACCATCCTGTTCAACCCGATGGCACTGGGTGACAACGGTCAGGTCATGTTCTGCGGACTCTGGTACGACGACGCGTTCATCCGGACCGACGACGGCTGGCGGATGACGCGTCGCGTCGAATCGAAGTGCATTCAGAAGGTGGTCTGAACAGAACAACGGCCGAGGACCGCTCAACTCAATTGCGCTCGGGCGCCGTCAGGGTCAGTTGGCTGGCGGCATCAGCACGGTGTCGATCATGTACACGGTGGCATTGGCGGTGCGTACGCCGCCGCACACCACCGATGCGCCATCCACCTTGAGGTCGTTGCCTGAGCCGGTGACGGTCACCGGCGCGCCCTGCACAGTTGGGTGAGCGCCGTCGACGTCGGCCGGAGAGAGCTGACCGGGCACGACGTGGTAGGTCAGAATCTTGGTCAGCGTGGCGGAGTCGGATTTGAGCGCCTCGACAGTGGACTGCGGCAGCTTGGCGAAAGCAGCGTCGGTCGGGGCGAATACGGTGAATTGCCCGCCGTTCAACGTGTCGACGAGATTCACGTTCGGATTGAGCTTGCCCGAAACAGCAGCGGTCAGGGTGGTGAGCATCGGGTTGTTCGACGCGGCGACGGCAACCGGATCGTGTGCCATACCAACAACTGAGCCCGGACCGGTGGGAACCTGCATCGCGTAACCCGCGCACCCGGGTCCGACCAGGTCGCTGGTCATATCGGCGCCGGCAACGCCGGTCGAGATCGTCATGATGGCGGCCATGGTCAGGGTTGTCGCCCCAAGTGTCACTGCGATTTCGCGCTGAATGTTCATAGCGTGTCCTTCGAGTCGTCGACGGCCGGGTACCGCCTTTGTGATGTACGAATGGGATTCGGCGCCGAACCCGCCGCAGATTGGTCGAAAGCGAGACTTGTTCAATACCTGCAGCCCGCCGAACAGAGCCCCGCCGCGCCACGTGAAAAACGCCGCACCACAAATAACTTCAGACGATCACCGATCCGCGTGCCCGGCGGCTCCGAACTCCTTGGGTAACGCGGTGTCGGCGCACGCCGTGCCGAGTCGGTGGAAGGGGCGATAATGGACGGTCTGCGGGTCACGGCGCGGATGCTCACTCGCGCGGCGATAACGATGACCGCGGTATGCAGAGCGGTCGGGACGTGCGGTCGCAACCTCGTCGGCGATCACGAATCGGCGCCCGCCGGGCGGTATCCAGCCCCTGGTCGCCACGAGCACGATGGTGTTTCACCCGCAATCGCGATCCATGGCCGGAGCGATTAACACCTGACCAGCGCACTCTGGCAGAATGGGCGGCTGTCCGACCGCGGCTTCCTTCACGGATGCGCCGGGGCCCGGTCACGCACGCGAGGCAAAACCGGATCCGGCAATCGCCGGCATCGCTGAATTGCAGCGTGATTACCCGCAGGAGTTAGTTCATGGCTGTCAAGATCAAACTTTCCCGGTTCGGCAAGATCCGCAACCCCCAGTACCGCATCGCTGTCGCTGACGCGCGCAACCGCCGCGATGGTCGTGCGATCGAGGTCATCGGCCGCTACCACCCCAAGGAAGAGCCGAGCCTGATCGAGATCGACTCCGAGCGCGCCCAGTACTGGCTGTCGGTTGGGGCTCAGCCCACCGATCCCGTTCTCACGCTGCTCAAGATCACCGGTGACTGGCAGAAGTTCAAGGGCCTGCCGGGTGCCGAGGGCACGCTGAAGGTCAAGGAGCCCAAGCCCAGCAAGCTCGACCTGTTCAACGCGGCGCTGGCCGAGGCTGATGGCGCGCCGTCCGGCGAGGCCGCTCAGCTCAAGAAGAAGAAGGCGCCCGCCAAGAAGGCCGAGGCCGCTGAGGCCGAGCCGGCTGCTGAAGCCACCGAGCCGGCCGCCGAGGCCGCTGCTGCTGAGCCGGCTGCTGAAGCCACTGAGGCCGCCGCAGAATGAGCTCGGTCGTCGTTGACGCCGTAGAGCATCTGGTCCGCGGGATCGTCGACAATCCCGACGACGTTCGGGTCGACATGGTCACCAACCGGCGGGGACGCACGGTTGAGGTCCATGTCCATCCCGAGGACCTCGGCAAGGTGATTGGCCGGGGCGGTCGCACCGCGACCGCGTTGCGCACCCTGGTCGCCGGAATCGGCGGCCGCGGTATCCGCGTCGACGTGGTGGACACCGACCAGTAATCCGGCGGGCTGGAGCGAAGCGACCCGGGGATTGGACTGAGGATGGAACTCGTCGTCGGACGTGTGGCCAAAGCGCACGGGATCACCGGCGAATTGGTGGTCGACGTCCGCACCGACGATCCCGACGAGCGCTTCGCTCCCGGTAATCGGTTGCACCTCAAGCCTTCCCGTGGGGGCAGTGGTCGCGACGTCGTCGTCGAGTCGGCGCGTCCGCACGGCGCCCGCCTGCTGGTCCGGCTGCCCGGGGTGTCTGACCGCAACGCCGCTGACGCGTTGCGCGGGCACCTGTTCGTCGTCGACACCGCCGATCTGCCCGAGATCGAGGACCCCGACGAGTTCTACGACCACCAGCTCGAAGGGCTGGCAGTGCGCACCGTCGACGGCCGCGCTCTCGGCTCGGTCGCCGAGGTGCTGCACACCGCGGGTGGAGAGCTGCTGGCGGTTCGTGATTCAGACGGCGCCGAAATTCTGGTGCCGTTCGTCGGCGCGATCGTGACGTCGGTGTCACTGACCGATGGGATTGTCGAAATCGATCCTCCCGACGGGCTTCTGGACCTGGACGAACTAGCCTGAGATGCGCATTGACGTCGTCACCATTTTTCCCGACTACCTAGCCCCGCTGCGACAGTCCTTGCCCGGCAAGGCCATCGAGTCCGGGATCCTGGACGTCGAGGTGCACGATCTGCGTCGCTGGACCCACGACGTACACCACTCGGTCGACGACAGCCCGTACGGCGGTGGTCCCGGCATGGTGATGAAGGCCCCGGTATGGGGTGAGGCGCTCGACGAGATCTGCACCGAAGCAACACTTCTGGTGATCCCGACGCCGGCCGGTCGGCTGTTCACTCAAAACGACGCCCAACGCTGGACGGGGGAGTCGCACCTGGTGTTCGCCTGTGGTCGTTACGAAGGCATCGACCAGCGAGTCGCCGAGGATGCCCGCCGGCGGATGCGGGTCGAAGAGGTGTCCATCGGCGACTACGTGCTGGCCGGCGGCGAGGCGGCGGCCCTGGTGATGATCGAGGCGGTGGTCCGGTTACTTCCCAACGTGATGGGCAATCCGCTATCGCACCAAGACGATTCGCACTCGCCGGAAAAAGACGGCTTGTTGGAAGGCCCGAGTTACACCCGTCCACCGACCTGGCGCGACCTCCCGGTGCCCGAGGTGCTGCTCTCCGGTGACCACGGCAAGGTCGCGACCTGGCGACATGAACAGGCGCTAGGGCGCACGCGGGAGCGCAGACCGGACCTGCTAAGCGACTGAACACACGGCGCGGCACTTCCCTGAGCATGGTGTTCCTGTTCGCGGCGCCCGTCGCCGTCGTCGGCTTCGTTGTGGCGCTGTTCCTCAAGCAGGTTCCGCTGCGCGATGCTGCGGCCATGGGCAGCACCGACCTCGGCGAGGGGTTCGGCATGCCGACCACCGAACCCGCCGAAGAAGGTGCTCGAAGTGGCGGTCAGCCGGCTGATGCGGGAGACCCGCGGCATGCACCTGCCTGCGCTGGCCCGATCCGGCGGCAGTCATCTCGACGTCCCGCGGATGTGGGCGCTGCTGCAGATCTATCGGCACGCTCAAGTGTCCGGCCCGGTGGCGGTGGCGGATATCGCCGCGCATCATCGGGTGCCCGCCGAGATCCTCGAGCCCGCCTTCGACCGGCTGGTGGCATCGGGTTGGGCCCAGCGCGGCGGCGATCAGCTGTGGCTGACCGCCTCGGGTGCCGCCGAAGTGAACCACGTGCGCAACCAGATCGCGAACTGGATCACCGACACCCTCACTCGCTCACCGGCATTCGAGGGTCGGCCCGACCGCATGCAGGTGCAGGGCGTGATGGAACGCATCGCCCGCAGCGTGCTGGCCGAGGACGGTGGCGCCGAGCAGTACACCCGGCCATTGGTGTTGGGTCCGCAACGTGCGGCGGCTACTCCGACCGCGACGACAACGCGACTTTGCACGGGCGCCGCGCTGGCAGCCGGCACTGAACCGGCGCCAGGCAATGAGCCGACTCGGCCGTTCCGGGCCCGGGCCGAATTCCGTCAGCCGCCGCCGGGGCCGCCGCGCCGTTAGCGGGTCAGATCCGCCCGCCGGGGAACATCGTCTTGACGGCCTGCGTCATCGTCGCGCGCGCGGTGGCGTCGTCGACCGGTTGCAGTGAGGCCATGGCCATCACGAAGCGATGGTCGGCGCCGATCACGCCGGTGGTCATGTGCAGCCAGTTGTCGCCGTTCCAGCAGCACATCCAACCTTGTTTAACCGCAACGGGTTCGGCGAACAACGCGTCGGGAATGCCGAACCGCTGCGGATATCCGTCGACGCCGGTGGGGGTCGACCTCGACAGGTCGCCGAGGATGACGCCAGCCTGATCGGCCGGCAGCCCGCCTGCGCCGTCGAGCAGCATGTCGTAGTAGCGCACCAGGTCACCGGTGGTGCTCATGGTGTTCCACCAGTTGCCGTCGTAGGGCGCACTGGTCGATCCCAATCCGTACCGCGAGGTCACCCGGTTGATGATCGAACTGCCGCCACCCTCGCCCCAGAACACTTCGGCCGCGCTGTCGTCGGAGGACCGCAGCATCACATCGAAGGATTGCCGCTCGTCGGGTGTCATCTGCCGCTGGCCCTTGGCGACCTGCAGCAGCAGATCGTCGGCGATGAACAGTTTGCTCACCGAGGCGATCGGGAAGGGTGCGCCGTCACCGCCGGAGACCGTCCGGCCGGTGTTGCGGTCCAGGACCGTGAAGCTGATATCGGCACCGTCCTGAGCGGCTTCCGAGGCGGCCGCCCTGGCGCGCACGTCGAGGCCGACGGTCGCATCCGGCGGTGCATCGGCCAGGGGGCCCAGTGCGGGCGCTTGCGGGATGGCATGGGGATCGGCGGACAGCAGGTTCACCGGACGGGCTGACCTGTCATTGGGGCCGGCATTGACCTCGGCGGAGGATGCGGCGACCAGCACGCCGATCAGTGCCGTCGCGGTGCCGGTGACCAGCATCGACAGATGCCGTCGCATGTCCATCTCCTCGAGGGCCTAGGGGAACGCGGTATCGTTGGGTGCCGCGTTGCCGCCCGACCGTAATTCACATTAACCGTACCTTTTGTACACCGCGCGGTTAGCCAGCCAAAACATTCTGTGACCTCGGCGGGTCGCGCGATTTCACTGCTCGCGGTGCATCTGGCACAATTGAGCAGTTGCCGCGCGGGCTGGACCAAACTTTTCCGCCTGCTGCGCCAAACACCACGTGCCCGAATCCATCGGCCGGGCGACCGTCAGCGCATTTGCGCAGGCAGTTGGCTGCGCCGCGATCTACAAGGAAGTGTCACCGATGAACACGCTGGACTTCGTCGACCAGGCGTCGCTGCGCGACGACATCCCGACCTTCAGCCCCGGGGACACCATCAATGTCCACGTGAAGGTCATCGAGGGCAACAAGCAGCGCATCCAGGTCTTCAAGGGTGTCGTCCTGCGCCGTTCCGGCGGGGGCATCCGCGAGACCTTCACCGTGCGCAAGGAAAGCTACGGCGTCGGCGTCGAGCGGACCTTCCCGGTGCATTCGCCCAACATCGACCACATCGAGGTCGTCACCCGCGGTGACGTGCGGCGCGCCAAGCTGTACTACCTGCGCGAGCTGCGGGGCAAGAAGGCCAAGATCAAGGAGAAGCGCTGAGCTTCGGGTGCGCGCGGCACTGACGAGTCAGCTTGTCTGACTACGCTAACCACGTGACCGACAACACCGGCTCGGACGACGCCACTCCGGAATCCGCCACTGTGACGGACGCTCCGGATGACACCACCGCTGACGACGCCCCCGAAAAGAAGCGCTCAGCGCTCAAAGAGGGCGCGATCCTCGTCGCGATCGCGGTGGTCCTGTACTACGTGATGCTCACGTTCATCGCGCGCCCGTACCTGATTCCGTCGGAATCGATGGAGCCCACGCTGCACGGCTGCGCCGGCTGTGTCGGCGACCGGATCATGGTCGACAAGGTCACCTACCGGTTCGGTGAGCCGGGCCCCGGTGACGTCATCGTCTTCAAGGGCCCGCCGAACTGGAACGTCGGATACAAGTCGATCCGGTCGGACAACACGGCCGTTCGGTACCTGGAGAACGCGTTGTCGGTGGTCGGATTCGTGCCGCCGGACGAGAACGATCTGGTGAAGCGCATCATCGCGGTGGGCGGCCAGACCGTGCAGTGCCGCGCCGACACCGGGCTGACCGTCGACGACAAGCCGCTCAAGGAGCCCTACCTCAACGCGCAGACCATGAACGCCGACCCGCTGGTCTACCCGTGCCTGGGCAATGAGTTCGGTCCGGTGAAGGTGCCCGAAGGTCGGCTGTGGGTGATGGGTGACAACCGCACCCATTCGGCGGACTCGCGGGCGCACTGCACCAGCACGCCCGAGGACGCCCAGAAGGGCATCCTGTGCACCGGTGACCCGATGGCAGGCACCGTGCCGGTGAGCAATGTCATCGGCAAGGCGCGGTTCATCGCGTGGCCGCCCTCGCGTTGGGGTGGTGTGTCCTCGGTCAACCCGCAGCAGGGCTGACCGTGCCCGCGATGACGTGGCCGCCGCGGACGGTGATCCGCAAGTCGTCGGGACTGCGCACACTCGAATCCGCTTTGTACCGCAGTGGTTTGGGGCCGGTGGCCGGTGTCGACGAGGTGGGCCGCGGAGCATGTGCAGGCCCGTTGGTGGTGGCGGCCTGTGTGCTCAGCCGGAACCGCCTCGAGAGCCTGGCGGCCCTCGATGACTCCAAGAAGCTGACCGAGAAGACCCGCGAGGAACTGTTCCCGTTGATCCGCCGCTACGCGCTGGCCTATCACGTCGTGTTCATCACGGCGCCCGAGGTCGACCGCCGCGGCGTGCACGTGGCCAATATCGAGGGGATGCGACGGGCGGTGGCGGGTTTGTCGGTGCGCCCCGGTTACGTATTGTCCGACGGATTCCGGGTGCCGGGGCTGCCGATGCCGTCGCTGCCGGTGATCGGTGGGGACGCGGCGGCGGCCTGTATCGCGGCGGCCAGCGTGCTGGCCAAGGTCAGTCGGGACCGGCTGATGGTGGCGATGGACAAAGAACACCCGGGCTACGGGTTCGCCGACCACAAGGGGTACAGCACTCCGGCGCACAGCGCGGCGCTGACCAGCCTCGGCCCCTGCCGCCAGCACCGGTTTTCCTACATCAATGTCCGTCGGGTGGCGGGCGTCGGTGGTACCGAGATGGTGGTCGACTGCCCACCACCGCGGTGCGGTGATCAGGCGTCAGTCGCACGCGACGCCCAGCTGTGAGTCAAGATGGATACCGATGAGACAACAAAAGGACCGCTGAGCCGATGAGTGCCGAAGATCTCGAAAAATACGAGACCGAGATGGAGCTCTCGCTGTACCGCGAATACAAGGACATCGTGGGGCAGTTCAGCTACGTCGTGGAAACCGAGCGTCGCTTCTACCTGGCCAACAGTGTGGAACTGGTGCCGCGCAACACCGACGGCGAGGTCTACTTCGAACTGCGGCTCACCGATGCGTGGGTATGGGATATGTACCGCCCGGCCCGGTTCGTCAAGCAGGTCCGGGTGATCACCTTCAAGGACGTCAACATCGAAGAGGTCGAGAAGCCCGAGCTGCGGCTGCCCGAGTAGGTCAGCGCAGCGACGTGTCGATCGCGTCGGCGGACAGGATCTTTTCCAGCACCAGCGCCGCGCTGCCGATATTGCCGGCCCTATCACCGTAGGTGGACGGAACGACCTGAAGATGACGGGTGGCCAACGCAGTTGCGTTTCCGTACAACGTTTCTCGTAACCCGGCCACGAAGAAATCGTAGGCGCCTGACATGTCACCACCGACGACCAGCACCTCGGGGTTCAGCAGGTTCACCGCGGCGGCGATCACTTCGCCGACGTGACGGCCGCTTTCGCGCAGCAGCCGGCGCACCTCGCCATCGCCCTGGTTGGCCAGTTCGACGACGTCGCGGATGTGGTTGACCGCGCGGCCCTGTTCCTGCACCGTGCGCACCAGTGCCCAGCCGCCGGCGATCGCCTCCAGGCAGCCGGTATCACCGCAGCGGCAGGGGACGCCCGCGGCCGCGGCGGTCTTGTTGTGGCCGAATTCGCCTGCCGCACCGAGCGCACCGCGCTGCAGGACACCGCCGGCCACGATCCCGGCGCCCAGGCCGGTGGACGCCTTGATCAGCAGCAGGTTGTCGTGGATCTTCAGGGCGCTGCGGCGTTCCGACAGGGCAAGGACATTGGTGTCGTTGTCGAGCACGATGGGCGCCGAGGTCAGCTTGCGGAAGTAGGGCTCCAGCGGGACGCCATCCCAGCCGCTCATCACCGGGGAGGCCAGGCTGCACCCGCGCTGCTGGTCGACGGTGCCGGGCAGGGACACCCCGACGCCGAGGACATCACGGGCGGGGTGGCCGGTCTCGTCGAGCAGCACCTCGAGCCGTTTCACCAGGTCAGGCATCAAGTCGTCGGGTCCGATGCGGATCTCGGAGTCCATGTCGGTCAGGGCGTGGATATCGCCGGCGAGGTTGCACACCGCCAGCCTGGTGCGGCTGCGACCGATGGCTGCCGACAGGACCACGCCGGCCTCGGCGTTGAACCGCACCAGCGCCGGTGGCCGGCCGCCGGTCGACGGGCCTTCGTCGCCCTCGGTGACCAGTCCGCGGCGGGCCAGCGCGGAAATCCTGCTCCCCACGGCAGTCCTGGACAGGCCGGTCAGCACGCGAATGTCGCCGCGGGTGGTGGCCGCGCCGTCGCGAATCAGCCCGAAAACATCCCCAGCGGTAGCGGGGGCGGCAGAACGCCTGGTGACGGGCATCTTTCCATTGAACCAAGATCTATCCAGCACTGAAAGCAATAGAGACACCTATCACTTTTGCTCTTTAAAGACATAAGTTGGTTGGAAGCGCGGTAGAAGTCGCGCTAGGGTCGGAACAGGAATCGAACGCTGCAACGCGGCAGCAACCGCCACCGCACAGAAAGTCGATACCTCACGTGACCGTCACTTCCCGGCCCGCCTCACCGGCGGCGTCTCCCACCCTGTGCCCAGGCCGGGCGCGGCTGGGCATTCTGGCCCTGGCGCTGGGCGGATTCGGCATCGGCACCAACGAGTTCGTCTCGATGGGTCTGCTGCCCGAGATCGCCGGCGGCTTGCACATCTCCGAGCCGACCGCGGGCCACGTCATCTCTGCCTACGCACTGGGCGTGGTGATCGGCGCGCCCGTCATCGCCGCGGTGACCGCCAAGTACAACCGCAAGATCGTGCTGATGTGTCTGATGGCGCTGTTCGCCATCGGCAATGTGGCCACCGTGCTGGCTCCGAACTATCCCGTCCTGATCGGGGCGCGGTTTCTCGCCGGCCTGCCACACGGGGCCTTCTTCGGTGTCGCGGCGCTGGTAGCCGCCCAACTGTTGGGACCCGACCAGCGGGCCAAGGCCGTCGCGCAGGTCATGACCGGACTGACGGTGGCCACGGTGATCGGGGTGCCGCTGGCCTCATGGCTGGGTCAATTCTTCGGCTGGCGAAGCGCATTCGCGTTGGTCGTGGCCATTGGCCTGGTGACGTTGGCCGCCATCTGGATGTGGCTGCCCGACTTGGCTGCGTCCCGCAGCACCAACACCCGCACCGAACTGGGCGCGCTGCGGCGTCCGCAGGTGTGGTTGGCGCTGGCGATCGGCATGGTCGGCTTCGGCGGCATGTTCGCCGTCTACACCTACATCGCGACCACGCTGACCGATGTCGCGGGAGTGTCGCGGTCTTGGGTTCCGGTGGGGCTGATGGTCTTTGGTATCGGCATGGTGGTCGGCAATTTCGCCGGCGGCCGGATGGCCGACCGGTCGGTGATCCGCGGGCTGTATGTGTCGATGGCCGCGTTGGCGGTGGTGCTGGCGGTTTTCGTTGCGGCTGCGCATAATCCGTACACCGCGATGCTGCTGCTGTTCGGCATCGGCGCCAGCGGAGCGGCGATCGCGCCTGCCTTGCAGACCCGTCTGATGGACGTTGCCGCGGATGCCCAGACGCTGGCCGCGGCCTTGAATCACTCGGCGTTGAATATCGCGAACGCGTCGGGAGCATGGATCGGCGGGCTGGTGATCGCCGCTGGGTACGGCTACACGGCCCCGGCTGCTGCGGGTGCCGCGCTGGCCGTCATCGGACTGGTGGTGCTGACCGTCTCGATGGCCCTGCAGCGTCGTTCTTCGGTGGGTGTCGCATGATCAGGGCGATTCTCGGCTTTCTGCGGCGACACCGCGAGCCCGTACATGTCGAGCTGTATCTGCCTGCACGGCAACGGGTGACGATCGCTCTTGGTGAGCGACCGGCCCGGAGGGAGGCGAGTTGATGAGCGATCATGTGATCTTCCGCTACGACCCCGACCATCAGCCGCAGCTCACCTTCCGGGGTGTGCCCAGCGGGTGCGCCGGCGGAGCGAGCACATTGGCCGAGGCCCGTGTGGCGTATCGGACCTGCCTGTCGGCGCGGCTGCATGTGGACCGGCGTGCGTTGCCTGCGGTTGTCGAACATATCGAGGGTCTGGTCAGCGGTATGTGGGTCCGGACCAGAGTCGGTGCGGTACACCGGGATAAGTCCAGCGACAGGATGCTGCTGCAGATCCTGCTCGCCGAGCAGTCTGGACTACGCGAGGAAGTGACCCGGCTGACCGAGGCGGGTGCTGAGCCGATCGTCGTGCTCGCCGAGCCCGACCATGCGCTGGAGACGCTGCTGGACCAGATGTCGCTGCGGGACGCTCTTGTGGTGGCCCATTCCGATGACAATGGCTCGGTCGGGTGGGGTGTGTTGTACGGTTCTGATTCGGTTGGTAGTCATGGTGTTCCGTCTCTTACGGACGACGCCGGGCTCCGGGCGACGCCGGTGGCGACATTCACGCAGGCCTGCGCAGGCGTAGGCAGGGTGGTGCAGCGCCGGCCCACTGCCCACATGGCGTCATGACCGCATTGCTCGAATCCCCGGTTGGCGCTTCGGTCTCGGGGAAGACTGAAGGGCAGGACATCCCCGAAGGGAGGACCGTGCGTACGACACCGGAGTGCTGGCTGACCGATATGGATGGCGTGCTGGTCCGCGAGGAGCATGCGCTTCCCGGGGCCGCAGAGTTCTTGGCGCGCTTGATCGACAAGCAACGCCGATTTCTGGTGCTGACCAACAACTCGATCTACACGCCGCGTGACCTGGCGGCACGGCTGACGCGCTCGGGACTCGACGTGCCCGAAGAGGCGATCTGGACCTCGGCACTGGCCACCGCGGCGTTCCTGGACGATCAGCTGCCGGGCGGATCGGCCTACGTCATCGGCGAGGCAGGGCTGACCACCGCGCTGCACGAGGCGGGCTACACGCTGACCGATACCGATCCGGATTTCGTGGTGCTCGGTGAGACGCGGACGTACTCGTTCGAGGCGATCACCAAGGCGGTCCGACTGATTGGCAAGGGAGCCCGCTTCATCGCCACCAACCCCGATGTCACCGGGCCGTCGGCCGAAGGGCCGCTGCCCGCGACCGGGTCGGTGGCCGCGATGATCACCAAGGCCACCGGCCGCGAGCCGTACTTCGTCGGCAAGCCCAACCCGATGATGTTCCGTAGTGCGTTGAATCGCATTGAGGCGCATTCGGAGAGCACGGTGATGGTGGGCGATCGGATGGACACCGACGTGGTGGCCGGTATCGAGGCGGGGCTGGAGACGATCCTGGTGCTGACCGGGTCGACGACGCTCGAGGATGTCGAGCGCTACCCGTTCCGGCCCGCACGGGTGCTGCCGTCGATCGCCGAGGCGATTGAGCTGATCTAGGCCGCGCTGTGGATGAGCGCGGGTCTGGGGATAACTCCCGCGTCTGAGAGTTTTTCGGCTTCCGCTGGACAAACGTTGTCAGCTGCATGCCCGACGCTTCAGCCATGACGATGTTGACGCGCAACCAAATCGGCGCGCTCGGGGAGCAGTTGGCGGTCGAGCACCTGACCTCGTCGGGATTGCAGATCGTGGCCCGCAACTGGCGCTGCCGGTACGGCGAGCTCGACGTGATTGCGGCCAGCCCCGACCGCACAGTGGTGTTCGTGGAGGTCAAGACCCGCACCGGTGACGGGTTCGGTGGGTGGGAGTACGCGGTCACCCCGGTCAAGGTGCGTCGCATCCGCCGGCTGGCCGGTATCTGGCTGGCGGGGCAGGACCAGAGCTGGGCAGCGATCCGCATCGACGTGATCGGTATCCGCATCGGGCGCCAGCGCAGCCCGGAGATCACCCACCTGCGCGGGGTCGGCTGATGGCACTGGGACGGGCGTATTCGGTCGCGGTGCGCGGCCTGGACGGCGAGATTGTCGAGATCGAAGCACACATCTCCTCAGGGCTGCCCGGTGTGTTCCTGGTCGGCCTGCCGGACGCCGCGCTGCGTGAGTCCCGGGACCGGGTGCGTGCGGCAATCAGCAACTGCGGCAACGAGTGGCCGCAGTCACGGCTCGTTCTCGCCCTGTCTCCGGCGACACTGCCCAAGATCGGTTCGCTGTACGACATCGCGATCGCGGCAGCGGTGTTGTCGGCGGGCTGCAAGAATCCGTGGGATCGACTGGAGAAGTCCATCTTGCTGGGGGAGTTGGCACTCGACGGACGGGTTCGGCCGGTGCGGGGTGTGCTGCCTGCGGTGCTCGCCGCCAAACAGCAAGGCTGGCCCACCGTGGTGGTGCCGGTTGCGAACCTCGCCGAGGCAAGCCTGGTTGATGGGATCGAAGTGCTTGGGGTGCAGACGCTTCGGCAGTTGCATGCCTGGCTCAAGGGCAAGGCTGCCCTCGACGAACGCGTCGCATCAACGACACCTGTGGCGGGACCGGTTGCCGATCTGGCCGATGTGGTGGGGCAGACGCATGCCCGGTTCGCCGTCGAGGTCGCTGCGGCCGGCGCGCATCACCTGATGCTCACCGGACCGCCTGGGGTCGGGAAAACCATGCTGGCCCAACGCCTTCCCGGGCTGTTGCCCGAACTGACCGATACCGAAGCGCTGGAGGTGACCGCGATCCATTCGGTCGTCGGGTTGCTGTCGGAAAGCACCCCGTTGATCACCCGGCCACCATTCATCGCGCCACATCATTCATCGAGCGTGGCCGCACTCGTCGGTGGAGGCTCGGGCATGGCCCGCCCTGGAGCGGTCAGCCGCGCCCATCGTGGTGTGTTGTTTCTCGACGAGTGTGCCGAAATCAGGGTCAGCGTTCTGGAATCACTGCGAACCCCGTTGGAGGACGGTCAGATTCGGCTGGCCCGCCGCGACGGAGTCGCCTGCTACCCGGCGCGTTTCCAGCTGGTGATGGCCGCCAACCCGTGTGCGTGCGCAAAGGCCGACCCCAAAGACTGCATCTGCACGTCGCTGGAGAAGCGCCGCTATCTGGGTAAGCTCTCCGGTCCGCTGATGGACCGCGTCGATCTGCGGGTGGAGATGCACATGGTGCGGGCTGGTGCTTTCACGCCGGACGCGGCGGAGGGCACCGCGGCCGTGCGCCAACGGGTTGCGCAGGCTCGCGCGGCGGCTGCCGAGCGTTGGCACCAGTACGGCTTCACCACCAACGCCGAGGTGAGCGGTTCGCTACTGCGCCGGAAGTTTCGGCTCGACGCTACCGCGATGGCGCCGCTGAAGACGGCGCTGGAGCGCGGCGTGCTGAGTATCCGCGGGGTGGATCGGTCATTGCGCGTCGCTTGGACGTTGGCGGATTTGGCCGGGCGCACGATGCCGACTGTCGATGATGTGGCGGTGGCGTTGAGCTTCCGCCGAGGGGAGGTCAAACCGTGAGCGACGACGCCAGAACCTTGGCATGGGCGTATCTGTCCCGAGTGGCCGAACCGCCGTGCGATGAAATCGCCTCGCTGGTCAGCGAAGTCGGGCCGGTGGCGGCGGCGGACCGGGTGGCCGCCGGTGACGTGAGTCCACAGCTGGCCGAACGCACCGCGGCCCGGCGCGATATCTACGCGGCTGAAGCCGATCTGGACATGCTTGAGCGCCGCGGCGGCCGGTTGATCACGCCCGACGATGACGAGTGGCCGGTGCTTGCCTTCGCGGCGTTTGGTGGAGCGGCGGTGCGGGACAAACCGCAAGGCCGACCGCCGTTGGCGTTGTGGGCGATCGGTCCGGCTCGCCTCGATGAGGTCACCGAGCGTTCCGCGGCGATGGTCGGGACGCGTGCCGCATCCGGCTATGGCGAGCATGTGGCGGCAGACCTGGCTGCGGGGTTGGCCGAGCGCGAGGTCGCCGTCGTCTCGGGCGGGGCGTACGGGATCGACGGGGCGGCGCATCGTGCTGCGCTGTCGGTCGAGGGCGAGACGGTGGCCGTGCTCGCCGGCGGTATCGACGTCTTGTACCCGGCTGGTCACTCAGCCCTGTTGCATCGGATCAGCAGTTCGGGCTTGCTGCTCACCGAGTATCCGCCGGGTGTGCGGCCGGCACGGCACCGCTTCTTGACGCGTAACCGGCTGGTCGCAGCGTTGGGCACCGCCACCGTGGTGGTCGAGGCGGGGGTGCGCAGCGGAGCGGCGAACACTGCCGCGTGGGCGCGGGCGCTGGGCCGGGTGGTGTGCGCGGTGCCCGGCCCGGTGACCTCGTCGTCGTCGATGGGATGTCACATCCTGTTGCGCAATGGTGCCGAGTTGGTGACTCGCGCCGAAGAGGTTGTCGAATTAGTCGGGCGGGCAGGTGAATTCGCTGATGAGCAGCCGCGGCCGACCGGGCCGCTCGACGGTCTGAGTGATGCCGAGAAGCAGGTCTATGAGGCGCTGCCGGCGCGCGGCGCCTCCAGCGCCGACGAGATCGCGGTGGCGTCCGGTCTGCCGGCCACCGGGGTATTGGGCCCGCTGGCGATGCTGGAAATCGCCGGGCTGGTGCGCCGCGAGGATGGCTGCTGGCGGCTTGTCCGCCCAACAGCAGGGCAAGGCCTGTGAGAATCATTGCCGCACCGGTGAATTCGCCCGCGCCGAATGGTTCACCCAGTACTAGGATTCCCACCGCGACTGCCACCAAGGGGACTGTCTGGTACGTGGTGGCAGCGACGACGGGTCCGGCCTGGCGTAGTACCCGCCAGAACAGCACATTGCCCACTGCAGCCGCCAATACGCCGAGGGCCAGGACCGCCAACAACGGAGCGGAAGGGGGCGGCACGCTGACCGTGCCGGACGTGACGGGCAATAGCAGGACGCCCGAACACAGGAGCTGGGCCATCGTCAAGTGGCTGTCGCTGAACGTCGAATCGGGGAAGAAGATCGTCGCCAGCGCGCCCGCCAGCGCGAAGCATGCGGCAGCGCCGAGACTCAACACCACGCCGACACCGTCGAGATCCCCGCCGGGTGAGAGCAGGACAGCCACCCCACCCACGCCCAGGGCGACTGCGGGCCAAGCGGTTGCGGGAGTCGGGATGCGCCGCAGTCGGCTGATGCCGACGGCGAACAGGGGCGTCGCTGCGCACAGCACCGCCACCATGGAAGAGGGCATGCTGACCTGTGCTGCTGCCGCACTGACGGATGCCGCCGTCGTAAGGCTGGCCAACACCAGGATTCGGAGCGCTCCACCCGCACCGAGTCGCGCCAATCCTCGGCGACCACACACCAGGGCGACGGCAAGGACTGCGGCGCCCACCAGAGCCCGCCCCATCGCGATCTCGCCGGGCGAGAAGGCGGTGAGGGCGACCTCGGTGACGCTGTAGGCGCCGCCCCAGAGCAGCACCACCAGAACGTAGGGAACGAACCAGGAGGTGGTCATGCTCAGTGAGCCTGTCGTACAACAGATTCCATTACCGTGTTGGCGAGTACAGCAATCCCGCCGCCGAGAACGTCGATCACCGGGATATCGCCACTGTGAGTCCGGCATTCGTCGACCACCCGGTCGATATCGTGTGGCGCCACCCCAGTGAGGTTGAGCACCACCGCCAGCACCGGTACACCGTAGTGACGGATCAATTCGATCTCGGACGCCAGGCTGGCGATGCGGGCCGCATCGAGCCCGTCGAGTCCGTCGTAGTGAGTGCGTCGCGGGGCGTGTTGGAGCACAACGCCGGCCACCGCACCGGACAGCATCAGCGTCGCGCCACACGGTCCGGCGGGATGACGCAGCGCGCCCTGTCCTTCGATGATCATCACGTCCGGGTCGAGGTCCTCGGCGCACGAGACGATGGCCCCTTCCAGCTCGCCGGCAACGAAATCACTGATCAGGGAGTCGAAGATGATCCCGTAACGGCCGCCCTGCAGCCAGCCGGTCTGGCCGGTATAGATCATCTCGGTGCGCACGGCGCGGGCATTGAGTTCGTGGGTGAGCATCCGGGCGGTTGTGCGCTTGCCGATCGCGCAATCGGTGCCGAGCACCGCGATCCGGCTGGCGCGGACCGAGTGCACTGAGCCATCCCAGAAGCGCAGCTCCCGGGCCGGACGGGTCCGCCGGACATCGGTGATCGTGGCGCCGTTGGCCGCGACCAGCTGCGCGAGGTCGGTGTCATCACACAGGTGGTCATGCAAACCGCTGACCAAATCCAGGCCCGCGGCGGCGCATTCCATCAACAGTGCCCGCAGCTCGGGGGTCACCCGACCCCCGTGGGGGGCGTGGCCGATGACAGCGACGGTGGCGTCGGGGGCATGACGGAGCGCGTCGGCGACCGTCGCCACGACAGGGATCCCTGTCGTGGCGCGGTCCACGACCTGTCCGGCATCCAACCCGGCGAGGAGTCGGTCGACCACTGCACGCACCGCGAATCGGTCGGTCCCGCGCAACAGCCCGTGCGCGACCTTCCCCTCCAGCGTGGCCAGGCAGCCGTCGGCGAGAACGATCGCCGGGGCGGCGGACATCGGCCGCACGGGGGCGGTGGTCGGCTGGTTGAGAGTGACGGTGGTCATCGTTGATCCTTTGTCGGGGTTCGTGTACCAGGACAAAGTTGCCACCAGCAAAGGTGCTACACCATCGCGTCGTCGACCGATTAGCTGCATGATTCGGCATCCTCCGATCGGAGGATGCCGGGCCGATCCCTATGTCAGCGCGGCCATCGGCACCGTGACGGCGATGCGAGCGCCGCCGTGGGGGACGTCGACAATGCGTAGCGTCCCACCGGCGGCTTCGATTCTGGCGCGCTGGGAGGCCAGGCCGATGTGTCCCTTGCGCAGCCGGTTGACCGCCGCATCCGGGGAAATGCCGACACCATCGTCGGCGACATCGAGGTGATAGGAACCGTCGACGACGGTGAGCGTCAACGTCGCCCGGGTGGCCCGCGAGTGCCGCACGACATTGGACAGCAGCTCGCGCGCGACCGCGAACACGATGGCATCGGCGGCATCGGTGGCATCGGTGGCATCGGATCGCGAGGGGCCGACGTCGGCGGTGATGTCAATTCCCGATCGTTCGGAGTTGGCGTCCGACAGCTGCGTCAGCGCCCGGGCCAGGCCCGCGCCGCCCAGCACCGCGGGGTGGAGTTCAAATGTGGCTTGGCGCATCTGGTCAGTGGCTTCGCGCAGGCCGGTCAGCGCCCGCTCCAGCGCGATGTCGGGGTTTTTCTTGAGTGCCGCGGTGATGTCTTGGCGAGCCATCAGCACGGCCTGCAGCGGACCGTCGTGGATGTACTCGGAGATCATGCGTTGCTGCTCGTCGGAGGCGGCCATGATGTCGACGAGCAGGGCTTGCCGAGACGCGCTCAGATTCGCGATCTCGTCGAGTTGGCGGCCCTGCGCGTAGACCGCCAGCCAGACGGTGCAGCACAGGAAGACGAACACAACGGTGGCCAACGTGGTACGGCCGAAACCGATCTGGGTTTGCATCACCGGGTCGGTGTATATCTCGACGGCAAAGGTCACCGCGATCAGGGCGAGGGCCACCGCCGCGCGCCGCCACGACACGTCGAGGACGACCATGATGGGCAGCAAGGTCAACACCAGCAGCGGCACGTAGGCGCCGTCGGCGGAGATGACCTTGAAGGTGAAGATCGCCGACACGTCGATGATCACCAACACCAACTGCATCCGCGACGCGACCAGGTAGTGCGATCGCGCGGTGAACAACAGCACTGCGGCAACCACAGCGATGAGCCCGTAGGCCCAAGGCACCCAGGCGAACTGTGGCCATTTAGGTTTCAACCCGACATGGGCCGCGACGATCATCACGACCGCCACACCCAGGCGTGCGAGCGCAACGATCCGCAACGCGTTGAGTTCGCGCGCGTGGCGGAACTGATCGAGGTCGGTCGCTTCCACGGCTGACACCTTTCCTGGCGTCCATGGACGGTCGACTTGGTTTATACGCCTTTCGGTGACCCGAGACATGCGCAAATCGCCGCACCCGACTTGGCGTCGTGAGACGATGTGCGCCGGTCAAAGGGGCAAACCATGGCGCCAGATGCAGAGCCGGTCACCGTCGTCGTCGGTGATGACCACCCGATGTATCGCGAGGGAGTGGTCCGCGCGATGAGAGATACCGGCCGCATCCACGTTGTGGCCGAGGTCGGCGACGGGAGGGCGGCTCTCGACGCCATTCGCGAACATCGGCCCGCGGTGGCCCTGCTGGACTACCGGATGCCCGAACTTGACGGCCTGGCCGTCGTGGCGGCCGCGGCCCGCGAAAGCCTGCCGACCAGGGTGCTGCTGCTCAGCGCAACGGAGGACCCGGCGACGGTGTACGAGGCGCTGGCAGCCGGGGCGGTGGGTTATCTGACGAAGGAATCCGACCGCGACGAGATCGTGGCTGCCGTCATCAGCTGCGCCAACGGTGGAGGCTATATGCCCAGCCAGATCGCCAGCGGACTGGCCAACGAGGTTCGGCAACGCAGCCGTGGGGATGCCACGCTGTTGTCGCCGCGGGAGGCTGAAGTCATCATCCTGATCGCCGACGGGCTTTCGGTACCCGATATCGCGAAGCGTCTGCAGTTGGCACCCACGACTGTGCGCACCCACGTTCAGCACCTCTACGAGAAACTCGGAGTGTCCGACCGTGCGGCTGCGGTGGCCGAGGCTATGCGGCGCCGACTGGTCGAATGAGCAAAGCTGGGTATGAGGTGGCCGCCCCGGACGCAGCCCGGCGTCCTATAGTCGAGACGGTTGGCTAACGAATTCCGTCGGGAGGCGATGTGGCGGGTCGACCACTACACACATTTCAGGTTGTCAGCACCGAGCAGCTCGCACCGCACATGGTGCGCGTCGTCCTCGGCGGCACTGGCTTCGACACTTTCAAGCCCGGTGAGTTCACCGACTCCTACGTGAAGTTCGTCTTCGTGCGCGACGGCATCGACGTCGCGAAGCTGAAGGGACGCTTCACGCCGCTGACCCTGGACATTTTCAAGAAGCTCCCCGCCGAACAGCAGCCGACCGTGCGCACCTACACCGTGCGCCGAGTCGGTGCCGAGGCCCGCGAGATCACCGTGGACTTCGTCGTGCACGGCGA
Source organism: Mycobacterium sp. (assembly GCA_023264735.1). Classification (GTDB taxonomy): domain Bacteria; phylum Actinomycetota; class Actinomycetes; order Mycobacteriales; family Mycobacteriaceae; genus Mycobacterium. The sequence goes on along the minus strand of JAHFVD010000046.1, from coordinate 18,868 downwards.
TCACGGTGTCGCCGGGCCGTGGGCGGCCGCGGCCAAGCCGGGCGACACCATCTACCTGATGGGTCCCAGCGGCGCATACTCACCCGACCCGGGTGCCGACTGGCATCTGTTCGCCGGTGACGAGGCCGGCCTTCCCGCGATCAGTGCGGCGCTGGAAGCCTTGCCGCCCAACGCCATTGGCAAGGTCTTCATCGAGGTCGCCGGACCCGGGGACGAGATCGAGCTGGCCGCACCGGAATCCGTCGAAATCTCCTGGATCTACCGCGGCGGGCGCGCCGATCTCGTCGGCGACGAACGAGCCGGCGACAACGCCCCGCTGGTCGAGGCCGTCACCACCGCACCCTGGCTGCCCGGCCAAGCCCAGGTCTTCATCCACGGCGAAGCCCAGGCCGTCATGCACAACCTGCGGCCCTACATCCGCAAGGAGCGCGGCGTCGACGCCAAATGGGCCTCCATCTCCGGCTATTGGCGCCGCGGGCGCACCGAGGAGACCTTCCGCCAGTGGAAGAAGGAACTGGCCGACGCCGAAGCCGGCCAGGACTAGCACCACAACGGAATGGTCACGACATCCGGACACACCGGCGTGATCGGGCGCGACGACCGGAGTCGATGCAACCGTAAGGGAGTGGACCCCGGCGACTACGCGGCGATCCTCGACGACTACGCCGAGCATCTCGAGTTGGAGCGCACCCGCTCCGAGCACACCCGCCGCGCCTATCTCACCGACCTGCGGTCGCTGTTCGCCTTCGTTGACGAGCGTGCCCCCGGCGCCGGACTAGCCGGACTGAGCCTGCCGATGCTCCGGTCGTGGCTGGCCGCGCAATCCGCCGCCGGCGCAGCCCGCACGACCTTGGCCCGTCGCACCTCCGCGGTCAAGACCTTCACCGCGTGGACCGTCCGCCGCGGTCTGCTGACCGACGACCCCGCGGTTCGCCTGCAACTGCCCAAGGCCCGGCGCACCCTGCCCGCGGTGCTGCGCCAGGACCAGGCGCTCGCCGCCATGGCCGCCGCCGACCTCGGCGCCGAACAAGGCGACCCGCTGGCTATCCGCGACCGGCTCATCGTCGAGCTGCTCTACGCCACCGGAATCCGCGTCAGCGAACTGTGTGGTCTGGACATCGACGACGTCGACACCGGCCGTCGTCTGCTGCGCGTACTGGGCAAGGGCAACAAGCAGCGCACTGTCCCGTTCGGTGCGCCGGCCCTGGCCGCCTTGACCGCGTGGCTGAATGACGGCAGGCCCGAACTCGTCAACGAGGGCTCCGGCCCCGCGCTGCTACTCGGCCCCCGCGGCCGTCGACTCGACCCCCGCCAGGCTCGCACCGTCGTGCACCAGACCGTCTCGGCGGTCGACGGTGCCCCCGACATGGGTCCGCACGGCCTACGGCACAGCGCCGCCACCCACCTGCTGGAAGGCGGCGCTGACTTGCGCATCGTCCAGGAAATCCTGGGCCACGCGACGCTGGCGACCACCCAGCTCTACACCCACGTGACGGTCGCGCGGCTGCGCGCCGTGCACGATCAGGCCCACCCTCGCGCGTGAAAACTTAAGTGCCGCAGAAGGTTTGGAAGCAGCTCCCGAAATCGTCGGGCGCGGGGTCGGCATAGCGTTCGAACCCCGGCCGTTCCTCGTAGGGAAAGCTGATCACCGCGAGCAGCCGGTGGAACGGCTCCATGTCGCCTGTTGTGGCGGTGGCGAGCGCCTCCTCGACCAGGTGATTGCGCGGAATGTAGACGGGATTGACGTGCTGCATCGCCGCGAGGTCCGGACCCAGGCTGCGCCACCGGGCGGCCCAGGCCTCGAACGCCGGCTCGACCACGCCATGCCCGAGCCGGCGGAAGAACGAGGTGTAGTCGGCCCGCTCATTCTCGAGAAGCTCCAACAGCTCGTCGACGAGTTGTTGGGCGACCGCGTCCTCGACCCCGTCGCCCAGCCCGAGTTTTCCGCGCATGCCCGCCGACCACGCCGCCGTGTACAGCTGCGGAAAGTTCTGCAGCGAAGCCGTGGCCAGCGCGACCGCGTGCTCCTCGTCGCCGGCGATCAGTGGGAGCAGTGCTTCGGCAAGGCGAGTGAGGTTCCACACGGCGATCGCCGGCTGGTTGCCGTAGGCGTAGCGGCCCCACGAGTCAATCGAGCTGAACACCGTCTTCGGGTCGAACGTGTCCATGAAGGCGCACGGCCCGTAGTCGATCGTCTCGCCCGAGATCGTCGTGTTGTCGGTGTTCATCACGCCGTGAACGAATCCGACCAGCATCCACTGCGCGATGAGGTCTGCCTGGGCGGCGATCACCGAATCGAGCAGCGCCAGATACGGATTCTCCGCCTGGGCGGCGGCAGGGTAGTGCCTGCTGATCGCGTGGTCGGCGAGTCGGCGTAGCACCTCGAGATCACCTGCCGCCGAGACATATTGGAAGCTGCCGACGCGCAGATGACTTGCGGCGATGCGGGCCAGGACGGCGCCGTCCAGCAGGGTCTCGCGCTGGACGGGGCGCCCGGTGGCCACGACAGACAGCGAGCGAGTGGTCGGAATGCCCAGCGCGTGCATCGCTTCGCTCACGAGGTATTCGCGCAACATCGGGCCGACGGCCGCCAGACCATCGCCGCCGCGAGCGAACGGGGTCCGCCCCGATCCCTTCAGATGCAGATCGCGGAGCCGCCCGTGGGTATCGATCAATTCTCCGAGCAGCAAGGCGCGCCCGTCGCCGAGGCGCGGCACCCAGCCACCGAACTGGTGGCCGGCATACCCCTGCGCGACCGGCTGCGCGTCCGCAGGCACTCGGGTGCCGATGAGCAGACCGATTCCCTCGGGGCTGCGCAGCCAGGCGCCATCGAGCCCCAGTTCGGCGGCCACCGATTCATTGAGCACGAGCAGCCGCGGATCAGGGGAGGGTTCGGCCTGCGACCGCACCGCGAGTTCGGGCAGCTCGCTGGCGAATCGATGGCCGAGAACGACGGTCGAGTCAGGCGCAATGCTCATTGGTCGCCAGCCTACGGAGACCCGACTTGGGATCGGTAGCTGCCGCAGCGGTGTGCACTTCCCGCATGCACAAGATCGCGATGTTCACACTGGCGACAGCGGTGACGGCCGGGGTGATGTCACCGACCGCCCACGCCGCGGCGTCCCGGATCCAGTTCCTGTCGCCTTCGGGCAATGTAGGGTGCCAGCTCGGTACCACGTCCGAGGGGGCATTCGCATGGTGCAAGGCGAGCGAGCACAGCTGGGCCGCCCCGCAGTCGGACACGTGCCCGCGCGCGAACGTGCCCGGTGCAATCGGTGAACCGGGCGGCGAGAATCTGCAGCTCGCCGAAGGCCAGGCGCCGTGCTTCGGCTTCGTGATGAGCCAGCTCTTCTTCGACGGTCAGTACGCACCCCCGACCCTCGGCTACGGCGAAAAGCGATCGGTCGGCAGCATCACCTGCTCAGTCGAGCGCGCCGGCGTGACGTGCTCCGACAGCAAGACGGGGAAGTACTTCCAGGTGTCGCGAGAGGCCTACAAGCTTGGCTAGCCTGCCAGCGGCTTGAGCCGGATCGGTGTGCTGGCCAGCAGCCCCAGCGGGTCGAGGTAGTCCGCCCGCGACGCCGGACCCCACATCGCACCCCAGTGCAGGCAGGCTGCGGCCGGACACCCGGCATGACCAGGCACTAGTCGACCCAGGGCGGTCGACGAATCCACGAGCTGCCCCACCTGCACGACGGCCTCGACCGGTTCGTAGCTGGTGCGCAGCCCGCCAGCATGAGCCAGCGACACCACCGGCCGGCCGGCCAGCGTGCCGGCGAACACCACCGTCGCCGGTCCCGCCGCATAAACCGGTTGCCCGGGCACTCCGGCCAAGTCCACCCCGCGATGCCCGCGCTGCCAGTCCGGCGACGGCGCGTCGAACACCCTGGTCACCGTCGGCGGCGGTCGCAGCGGCCACTCCAACCGCCCGGATTCGGCCCGGCCGACCCCGGAGAACGCCAGCGCGGCCGCCGCAACCACCGCGATGACGCGCATCACCCCAGTTCAACGGCCCAGGCGTGGATCCGAAAGGCCCAGATCGCGCCCCTGGGGAGCAGCAAGCCGCTGTGGACAAAGCACCCGTTGCGGCGGTGTAAACTTTGATCCGCAACTCGCGCGAGCGGGTTGACTTCGCGCGTCTGTCCGCAAGTTTGCCAATGCAACTTGCACACGCATGCCGGTTGGTCCCGTATGACGGGTCGGCTTGCCTCAGGCGCCAGGGCTCGGCTTCACCCGAAGCCGGGCGGCAACCGACAACATAAGAGGTATGGCCAAACATGGCTGTTGTAACCATGAAGCAGCTGCTTGACAGCGGCACGCACTTCGGGCATCAGACCCGACGCTGGAACCCCAAGATGAAGCGGTTCATCTTCACCGACCGCAACGGCATCTACATCATCGATCTGCAGCAGACGCTGACCTACATCGATCAGGCTTACGAGTTCGTCAAGGAGACCGTCGCCCACGGCGGCACCATCCTGTTCGTCGGCACCAAGAAGCAGGCTCAGGAGTCCATCGCCGAAGAGGCGACGCGCGTCGGCATGCCGTACGTGAACCAGCGCTGGCTGGGTGGCATGCTCACCAACTTCCAGACCGTGCACAAGCGCCTTCAGCGGATGAAGGAGCTCGAGGCCATGGAGCAGACGGGTGGCTTCGAGGGTCGCACCAAGAAGGAAATCCTGATGCTGACCCGCGAGAAGACCAAGCTCGAGCGCAGCCTCGGCGGTATCCGCGACATGGCCAAGGTGCCGTCAGCGGTGTGGGTCGTCGACACCAACAAGGAGCACCTCGCCATCAGCGAGGCCATCAAGCTCGGTATCCCGGTCATCGCGATCCTGGACACCAACTGCGATCCCGATCAGGTGAACTACCCGATCCCGGGTAACGACGACGCGATCCGCTCGGCGGCTCTGCTGACCAAGGTGATCGCCTCCGCGGTGGCCGAGGGCCTGCAGGCTCGCTCCGGGGCTGGAAGCGACAAGGCTGGTTCCGATTCCGGGACCGCAGCCGAACCGCTGGCCGAGTGGGAGCAGGAGCTGCTGGCCAGTGCCACCGCGTCGGCCCCCAATGACGCCGGGCCGGCCGCTGAAACCACCACTGACGCTTCTTAATTCATAGGAAGGGCCACATGGCTAACTACACCGCTGCCGACGTAAAGCGGCTTCGGGAACTCACCGGTGCGGGCATGCTCGACTGCAAGAACGCCCTGGCTGAGAATGACGGCGATTTCGACAAGGCTGTCGAGGCGCTTCGCATCAAGGGCGCCAAGGACGTCGGCAAGCGCGCTGAGCGCGCCACCGCCGAGGGCCTGGTCGCCGCCAAGGGCGGTGCGCTGATCGAGATCAACTCCGAGACCGACTTCGTCGCCAAGAACGCCGAGTTCCAACAGCTGGCCAACGACGTGGTGGATGCTGCCGCCGCCGCGAAGGCCACCGATGTGGAGGCTCTCAAGGCCGCTAAGGTCGGCGACAAGACGGTCGAGCAGGCCATCGCGGAGCTGTCGGCCAAGATCGGCGAGAAGCTTGAGCTGCGTCGTGCGGCGTACTTCGACGGCAACGTCGAGGCCTACCTGCACAAGCGTGCTGCCGACCTGCCGCCCGCCGTGGGCGTGCTGGTCGAGTACACCGGTGATGGCAAGGACGCGGCGCACGCCGTGGCCCTGCAGATCGCCGCGCTCAAGGCCAAGTACCTGACGCGTGAGGACGTCCCCGCCGACATCGTGGCCAACGAGCGCCACATCGCCGAGGAGACGGCCAAGGCCGAGGGCAAGCCCGAGCAGGCGCTGCCCAAGATCATCGAGGGTCGGGTCACCGGTTTCTACAAGGATGTCGTGCTGCTGGAGCAGCCGTCGGTGTCCGACAGCAAGAAGACCGTCAAGGCGTTGCTCGACGACGCTGGCGTGACAGTGACCCGGTTCGCCCGATTCGAGGTCGGTCAGGCCTGACAAACTTGGGCGGCGCACCAAGCCGTCCACTGGAAAACCCCGCGTCAATCCGGCGATCCCGGAGACGCGGGGTTTTGCCATCTTCGGACAAAGCAGAACGCGGCGATGTTACGCGTGTGACACTTTTGGCATGGTGATGATGAAGCTTCTCGTTCCCGCGGCCAGCGCGGCGCTGCTGCTGGGGAGCTTCGCGGTGGCCTCGGCGGCGCCGGGTGTCAGCTGCCCGCCCCAGAATCAATCCCAGATCGACATCGTCGACGGTCCCTTCACCTGCGGCGACGCCTATGCCACGGCTGGCCAGTATCAGGCCGAAGGCGAGAAGTACCAGCAGATCGGCCCGTTTACCTGCTACACCGGCAATGCGATGACCCTGCCGGTCGTCTTGAGCTGCACCTCTGACACCGCGGAATTCGCGGTGAACAACATCGCGCCCCCGCAGTAGTCACCGAAGCTTCCCCGCGGGTCTGCGGTTGGATGAGCAATGCGCATCGGAGTCACCTTCCCCCAAACTGAGCTCGGCGGCGACGTAGGCGCGGTCCGCGCCTACGGGCAGCGGGTCGAGGAATTGGGGTTCACCCACATCCTGGCCTACGACCACGTGCTGGGCGCTGATCCCGAGGTGCACCAGGGTTGGGCCGGGTCGACTGGTCCACCGGCCACCGGAGCCGCTCGGCCGGCGACATCGGAGCCAGTCGGGTGGCCGAGGACTTGGCGGCATTGGAAGCAGCCGCTGCCGACCTTCCCCGGTAAGCCGGGCCGCTATTGAACACGTGCCTGCTAGCGTCGGCTGAATGCAACATGTGCACGCCTTCGGCGACGACGCGCTGGGTGACCTGGATGCGGTAGCCCTGGTCGATGCCCTCCGGACCGGCAAGGTGTCGCGCCTCGAGCTGGTCGAGGCCGCGATCGCCCGCACCGAGAAGGTCAACCCGGTTCTCAACGGCCTGGCGCACGAGACCTTCGAGCGTGCGCTGGCCCGCGCGTACGCCGGCGGCCGCGGGTATTTCGACGGCGTGCCGACGTATATCAAGGACAACGTCGACGTCGAGGGCATGCCGACGATGCAGGGCACTGACGCGTGGGAGCCGCGTCCGCACCCCGCCCACGGTGATTTCGCCAGCTTCTTCTTGTCCACCGGACTGGTGCCCCTGGGCAAGACCCAACTCTCGGAGTTCGGGTTCAGCGCCTCGGCCGAGCATCCCCGCCTGGGCGCGGTGCGCAATCCGTGGGATACCGACTTCACCGCCGGGGCGTCGTCGTCGGGGTCGGGGGCCTTCGTCGCCGCCGGCGTCGTGCCCATCGCCCATGCGAACGACGGCGGCGGGTCCATTCGGATCCCCGCGGCGTGCAACGGACTTGTCGGCCTCAAACCCTCCCGCGGCCGGTTACCGCTGGACAAGATGACTCGGCAGATGCCGGTGCGCATCGTCAATGACGGGGTGCTGACCCGCACCGTGCGTGACACCGCCGCGTTCTACCGGGAGGCCGAACGCACCTGGCGTAACCGCCGGCTGGAGCCGATCGGCGCCGTCACCGGTCCGGGCACCGCCCGGCTGCGCATTGCGGTCGTCACGCAATCGGTGAATCGGCAAGCCGCCCCCAGCGTCCGCGATCTCACCTTGCAAACCGCCGAACTGCTTGCGGGCCTTGGCCATAGCGTCGAATACCTCGATCAGCCTCCGGTACCGCGCTACTTCCTGGACGACTTCCTCTTGTACTGGGCGCTTTTGGCGATGACGCTGGTGCGCACCGGGCAGAAGACATTCGGCGAGAGCTTCGACAAGACCAAGCTGGACAACCTCACGCTGGGGCTCGACCGGTACGCCAGCCGCAACCTGCACAAGTTGCCGATCGCGATCACACGGCTGCGCCGGCTGCGGCGGGTCACCGCCCGGCTCTACCAGACCTACGACGTGCTGCTGATGCCCACGCTGGCCGACGAGACGCCCCGCATCGGGCATCTGGATCCGACCGCGGACTATCAGCAGATCATCGACCGGCTGATCGACTGGGTGGCGTTCACGCCGCTGCAGAACGCGACGGGGGAGCCGGCAATCTCGTTGCCACTGGCCCAATCCGCGTCCGGCATGCCGGTGGGCATGATGCTGGCCGGCCCGCTCGGCGCCGAGCGCAGACTGCTGGAGTTGGCCTACGAACTGGAGGCCGCCAAGCCATGGCCGCGTCTTGCGTAGATTTAACAACTCGGCTGGTGACGTAACCCGCCGGACATCGGCGGCTTCGGTCCGCGAAACAGGGCGCCCCGAGTATTGTCGATGTGGAAACCTCTGCCTCCACAACTATTTCGCGACCATCGCCGATCGCCACATCATCCGGGAATAACACCTTTGTGTGTCTTCTCCGGTTTGCCTGGGCGAACGTCCGTCGACGGCCGGAGCGGTTTGTGCTGTCTGTTCTCGGTATCGCACTGGCCATCACCTGTGTGACGGTGGTGCGAACCATCTCGTCGAGCTTCGCCATCACCGGCGCCGACTCGGTGACCGACGTGCTGGTGGGTTCGCAGCTGTGGGCGGTGCCTGCCGCCGGAGTGCACTACGACAGCGCAACGCAGGCGCTCGTTGCCGACGGTCCAGCCCCGGCGATCGTCGCCCCCGAGGGGTGGCGTGCGATCGAGACGCTCTCCGGGACCACCAGCATCAACGGGACGCCGGTTTCGTTGCGGGGGAGCAACGAAACACCTTCCGGTCAAGCAGTTTTGGGCTCCGAGGTCGCGCAGCGGCTCGGCGTGCAGGACGGTGACCGGATTGTCGTCGCCGGTCAGGATCTCGGCGTGCACGTCGTTGGCGCGGGTCAGTCGGTGACGGTGTCGGCGCCGCTCGCCCAATCAATCGTGGGCGACAACGGGTGGTGGACAGTCTACGCACCCGCTGGGCAGGAGAAGAGCCGCAGCCTCGGCAGCACCTTCGGCGGGGCGGTCGGCCTACCCTCGACGTCCGACCCGTCGATGAAGCCGGACCCCGCCGGGGCGGGACTGATCTATGACACGGTCGGCGGTAACGGTCCGTTGACGTTCGACCAGAAGTTCTCGGCGCTGTTCTCCGGCAAGGTCACCAGCTCCACGCTCGGGATCATCTCGATCATCGGCCTGGTGCTCGGATTCATCATCGCGGTGTCGTCGTTTCTCGCTGCGGTGCAGGAACGTCGCCGTGAGTTCGGCATCATGTCCAGCATTGGCCTGGCCGACGAGGTGCTCTACTTCTTCCTGGTGGAGTCCGCGGTCGTCTTCGCGGCGGCTTACGTTGTGGGCGTGCTGACGGCGGGAATCGCAGTGTGGCTTGTGATTCCGGGCATCGCGACGCCGATCGCGTGGCTGCAGGCGGCCGGGATGGTCGCGGGTTTCCTGCCGGCGATGTCGATTGTCGGAGCACTGATCCCCGTGCACCGGTTGCTGCAGAACCGCCCGGTCGACCTGCTCGGAGCGCGCTGATGATCAAATTCGGGCTGTCCTACGGGTGGTTGTCCGCGCGACGGCGGGTCCGTGAGATGGTGCTCCCGATCGTCACCACCGCGACGGGTGCTTTCCTGGTCGTCATCGTGTTCGGGATGTCGGCGGGCATTCAAGAGCAGTCGGCATCACTCGGTCACGCCGCCGAGATCGGCCGGGCAGTCATCCTGATCGCGATCACCGTGCTACTGGTCGGTGTCGTCGAAGTCGCCGTCGCGACCACGCGCACGATCGCGCACCGCACCCGCGAGCTCGGTGTGCTCGGGGCCACCGGCGTGCGACGCGGGCCCGTAATCGCTGCTCTCCTTGTCGAACCCGCCGTCGGCGCCATGCTCGGCGCCCTGGTCGGCGTGGCGCTGGCTGTCATCGTCGGTGTCGTGCTCGGCATGCTGGGTCTGGTGGGTACCGGGGTGTCGGCGGCAGGTCTCGGGCTCGGTTCGACGATCGCCGTCGTGGTCAGCATCGTTGCCGCTCTCGCCACCAGCATCGTGCCCACCTGGAACGCGGCGTCGCGTCCGCCCATTCACTCCTTGTCGACCGGAGGCTAGACATGACCGCAGTCGAAGACGCCATCCCAGAGATCGCACCGGCGCCCGAGCCGTCGCCGGTGATCGAGATCAACGATGTGTGGAAGCTGCACAAACTCGGCGACGAGGTAGTCAAGGCCCTCATCGCCGCTGAATTAACCGTCATGCCAGGCGAATTCGTCTGCCTGATGGGTCCGAGCGGCAGCGGCAAGTCAACACTGCTGAACATCATCGGCGGTCTGGACCGGCCGACCAAGGGCTCGGTGCTGATCGCCGGCCGCGACACCGCGAAGCTGACTGAAAGCCAGTTCGCGTCGTTGCGCCACGACACGATCGGGTTCATCTTCCAGAGCTACAACCTCATTCCGTTCCTGTCGGCGGTCGAAAACGTCGAACTGCCACTGATGTTCGAACCCTACGACCGCAAGTCGCTGCGCAAGCGGGCGCTGGAGCTGCTTGACCTCGTCGGCCTCAGCCATCGGGTTCATCACCAGCCGACCAAGATGTCGGGTGGTGAACAGCAGCGCACCGCGATCGCGCGGTCGCTGATCAGCAGCCCGACGCTGGTCCTGGCCGACGAACCGACTGCAAATCTTGACCACCGCACGGGGGAAACGGTGGTGCGCATGCTGCGCGACCTGTGCTCGACGATGGGCGTCACAGTCGTCGCGAGCACCCACGATCCCACGGTGGCCGACGAAGCGAGCCGTGTAGTCCGGATGCGAGACGGACAAATCATCAACTGATCCAACAGGATTGGAAGTAACCGTATGACGCAAGAACTCGAGGCGCCAGCGTCAGCTCAGCGCGACAAGCTTCTGGCCACAGAACTCGTCCCCGAGCAGGTGTTGCCGAAGGTGATGACGACCTTCGGCCTCACGGCCACCTATGTCTTCATCATCTGCTGGATCACCGGCTCGTCGATCATGGCGGCCGGCGGCTGGACCGCGATCCCGATGTGGGTTCTCGGTATCCTCACCTTCCTGATCCCCGCGGGTATGGCGGTTGCCGAACTGGGCAACCTGTGGCCCGGTGAAGGTGGTGTGTACATCTGGGCCACGCGGACCATGGGTGAGACATGGGGATTCATCGGCGGCTACCTGTCGTGGATTCCGGTGGTGCTCAACTCCGCGTCGTCGCCGGCGATCATCCTGCAATTCGTGTTGCTGGCCTTCCATGCCGAACTCGGCCTGACGCTGACGATCATCCTGCAGGTCGTCATCCTCTGGGCCGTGATCGGTTTGGCCCTGGCCAAACTCGCTGCCAACCAGAAGATTATGAACACCGTCTTCGTCGTGTACTGGGTGCTGACGGCCGTCATCTTCATCTCGGGCGTCATCTACGCCATCCGCAACGGCTCGGCGCAGGAGTTCACCGCGCACGCCGCAACGGTGCCCGATTTCGCCGGCGCCGGCTTCCTCTACGGCACCGTGCTGCTCTATCTGGTCGGCGTCGAGACTCCGTACAACATGGGTGCGGAGTTCCTGTCGGTGCGCAAGAGCGGACCGAAGATGGTGGTCTACGGATCGATCGCACTGATCCTGATCTACCTGCTCACCACGCTCGGCACGATTATGGTGCTGCCGGCCGACCAGATCAACCCGGTCACCGGCGTCATCGGAATGCTCGGCACCGCCGCGCCCAAGGGTGTCATGGAGGTCGCCGCGATCGTGCTGGCCTGCATCGTGTTCGTGGCGCTGATGAGCTACCAGGTGACCTACTCGCGGTTGATCTTCGTCTCCGGCCTGGAGCGTCACCTGCCGCGGATCTTCACCCACCTCAACCCGCGCACGCGTAACCCGGTCACCGCGATACTGATTCAGGGCGTGCTGTCGTCACTGATCCTGGTGGGGTTGTACTCCCAGAGCAGCATGGCCAACGTCACGGTGTTCCTCCAGGGCGGCTTGTCCATCGCGTGGCTGATCTCCGGGTTCTTCTTCCTGGTCCCCGTCATCATCGCGCGCAAGAAGTACGCCGATCGCTATGCCGCTGAGAAGTTCTGGCGCATCCCCGGCGGCATGGCCGGTGTGTGGATCACGGTCGTGATCGGCTCGGTGGGCACCGTCGGCGGTGTCTACTACTCGTTTGCGAAGTCGTGGATCGCGGATGTGCCCGACAGCACCTGGATGACATGGACCGGCAGCATCGCGGCGGGCATGTTCGCCCTCGGCGTGGTCGTCTACATCTTCGGTCGCCGCTCGGCGCACAAGATGACCCAGGAAGACGCACTGGCGCACCTGGCCGTGCTGGATCTCAAGAAGTCGGAAACACCTAGCCCTGAGGCGGTTTAGCTCGATATGACAATGGACAGCACCGTGCTTGGCACGGCGATGGCCGACGACCGTTCCTGTTACCCTCTCGACCCGCTGAGCGGCGCCGAGATCGAAGCCGCGGCGGCCGTCGTCAAGGACTCGGAATACGCCAGTCCGACACTGAAGTTCGTGATGATCCAGCTCGCGGAACCGGACAAGAACGCGCAGTTGACTTATCAGTCGATGTCCGATGTGCCGCGACGGGCGTTCATCACGATGTACGACGCGGGGGCCAAGATGGTCTACGAGTCGGTCGTCGACATCGGCGCCCGGGTGGTGGAGTCGTGGACGGCGATCCCTGGCCGCTTCCCGTCGTATCTGGTCGAGCACATGACCGGGGTGGAGGAGGTGGTCCGCGCCGACCCGCGGTGGCAGGACGCGATGCTCAAGCGCGGTATCACCGATTTCGATCTGGCGATGATCGATCCGTGGCCCGCCGGCTACTACGGAGGGCAGGACCATTACGAGAATTCGCCACTGATCTGCCGGCCGCTGACGTTCATGCGTGCCGCGGCGTCCGAGCATGGTTACGCCCGTCCTGTTGAAGGGGTGATCGTGACGTTCGACCTCGACTCCATGACGGTGCTCGATGTCGAGGACCACGGAGTGGTGCCGCTGCCGCCGAAAGCGGGCAACTACTCGGCGCAGTTCATGTTCGACGAGGACAACCGGCCTGCCTTCAGCCAGTTCCGCGACGATGTCAAGACGATCGAGATCACCCAGCCGGACGGGCCGAGTTTCACCGTCGACGGCTGGCATGTGCAGTGGCAGAAGTGGTCTCTGCGACTGGGTTTCAACCCGCGTGAGGGCATCACCATCCACGAGGTCACCTACACCGACCGAGGGGAGACCCGTCCGATCCTGTACCGGGGTTCGCTCTCGGAAATGGTGGTGCCCTATGGCGATACCTCGCCAACCCACTGGAACAAGAACGTGTTCGACATGGGTGAAGTGGGCATGGGATTCTCGGCCAACCCGTTGACCCTGGGCTGCGACTGCCTGGGCGAGATCAAGTACTTCGACGGCACGGTCAACGACTCCGACGGCAATGCGGTGACGATTCCGAACGCCATCTGCATGCACGAGGAGGACTTCGGAATCTCATGGAAGCATACCGATTTCCGCACCGGCGAGGTGGAAGTCAGGCGCTCGCGCCGGCTGGTCGTCTCGATGATCTGCACTGTCGGCAACTACGAGTACGGCTTCTTCTGGTACTTCTACAACGACGCGTCGATCGAGGTCGAGGTCAAGCTCTCCGGCGTGCTCACCACGGGTGCCATCGAAGAAGGGGAGTCACCTCGCTGGGGCAAGCTCGTCGCGCCGGGCATCTACGGCCCGAATCACCAGCACTTCTTTAACTTCCGTCTCGACATGAGCATCGATGGTGCGAAAAACAGTGTGTACGAAGTGGATTCGATTCCGGAGCCCGACCCAGAGCTGAATCCGCACAAGAACGCCTGGATCACCCAGGACACGTTGGTGGCCTCGGAAGCCGAAGGTGCCCGGGATTGGAACTGGAACACCGGCCGGTACTGGAAGGTGACCAACCCGTCCAAGGAGAACGAACTCGGCAGCCCGGTGGCCTACAAACTGGTGCCGCGCGAGATCGTGCCGGTGATGGTGCAGGAAGGTTCCTACATCTACGACCGGGCAAAGTTCGTCCAGCACAACCTGTGGGTGACCAAATACGACCCGAAGGAGAAGTTCGCCGCCGGTGACTACATGTATCAGTCGCCCGACGCCCAGGGTCTCCCGGAGTTCATCGCGGACGACGCTCCACTGGAGGACACCGACGTGGTGCTCTGGTACACCCTTGGCGCTCACCACATCGTCCGTCCGGAGGACTGGCCGGTGATGCCGTGTGCGTACGCGGGATTCCATCTGAAGCCGATCGGATTCTTCGACGGCAACCCCGCACTGGATCTGCCGCCGTCACCCCCGAAGGCCTGCCACAGCCATCACTGAGTGACTAGGAGCCGAGGGCGGCGAGAATTCTGCGGAATTCTCGCCGCTGCTCGGCGCTCAGGCCGGCCATCAACCGTTGTTCGGAGGCACGCACCCCGGTGTCGGTGCGCGCCAACAGTTCCACGCCCGCGCGGGTCAGCTTCGCCGGCAGCGAGCGTCCGGACTCGACACTGGCCGGGCGACTGACCAATTCGCGGTCTTCGAGGCTGCGCAGCACCATGTTCATCGCCTGCGGCGAGACCCCGGTGTCACGGGCCAGCTCGGCATTGGAGCGGTCGGGGACCTTGGACAGGATCCGCATGCAGATGTACTGCGGGAACGACAGGCCAACCGGTTCGAGCGCGGTCGCGGTCACTTCGGCGCGCAGTGCCGAGGCCACCCGATGCAGCAGGTAGCCGAGTGGCTCGTCGTGGGCTCCGCTCATGTCAATGATCTTGACATATATCAACTCAGTTGATATTCGTGGAGGTATGGCAACTGAAGATCTCTTCGATTCGGCATACCAACGCACGGCTACGGAGTTCGAGGGCTTGCGGCCGCCGTGGAGCATCGACGAGCCGCAGCCCGAAATCGCCGCCCTCATCGAAGCGGGCAAGTTCCACGGCGATGTCCTCGACGCCGGCTGCGGGGAGGCGGCGGTCTCGCTGTTCCTCGCCGAACGCGGCTTCACCACCGTCGGGCTGGACCTCTCGCCGACGGCGATCGAGCTGGCTCGCGCCGAGGCTGCCAAACGCGGCGTGACCAACGCCAGCTTCGACGTCGCCGATATCAGCGACTTCGGTGGCTACGACGGCCGGTTCGGCACCATCGTGGACTCGACGCTGTTCCATTCGATGCCCGTCGAGCTGCGGGACGGCTATCAGCGCTCGATCGTGCGTGCGGCCGCACCGGGCGCGTCGTATTTCGTGCTGGTCTTCGATGCCGGAACGATGCCGGCCAACGGGCCCGCGCACCCGGTGACGGAGCCCGAGTTGCGTGCTGCGGTCGAGCCCTACTGGGTGATCGACGAGATCCGTCCCGCGCGTATCCATGCCAACGTGCCCGAGGAGATGGCGACGATGGTCGAATTCGCCGGTGGCGACCTGCGCGACGAGGCAGGAGGCCGCAAGTCGATGCCGGCCTGGCTGCTGTCGGCTCACCTCGGCTGACAATTGACCGCCCTGTCGTAGGCTGACCGCCATGGAACTACTACGCAACGTAGTTATCTTGGTGCACATCGTCGGGTTCGCCGTCACCTTCGGCGCATGGGTGGCCGAGGCGGCGGCCCGGCGTTTCCGCACCACTGCGACGATGGACTACGGACTGCTGGTCTCGTTGGTCACCGGGATCGCGCTGGCGGCACCGTGGCCAGCGGGAATTGTCTTGAACTACCCCAAAATTGGGGTTAAGTTGGCCATCCTTGTCGTGATTGGTGGCCTGCTCGGCATTGGCAATGCCCGGCAGCGGCGTACCGGTGAACCCGTCGCGCGTCCGGTGTTCGTCGCGGTCGGGGTCCTGTCGCTGACGGCGGCGGCCATCGCAGTCCTTTGGTGACGTGCACCAGGCATAACCCGGAAAATTGCCGGCTTCGCCGATAAGGCAGGATGGAAGTGCCGTCCCGAATGTCGCCGGGATGGCACTCTCATGCCAGGAGCCCGACTATTTCGGAGGAGTCTGATGGGGGAGACGGCGACGCATTCGCAGGAACTGCGGCCGCATTTCAACAGGGTGGTGCTCAAGCTCGGCGGGGAGATGTTCGGCGGCGGGTCGGTCGGGCTGGATCCCGACGTCGTCGCCCTGGTGGCCCGGCAGATCGCCGAAGTGGTGCGCAGCGGCGCGCAGGTCGCGGTCGTGATCGGTGGCGGAAACTTCTTCCGCGGCGCCCAGTTGCAGCAGCGTGGGATGGAACGCACCCGCTCGGACTACATGGGCATGCTCGGCACCGTGATGAACAGCCTTGCGCTGCAAGACTTCCTGGAGAAGGAAGGCATCGTCACCCGGGTGCAGACGGCGATCACCATGGGTCAGGTCGCCGAGCCCTACATACCGTTGCGCGCGGTGCGCCACCTGGAGAAGGGGCGCGTGGTGATCTTCGGCGCCGGCATGGGGCTGCCGTACTTCTCCACCGACACCACCGCCGCGCAGCGTGCGCTGGAGATCCGCGCCGACATCGTCTTGATGGCCAAGGCGGTCGACGGCGTCTTCACCGCCGACCCGCGGCAGGACCCGAACGCTGAGATGCTCACCGAGATCAGCCACCGCGAGGTCCTCGACCGGGGCCTTCAGGTGGCCGACGCCACCGCCTTCAGTTTGTGCATGGACAACGGGATGCCGATCCTGGTCTTCAACCTGCTGACCGACGGGAATATCGCCCGGGCGGTCGCAGGTGAGAAGATCGGAACTCTGGTCAGCTAGGAGGAGTGGCGCTAAATGATTGAAGAGGCTCTCTTCGATGCCGAAGAGAAAATGGAGAAGGCCGTCGCGGTCGCCCGCGACGACTTGTCGTCCATCCGGACCGGACGGGCCAACCCCGGCATGTTCGCGCGCGTCGTCGTCGACTACTACGGCTCACCGACGCCGATCACACAGCTGTCGAGCGTCAACGTCCCCGAGGCGCGGATGGTGGTCATCAAGCCTTATGAGGCTTCGCAACTGCGCGCGATCGAGGACGCCATCCGTAACTCCGACCTGGGCGTCAACCCCACCAACGACGGCAACATCATCCGGGTGTCGATCCCGCAGCTGACCGAGGAACGTCGCCGGGATCTGGTCAAGCAGGCCAAGTCCAAGGGCGAGGACGCCAAGGTGTCGGTGCGCAACATCCGCCGTCGCGCGATGGAGGAACTGCACCGCATCCGTAAGGACGGCGAGGCCGGCGAGGACGAAGTCGGTCGCGCGGAGAAAGACTTGGACAAATCCACCGGGACCTACGTCGGCCAGATCGACGAATTGGTCAAGCACAAAGAAGGCGAGTTGCTGGAGGTCTGATGGCCGCTCAGCAACCGTTGCCTGTGGCAGACACCGAGTCCGGCGCACCCGGTCCCGCGCCGGAGAAGAAGACCTCTCGCGCCGGCCGTGATCTGCCCGCCGCGATTGCCGTCGGCGCCGCGCTTGGCGCGATGGCGATCGGCAGTCTGCTGTTCGCGCCGAAGTGGTGGTTCCCGCTGCTCGCCATCGCGATCGCGATCGCCACCCATGAGGTGGTCCGCCGGTTGCGCGAACACGGGTACGTGCTGCCCGTGGTGCCGCTGCTGGTCGGCGGCCAGGCGATGATCTGGCTGGCCTGGCCCTGGGGCGTTCCGGGGACGCTGGGCGCCTACGGCGGCACGATCGTGGTCGCCATGGTGTGGCGCCTGCTTGGCCATGGCCTGCGCGAACAGCCGGTCAACTATCTGCGGGACATCGCCGCCACGGTCCTGCTAGCCACCTGGGTGCCGCTGTTCGCGAGTTTCACCGCGCTGCTGATCTTCCAGGACAACGGCGGCGCCCGGGTCTTCACCGTCATCGCCACCGTCGTCTTCGCCGACATCGGTGGCTATACCGCCGGCGTGCTGTTCGGCAAGCATCTGCTGGCCCCGGCGATCAGCCCCAAGAAATCCTGGGAGGGGCTGGGCGGCTCACTGCTGTTCGGTATCGCCGCGTCCGTGCTGTCGGTGACGTTCCTGCTGGGCAAACCGGCCTGGGTCGGGCTGCCACTGGGGTTGATGCTGGTGATCACCGGCGTGCTGGGCGACCTGGTCGAGTCTCAGGTCAAGCGCGACCTGGGCATCAAGGACATGGGCACGCTGCTGCCGGGCCACGGCGGGATCATGGACCGCATCGACGCGATGCTGCCGTCGGCGGTCGCCGGCTGGATCGTCCTGACACTGCTGGCCTGAGCCGATTTGCCAGCTCAGCGATACTGGTCGTAATGAAACAAGAGCTGGTCTTCGAGGCGCCGCGGCGTGCCCTGCCACCGCGCCATCTCGCCGACCTGGATGCCGAGGGTCGGGCGGCCGCGGTGGCCGAGCTCGGGCTGCCGGCGTTTCGGGCCAAACAGCTGGCCCAGCAGTACTACGGCCGGCTGCTGGCCGACCCGCAGCAGATGACCGATCTGCCGGCCGCGGTGCGCGATACGGTCGCCGACGCGCTGTTCCCGAAGCTGCTGTCGGTGGCCAAAGAGGTCGAATGCGACGCGGGGGAGACTCGAAAGACGTTGTGGCGTGCCCACGACGGCACCACGTTCGAGTCGGTGCTGATGCGCTATCCGAACCGCAACACGGTCTGCATCTCGTCGCAGGCCGGCTGCGGGATGGCGTGCCCGTTCTGCGCGACCGGCCAGGGCGGGCTGACCCGCAACCTGAGTACGGCCGAGATTCTCGAGCAGGTGCGCGCGGCGGCGGTGACGTCGCGCGACGAGTTCGGGGAGCGGCTGTCCAACGTCGTGTTCATGGGGATGGGCGAGCCGCTGGCCAACTACGCACGCACGCTGGCCACGGTGCAGC
The DNA here is from genome assembly GCA_023264735.1 of Mycobacterium sp. Lineage (GTDB taxonomy): Bacteria > Actinomycetota > Actinomycetes > Mycobacteriales > Mycobacteriaceae > Mycobacterium. The sequence goes on along the minus strand of JAHFVD010000046.1, from coordinate 194 downwards.
GCATCACGGCCGCGGCCCCGGACGGTTTCGGGATCTCGGCGCGGTCGGTGACGGTGTCCACCGTCGGGCTGGCGCCGGCGATCCGCAAGCTCGCCGACGAACATCTGGGTGTGACGTTGGCGGTGTCGCTGCACACGCCCGACGACGAACTGCGCGACACCCTGGTGCCGGTGAACAACCGCTGGAAGGTCAGC
>JAHFVD010000045.1 GCA_023264735.1 Mycobacterium sp. | reverse complement strand
AGCTGGGCGCCGAGGAGATCACCCGGGACATCCCGAACGTCTCCGATGAGGTGCTGGCCGATCTCGACGAGCGCGGCATCATCCGCATCGGCGCCGAGGTCCGCGACGGCGACATCCTGGTCGGCAAGGTCACCCCGAAGGGCGAGACCGAGCTGACCCCGGAGGAGCGGCTGCTCCGCGCGATCTTCGGTGAGAAGGCGCGCGAGGTTCGCGACACGTCGCTCAAGGTGCCCCACGGTGAGTCCGGCAAGGTCATCGGTATTCGCGTGTTCTCACGTGAGGACGACGACGAGCTCCCCGCCGGTGTCAACGAGCTGGTCCGCGTCTACGTGGCCCAGAAGCGCAAGATCTCCGACGGTGACAAGCTCGCCGGCCGCCACGGCAACAAGGGCGTCATCGGCAAGATCCTGCCCATCGAGGACATGCCGTTCCTGCCGGACGGCACCCCGGTCGACATCATCCTGAACACGCACGGTGTGCCGCGACGGATGAACATCGGCCAGATCCTGGAAACCCACCTCGGGTGGGTGGCCAAGGCCGGCTGGAACATCGAGGGTGCTCCCGAGTGGGCGGCGAACCTGCCCGAGGATCTGCACCGCTCCGAGCCCGGCAGCATCGTCTCCACGCCGGTGTTCGACGGTGCTCGTGAAGAGGAGCTGCAGGGTCTGCTGAGCTCGACGCTGCCCAACCGTGACGGTGAAGTTCTGGTCAACGGTGACGGCAAGGCCGTGCTCTACGACGGCCGCAGCGGCGAACCGTTCCCGTACCCGGTGACGGTCGGCTACATGTACATCCTCAAGCTGCACCACTTGGTGGACGACAAGATCCACGCCCGCTCGACCGGTCCGTACTCGATGATCACCCAGCAGCCGCTGGGCGGTAAGGCGCAGTTCGGTGGTCAGCGGTTCGGTGAGATGGAGTGCTGGGCCATGCAGGCCTACGGCGCGGCGTACACGCTGCAGGAGCTCTTGACCATCAAGTCCGACGACACCGTCGGCCGGGTCAAGGTCTACGAGGCGATCGTCAAAGGCGAGAACATCCCCGAGCCGGGCATTCCGGAGTCGTTCAAGGTGCTGCTCAAGGAGCTGCAGTCGCTGTGCTTGAACGTTGAGGTGCTGTCTTCGGACGGCGCGGCAATCGAGATGCGTGACGGTGACGATGAGGACCTGGAGCGCGCTGCGGCGAACCTGGGAATCAACTTGTCGCGCAACGAATCTGCGTCCGTCGAGGACTTGGCCTAATAGTTACTAATCCCGCAAGGGGAAAGGGAGTTACGTGCTAGACGTCAACTTCTTCGATGAACTCCGGATCGGTCTTGCGACCGCGGACGACATCCGTACCTGGTCCTTCGGTGAGGTCAAGAAGCCGGAGACCATCAACTACCGCACGCTCAAGCCCGAGAAGGACGGCCTGTTCTGCGAGAAGATCTTCGGACCGACTCGCGACTGGGAGTGCTACTGCGGCAAGTACAAGCGCGTCCGCTTCAAGGGCATCATCTGCGAGCGCTGCGGCGTCGAGGTCACTCGCGCCAAGGTGCGTCGCGAGCGGATGGGCCACATCGAGCTGGCCGCTCCCGTCACGCACATCTGGTACTTCAAGGGCGTCCCGTCGCGCTTGGGCTACCTGCTGGATCTGGCGCCAAAGGATCTCGAGAAGATCATTTACTTCGCCGCCTACGTGATCACCGCGGTCGACAACGACATGCGCCACAACGAGCTCTCCACCCTCGAAGCTGAGATGGAGGTCGAGAAGAAGGCCGTCGCCGATCAGCGTGACTCCGACCTGGAGGCCCGCGCCCAGAAGCTCGAGGCGGACCTGGCCGAGCTCGAGGCCGAGGGTGCCAAGTCCGACGTGCGCCGCAAGGTGCGCGACGGTGGCGAGCGCGAGATGCGTCAGCTGCGTGATCGGGCCCAGCGTGAGCTGGACCGGCTCGACGAGATCTGGACGACCTTCACCAAGCTGGCTGTCAAGCAGCTGATCGTCGACGAGAACCTCTACCGCGAGCTGGTCGATCGCTACGGCGAGTACTTCCAGGGCTCGATGGGCGCGGAGTCGATCCAGAAGCTCATCGAGACCTTCGACATCGACGCCGAAGCCGAGAGTCTGCGCGACACCATTCGTAATGGCAAGGGGCAGAAGAAGCTTCGGGCGCTCAAGCGACTGAAGGTGGTCGCTGCGTTCCAGACCAACCGCAACTCACCGATGGGCATGGTGCTCGACGCGGTACCGGTGATCCCGCCGGAGCTGCGTCCGATGGTCCAGCTGGACGGTGGCCGCTTCGCGACCTCCGACCTCAACGACCTGTACCGCCGCGTGATCAACCGCAACAACCGCCTCAAGCGACTGATCGATCTGGGCGCACCCGAGATCATCGTCAACAACGAGAAGCGCATGCTTCAGGAGTCGGTGGACGCGCTGTTCGACAACGGCCGTCGCGGACGTCCGGTCACGGGGCCGGGCAACCGTCCGCTCAAGTCGCTGTCCGATCTGCTCAAGGGCAAGCAGGGCCGGTTCCGTCAGAACCTGCTCGGTAAGCGCGTCGACTACTCGGGCCGTTCGGTCATCGTGGTCGGCCCGCAGCTCAAGCTGCACCAGTGCGGTCTGCCCAAGCTGATGGCGCTCGAGCTGTTCAAGCCGTTCGTGATGAAGCGTCTGGTCGACCTGAACCACGCGCAGAACATCAAGAGCGCCAAGCGGATGGTGGAGCGTCAGCGTCCCCAGGTGTGGGATGTCCTCGAAGAGGTCATCGCCGAGCACCCGGTGCTGCTGAACCGTGCACCTACCCTGCACCGCCTCGGCATCCAGGCCTTCGAGCCGCAGCTGGTGGAAGGCAAGGCCATCCAGCTGCACCCGCTGGTCTGTGAGGCGTTCAACGCCGACTTCGACGGCGACCAGATGGCGGTTCACCTGCCGCTGAGCGCTGAGGCGCAGGCCGAGGCCCGCATCCTCATGCTGTCGAGCAACAACATCCTGTCGCCGGCCTCGGGTAAGCCGCTGGCCATGCCGCGTCTGGACATGGTGACCGGTCTGTTCTTCCTGACGACGCTGGTTCCCGGCGCCCCGGGTGAGCGCACCGCCGCGGCCAAGGATGCCCCGGAGACCGGTGTGTACAGCTCGCCGGCCGAGGCCATCATGGCGATGGATCGCGGGGCACTGTCGGTTCGGGCTCAGATCAAGGTGCGCCTGACGCAGCTGCGTCCGCCGCATGAGGTCGAGAACGAACTGTTCGGCGAGAACGGCTGGCGCCCGGGCAATGCCTGGACCGCCGAGACCACGCTGGGCCGGGTGCTCTTCAACGAGCTTCTGCCGCAGGGGTATCCGTTCGTCAACGAGCAGATGCACAAGAAGGTCCAGGCCCGGATCATCAACGATCTGGCCGAGCGCTACCCGATGATCGTCGTCGCGCAGACCGTCGACAAGCTCAAGGATGCCGGCTTCCACTGGGCCACCCGCTCGGGTGTCACGGTCTCGATGGCCGACGTCATCGTGCCGCCGGAGAAGCAGGAGATCCTCGAGCGCTACGAGGCCGAGGCCGAGAGCATCGAGAAGAAGTACCAGCGCGGTGCTTTGAACAAGCAGGAGCGCAACGACGCCCTCGTCGAGCTCTGGAAAGAAGCAACCGAAGAGGTCGGTAACGCGCTGCGTGCGCACTACCCGTCCGACAACCCGATCATCACGATCGTGGACTCCGGCGCGACGGGTAACTTCACCCAGACCCGGACGCTGGCCGGCATGAAGGGTCTGGTGACCAACCCGAAGGGTGAGTTCATCCCGCGCCCGATCAAGTCCTCGTTCCGCGAGGGCCTGACGGTGCTGGAGTACTTCATCAACACCCACGGCGCTCGAAAGGGTCTGGCGGACACGGCACTTCGTACCGCTGACTCGGGTTACCTGACCCGTCGTCTGGTGGACGTCAGCCAGGACGTCATCGTGCGCGAGCACGACTGCGGCACGGAGCGCGGCATCATCGTCGAGCTCGCCGAGCTGCAGGGTGACGCGCTGATCCGCGATCCGCACGTCGAGACCTCGGCGTACGCCCGGACGTTGGCTGCTGACGCGGTCGACGAGAAGGGCAACGTGATCGTCGTGGCCGGACACGACCTCGGCGATCCGGCGATCGACGCTCTGCTGGAGGCCGGCATCACCTCGGTCAAGGTTCGCTCGGTGCTCACCTGCACCAGCGGCTCGGGCGTGTGCGCGATGTGTTACGGCCGCTCGATGGCCACCGGCAAGCTGGTGGATATCGGCGAGGCCGTCGGCATCGTGGCCGCGCAGTCCATCGGTGAGCCCGGTACGCAGCTGACCATGCGCACCTTCCACCAGGGTGGTGTTACCGGTGGCGCCGACATCGTCGGTGGTCTGCCCCGCGTGCAGGAGCTGTTCGAGGCGCGTGTTCCGCGGAACCGCGCACCGATCGCCGATGTCGCCGGGCGGGTGCAGCTGGAGGAGACCGAGAAGTTCTACAAGATCACCATCGTTCCCGACGACGGGAGCGAGGAGGTCGTGTACGACAAGCTCTCCAAGCGTCAGCGCTTGAAGGTGTTCAAGCACGACGACGGCAGCGAGCGGCTGCTTGTCAACGGCGACCACGTCGAGGTGGGCCAGCAGCTCCTGGAGGGCTCGGCCGACCCGCACGAGGTGCTCCGTATCGAGGGCCCGCGCAAGGTGCAGATCCACCTCGTCAAAGAGGTGCAGGAGGTGTACCGGGCGCAGGGTGTGTCGATCCACGACAAGCACATCGAGGTCATCGTTCGGCAGATGCTGCGTCGCGTCACGATCATCGACTCGGGCGCAACGGAGTTCCTGCCCGGCTCGCTGACCGAGCGTGGCGAGTTCGAGTCGGAGAACCGTCGGGTGGTTGCCGAGGGCGCAGAGCCCGCGGCCGGCCGTCCGGTGCTGATGGGTATCACCAAGGCATCGCTGGCCACCGATTCGTGGCTGTCGGCGGCGTCGTTCCAGGAGACCACTCGCGTGCTGACCGATGCGGCGATCAACTGCCGCAGCGACAGGCTGAATGGTCTGAAGGAGAACGTGATCATCGGCAAGCTGATCCCGGCCGGTACCGGTATCAGCCGCTACCGCAACATCCAGGTGCAGCCGACCGAAGAGGCTCGGGCCGCGGCGTACACGATCCCGTCCTACGAGGATCAGTACTACAGCCCGGACTTCGGCCAGGCCACCGGTGCTGCGGTGCCGCTGGACGATTACGGCTACAGCGACTACCGCTAGTTCTCTGCGCGAGCAGACGCAAACGCCCCCGCACGCACGGCGTGTCGGGGGCGTTTTGCGTCTTGTCGCCATCTATCCCCAGCGGTGAATTGGCAACTCGCAACCCGACTTGCAGCATCGCGCTGTGTTCATCGACGAGCTTTTCGCCGCCAACAGCGGACTTGCGACGACCGCGCAGCTGCTGGCCGTGATGTCGCGTAAGTCGCTAGCCGCCCATGTCAGCGCGGGTGCGCTCGTCCGGGTTTGGCATGGCGTATACGCGATGTCCGAACCGGACACCATTACCCGGCTGGCGGCACTTGACCTCATGACGGGCAAGAAGATGGTCGCTTGTATGAACACCGCAGCCGGTCTCTACGGTTTCGATACCGAAAAGGACGGGCGCATCCACGTGCTGGATCGGGGCGTTCGGGTGCGGCCAACCGCGGGATTGATGGTGCATCCGCGGCTCGGCGCGCCATTGCGTCGGATTCGCGGGCGTCTTGTCACCGCGCCGGCGTGCCCGTACCGCGGCCCATGGCAGGACCATCACGAATGGGAGGGGTGGTGGGGCGACCAAACCCCGTTCCACACTCCGGTGTTCGTGATGACGCACCACCAGCGCCCGTCGTTGACGCTGACGGACACGACGTTCCACTTCGTCTCCGGTGATCCGGCGGATGTCCTGACTCAGGCCAAGGCCGCCGCTGGCGGCAAGGACGTCCGGCTCGGTGGCGGCGCGAGCACCGTCCGGCAATTCCTCGACGCGGGTCTGGTCGACACGTTGCACGTGGCGGTGGCCGACGTGGAGATCGGCGCCGGATCGCGGCTCTGGGAGTCGCCGGACGAGCTCGAGGACCGGTTCCACCACGAGGTGGTGCCGAGTCCGAGTGGGGTCACCCATCACCTGTTCTGGCGGCGATGACGGCCGTGCGCGGCGTCGGTGGCCGCGCATAGACTCGAGCCTGTGCTGATCGGTTCTCATGTCCACGGCGACGACCCGCTGGCGGCCGCCGCGGCCGACGGCGCCGACGTTGCGCAGTTCTTCCTCGGCAACCCGCAGAGCTGGAAGAAGCCCAAGCCCCGCGAGGATGCCGAGACACTGAAGGTGTCGTCGATCCCGCTGTATGTGCATGCGCCGTACCTGATCAACGTGGCCTCGGCCAACAATCGCGTGCGCATCCCGTCGCGCAAGATCCTGCAGGACACCTGCGACGCAGCCGCCGAGATCGACGCGACGGCGGTGATCGTGCACGGCGGTCACGCCGACGACAACGACATGGCGGCCGGCTTCGAGCGCTGGGTCAAGGCCTTGGCGGCGCTGGAGACCGACATGCCGGTGTATCTGGAGAACACCGCAGGCGGCGACCACGCGATGGCGCGTCACTTCGACACGATCGCCCGGCTCTGGGAGCGCATCGCGGACACCGGCATCGGGTTCTGTCTCGACACCTGCCATGCCTGGGCGGCCGGTGAGGAGCTGATCGACGCCGTTGAGCGCATCAAAGCCATCACCGGACGTATCGATCTGGTGCACTGCAACGATTCCCGGGACGCGAAGGGCTCCGGTGCCGACCGGCACGCCAATTTCGGTACGGGACAGATCGATCCGCAGCTTCTCGTGGCGGTGGTCCAGGCCGCCGGGGCACCGGTGATCTGTGAGACGGCCGACGAGGGGCGCAAGGATGACATCGCCTTCCTCCGCGAACACCTGAGCTAGCCATGTGGGCCCGTCGATTCGCACTGCTGGGGGCCCTGGTGCTGATATCGGCTTGCGCGCCGTCGGCTGCGGTCACGGCCCAGTTCATCCCGGGTGCCAGTTTGCACGCGATCACCGTCGGGGGCGTCGACCGCACCTATCGGCTGTATATCCCCAAGGGGCTGGCACCGGCGGCGTCACTGGTAGTGATGCTGCACGGCTGGACTGGCAGCGCTGAGCAGGCGCAGCGGCAGTACGGCTGGAATCGGCTCGCCGATTCCGCGAAGTTCGTGGTCGCGTATCCCGATGGGCTTGGCGAATCCTGGAATTCGGGTGGTTGCTGCGGGCGCGCGAGCAGCGACGGCGTCGACGACGTTGGATTCATCACCGCCGCCGTCCGCGACATCGCCGACAATGTCGGAATCGACCCGGCCCGTATCTATGCCACCGGAATCAGCAACGGCGGCATGATGGCCTACAAATTGGCCTGCAACAGCGCGGTTTTCGCGGCCATCGGGCCCGACGCGGCGACTCAGCTCGATGCTTGCCCGGCGCCGCGGCCGATGTCGGTGCTGCACATCCACGGCACTGACGACAAGTTGATTCGCTACGACGGCCAGCCCGGGACCGCCGTCAACATGGAGACTCCGACCCCGCCTGATGTCAACGCGTTCTGGCGCGCTGTCGACCAATGCCAGCCGCCGGCGACGACCGTCGACGGGGCGTTGACGACGTCGGTGGCCGACTGTCCGAGCGGGCGCAGCGTCGAGCTGATCACCGTGGCCGGTGGCGGGCACGAGTGGCCGTCGTTCGCCACGCAGCGCATGTGGTACTTCTTCGCCGCCCATCCCGGTTAGGTCAGATACACCTTCCGCAGCGTCTCGGTCACCGTCCACACCGTCCTGGCGCCTTTTGTCAGGCGCACCACGTCGCCGGCGCCCAGCGTCAGCGCTGGACTGTCGTCATCGAACTCGATGGTGGCCGCCCCGGAGAGCACCACGAACAGCTCCTCGGCTTCGACGTCACGCATCACTCCGGGCGTCATCTCCCACACCCCGACCTGTAGCCCGCCGAACGAATCGAGATCGGCGACCCCGGTGTGCGGCTCGCCGGTGACGGCCTGGTCGGCGGGTACCGGCTCGTGCTCGAGCCACAACGCTGCGGCGTGGACAACAGAGTTCGGCTTCACGCAGTCAAGCCTGCCATATTACGCATCTTGTGCGGTCGTCGTAAAACTGTAACAGTGGTGTCATGTCGGATACGCATGTCGTCACCAACCAGGTTCCACCGCTGGTGGACCACAACCCGGCGAATTCACCGGTCCTGATCGAGGCCCTCATCCGGGAGGGCGGCCAATGGGGCGTCGACGAGGTCACCGAGCTTGGCGCGCTCTCGGGCAGCACCCAGGCCCAGCGCTGGGGCGATCTGGCGGATCGCAACCAGCCGATCCTGCACACCCACGACCGGTACGGCTATCGCGTCGATGAGATCGAGTACGACCCCGCCTATCACGAGCTGATGCGCGTGGCCATCGCTCACGGTCTGCACGCGGCCCCGTGGGCCGACGACCGTCCGGGAGCCCACGTGGTTCGCGCGGCCAAGATGGGCGTGTGGACTCCCGAGCCCGGCCACGTCTGCCCGATCTCGATGACCTACGCCGTCGTGCCCGCGCTGCGCCACAACCCCGACCTCGCCAAGATCTACGAGCCACTGCTGACCAGCCGCCGCTACGACCCCGAATTGACGGTGCCTGCGACGAAGGTCGGCATCACCGCGGGCATGTCGATGACGGAGAAGCAGGGCGGCTCCGATGTCCGGGCCGGCACCACCCAGGCGCTCCCTAACGGCGATGGCAGCTATCGCATCACCGGCCACAAGTGGTTCACCTCCGCGGCGATGAGCGACATCTTCCTGGTGCTGGCCCAAGCCCATGGCGGGCTGAGCTGCTTCATGCTGCCGCGCGTGCTTCCCGACGGCACCCGCAACCGAATGTTCTTGCAGCGCTTGAAGGACAAGCTGGGCAACCACGCCAACGCCTCCAGCGAGGTCGAATACGACTGCGCCACCGCGTGGCTGGTCGGCGAGGAGGGCCGGGGCGTGCCCACCATCATCGAGATGGTCAACCTCACCCGGCTGGACTGCACGCTGGGCAGCGCCACCAGCATGCGCAGCGGGCTGACCCGCGCCGTGCACCACGCGCAGCATCGAAAGGCGTTCGGCGCCTATCTGATCGACCAGCCACTGATGCGCAACGTGATTGCCGACCTGGCCGTCGAAGCCGAGGCTGCCACCATGATCGCGATGCGGATGGCCGGGGCCACCGACGCCGCCGTCCGGGGCGACGAACGGGAGACGCTGCTGCGCCGTATCGGCCTGGCCGCCGCCAAGTACTGGGTGTGCAAGCGGGCCACGCCGCACGCCGGCGAGGCCATGGAATGCCTGGGCGGCAACGGCTACGCCGAGGAGTCCGGCATGCCGCGGCTGTACCGTGAGGCACCGCTGATGGGCATCTGGGAGGGCTCGGGCAACGTCAGTGCGCTGGACACGTTGCGCGCCATGGCAACCCGGCCCGAATGCGTCGACGTCCTGTTCGACGAGCTCGCCACCAGCGCCGGTCAGGACGTTCGGCTAGACACCCACGTCGCCGAGTTGCGTGCCGAGCTGGGGAACTTCGACGCCATCGAGTACCGGGCCCGCAAGGTCACCGAGGACATCGCGTTGGCGTTGCAAGGGTCTCTGCTGGTCCGCCATGGCCATCCCGCGGTCGCCGAGGCGTTCCTGGCCACCCGGATGGGCGGCAACTGGGGCGGTGCGTTCGGCACGCTGCCGGACGGGCTCGATCTCGCGCCGATCATCGAACGCTGCCTGGTGAAGGGATGACCGAACTCAAGACGATGACCTATGAGGTCACCGATCGAGTCGCCCGCATCACCTTCAACCGCCCGGACAAGGGCAACGCAATCGTCGCGGAGACTCCGCTGGAGTTGGCCGCGCTGGTCGAACGGGCCGACCTCGACAGAGGCGTGCACGTGATCCTGGTGTCCGGGCGGGGGGAGGGCTTCTGCGCCGGGTTCGACCTCGGCGCCTACGCCGACGGCTCCTCCTCGGCAGGCGGCGGCGATCGCCAGGGCACCGTGCTCGACGGTAAGACCCAGGCCGTCAATCATCGGGCGGATCAGCCGTGGGACCCGATGATCGACTACCAGATGATGAGTCGGTTTGTGCGTGGCTTCGCCAGCCTGATGCACGCGGACAAGCCGACCGTGGTGAAGATCCACGGCTACTGCGTGGCCGGCGGCACCGATATCGCACTGCACGCCGATCAGGTGATCGCCGCTGCCGACGCCAAGATCGGCTATCCGCCCACCCGGGTGTGGGGAGTCCCCGCCGCGGGCCTGTGGGCGCATCGCCTCGGCGACCAGCGGGCCAAACGCCTTCTGCTGACCGGGGATTGCATCACCGGTGCGCAGGCTGCCGAGTGGGGTCTTGCGATTGAAGCGCCCGAACCCGCTGATCTCGACGAGCGCACCGAGCGGCTCGTCGAGCGCATCGCGGCTGTGCCGGTCAACCAGTTGATCATGGTGAAGCTGGCGATGAACGCCGCGCTGTACCAGCAGGGCGTGGCGACCAGTCGCATGGTCAGCACTGTGTTCGACGGGATCGCCCGGCACACTCCGGAGGGGCACGCGTTCGTGGCTGACGCTCGCGCGCAAGGGTTCCGGGAGGCGGTACGTCATCGCGACGAACCGTTCGGTGACTACGGGCGTCGCGCGTCGGGGGTGTGAACGTGCCGCAAACGCTGGCGAAGATGACCGCCCGGTCGGTGGTGCTCAGCGTATTGCTCGGTGCGCATCCGGCGTGGGCGACCGCGGCCGAATTATTGCAGCTGACATCGGATTTCGGCATCCGCGAACAAACCCTGCGGGTGGCGCTGACCCGGATGGTCGCGGCGGGCGACCTGGTGCGCTCCGACGACGGCTACCGGCTCTCTGATCGATTGCTCAACCGCCAGCGCCGTCAGGACGATGCGCTCTACCCGCGCACCCGCGACTGGGGCGGTGATTGGATCACCTTGGTCATCACAGCGGTCGGCATGGATGCCCGGGCACGTGCCGCACTGCGAAACACCGTGCAGATCAAGCGGTTCGGTGAACTCAGGGAAGGTGTCTGGCTGCGACCCGGCAACCTCGACGACGAGCTACCCGCCGAAGTCGCCGACCGGGTGCGGGTGCTGCGCGCCCGCGACGACGACCCGGCTGAGCTGACCCGGCGCCTGTGGGACCTGCCCGCTTGGGCGAGCACCGGTGATCGGCTGCTGGACGAGATGGCTGCGGCCCGCGACGTCCCGGGACGTTTCCGCGCGGCCGCAGGCGCGGTGCGACACCTGCTCACCGACCCGGTGCTGCCGAAGGAACTGCTGCCTGCGCACTGGCCGGGTGCGGAACTTCGCAAGGCCTACGCAGACTTCGCCGCCGAACTGGGCGCGCGGCGAGATGAGGGACGACTGGTGGAGGCGAAATGAGCGGCGAGACAAGTGTTCGCGTCGAACGCGATGGGCCGGTGACGACGGTGATTCTCGACCGCCCGCAGGCCCGCAATGCTGTCGACGGTCCGACGGCGCTGGCGCTGTTCAACGCCTTCGAGGAATTCGACAACGACGAGTCGGCGTCGGTGGCCGTGCTCTGGGGTGATCACGGAACCTTCTGTGCTGGAGCTGATCTCAAGGCTATCGGCACTGCCGATACCAACCCCCTCCATCGGACAGGCCCCGGGCCGATGGGCCCGAGCCGCATGACATTGTCCAAGCCCGTCATTGCCGCGGTCAGCGGCTACGCGGTGGCCGGCGGAATCGAGCTGGCGTTGTGGTGCGACCTGCGGGTCGCCGAAGAAGACGCCGTGTTCGGGGTGTTCTGCCGGCGGTGGGGGGTTCCCCTGATCGACGGCGGCACGGTCCGGCTGCCGCGGCTCATCGGGCACAGCCGAGCGATGGACCTGATCCTGACCGGCCGGTCCGTCGGTGCTGAGGAAGCGCTGGCGATCGGGCTGGCCAACCGGGTGGTCCCCAAAGGGCAGGCCCGGCAGGCGGCCGAGGAACTCGCCACCGAGCTCGCGGCACTACCGCAGCTCTGTCTGCGTTCGGATCGGCTGTCCGCGCTGAATCAATGGGGGCACTCCGAGGCTGAAGCCATGGACTTCGAGTTCGCCAGCCTGTCGCGGGTGGCCGCCGAATCACTCGCTGGGGCGCAACGTTTTGCGCAGGGCGCCGGCCGCCACGGTGGCCCTGCCTAATCCCGGGTCGCTTCGCTCCTGCCCTCCGGCGCTTAAGCCTTGTTGAGCGTGTTACCCGAGCCGAGGTTGTTGACCTTCGGCTCGCCCTTGTAGGTGATGGTGTTGTTGAGGCCGACGACGGAGAGTTCCTTGTCGATCTTCTCGAAGGCGATCTTGTTGTCCGCGCCGCCGATGTTCACCGATGCGCACGAGCCCTTGACCGTCAGGGTGTTGTTCGAACCGCCGACGTTGAGCGACTTGCCGTCGGCGCAGTCGATCTCCGCGGTGGTCCCGAACGAGCCGTAGTTGATGGTGTTGCCCACTTCCACCTGGGCCCCCGTCTTCCCGACAGTGGCCGTCGGGGAGTTGGTGTCGGTGCTGGTGGATCCGCAACCGGCCAGGGCGATGCCGGCGAGCATGCCGATGCCAGCGATGAGGGTGGGGGAGTGCATCGGAGTACGTCCTTCGGGGTCCTACGCCGGAACGCGGTCGATCCGGTTCGTCATGCCTAATGCGCGACCACGGTCGACGATTAAAGGATCGCCGCTCTCGCACGGACCGTCTGATCCCAGCCATACGCCGTGATGTCATTGACGACGTTATCGGCGATCGCCGTGTTCGACGACCCCTGGGTGGTCACGGCCCAGCAGGATGCCCGCGCGACGAGTGCGCAACCGCGGTGTCCCCAGCTCACCGGCATGCCCCTCATTTCCCCCAACCCGAGTTGGAGCCTACGTCGCGGCCCGTCGGTCAACTAGAGTTCTTCGTCGATCACCATTGAAGGGCCTGTCATGACATTTCAGCCGGAACCGGACTCGGCGGGCGGTCGGTCACGCCCCGGCAGCCGGCCGGCAGCCAGGTCAGCCAAACTCAGTCGCGACGTCATCGTCAACGCGGCCCTGACGTTCCTGGATCGCGAGGGCTGGGACGGATTGACGATCAATGCCCTGGCCGCGCAGCTGGGCACCAAGGGGCCGTCGCTGTACAACCACGTACACAGCCTGGACGACCTGCGCCGGACCGTCCGCATGCACGTCATCGACGACATCTTGCAGATGCTGTCCGCCGTCGGGCAGGGCCGCACCCGCGACGACGCCGTGATGGCGATGGCCAGCGCCTACCGCAGCTACGCGCATCACCACCCGGGCCGGTACTCGGCATTCACCCGCATACCGCTGGGTGGTGACGACCCCGAGTTCACCGCCGCGTCGCACGCCGCCGCGGCGCCGGTCATCGAGGTGCTGACCTCCTACGGCCTGGACGGCGACGACGCCTTCTATTCGGCGCTGGAGTTCTGGGCGGCGCTGCACGGGTTCGTGCTGCTGGAGATGACCGGCGTGATGGACACCGTCGACACCGATGTGGTGTTCTCGGACATGGTGCTGCGGCTGGCAACGGGCATGGCGCAGCGAAATGCCGCGCTCGGCTGAGCCGACTATCGAGCGGCGTCCCGGCACCCGATAACCGGGCCGTCGGGAACCGACGCCGACATTCACGCGTTGACCTGCAGTAAGGCGCCGTACACCGAGTTTGGAGGGGCGTGCCGCGCCTGGTATCGTAGAAGCTCGTGCCTGGCCGATAGGGGCGCAAGCGGGGACGCATGCGCGCACGCCGGGCCAATTCGCATGTCCAGTATGCATTGGATTTACCTGGTGCGCAGTGTGTGCGACACGCCCGGCAGCGGGGTACGCGGCGGGGCGAAAACAGCAGTACAGAGACTTGAAAACCGCCGAAAGACGGACGAGAGATAGAAAGCCGGTAGATGCCAACCATTCAGCAGCTGGTCCGCAAGGGCCGCACCGACAAGGTCGCCAAGGTGAAGACCGCGGCCCTCAAGGGCAGCCCGCAGCGCCGCGGCGTGTGCACCCGCGTGTACACAACCACGCCGAAGAAGCCGAACTCGGCACTTCGCAAGGTGGCGCGCGTGAAGCTGACGACCGGCGTCGAGGTCACCGCCTACATCCCGGGCGAAGGCCACAACCTGCAGGAGCACTCGATGGTGCTGGTGCGCGGCGGTCGTGTGAAGGACCTCCCCGGCGTTCGTTACAAGATCATCCGCGGCTCGCTGGACACCCAGGGTGTCAAGAACCGCAAGCAGGCCCGTAGCCGTTACGGCGCGAAGAAGGAGAAGAGCTAATGCCGCGCAAGGGCCCCGCTCCCAAGCGTCCTCTCGTCAACGATCCGGTTTACGGGTCGCAGCTGGTCACCCAGCTGGTCAACAAAGTTCTGCTGGACGGGAAGAAATCGCTGGCCGAGCGCATTGTTTACGGTGCGCTCGAACAGGCTCGTGACAAGACCGGCACCGATCCGGTCGTCACCCTGAAGCGCGCTCTCGACAACGTCAAGCCCGCCCTCGAGGTGCGCAGCCGCCGTGTCGGTGGCGCCACGTATCAGGTTCCCGTCGAGGTGCGCCCCGAACGCTCGACCACGCTGGCTCTGCGCTGGCTGGTCAGCTTTTCCAAGGCGCGCCGCGAGAAGACCATGGTCGAGCGATTGGCGAACGAGATCCTCGATGCCAGCAATGGCCTGGGTGCCGCCGTCAAGCGGCGTGAAGACACCCACAAGATGGCCGAGGCGAACCGGGCCTTCGCGCACTACCGCTGGTGATTGCAAGTCGCCGCGGGCACCCGAAGAGGCAGCGCGCGGCGGCCACTAAATACACCGAACTGAGAAGCGAAAGAGTGGGAATTTAGCCGTGGCACAGGACGTGCTGACTGACCTGAACAAGGTCCGCAACATCGGCATCATGGCGCACATTGATGCCGGCAAGACGACGACGACCGAGCGCATCCTCTACTACACCGGTATCAGCTACAAGATCGGTGAGGTGCACGACGGTGCCGCCACGATGGACTGGATGGAGCAGGAGCAGGAGCGGGGTATCACCATCACCTCGGCCGCTACCACCTGCTTCTGGAACGGCAACCAGATCAACATCATCGATACCCCGGGCCACGTCGACTTCACCGTCGAGGTGGAGCGCTCGCTGCGTGTGCTCGACGGTGCCGTTGCCGTGTTCGACGGTAAAGAGGGTGTGGAGCCGCAGTCCGAGCAGGTCTGGCGTCAGGCCGACAAGTACGACGTCCCCCGCATCTGCTTCGTCAACAAGATGGACAAGATCGGTGCCGACTTCTACTTCACGGTGCGCACCATCGAGGAGCGCCTCGGCGCCCGTGCACTGCCGATCCAGCTGCCGATCGGCTCGGAAGGTGACTTCGAGGGCATCGTCGACCTGGTCGAGATGAACGCCAAGGTGTGGCGCGGCGAGACCAAGCTCGGCGAAACCTACGACACCATCGAGATTCCCGAAGACCTTCGCGAGAAGGCTGACGAGTACCGCACCAAGCTGCTCGAATCGGTCGCCGAGACCGACGAGGCGCTGCTGGAGAAGTACTTCGGTGGTGAAGAGCTCACGATCGACGAGATCAAGGGCGCCATCCGCAAACTGACCGTCAACTCCGAGGCGTACCCGGTGTTGTGTGGATCCGCGTTCAAGAACAAGGGCGTACAGCCCATGCTCGACGCGGTCATCGACTACCTGCCGACCCCGCTGGACGTGGCGGCCGCCGTTGGCCACGCCCCCGGCAAGGAGGACGTCGAGGTCATCCGCAAGCCGTCGACCGACGAGCCGTTCTCCGGCTTGGCGTTCAAGGTCGCCACGCACCCGTTCTTCGGCAAGCTCACCTATGTCCGGGTGTACTCGGGCAAGGTCGACTCCGGCGCCCAGGTCATCAATGCGACCAAGGGCAAGAAGGAGCGGCTGGGCAAGCTCTTCCAGATGCACTCCAACAAGGAGAATCCGGTCGAGACCGCATCGGCCGGCCACATCTACGCGGTGATCGGTCTCAAGGACACGACGACCGGTGACACGCTGTCCGATCTGAACAATCAG
Organism: Mycobacterium sp.; assembly: GCA_023264735.1. Taxonomy (GTDB): domain Bacteria; phylum Actinomycetota; class Actinomycetes; order Mycobacteriales; family Mycobacteriaceae; genus Mycobacterium. The sequence goes on along the minus strand of JAHFVD010000045.1, from coordinate 42,880 downwards.
GTCGTGCTGGAGTCGATGACCTTCCCGGATCCCGTGATTCAGGTCGCCATCGAACCCAAGACCAAGAGCGACCAGGAGAAGCTGTCCCTGGCCATCCAGAAGCTGGCCGAGGAAGACCCGACCTTCAAGGTCAACCAGGACCACGAGACCGGTCAGACCATCATCGGTGGCATGGGCGAGCTGCACCTGGACATCCTGGTGGACCGCATGCGTCGCGAGTTCAAGGTCGAGGCCAATGTCGGCAAGCCGCAGGTGGCCTACAAGGAGACCATCAAGCGCGCCGTCGACAAGGTCGAGTTCACCCACAAGAAGCAGACGGGTGGCTCCGGCCAGTTCGCGAAGGTTCTCGTCAGCATCGAGCCGTTCGTCGGCGAAGACGGCGCGACCTACGAGTTCGAGAACAAGGTCACCGGTGGCCGCATCCCGCGCGAGTACATCCCGTCGGTGGATGCCGGTGCCCAGGACGCCATGCAGTACGGCGTGCTGGCCGGCTACCCGTTGGTGAACTTGAAGCTGATCCTGCTCGACGGTGCCTACCACGACGTCGACTCGTCGGAAATGGCGTTCAAGATCGCCGGCTCACAGGTGCTGAAGAAGGCTGCCGCGCAAGCGCAGCCGGCCATCCTGGAACCGATCATGGCCGTCGAGGTCACCACACCCGAGGACTACATGGGTGACGTGATCGGCGACCTGAACTCCCGCCGTGGTCAGATCCAGGCCATGGAGGAGCGCAGCGGTGCGCGCGTCGTCAAGGCGCATGTGCCCCTGTCGGAGATGTTCGGCTATGTCGGCGACCTCAGGTCGAAGACGCAGGGCCGGGCTAACTACTCCATGGTGTTCGACTCGTACGCCGAAGTTCCGGCGAACGTGTCGAAGGAGATCATCGCGAAGGCGACGGGCCAGTGAACGAAGTGAACGGCCCATTAGGGTTGGGCCAGTAAGTCCGTCGTTTTTGGACCAACACAACTGAAAACATCAACACTGCTTTAGCAAGCACCAACAAGTCCAGGAGGACACAGAAGTGGCGAAGGCGAAGTTCGAGCGGACGAAGCCGCACGTCAACATCGGGACCATCGGTCACGTTGACCACGGCAAGACCACGCTGACTGCAGCAATCACCAAGGTTCTGCACGATAAGTACCCGACGCTGAACGAGTCGCGCGCATTCGACCAGATCGACAATGCGCCCGAGGAGCGTCAGCGCGGTATCACCATCAACATCTCCCACGTGGAGTACCAGACCGAGAAGCGTCACTACGCGCACGTCGACGCCCCCGGCCACGCTGACTACATCAAGAACATGATCACCGGTGCCGCCCAGATGGACGGCGCGATTCTGGTGGTCGCCGCCACCGACGGTCCGATGCCGCAGACCCGCGAGCACGTGCTGCTGGCCCGCCAGGTCGGCGTCCCCTACATCCTGGTGGCGCTGAACAAGGCCGACATGGTCGACGACGAGGAGCTCCTGGAGCTCGTCGAGCTGGAGGTCCGCGAACTGCTGGCCGCCCAGGAGTTCGACGAGGACGCGCCGGTCATTCAGGTGTCGGCGCTGAAGGCACTCGAGGGCGACCCGAAGTGGGTCAAGTCGGTCGAGGACCTGATGGACGCCGTTGACGAGTCGATCCCGGACCCGGTCCGCGACACCGACAAGCCGTTCCTGATGCCCGTCGAGGACGTCTTCACGATCACCGGCCGCGGCACCGTGGTCACCGGTCGTGTCGAGCGTGGCGTGGTCAACGTGAACGAGGAAGTCGAGATCGTCGGCATCAAGCCGACCGTCACGAAGACCACGGTCACCGGTGTCGAGATGTTCCGCAAGCTGCTCGATCAGGGCCAGGCGGGCGACAACGTCGGCCTGCTGGTTCGTGGTGTCAAGCGTGAGGACGTCGAGCGTGGCCAGGTTGTGGTCAAGCCCGGCACCACCACCCCGCACACCGAGTTCGACGGCAGCGTCTACATCCTGTCCAAGGACGAGGGCGGCCGCCACACGCCGTTCTTCAACAACTACCGCCCGCAGTTCTACTTCCGCACCACGGACGTGACCGGCGTTGTGACCCTCCCCGAGGGCACCGAGATGGTGATGCCCGGTGACAACACCGACATCTCCGTCAAGCTGATCCAGCCTGTGGCCATGGACGAGGGCCTGCGTTTCGCGATCCGTGAAGGTGGCCGCACCGTCGGCGCCGGCCGGGTCACCAAGATCCACAAGTGATCTAAGTACTACCGCGAAAGCGGCGCTCACCTTTCCGGTGGGCGCCGCTTTTCGTTGTTCGACCCCGCCTACCGGCACCGATCCGGGTGCTACGCTTCGGCATCTCACACAGGGGTGGGCAGGTGGACGACAGCGATATCGACGAATTCCAGCCACGGGCGTACCCGCCGTCGATTCTGATCGGTGGTGCGGGACTGGTAGTCGCCATCGCTGGACTGGTCGTATCGGTCCTGATGGTCAGCGCGGCCAGTGTCAGCGGCCCGCACTTGTCCCCGGCGGCCCGTATCCCACCGGCCGCCACACCGATGGCGCCGGCGACGGCGGTCGCGGGGGAGCCGACCCCGCAGAACAACCTCGAGGGCTTCGTGGCCCACCTGACCCCGCAGTTGCCGGCCTTCGACCGGCTCTTGCAGGCCCCTTGAGCTGCTGCTGGCAGCTACTTCACAGGCTGTGGCAAGTCGTCCGAAGTTGATGTCGTGGGGCTAGTCTGAGTTCCAAATTGCTGGCCGAGAAGGGACATGACGAATGTTGGGGCGGTATCTCAAAGCTCAATTGACGGTGCTGCTGTTCGGCGGCCTGGTCGGTCCGATCTTCCTCATCGTCTACTTCGCCCTCGGCCCGATAGCGAGGCCTTATATCGGGTGGATGTTCTGGGTCGGTCTGCTCATCACCGCCGGCGACGTGCTGGCCGCGCTGTGGCTGACCAATGCCGGTGTGAAATCGGCGGCCCGGCATGACGAACTCAGCCAGCGCGGTGTCCTGGTGCTGGCGCAGATCACCGGAATCTCGGACACCTCTTGGTTCGTCAACGATCAGCAGATGATCAAGGTGAATCTGCACTTCGAGGTACCGGGCTATCAGGGCTTCGATACCCAGGAGACCATGGCATCGAGCCCGACCCGCATGCAGATCCTCAATGCCCACAAGTTGGTGGCACTGGTCGAGCCTGGCACGCAGAAGTACGAAATCGATTGGAACGCCAGCGCTTTGATCGCCGGTGTGGTGCCAGCGCAGTTCACGCTCGCTGAGGACAACAAGACTTACGACCTACGGGGCCAGGCCGGTCCGCTGATGGAGATCATGCAGATCTTGCGGGCCAACGGTGTTCCGATGAACGGCACCATCGACATTCGGTCCAATCCGGCTGTGCGCCAGCAGGTGATGGCCGTCGTCCGCCGCGCCGGCGCGGGACAGCCCGCGGCCGCCGCACCCGCCCCACCGCAGCCGCCCGCACCGCCGGCGTATGTGCCGCCGCCGATGCCGGCGATGCCGGAAGCCTCCACGGCACAGCGGCTGCAGGAGCTCGAGACGTTACGCGCAACCGGTTCGATCACCGAGGCTGAGTACAACGCGAAGCGACAGCAGATCCTCGCCGATCTCTAAACGCGGTTGACCGGACGAACGGAGGAGCGGCCGATGGCGTCCACCGAGTCACCGCCGCAGGCGGACGCGAAAGTCAGCCTGCCCACCCTGACCGCCATGGTCGTCGGGTCCATGATCGGTTCGGGTGTCTTCTTGCTTCCCCGGCGCTTCGGAGTCGAGACCGGTGTGCTCGGGGCGTTGATCGCCTGGGCGATCGCGGGCACCGGAATGCTGATGCTGGCCTTTGTTTTCCAGCGATTGGCCACCCGTAAGCCAGAACTGGACGCAGGCATCTTCGCGTATGCCAAGGCCGGCTTCGGCGACTACGTCGGCTTCAATTCGGCGTTCGGGTTCTGGGCGTCGGCGTGCGCGGGCAACACCTCCTACTGGGTGCTGATCATGGCGACCACCGCCGCGCTGTTCCCCGGCCTCGGTACCGGCGATACCCTGCTGGCCGTCGTCGTGGCCTCGATCGGGGTCTGGCTGTTCTGCTTTCTGATCCTGCGCGGGGTTAAGGAGGCGGCGATCATCAACCGGATCGCGACCGTCGCGAAGGTCGTGCCGATCCTGGTGTTCATCGTCATCGCGCTGGTCGCCTTCAAAGGCGGTGTTTTCGCAAAGAACTTCTGGGGCGGCGATAGTGCCTCGTACTCTTCGGTGTTCGAACAGGCCAAGGGCACGATGCTGATCACCGTGTTCGTGTACCTGGGGATCGAAGGCGCCAGCGTGTATTCGCGCTTCGCCCGCAAACGCGAGGATGTCGGGCGGGCCACCGTCATCGGCTTCGTGAGCGTGCTCAGTGTCTTCATGCTGGTCACGTTGGTGTCCTACGGTGTTCTCCCGCAGCACGAATTGGCCCAGGTCTACCAGCCGTCGATGGCGTCGGTCCTGGAAAGCATTGTGGGACATTGGGGGTCAGTGTTCATCCGGGTCGGCGTGATCGTCTCGGTGCTGGGCGCCTACCTGGCGTGGACGTTGATGGCCGCCGAAATCCTCTACCTGCCAGCTAAATCCGACGACATGCCGCGGTTCCTCGCGCGCACCAACTCCCATGGCGCACCGGTCGCCGCGCTGGTCATGGCAGGTGGCATGGTCCAGCTGCTCCTCATCGTGCTGCTGTTCACCTCCGACGCACTGAATTTCATGCTCGACCTGACCGCGGCACTGTCGCTGATTCCGTATCTGCTGGCCGCCGCGTACGCGCTGAAGCTGACGATCACCCGTGAAACGTACGGGGACGGCGGGCCGCGCCGTGGCGACATGGCGGTGGCCGTGTTGGCCACGGTGTACACGCTGTTCCTGGTGTACGCCGCCGGGATGGATCATCTGATGCTGTCCTGCATCCTGTATGCCCCCGGGGCGATCCTGTACGTGATCGCCCGGCGCGAGCGCGGACTTCGGGTGTTCCGCCCTGCCGAGGCGGTCCTGTTCGCCATCATCGTTGTCGGTGCCGTCGCTGGGGTGGCCTCGCTGGCCACCGGTGCGATCGAGCTCTAACAGAAGGGAAGTGTCGATGACGTCGCCATCCGCGTCGTACGGCGTGCATTCCGAAGTCGGAACGCTGCGCAAGGTTTTGGTGTGCTCGCCGGGTTTGGCCCACGAGCGTCTGACCCCGACCAATTGTGACGATCTGCTCTTCGATGATGTGCTGTGGGTGCAGAATGCCCGCCGCGACCACTTCGACTTCATCGACAAGATGCGCGACCGCGGTGTTGCGGTTGTCGAGCTGCACAACCTGCTCGCCGAGACGATGGACATTCCGGAAGCCCGCTCCTGGCTGCTCGACCGCAAGATCGTCGCCAACGAAGTGGGGCTGGGACTTGTCGACGAGACCAGGAACTTCCTCGACGAGCTGGCTTCCCAACGGCTGACCGAGTTCCTGATCGGTGGGCTGTCCACCCGCGACTTGCCCGCCGACCTCGGCAAGGGCTACCGCGCCCTGGCCCGCGAGCACGCCGGAATCACCGAATACCTGATGCCGCCGTTGCCGAACACCCTCTACACCCGGGACACCACGTGCTGGATCTATTCCGGTGTGACGCTGAACCCGCTGTTCTGGCCGGCCCGCCACGACGAGACGTTGTTGATGAAGGCCATCTACGAGTTCCATCCCGACTTCGTCGGCTCCACGATCTGGTGGGGCGATCCCGAAAAGTCTTGGGGGATGGCCACTATCGAGGGTGGCGATGTGATGGTGCCCGGCAACGGCGTGGTGCTGATCGGCATGAGCGAACGTACGTCGCGCCAAGCCATCACACAGGTCGCAGCGACTCTGTTCGCCAACGGTGCGGCCGAGCAGGTGGTCGTGGCGGGAATGCCCAAGCTGCGCGCGGCGATGCACCTGGACACCGTGTTCACGTTCGCCGACCGCGACGTGGTGACGATCTATCCCGAGATCGTCGACAGCATCCAGGCTTTCACGCTGGTGCCCAGCGATTCCGCGCCTGGGCTCGATGTCATCGAGGAGACCAAGCCGTTCGTCGAGGTCGTCGCGGCAGCTCTGGGTCTCGGTGCGCTCCGCGTGGTCGAGACCGGCGGCACCGCCTACGACTCCGAGCGTCAGCAGTGGGACAGCGGCAACAACCTGGTGGCCGTCGAGCCAGGGGTGGTGTTCGCCTACGACCGCAACACTCACACCAATTCACTGCTGCGCAAGGCCGGGGTCGAAGTGATCACGATCGTCGGTGCCGAACTGGGTCGTGGGCGCGGCGGCGGTCACTGCATGACCTGCCCGATCATCCGGGACCAAGTCGACTACTGAGCACGCTCACACACCGCCTCGGTGGTTCCTAGAACACGTTCCAGTTGGCTTGCTAGCCTGGCGGGAGCTGATCGAAAGGACCATTGATGACAACATCGTCGGGGACGCTTGAAGGACGAGTGGCCTTCGTGACCGGGGCCGCCCGCGGCCAGGGGCGCGCCCATGCCGTACGGCTGGCCCGTGAGGGCGCCGACGTCATCATCTCCGACATCTGCGCGCCGGTCAGCGACACGATTCCCTACCCCGGCACCACTCCAGAGGACCTGCGCGAGACCGTGCAGTTGGTCGAGGCGCAGGGCCGCAAGGCGCTTGCCCGCGAGGTCGACGTCCGTGACGACGCCGCGGTGCGCCAGCTGGTCGCCGATGGTGTCGAGCAGTTCGGGCGGCTCGACGTCCTGGTGGCCAACGCCGGTGTGCTGTCCTGGGGCCGGCTGTGGGAGCTGACCGACGAACAGTGGAACACCGTCATCGATGTCAACCTCACCGGCACCTGGCGCACACTGCGCGCCGTCGTCCCCGCGATGATCGAGGCAGGCAACGGCGGTTCCATCATCGTGGTGAGCTCGTCGGCCGGTGTGAAGGCCACGCCCGGAAACAGTCACTACGCCGCCTCCAAGCACGGCCTGACCGCCCTGACGAATTCCCTTGCGCTGGAAGCCGGCGAGTACGGCATCCGGGTCAACTCCATCCACCCCTACTCGGTGGCCACCCCGATGACCGAAAATGACGCCATGATGGGCGTTTTCGCCGCACACCCCAGTTTCCTGCACGGCTTCTCGCCGATGCCGTATCTCCCCACCGGCCAGAGCGCGACCGGCAAGCTGACCGACTTCATGCATGTCGATGAGGTCGCAGACGTGGTGGTCTGGCTGGCCGGCGACAATTCGGCCACGCTGTCGGGCTCGCAGATCAACGTCGACCGCGGGGTGATGAAGTACTAGTCACGCCGATGCGCCGCAGCGGAGCGAGGCGCTGAGAAGTGGCTACATCGGACTAGCCCGGTAGCACCAATACCGGAACGGGGCTGTGCCGCAGGATCTTCGAGCCGTGGGAGCCAAGAAACACCCGGGCGATTCCGCCCACCGGCGATGTGCCGATGGCCAGCAGGTCGCCATCCTGCCAGTCGGCGGCGTCCAGAGCCTGGCCCCAGCCATTACCGGTGACGACCTGCAAATCCACGTCTTCGCCTACCACGCCGTCAGTCCTCAACCGCGCCAGCCCTTCGCGCGCATGAGCGGCTAACTGGTCGAGGATGGAGTCTTCGGCGCTCAGGCCGACCTCCGGTGGATACATCGTGCGGCCACGGACAGCGAATGTGATGACGCGCATTGGCACATTGAGCCGTTCGCCGAGCGCGGTAACGCGCTCCACCACATGCAATGTCTCCGACGTACCCGGGTACGCGGCGGTAATCCGGGTCAGCCCGCCAGATTTCGAGCCGCGATAGCCGCGCGGACTGATCGCCATCGGCACTGGCGACGAGTGCAGCAGCCGATCTCCCGTCGAGCCGATCACAACCTGGCCGAGCTTGCCGTCGGCCGCGGAGCCCAGGATCAGCAGTTCGGGTTCGAGTTTGGAGACGGCTTCCAAGAGCCCGCCGGACGCCGACCGGTGACTGACCTTGTGATACTTGACGTCAAGCCCCTCGGCGATCGAGTCGATGCACTCTTGCGCTTGCGACGCCGAGCTCGCGGCCAATTGCTGGGCATACTGGGCATATTCGGCGTCGATTCGGCCAAGTGAAGGCGTCATCCAGGGTCGTGGCACGACTGTTACCACCGTCAGTGAGGTCTTGAGCGTCTTGGCTGCTTCCACGGCCAAGTACAGTGGCGACCGGCCGCCCTTGCCTGCAAGGAAGCCGACGGCGACGGTCACGGCTCATCCTCGTGCTTGGTGACGAAGTGGTGATCCTTCGGCTCCTCGTCGAACATGACGTCGTCGTCACCGGGTACCGCGGTCGGGATATAGCCATCAGCATTGCCGGCGTTGAGCGCGCTGTGGCGTCGGCCCCAGAACAAGTAGAAGAGCAGCACAAGGCCGACGCAGCCGCCGAACACCAACCATGTCTGCCAACGCAGGCCGTAGAGCACCGCCATACAAGCGAGGACGGAGAGAACCGGTGTGACCGGATAGCCAGGAACCTTGAATGGGCGCTCCAGATCGGGTTCCCTGACCCGCAGGACGATGACGCCGATCGACACCGTGATGAAGGCGACCAACGTACCGATCGACACGGCGTCCAGAAGCCAGTTCAGGGGAATGAATCCGGCAAGGATCCCGGTGGCGACCGCGACGATGATGGTGTTGCCGACGGGAGTCATGCTGCGCGGGTTTACCTTTGCGAACATCGACGGCAGCAGTCCATCTCGGCCCATCGCGAACAGGATGCGGGTCTGGCCGTACATCACAACCAGGGTCACGGAGAAGATGGAGATCACCGCGCCTGCGGCCAGCAGCGTGCTGGCCCAGGTTCCGCCGGTGATCTTCTCCAGGATCACTGACAGCCCGGCTTCGGCCTGCTCGTCCGACCCGAACTCTGCGGCGTCCTGCGTGCCGAGTCCGGCGAAGGCCACCAGGATGTAAAAGGTGGTCACCACGAGCAGTGCAGCAATGATCGCGCGAGGCATGGTCTTTTGCGGATTCTTCACCTCGTCACCGGCCGTCGACACTGCGTCGAGGCCGATGAACGAGAAGAAGATCATGCTCGCCGCCGTGGTGATGCCGGCCGTGCCCTTGTCCCAGAAGCCGTGGAAGTGGTCAGCGTTGAACGCCGTGAGCGCAATGACGATGAACATCGCGAGCACGCCGAGCTTGATCAACACCATGATGGTGTTGACGGCAGCCGACTCGCTGGCACCGCGGATCAGCAGCGCCATACACATCACGATCAGTAGGACCGCGGGTAGGTTGACGATGCCCGGCGTTGCGTCCCACGGGGCTGACGTCAATGACTGTGGGATCTGCCAGCCAAACAGGTTGTCCAACAACTTGTTCAGGTAGCCACTCCACCCGACCGCGACGGCGGAGATTGACACGCCATATTCCAGAAGCAGACAGGCGGCCACGCCCATCGCGACGAATTCACCCATCGTCGTGTAGGCGTACGAGTACGTCGAGCCCGATACCGGCACCGAGGACGCCATCTCTGCGTAGCACAGGGCGGATAGCCCCGCCGCGATGGCGGCTAGGACAAACGAGACCAGTACTGCCGGGCCTGCCTCCGGCACTGCCGCGGACAACACGAAGAAGATGCCGGTGCCGACGGTCGCGCCGACACCGAACAGTGTCAGCTGAAAGGTGCCGATACTTCGCTTGAGATGGTCAGAGGCGCCATGTGCGACAGGAGCGCCGGCAACGGGACGGCGGCGGAACAACTGCTGGGAGAAGCTTATTGTTGGAGCGCTCATAGTGCCTCCTGTGGGCCCTAGATTGAATTACAAATCAGTGTGCTCCTGGCCCGGCCAGTACGCTTGCGAATTGCTCAACCGCCCAGTCGATCTCCTCGGCGGTGATCACCAGTGGTGGAGCGAATCGCAAGGTCGAGCCGTGGGTGTCCTTGACCAGCACGCCGTGTTCGGCCAGCGCGATGCTGAGCTGTTTGCCGGTCCCGAGGCGGGTGTCGATGTCGACGCCTGCCCACAGTCCCATCCCGCGCACCGCGAGCACCCCGTGGCCGATCAGCGACCGTAACCGAGCGTGCAGATGTAGCCCGAGTTCGGCTGAGCGGGACTGGAATTCACCGCGTCGCAGAATGTCGACCACAGTGGAGCCGATGGCTGCTGCCAGCGGATTGCCGCCGAACGTCGAACCGTGCTCACCCGGGTGAAGCACCCCGAGGATGTCGCGGTTGGCGACAACCGCCGACAGCGGAACGACGCCGCCGCCGAGGGCCTTGCCGAGCAGATAGATATCGGGCACCACACCCCAGTGGTCGCAGGCGAAGGTGTGACCGGTGCGGGCCAGACCGGACTGGATCTCGTCGGCGATCAGCAGCACGTTGCGCCGAGTGCACAGCTGGCGCAGTCGGGGCAGGTAATCGTCGGGCGGGACGATGATCCCGGCCTCGCCCTGGATCGGCTCGATGAGGACCGCGACCGTGTTGTCGTCTATGGCAGCTGCGACGGCGTCGGCGTCACCGAATGGTACGGACCGGAATCCCGGTGTGAATGGCCCGAATCCACCGCGGGCGGTGGCATCGGAGGAGAAGCTCACGATACTGATCGTGCGGCCGTGGAAGTTGTTGTCGGCCACAATGATATTGGCCATGTCGAGGGGGACACCCTTGACGTCGGAGCCCCACTTACGGGCGACCTTCAGGCCGCTCTCCACGGCCTCGGCGCCGCTGTTCATCGGCAGCACCATGTCTTTGCCGCACAGCCCGGCCAGCGCCGCGCAGAACGGGCCCAGCTGATCGGAGTGGAACGCCCGGCTGACCAGAGTCACCGCATCGAGCTGGCGATGAGCGGCGGCAACGATCTCGTCGTTGTGGTGGCCGAAGTTGACCGCCGAATAGGCGGCCAGGCAGTCCAGGTAGCGGTGGCCTTCCACGTCGGTGATCCACACTCCGCGAGCGCTGGCGGCCACGACCGGAAGCGGCGAATAGTTGTGCGCGGCGTAGGTGTTGTCGAGAGCAATGGCCGCTGCAGTTGCTCCTGTGGGTCGCACGGTGTCGGCCATGGTCATGAAAACACCTCCAGCGTGCAACATTTCACCGAGCCGCCACCCTTGAGCAGCTCGGAGAGGTCGACGCCGATGGGGTGGAAGCCGGCGTGATAGAGCTGCTTGGCGAAACCGCTGGCCTGGGCCGGAAGTACGACATGCTTGCCGTCGGACACCGCGTTGAGGCCTAAGACATAAGCATCGGTGCTCGCCACTTCGATGGCGTCGGGGAAGAGGTCGCGCAGCCGGCCGCGGGCGGTGGCGGTGAACGCCGGCGGGTAGTAGGCGATCATGGTGTCGTCGAGCACCGTCAGGGCGGTATCGAGATGGTAGAAGCGCGGATCGACGAGTTCCAGGGAGATCACCGGCATGCCGGTGATTGCGGCGACCTCGGTGTGCGCCTGCGGCTGAGTGCGAAAACCCGTGCCGGCCAATATCGTTGACCCGACCACCAGCAGATCGCCCTGCCCCTCGTTGACGTGGCGAGTGGCGACGGGGTCGTGTCCGTTCGCATCCATCCAGTTGGCGTACGCAACCGATTCGCCCTGGCGCTCGGCGTGCTTGAACTGGGCGACGATCGCCGTGCCGTTGATGATCAGTCCGGCGTTGGCGGCGTAGACCATGTCGGGCAGGCCTGGGACCGGCTCGATGACATCGACGGTGTGGCCGAGGCGGCGGTAGGTGTCCCGCAGGTGCTCCCATTGGGCGACGGCACGTTGGACGTCGACCGGGGTGCTGGTGTCCATCCACGGGTTGATGGCGTAGTCGACGGTGAAGAACGTCGGTGGTGTCATGGCGTAGTGGCGAAGTCGCTGGCTGCGCGGTGTCCTCGTTGACTCGGCGGCGACATCTGTGGATATCGTCATGAAAATAACGATAGAACCCCGGCTCCACGCAATCAATCGACCTCTATTGCGTGTCTATAATCGATTTCTTGTGTCACGGCCAGAATGGCGGTGATTTGTTAACCACAGATCGGAGAGCTGTCGATGGACCGGCTGGACGACACCGACGAGCGCATCCTCGCCGAGCTGACCGAGCATGCGCGGGCCACGTTTGCCGAGATCGGCGCGCGAGTGAATTTGTCGGCGCCAGCGGTCAAACGCCGGGTCGACCGGATGCTGGACAACGGAGTGATCCGCGGCTTCACCACGGTCATCGACCGCAGCGCGCTGGGCTGGAACACCGAGGCGTACGTTCAGGTGTACTGCCAGGGAACGATCGCGCCGGATCAGTTGCGCGCGGCCTGGACTGACATTCCCGAGATCATCAGTGCCGCGACGGTCACCGGCACCGCGGATGCCATCCTGCATGTGCTGGCCCGCGATATGCGCCACCTGGAGGCAGCGCTGGAGCGGATCCGGTCCACCGCCGACATCGAACGAAGCGAAAGCATCGTGGTGTTGTCCAATCTGATCGACCGTTCACCCGCGTAGCCACCCAATCAACCCAGCGGTTGGTAACGGCAGCCTGGCGCGCACTTCGCTACGACGATCGTGTAAGAACACCACGTGAGCACGAGCGAAAACGGGATCCTTATCGTCGGCGGCGGGCTGGCCGCCACCAGGGTCGCCGAACAGTTGCGGAAGTCGGAGTACACCGGGCCAGTCACCATCGTTAGCGACGAGGCACACCTGCCCTACGACCGCCCGCCGCTGTCGAAGGACGTGCTGCACGCCGACCTCGACGATGTCACGCTCAAGCCGGCCGAGTTCTACACCGAGAACGACATCACCTTGCGGTTGGGTAGCGCGGTCGCCTCGTTGGACACCGCCGCTCAGACGGTGACGCTGGCCGATGGGGCAGTGCTGGGCTACGACGAGCTGGTGATCGCGACGGGCTTGGTGCCCAAGCGCATTCCGTCGTTCCCGGACCTGGAGGGCATCCGGGTGCTGCGGACGTTCGACGAAGCACTGGCGCTGCGCACCCACGCTGCAACGGCTCGGAAGGCGGTGATCATCGGCGCCGGCTTCATCGGTTGCGAGGTCGCGGCGAGCCTGCGCAAGCTCGGCGTCGACGTCGTCCTGGTGGAGCCGCAGCCGTCGCCGCTGGCCTCGGTGCTCGGCGAGCAGGTCGGAAACCTGGTGACGCGGCTGCATCGCGCCGAGGGAGTGGACGTCCGCACCGGCATCGGAGTGGCCGAGGTCCGTGGCGAGAATGGCCACGTGGCAGGCGTGGTGTTGTCCGACGGCAGCGAACTGGCGGCCGATCTGGTGGTCGTCGGCATCGGGTCGCGCCCGGCCACCGACTGGCTGGCGGGCAGTGGGGTGGAGGTCGACAACGGGGTCGTGTGCGATGCGGCGGGCCGCACCAGCGCCGCAGGAGTCTGGGCGCTCGGTGACGTCGCGTCATGGCGCGACGCCACGGGACATCAAGCCCGCGTCGAGCATTGGAGCAATGTCGCCGAGCAGGCCCGGGTCATCGTGCCGTCGATGCTGGGCCTGGAGGCGCCGTCAGTGATCGTCGTGCCGTACTTCTGGAGCGATCAGTACGACGTCAAGATCCAGTGCCTCGGCGAGCCGGAGGCCACCGACATCGTGCACATCGTCGAGGACGACGGCCGCAAGTTCCTGGCGTTCTACGAGCGCGACGGCGTGGTGGCCGGTGTGGTCGGCGGCGGTATGGCCGGCAAGGTCATGAAGACCCGCGCCAAGATCGCCGCAGGTGCGCCGATCGCCGACGTGCTGGGCTAGGTTTCCGCCGGGCTCAGCGGCCGTCCAGGTCGTCGAGTCCATGTGCGACGACGTCGAAGGCGTCGCCGAGCGCCTGCGGCAGTGGCACTTCCTCGTTGGCCAGCCAGTACTCGTAGGCCGATAGCGCGACGCCGAGCATCAGCCAGGCGACCGACTGGGGGACCAGATCACCCGGCGCGCCACCGATACGTGCGGCCACGAAGTCGGAGACGACACCGCGCCAGCCGGCGTACATGGTCATCGAGTGGGCTTGCAGCTCGGCGGTCTGCAGGATTACCCGCATTCGCTGGCGGTGCCGTTCGGTTTCCGACTCGTCAAACGTGTTGAACGCCAGCAGGGCTGAGCGCAGCGCGGCGCTGATCGGTTCTGCTGCGTCCATCGCGTCGAACAGATGACGGAAGTGCTGCAGGTGAGCGTCGAAGTCGCCCCAGGGGATCGCGTTCTTCGACGGGTAGTAGCGGAACAGCGTGCGCCGCGCGATACCCGACGCCTGAGCCACGTCGTCGACGCTCACCGAACCGAACCCGTAGTTCGCGAACAGGTCGAGGGCGACGTCGGTGATGTGGTCCTGGGTGGTGGAGCGGCGCCGCCCCACGCGGGGTCCGCCCGAACCCGGAGAACCACTTGTCATCGACCCACCCCTTTCTTTTCGGCACTCGATGCCATATTCTTGCGATCTCGATCACAATTGTCGAGAACCTGGCCGACGAAAGGGTGCTTTTCATGGAGCCGAGCCACGCAAGTGAGACCGAGACCGAACTGGTGACCGAGACGCTGGTCGAAGAGGTCTCCATCGACGGGATGTGCGGGGTCTACTGACCGTGCCCGCCCACGCTGTGGGCGATCCGGCTGCGGCCGGGTCGAACTTCGACCCGGCACTCAGCTGGCGTCTGCATCCGCAGGTGGCCGTGCGCCCGGAACCTTTCGGCGCACTGCTGTACCACTTCGGCACCAGGAAGCTGTCGTTCCTGAAGAACCGCACCATCCTCGCCGTCGTGAACTCGCTACCCGATCACCCCGACGCCCGCTCAGCTCTGCGGGCCGCCGGGGTCGACGAGCCCGACGAGGCACCCTACCTGCATGCGTTGAGCGTGCTGGTGACCTCGAACATGTTGACCTGCAAGGATTCCCAATGACTTCGGTGGCACCGGTACCCCGGCTGATCGAGCAGTTCGAAAGCGGCCTCGATGCGCCGATCTGCCTGACCTGGGAGCTGACCTACGCCTGCAACCTGGCGTGCGTGCACTGCCTGTCCTCCTCGGGCAAGCGCGATCCCCGCGAGCTGTCCACCCGTCAGTGCATGGACATCATCGACGAGCTCGAGCGCATGCAGGTGTTCTACGTCAACATCGGTGGCGGCGAACCCACTGTGCGACCTGACTTTTGGGAGCTGGTCGACTACGCGACCGCTCACCACGTCGGCGTCAAGTTCTCCACCAACGGCGTGCGGATCACCCCGGAGGTGGCCGCACGGCTGGCCGCCAGCGACTACGTCGACGTGCAGATCTCACTGGACGGCGCCACCGCCGAGGTCAACGACGCCGTCCGCGGACCCGGCTCCTTCGAGATGGCGACCCGCGCGCTGGAGAACCTGGCCGCCGCGGGCTTCAAAGACGCCAAGATCTCGGTGGTCGTCACCCGTCACAACGTCGAGCAGCTCGACGACTTCAAGGACCTTGCCGACCGCTACGGCGCCACCCTGCGCATCACCCGCCTGCGTCCGTCCGGACGCGGGGCCGATGTCTGGGACGAACTGCACCCCACCCCCGCGCAACAGGTGACGCTCTACGACTGGCTGGTGGCCAGGGGCGAGGGCGTGCTGACCGGCGACTCGTTCTTCCATCTCTCCGGCCTTGGCGCCCCCGGCGCGCTAGCGGGTCTGAACATGTGCGGCGCCGGCCGGGTGGTGTGCCTGATCGACCCCGTCGGCGACGTCTACGCCTGCCCGTTCGCCATCCATGACCGGTTCCTGGCCGGAAATGTGGTGTCCGGCGGCGGTTTTGACAACGTATGGAAGTACTCGCCCCTGTTCACAGAGCTGCGCGAGCCGCAGTCGGCCGGTGCCTGCGGCAGCTGCGGGCACTACGACGCCTGCCGCGGCGGCTGCATGGCCGCGAAGTTCTTCACCGGCCTGCCGCTCGACGGCCCGGACCCGGAGTGCGTCGAAGGCTACGGGGTGCCTGCCCTGGCAGGAGAGCGGGACAAGCCCCGCCCCAGCGCCGACCATTCCAGGGGCAAGCCGATCATGCTGACCTTGTCCACCCGGCCGCCGGCCAAGCCCTGCAACGAAAGTCCGATCTAGTCACATGGCACGCGACACCTGGTTCGAAACCGTCGCCATCGCGCAGCAACGTGCGAAGAAGCGGCTCCCCAAATCTGCGTACAGCGCACTCATCGGTGGCAGTGAGAAGGGGCTCACCGTCAATGGCAACAACGAGGCTTTCAATGAGCTCGGCTTTGCGCCGCACGTCATCGGTGCACTCGAAAAGCGGGACATGACAACCACTGTCATGGGTCAAGAGGTCTCGCTGCCGGTTCTGATCTCCCCGACCGGCGTGCAGGCCGTGCACCCCGACGGCGAGGTCGCTGTGGCCCGCGCGGCCGCGGCCCGCAACACCGCGATGGGACTGTCCTCGTTTGCCAGCAAGCCGATCGAAGAGGTCGTCGCGGCGAACCCGAAGACGTTCTTTCAGATTTACTGGCTGGGCGACCGGGACGCCATCGCAGCCCGCGCCGAGCGGGCTCGGGCGGCCGGGGCCGTCGGTCTCATCGTGACCACCGACTGGAGCTTCAGCCACGGGCGCGACTGGGGCAGTCCGAAGATCCCGGAAAAGATGGATCTCAAGACCATGATCAAGATGAGCCCCGAGGCCGTGACGAGGCCGCGGTGGTTCCTGCAGTGGGCCAAGACGCTGCGTCCACCGGCGCTGTCGGTGCCGAACCAGGCGGCCAAGGGCGAGCCCGGCCCGCCGTTCTTCGATGCCTACGGCCAGTGGATGGGGACCCCGCCACCCACCTGGGACGACATCGCCTGGCTGCGTGAGCTGTGGGGCGGGCCCTTCATGCTCAAGGGCGTGATGCGCGTCGACGACGCCAAACGGGCTGTCGATGCCGGTGTTTCAGCGATCTCGGTGTCCAATCACGGTGGTAACAACCTCGACGGCACCCCCGCATCGATCCGCGCGCTGCCCGCCATCTCGGCGGCGGTCGGCGACCAGGTCGAGGTGCTTCTCGACGGCGGTGTGCGCCGCGGCAGCGACGTGATCAAGGCGCTGGCGCTCGGTGCCCGGGCCGTGATGATCGGCCGGGCCTACCTGTGGGGCCTGGCGGCCAACGGGCAGGCCGGCGTCGAGAACGTCCTCGACATCTTGTCCGGAGGCATCGACTCGGCGCTGCGCGGACTCGGCAAGGCGTCGATCCACGACCTGACAGCCGAGGACATCTTGGTGCCAGACGACTTCGTCCGGGCGCTCGGAGTACCCAAGTAGGGCGTGCGCTGAACCCGGCGTAAGCGAGGTTGTGGTGCTGGCGTGACTGACGGGACGACGGTAAACGCTCAGGGAGGGTCCGTCGGTCCCGAATGCGAAAGAAATCCGTCTTCTCCTCGAACAATTGGCGCACGGCAGGTGAATTCGGCCTACCATCACCGCGTGGCGTTTCGGGGCGAGTTGGGCAACTCGACATCGAGTCAACTTCGCGACACCTCGCCCACGATCTTGATCCCGGTCGGCTCGACCGAGCAGCACGGACCGCACCTGCCGCTGGACACCGACACCCGGATCGCCACCGCGGTCGCGCGCACTGCCACCGAGGACCTCAACCGCTTCGATCGTGGCGAGTATCTGATTGCCCCAGCGATCGCCTATGGCGCGTCCGGTGAGCACGAGGGCTTCGCAGGAACGGTGTCGATCGGCACCGAGGCGCTGACGGCTGTCCTCGTCGAGTATGGGCGTTCGGCCTGCGGCTGGGCTCGGCGGCTGGTGTTCGTCAACGGACACGGCGGCAACCTGGAGGCGATGCGTGCGGCGGTGCGCCTCCTGCGGGCCGAGGGTCGCGACGCCACCTGGTGCCCCTGCTTCACTGAGGGTGGCGATGCCCACGCCGGCCACACGGAAACATCTGTATTGCTACATATTTCACCGGCAGACGTGCACACCGACGCCTGGTGTAGCGGGAACCGGGCGCCACTGGCTACCCTTTTGCCGCAGATGCGTCACGGGGGGGTGGCTGCGGTGAGTGAGGTGGGCGTGTTGGGTGACCCGACGACGGCGACTCCGATGGAGGGTGCGCGCATCTTCGAGCAGATGGTCGCGGAGTGTTCGCGTCGCATCGATCGGTGGCGCCCGGCCGACGACGGGATGCTGACATGACCCAGCCTCGGCTGCCTGACGGGTTTGCCGTGCAGGTCGACCGGCGAGTGCGCACGCTCGCCGAGGGCTCGGCTTTGCTCGGCGGCTCACCGACCCGGCTGCTGCGGCTGGCGCCGTCTGCCCAGACGTTGCTCGCCGGCGGTCGCCTCGAGGTCCGCGACGCAGTGAGCGCCCAGCTGGCCCGCACCCTGCTCGACGCCACCGTCGCGCACCCGCGCCCGGCGGGTGGCCCGTCCCACCGCGATGTCACCGTCGTGATTCCGGTACGCGACAACCCGTTTGGGCTTTATCGCCTGGTGATGTCGCTTCGCGGTATGCGCGTGATCGTCGTCGACGACGGTTCGCAAACGCCGGTGCAGCCCAGCGACTTCGCTGGTGCGCGCTGTGATGTCGAGATCCTGCGCCACCCGCGCAGCAAAGGCCCGGCGGCGGCCCGCAACACCGGGCTTGCCTCCTGCACAACAGATTTCGTCGCCTTCCTGGATTCCGATGTCGTCCCGCGCCGGGGCTGGCTCGAGGCTCTGCTCGGCCACTTCTGCGACCCGGCTGTGGCCCTGGTTGCGCCCCGCATCGTGGGGCTCGGTCACAGCGACCAACTGGTCGCCCGCTACGAAGCGGTCCGGTCGTCGCTGGACCTCGGCGGACGGGAGGCCCCGGTGGTGCCCTACGGCCCGGTGTCCTATGTGCCGAGTGCAGCGATCATCTGTCGCCGGGCCACGCTGCTGGAACTGGGCGGCTTCGACGAGACCCTGCCGTCGGGCGAAGATGTCGACCTCTGCTGGCGGCTCATCGAGTCCGGCTCCCGACTGCGCTACGAGCCGATCGCGCTGGTGGCCCACGAACACCGCACTGAGATGCGAGAATGGCTGGGTCGCAAGGCCTTCTACGGAAGCTCGGCCGCTCCGCTGTCGATTCGGCACCCAGACAAGACGGCGCCGGTGGTGATCTCCGCCTGGAGCCTGCTGGTGTGGTTGCTGATGGCATTCGGGTCGGTCTCGGGCTATGTCGCTTCGCTCGTGTTCGCCGGGGTGACCACCCGCCGGACCGCCAAGGCGATGAAGAACACCGATGCCGGGTTCCTCGACGTGGTGGTCCTGGCTCTGCGTGGCATCGGCGCCGCTGCGCTGCAGCTGTCGGCGGCCGTCTGTCGGCACTACTGGCCGCTGGCCCTGGTGGCCGCACTGCTCTCGCGCAAATGTCGGCAGGCGATCCTGGTGGCCGCGGTGCTCGACGGAGTACAGGATTGGATCACCCGCAATCGCAACAATGACGACGTCGAGGGCAAGCCGATCGGACTGTTCGCCTATCTGCTCCTCAAACGTCTCGATGATCTGGCCTACGGCGCCGGCCTGTGGACAGGTGTGGTCCGCGAGCGTACGTTGCGACCGCTGAAGCCGCAGATCAAAACCTGACCTGGTGGTCGACCACATCACGCACAGCGATGTTCTGATCGTCGGTGCAGGCAGCGCCGGATCGGTCCTCGCCGAACGCCTCTCGGCTGATCCTGCCCGCCAGGTCACCATCGTGGAAACCGGTCCCGGCCCCGACGAGCCCGGAGTTCGCGAGCTCACTCACAACGGCCTGCAGTTGCCGATCGGGGCGGCCAGCCCGCTGGTCCGGCGCTACCGCACAGAATTGACCGCCGAACCACAGCGCGGCGCCGACATCGTGCGGGGCGTGACGGTCGGGGGTTCCGGTGCGGTCAACGGCGGCTACTTCTGCCGGGCGCTGCCCGACGACTTCGACGGTCCCGCCGTGCCCGGTTGGTCCTGGGCTGAAGTCCAGGCGCACTACCGGGCCATCCAGACCGACCTCGACTTCCCCGATCAGGCCGGCGGCGGCCCGATCGCGATCCGGCGGACCCACGAATTTGTCGGCAGCACAGCGGCATTCGTCGACGCGGCCCGCGCCGCCGGCCTGCGCTGGCTACCTGATCTCAATGCCGAGCCGACCGGGGACAATGCCCCGCCCGGAATCGGCGCGGTGCCGCTGAACATCGTCGACGGTGTCCGCCTCGGCCCCGGCGCGGCGTTCCTGGAACCCGCTGCCGCCCGGCCCAACGTGACGGTGCTGACCCACACGCGGGTGCTGCGGTTGCGGATCGCCGGGGCCCGGGTGGTGGGCGTCGAGACTCTCGGCCCGAACGGGCCCGCCATCATCGAGGCCGACCGGGTCGTGCTGTCGGCGGGTGCCATCGGGTCGGCACACGTGCTGATGCTGTCCGGCATCGGGCCCGCCGCGGCCCTGCGCGCCGCGGGCATCGCGGTGGTGGCCGATCTGCCGGTGGGCAAGCGAACCTCCGATCACCCGGAGTGGGTGCTGTCCACCACGTGGACGGTCGCCCCCCATCGGCCTGTGCTCGAAGCGGTGCTGGTGGCCGACGGTCTCGAGATCCGGCCCTACACCGGTGGGTTCATCGCGATGGTCGGCGACGGCACGCTCGGTCGCCCGGACTGGCCGCATCTGGGGGTGGCGTTGATGGCGCCGCGCGCCCACGGCCGGCTCACACTCTTGTCCGCCGACCCGGCGGTGCCCCCGCTGATCGAACACCGCTACGACAGCGCTCCCGAGGATGTGGCCGCGCTGCGGCGCGGCTGTGCGTTCGCGACGGAAATACTCGGTGCCACAACTGAACTCGGCGAGCCGATGTGGTCGACATCGCAGCATCTGTGCGGCACAGCCCCGATGGGCACCGACGGTGACGAGCATGCGGTCGTCGACCCGCGCTGCCGGGTGCGGGGGATCGAGAATCTCTGGGTGGTGGACGGTTCGGTGCTGCCGCGCGTGACCGGCCGCGGCCCGCACGCCACGATCGCGATGATCGGACACCGGGCCGCCGAATTCGTCGGCTGAGCTGCCGCGTCTCGGCGGCGGAGCCAATCGGTACCCTAGTCGGGCCGGATAAGGCGAAGATGTCTAGACGTTGGGGAATGTCAGCGGAAGGAACTGGGACGATGACGAGCCGGCGCAGCGATCCGAGACCAGCGCGTTCACGCGCCCGGTTACTCGACGCGGCAACGGCATTGCTGCGTACCGGCGGTCCCAGCGCGGTCACCGTCGACGCCGTCACACGTGGCGCCAACGTCGCCAGAGCGACCCTCTATCGGCATTTCCCCAGCGGCAACGATCTGCTCGCGGCCGCATTCCACAGCCTGATCCCGCCCGCGCCGATGCCGCCGGAGTCGGGATCACTGCGGGAGCGCCTTGTCGCCCTGATGCAGGCGCAGGCTGACCTCATCTCCGAGACACCGATCTTGCTGACGGCCACCTATTGGCTGGCGCTGGGGCCGGATATGGAGCACATGCCCGGCAGAGTCGAGGGCGTCGACAGCCCCGAGGTACGCACCCTGCGCGAGCGGGTCGCCCAGCAGTACGGGGCACCGTTCGACGCGATCTTCGACAGTCCCGATGCACAACGCGAACTCGGTGACGTGGACCGCGCCCAAGCCATCATGCTGCTGATCGGCCCACTGGTGGCCGGGCGCATCAGCACGCTGGCTGATTTCGACTACCGACAGTGTGCGCGCGCCGCGGTGGACGGCTTCCTTGCCGCCCACCGGGTCGGCGAAATCACCTCAGCGAGTAGCGGATCGGCAGGCGTTTGAGACCGCCGACGAAGGTGGTCGCCATCAGTTCGGGCTCACCGGCCAGTTCGATGGTGTTGATGCGGGGGACCAGTTCGGAGAAGAAGCTGTGCATTTCCATCCGGGCCAGGGCAGCGCCCAGGCAGAAGTGCACGCCGTAGCCGAAGGACAGGTGTTTGTTGGGGTCGCGGCTGACATCGAAACGCATCGGGTCGTCGAAGACTTCTTCGTCGCGGTTGGCTGAAACATAGGACAGCAGAACGGCTTCGCCCTTGGCGATGGGGACGCCGCGAACCTCGGTGTCGGCTTGGGCGGTCCGCATGAATTCCTTGACCGGTGTCGTGCAGCGGATCATCTCTTCGACCGCGGTGCCCATCAGGCCGGGGTCGTTCTGGAGCCGCTGGAGTTCGCCGGGGTTGCGTATCAATTCGAGCAGCCCACCGGCGATCCCGGCGCTGGTGGTGTCGTGGCCGGCACTGGCAACGATCACGTAATAGGAGGCGGTGTCCATATCGGACAGCGGCTGGCCGTCGATCGTGGCGTTGGCGATCGCCGAACTGAGATCCTCGGTGGGGTGCTCCCGGCGCGAGGCGGTCAATGTGTTGAAGTAGTTGAAGAAGTCCAGCAGCACCGCGAGCATGTCGTCGGTCTTGCCGCCGCGCTGGAGTTCGGTGTCGTCACCGCCGAACATCTCCTGGGTGAGCTTGAGCATGCGGGGAAAGTCGGATTCGGGCAGACCCAGCAGTGTCAGGATGATGTAGAGCGGATAGTTGACCGCGATCTCCTGGACGAAGTCCAGTTCGGGACCCTGCTCGAGCATCTTGTCGACGTAAATCTTGGCCAGCTCGTCACAACGAGTCTTCAAGGCGCGCATGGCTTTCGGGCGAAACCAGTCGGCACCGATCTTGCGCATGTCGCGGTGAAGGGGATCGTCCATGTGGATCAGCGTGCGCAGGCCGATCCCGGCTTCCAGTTGCGCGCGAAGCGCATCGTCGGCCTCGGCGATCGTCAGCAGCGGACGCGGATCATTGGTGAACAGGTCGTTCTGCCGTTCGATGTCCATGATGTCGGCGTGCTTGGTGATCGCCCAGAACGGCCGATAACCCTCGGCCTCGACCCACGACACCGGAACATTCGCACGTAGATGAGCAAGCGACTCGTGCATCAACTTCTCATCGGTGTAGCCCATCGGACTGGCCAGAACGCGCGCCGCCTTGTCCACGATCCGTGCGCTCATTCGGTCTCCTCGCTCCATGCCACTAAAAACTTGACGGGTGTCAGGTTTCTAGTTTCGGGCACGGTTGTGCCAGGTCGCAGACTTTTCGGCTAATTCCCAGGTCATGCCTCGGCCAGGCGTCCGCGTAGGCTCGGATCTCGTGCGACACCGATGGAGCGGCCGACGATGTCGGCGCGCATTAGGCCTGTTGCTGGGCCTGGCGGTGCTCGTCGGATGTAGCAGGGGTACCAGCGAGACGCACCCGCAGCCCGCTCCGGTCGCACAACCCGGGCCCGCGGTGGTCCAGACCGCAGCCGGTGCGGTGCGCGGTCTCGTCGCCCCGGGGTACCGGGTGTTCGATGGAATTCCGTACGCCGCCGCACCGGTGGGCCCGCTGCGGTGGCAGCCACCGCAGCCAGCCGCCCCGTGGCCAGGGGTGCGTGATGCCGCCACCCCCGGCGTGCGCTGCATCCAGGACACCAGCTTCGATCCCGACTACGGCCGCCCGACCGGTGAGGACTGCCTGAACCTCAACGTCTGGACCCCCGATGGCGCCAGCCGGTCCAGCCAGAAGCCGGTGATGGTGTGGATTCACGGCGGCGGCTTCCTCAACGGCAGCGCCGATATCTACGACGCCCGCTGGATGGCGACCCAGGGCGACATCGTCGTCGTCACCATCAACTACCGACTGGGCACCCTGGGTTTCCTCGCGCATCCGGCGCTGAGCCCGGACGGCAACATCGGCAACTATGGATTGGCCGATCAGCAGTTTGCACTGCGGTGGGTCCGGGACAATATCGCCGAATTCGGCGGCGACCCAACCAAAGTCACGATCGCGGGGGAGTCGGCCGGCGCGATGTCGGTATGCGACCATCTGGTCGCGCCGGATTCCGCCGGATTATTCCGGGCCGCGATCCTGCAGAGCGGGTCGTGCCAGGCGCAAGCCGATCGAGCCACGGCCACCCGGGTCAGTACCGAATACGCGGCCAGCGCAGGCTGTTCGGACCCCGACGCGGTTGCGGCCTGCCTACGCTCACTTCCGACCAGGAAATTGCAGCGCGCCCCGCTGTACGTCGGATTCGGCCCGGACAAGCTCACCGGTCCGGTCACCGGAACAGACCGGCTTCCCGTCGACCCGATGGCCGACGCCGCGCTGAGCCGGATGCCCAAGATCCCCGTGCTGATCGGCAGCAACGGCGACGAATTCGCGATGTTCGCCGCACTCCAATATCTCAAAGACCATGGGTTGCCGCCGTATCCGAAACTCCTGTCCGACACATTCGGTCCCGATGCGCCCGCGGTGGCTGCGCACTACTCGCCGGACTGGTACGGCGGCAGCGAAGGCCTGGCCTACTCCGCGGCGGTGACCGACAGCATATTCGCCTGTCCGACAGACAGAATCGCGTCGGGCCTGGCGCACACCGACCAGGTGTACGCCTACGAGTTCAACGACCGAACGGCCCCCGCCCCGGATCCGTTGCGCGCGGTGCCGTTCCCGGTGGGGGCCAGTCATTCGCTGGAGCTGCGGTACTTGTTCGATGTCGGTGGCGCGCCGCCGCTCAACCCGGCCCAACGTGGGCTCTCCGACCAGATGGTCGCGTACTGGACCCAATTCGTGAAGAACGGCACGCCTGAGATCTCCGGGCTGCCGGACTGGCCGCAGCTGGGAGACGACCGCAAGCGGATGTCGTTGCAGACCGGGCAGCTGACGATCACGACCGATTTCAGTTCGCGTCACCAATGTCCGTTCTGGGCGACGCTGAAGGGAACCCGCTAGCCGGCCCACCGAGGACCCACTGGATCACTCGATACATATCGGCATGCTATGCCGATATGGCAGTAACTGTCACGAATCTGTTTGCGATATCGGCCAAGCGCTCGACGACCCGCCGTATCGTGCGGCAAGAGGTGTCTATCTCTGGGGGCAACCGATGACGGACGCTCGATGGAAGCAACTCGGCGGCGCCGCCGGGCTGGGATACGTTCTGGTCGCGGTCGGCGCGGCGTCGCTGACCGGCGAACCTCCGGCACCGGGTGCCAGCTCGGCGGAAGTCCGGGACTTCGTCCTCGCGAACCGCACCGAGCTGATGACGCAGGGCTGGCTCTATGGGCTGGGCGCCGCACTGATGCTCTGGTTCGCGTTCGCGGTGCGGCAGGTCTTACGCGAGGCCGCGGCGGAGCGGCATCTCGGCGACCTGTTCTTCGTCGGCACCGCTGCGATCGCGGCGCTGTTGGTGGTGGCAATGGCGATACAGATCGTGGTTGCCATGTCCGCGGCACACCTCTCAGCGGGAGCGGTGCGCGTAGTCGGTGTCGATTTCGGCCTGATCCTGCTTGGTCTGGCCGGGTTCATCGTGGCCACCACGGCGGTGGCCTACGCGGTGTGCGTGCTAACCGACGGGGCGCTCCCGCGGTGGACGGGCTGGCTGGCGCTCGTTGCGGCGGCGGTGAATCTCGCCGGCACGCTCGGCATCTTCGTTCACGGCGGGCCGTTCTCGATCGAGGGCGTCGTCACCGCTTGGTTACCCGGGCTATCTGTGGTGTTGTGGTACCTCGGCGTCGCCGTCGCGATGCTCCGAATGGGCCGCCGCCAACCGCGCTGAGCAGGCAGAGCAGGGATTTGGATACCGCTCCGATCTGAGGCATACTGTTCGGGTTGCCTTGAGCCGGGTTCGCCCCCGTTGGGAGCGGTGCCGCACAAGGTATACGACCGGCGCCCAAACGGGCGCGTCCGGTCCCAACCACGGAGCGCGACGGTTTTTCACCGCGCCTGCGGGGCTGCGTTAGGGCGACACACCCGACCGCGGGGGCCGGAGCACCAAGACAGGTAAAGAGCGGCGGCAACAGCCAGCGCGACGCCTTCGGGCGAGAGCGCATGACCACCGTGTCCCGCTATGGGACCGAGCAGGAATGAAGGTAGGAGAAGCGTGGCGGGACAAAAGATCCGCATCAGGCTCAAGGCCTACGACCACGAGGCCATTGATGCCTCGGCGCGCAAGATCGTGGAGACGGTCACCCGTACCGGCGCGAGCGTGGTTGGTCCAGTGCCGCTGCCGACGGAAAAGAACGTGTACTGCGTCATCCGCTCCCCGCATAAGTACAAGGACTCGCGGGAGCACTTCGAGATGCGTACGCACAAGCGACTCATCGACATCCTCGACCCGACGCCGAAGACCGTTGACGCACTCATGCGCATCGATCTGCCGGCGAGCGTCGACGTCAACATCCAGTAGGAGACCCGAAAGAAATGGCTAGAAAAGGCATTTTGGGCACCAAGCTGGGCATGACACAGGTGTTCGACGAGAACAACCGCGTCGTCCCCGTGACGGTCGTCAAGGCCGGACCCAATGTGGTGACCCGCATCCGTACGCCCGAGCGTGACGGCTACAGCGCTGTGCAGCTCGCCTACGGCGAGATCAGCCCCCGCAAGGTGAACAAGCCCGTCACCGGTCAGTACGCCGCCGCCGGGATCAACCCGCGCCGGCATCTGGCCGAGCTTCGTCTGGACGACGAGGCCGCGGCCGCCGAGTACGAGGTTGGTCAGGAGCTGACGGCGGAGATCTTCGCCGACGGCGCCTACGTCGATGTCACCGGCACCTCCAAGGGCAAGGGCTTCGCCGGCACGATGAAGCGTCACGGCTTCAAGGGCCAGGGCGCCAGCCACGGTGCCCAGGCAGTCCACCGCCGGCCGGGTTCGATCGGTGGCTGCGCCACCCCGGGTCGTGTCTTCAAGGGCACCCGGATGTCGGGCCGGATGGGTAGCGATCGCGTCACCACACAGAACCTGGTGGTGCACAAGGTTGATGCCGAGAACGGCGTGCTGTTGATCAAGGGCGCGGTTCCTGGGCGCAACGGCGGGCTCGTTGTGGTTCGCACGGCAGTCAAACGAGGTGAGAAGTGACTCTGAAGATTGACGTTCGCACTCCGGACGGCAAGAAGGACGGCACGGTGGAACTACCGGCTGCTCTCTTCGATGTGGAACCCAACATCGCATTAATGCACCAGGTGGTGACCGCGCAGCTGGCCGCCAAGCGCCAGGGCACGCACGCCACCAAGACTCGCGCTCAGGTCTCCGGCGGCGGCAAGAAGCCGTACCGGCAGAAGGGCACCGGTCGCGCCCGTCAGGGTTCGACCCGCGCACCGCAGTTCACCGGCGGTGGCGTCGTTCACGGCCCGCAGCCGCGCGACTACAGCGAGCGGACGCCGAAGAAGATGATCCGTGCCGCCCTGCGCGGTGCGCTGTCGGACCGGGCTCGCAATGAGCGGATCCACGCGGTGACCGAGCTGCTGAGCGGCCAGACTCCGTCGACCAAGAGCGCCAAGGCGTTCCTGGGCGCGCTGACCGACCGCCGCAAGGTGCTGGTCGTGATCGGTCGCAGCGACGAGGTCGGCGCGAAGAGCGTGCGCAACCTTCCCGGTGTGCACGTGATCTCGCCGGATCAGCTCAACACCTACGACGTGCTCAACGCCGACGACGTGGTATTCAGCGTGGAAGCGCTGGATGCCTACATCAGCTCGAACACCAAACAGGACGAGGAGGTTTCGGCCTGATGGCAACCATCACTGATCCCCGCGACATCATCCTGGCCCCGGTCATCTCGGAGAAGTCCTATGGACTGATCGAGGACAACGTCTACACGTTCGTCGTCGCACCCGGCTCGAACAAGACGCAGATCAAGATCGCCATCGAGAAGATCTTCAAGGTGAAGGTCGACTCGGTGAACACGCTGAACCGGCAGGGCAAGCGCAAGCGCACCCGCGCCGGCTACGGACAGCGCAAGAGCACCAAGCGCGCGATCGTGACCCTGGCCCCCGGCAGCAAGCCGATCGACCTCTTCGGAGCACCGGCGTAGTCCGGCAACGAATAGAACTCAGGAATAGATAATGGGAATTCGCAAGTACAAGCCGACGACCCCCGGTCGCCGCGGTGCCAGCGTCTCCGATTTCTCCGAGATCACTCGCTCGACTCCGGAGAAGTCGCTGATCCGTCCGCTGCACGGAACCGGCGGTCGTAACGCGCACGGTCGCATCACCACCCGTCACAAGGGCGGCGGGCACAAGCGTGCCTACCGGGTGATCGACTTCCGTCGTAACGACAAGGACGGCGTCAACGCCAAGGTCGCACACATCGAGTACGACCCGAACCGCACCGCGAACATCGCACTGCTGCACTACCTGGACGGCGAGAAGCGTTACATCATTGCGCCGCAGGGTCTTTCGCAGGGCGACATCGTGGAGTCGGGCGCCAACGCCGACATCAAGCCCGGTAACAACCTGCCGCTGCGCAACATCCCGGCCGGTACCGTGATCCACGCTGTGGAGCTGCGTCCCGGCGGCGGCGCCAAGCTGGCCCGCTCGGCAGGCTCGAGCATCCAGCTGCTGGGCAAGGAAGGCGCCTACGCCTCCCTGCGTATGCCCAGCGGTGAAATCCGCCGCGTCGACGTGCGCTGCCGCGCCTCCGTCGGCGAGGTCGGCAACGCCGAGCAGGCCAACATCAACTGGGGCAAGGCCGGCCGCATGCGGTGGAAGGGCAAGCGTCCCACCGTTCGTGGTGTCGTGATGAACCCGGTCGACCACCCGCACGGTGGTGGCGAGGGCAAGACCTCCGGTGGTCGCCACCCGGTCAGCCCGTGGGGCAAGCCCGAGGGCCGTACCCGCAAGCCCAACAAGCCGAGCGACAAGCTCATCGTCCGACGCCGGCGCACCGGCAAGAATAAGCGCTAGGAGTAGCCAGCGATGCCACGCAGCCTCAAGAAGGGCCCGTTCGTCGACGGCCATCTGCTCAAGAAGGTCGACGTCCAGAACGAGAAGAACACCAAGCAGGTCATCAAGACCTGGTCGCGTCGTTCGACCATCATCCCGGACTTCATCGGTCACACCTTCGCCGTCCACGACGGTCGTAAGCATGTGCCGGTGTTCGTCACCGAGTCGATGGTCGGCCACAAGCTGGGCGAGTTCGCCCCGACGCGCACATTCAAGGGTCACATCAAGGACGACCGGAAGAGTAAGCGGCGATGACGACGACGACTGAATTCCCTTCCGCCACCGCTGTGGCGAAATATGTGGGGATCTCGGCGAGCAAGGCACGCCGGGTGATCAACCTGGTGCGCGGCAAGTCGGTTGAAGAGGCTCTGGACATCCTGCGCTGGGCACCACAGCAGGCCAGCGAGCCGGTCGCCAAGGTGATCGCCTCGGCCGCCGCGAACGCGCAGAACAACGAAGGCCTGGACCCGGCGACCCTGGTGGTCGCGACGGTCATGGCCGACGAGGGCCCCACCGCCAAGCGCATCCGGCCGCGTGCGCAGGGTCGGGCGTTCCGAATCCGCAAGCGCACCAGCCACATCACCGTGATTGTCGAGAGCCGCCCGGCACGCAGCGAGCGCGCCTCGGCCTCGGCGAGTGCGGCTCGCTCGCGGCGGGCGCAGGGCAGCAAGGCTGCTGCGACCGCGCCGGCCAAGAAGGCTCCGGCCAAGAAGGCTTCCGCCGCCAAGGCGACGGCCGAACAGACAAAGGAGGGCTCGGAGTAGTGGGCCAGAAAATCAACCCCCACGGCTTCCGGCTCGGTATCACCACCGACTGGAAGTCCCGGTGGTACGCCGACAAGCAGTACGCCGACTACGTCAAGGAAGACGTGGCGATCCGGCGGCTGCTGGCCACCGGCCTCGAGCGTGCTGGCATCGCCGACGTGGAGATCGAGCGCACCCGTGACCGGGTCCGCGTTGACATCCACACCGCGCGTCCGGGCATCGTGATCGGCCGTCGTGGCACCGAGGCCGACCGCATCCGCGCCGACCTGGAGAAGCTGACCGGCAAGCAGGTCCAGCTGAACATCCTCGAGGTGAAGAACCCCGAGTCGGTCGCGCAACTGGTCGCCCAGGGTGTCGCCGAGCAGTTGAGCAACCGTGTGGCGTTCCGCCGCGCGATGCGCAAGGCCATCCAGTCGGCCATGCGCCAGCCCAACGTCAAGGGCATCCGCGTGCAGTGCTCGGGTCGCCTCGGTGGCGCCGAGATGAGCCGCTCGGAGTTCTACCGCGAAGGCCGGGTTCCGCTGCACACCCTGCGCGCCGACATCGACTACGGGCTCTACGAGGCGAAGACCACGTTCGGCCGCATCGGCGTGAAGGTGTGGATCTACAAGGGCGACATCGTCGGTGGCAAGCGTGAGCTGACCGCCGCCGCACCCGCCGCCGACCGCCCGCGCCGCGAGCGTCCGTCGGGTGCCACCCGTCCCCGCCGCAGCGGTGCCTCGGGTACCACCGCGACGAGCACCGAAGCCGGCCGCGCTGCCAGTGAAGAGACCGCCGAGTCGGCAGTCCCGGTCACCGCGGAGGCTCCCGCTATCGAGCCCGCCGCTGAAAGCACGGAGAGCTAAATCATGTTGATTCCCCGTAAAGTCAAGCACCGCAAGCAACACCACCCCAGACAGCGTGGTATTGCCAGCGGTGGCACGTCGGTGACTTTCGGTGACTACGGCATCCAGGCATTGGAGCACGCCTACGTCACCAACCGGCAGATCGAGTCCGCTCGTATCGCCATCAACCGGCACATCAAGCGTGGCGGCAAGGTGTGGATCAACATCTTCCCGGACCGCCCGCTGACCAAGAAGCCCGCGGAAACCCGCATGGGTTCGGGCAAGGGCTCACCGGAATGGTGGGTGTCCAACGTCAAGCCCGGCCGCGTGCTGTTCGAGCTGAGCTACCCCGACGAGAAGGTCGCCAGGGAAGCCCTGACCCGCGCTATCCACAAGCTGCCGATCAAGGCACGCATCGTTACCCGAGAGGAGCAGTTCTGATGGCCGTAGGCGTCAGTGCCGGTGAACTGCGTGAACTCACCGAAGAAGAGTTGACCGACAAGCTGCGGGAATCCAAGGAAGAGCTGTTCAATCTGCGCTTCCAGATGGCGACCGGTCAGTTGGACAACAATCGCCGGCTTCGCACCGTGCGTCAGGAGATTGCGCGCATCTATACCGTGCTGCGCGAACGTGAACTGGGTCTGGCCTCCGGACCCGCTGGTGAGGAATCGTGATGGCTGAAACAAAGGGACCTAACCACACTCCGCGCACCGAGGAGACGCGTGGCCGTCGTAAGACGGTCATCGGCTACGTGGTCAGCGACAAGATGCAGAAGACGATCGTCGTCGAACTCGAGTCGCGCACGAAGCACCCGAAGTACGGCAAGATCATCCGCACGACCACGAAGGTCAAGGCGCACGACGAGAACGGTGTCGCCGGTGTCGGCGATCGCGTCTCCCTGATGGAGACCCGTCCGTTGTCGGCCACCAAGCGCTGGCGCCTGGTCGACGTCCTCGAGCGGGCCAAGTAACACTTCGTTCCTGAGAAACGCACGCCACGGCGGTTATGCCGGGGCGTGCGTTTGTCTTTGTGTCGGTCCTACGAATTCACCCAGAGCGGACCCGGAATCACCCGAAACCGGTCCGCCGCATGGGAGTCTGTGTCTGCGGCATTACCGGAGGCAGTCTCGAGGATTGGGGAACGCGTATGACCACGGAGTTCAAGGGCAAGATCGCACTCGACATCCGTGACTCCGAGCCGGACTGGGGGCCCTACGCCGCGCCGAAGGCCCCGGACAACGCACCCAATGTGCTCTACCTGGTGTGGGATGACATCGGCATCGCCACATGGGACTGCTTCGGCGGGCTGGTGTCGATGCCGGCGATGACGCGGCTTGCCGAGCGCGGCGTTCGGCTCTCGCAGTTCCACACCACCGCGTTGTGTTCCCCGACCAGGGCGTCGCTGCTGACCGGGCGCAATTCCACCACGGTCGGGATGGCCATGGTCGAAGAGTTCACCGAAGGTTTTCCCGGTATCAACGGCCGCATTCCCGATGACACCGCGCTGATTTCGGAGGTGCTCGCCGAGCGCGGGTACAACACCTATTGCGTCGGCAAGTGGCACCTCACCCCGATCGAAGAGTCCAACCTCGCGGCCACCCGCAGGCACTGGCCGCTGTCGCGCGGCTTCGAGCGGTTCTACGGTTTCATGGGCGGGGAGACCGATCAGTGGTACCCCGAGCTGGTCTACGACGGCCATCCCGTCGAGCCGCCCGCCACCCCGGAGGAGGGCTACCACCTCTCGAAAGACCTGGCGGACAAGGCAATCGAATTCATCCGCGACTCGACCATGGTTGCCCCGGAAAAGCCGTGGTTCACCTACCTGTGCCCGGGGGCGGGCCACGCGCCGCACCACGTGTTCAAGGAATGGGCCGACCGCTACGCCGGCGAGTTCGATATGGGCTACGAGCGCTACCGCGAGATCGTCCTGGCGAACCAGAAGAAGCTCGGTATCGTCCCGCCCGATACCGAACTGTCCGGGGTGAATCCCTACGCGGATGTCACCGGACCCAACGGCGAGCCGTGGCCGCTGCAGGACACCGTGCGCCCGTGGGATTCGCTCGACGACGAGGAGAAGCGGCTGTTCGCCCGGATGGCCGAGGTGTTCGCCGGGTTCCTGTCCTACACCGATGCCCAAATCGGCAGGGTGCTGGACTATCTGGAGGAGTCCGGGCAGCTGGACAACACCATCGTGGTCGTGATCTCCGACAACGGCGCCAGCGGCGAGGGCGGACCCAACGGCTCGGTCAACGAGGGTAAGTTCTTCAACGGCTATGTGGACACCGTCGAGGAGAGCATGCCGTTCTTCGACGTATTGGGTTCTCCGGCAACGTACAACCACTACCCGATCGGGTGGGCGATGGCGTTCAATACGCCGTACAAGCTCTACAAGCGCTATGCGTCCCATGAAGGTGGCATCGCCGACACCGCGATCATCTCCTGGCCCAACGGAATTGCGGCACACGGCGAGGTCCGCGACAACTACGTCAACGTCTCCGACATCACGCCGACGATCTACGAGCTGCTGGGCATCGAGCCACCACAGACGGTGAAGGGCATCGCGCAAAAGCCGCTCGATGGAGTGAGTTTCAAGGCAGCACTGGATGATTCGACCGCCGACACCGGTAAGGAGACCCAGTTTTATACGATGCTGGGCACCCGCGGTATCTGGCACAAGGGCTGGTTCGCCAATACGGTGCACCCGGCGGCGCCCTCGGGCTGGTCGCATTTCGACGCCGACCGCTGGGAGCTGTACAACATCGAGCAGGACCGCAGTCAGTGCCACGATGTGGCGGCCGAGCACCCTGAGAAGCTGGCCGAGTTGCAGAAGCTGTGGTTCGCCGAGGCCGAAAAGTACAACGGCCTACCGCTTTCCGACCTCAACGTGTTCGAGATGGTCACCCGCACCCGCCCGTCGCTGGCCGGCGACCGGTCGAGCTACGTGTATTACCCGCACACCGCCCCGGTCGCGATGGGTGCGTGCGTGTCGATCAACGGTCGCTCGTTCTCGGTGCTCGCGGAGGTGAGCGTCGACAGTCCGGACGTGCAGGGCGTGTTGCTCAAACAGGGCGCCGGACATGGCGGATACGTCTTGTTTGTCGCCGACGGCCGGCTGCAGTTCGTCTACAACTTCTTCGGCGAGGACGAACAGCGGGTGATCGCGCCCGACCCGGTGCCGCTGGGTGAGCACATCCTGGGAGTGGCATACGCCCGGACCGGCGTCGTGGACGGCAGCCACACGCCGCTCGGTGACGTCACCCTCTACGTCGACGGCGAGGCGGTGGCCACTCGGGCCGGAGTCAGAGCCCATCCGTTCACGTTCGGATTGGCCGGCGGCGGGGTCAGCGTGGGACGCAATCTCGGCCAGCCGGTGTCAAACGCGTTTGTGGCGCCGTTCGACTTCAGCGGGGGCAGCATCTCCCGGGTGGTCGTCGACGTGTCGGGCAGTCCGTACGTCGACGCGGAGCGCCAACTCGCGGCGGCCTTCGCCAGGGACTGACTCTCACGTCATACTGGTGAGGTGACTCGGCTGGTGTGCGCCGCTGCGGCGGTTGTGTTATTGGCCGCCCCGGGCGTTGCCGCATGTGCGCGCAACAGCGATGGCACAGCCGTGAAGGTCGAAGCGTCAACGTCGTCGACCGTGCTGGCGCCCTCGTCGACATCGACGTCAACCAAGGTCACCGACGTACCCGAGTCCTCGGAGCCGGGCGTGCTGGAGACCACCCGCGCGCCGATTCCGCCCGACGCCACGGTGTGCCGTCCCGAACAACCAGGCCCCACTGCGGTCGCTGCCGTCGCGGACCCCGCCGCACCGAAGATCAGAGTCCGAGTGCCACCGGGATGGTCGTCGACCCCCGGCACCGGCGAAGTCGGCTCGCTGCTGTCCGGACCGGACGACATGGTCGCCGAGGTCACTATCGCGGCAACCCCGCTGGACCCGAGCGCAGCGTTCACGCGGTACGGCGACGACGTGATGGCCAGGTATCCGATCAGCACGCTGAGCCTGCTGCCCGGCGACTTCTGCAGCTTCAGCGGGCAGAAGCTCATGGGCACCTGGGCCAGAGATCCCGACGAGTCACTCGAATACCAGGACCGAATCGCCCATATCTGGACCAACACCGGCAACTATCTGGTCGCGGTGCACGTGGAGGCGCCGTCCGGGACTCCCGGATTCGACGCCGCCGCCTCGGTGCTGACCGACGAATTCAGCATCGTCATACCCTGAGTCCATGTTCACCGACCTCGTCGCTTTGCCCGGCGGGTCGTTCCGGATGGGGTCGACCAGCTTCTATCCCGAAGAAGCGCCGATCCACACCGCGACCGTCGGCGCCTTCGCCATCGAGCGGCACCCGGTGACCAACGCCCAGTTCGCCGACTTCGTCGCCGCCACCGGATACGTCACGATCGCCGAGCGCCCACTCGATCCGGCGCTGTATCCCGGTGTCGCCGAGGCTGATCTGCAGCCCGGCGCACTGGTGTTCCGGCCGACTCCGGGCCCGGTGAACCTGCGGGACTGGCGGCAGTGGTGGGACTGGGCGCCGGGCGCGAGCTGGCGTGCGCCGTTCGGTTCCGGTAGCGATATCGAAGACAAGCCGGACCACCCCGTGGTCCAGGTCGCCTATCCCGACGCGATCGCGTATGCCGGCTGGGCCGGCCGACGGCTGCCGACCGAGGCGGAGTGGGAGTACGCAGCCCGGGCGGGCAGCACCGCGGCCTACGCCTGGGGTGACGACCCGAGCGTCGGGGGAGCGTTGATGGCCAACACCTGGCAGGGGCGCTTCCCGTATCGCAATGACGGGGCACTCGGCTGGGTGGGCACCTCGCCGGTGGGGACCTTCCCACCGAACGGATACGGGCTGGTCGACATGATCGGCAATGTCTGGGAATGGACGACCACGCGGTATTCGACCCACCACGTCGTTCAGCAGCAGAATGCATGCTGTCCGCCACCCACCGAACCCGATCCGGCGGTCAACCAGACCCTCAAAGGCGGGTCGCATCTCTGCGCCCCGGAGTATTGCCACCGGTACCGGCCGGCCGCGCGTTCGCCGCAATCGCAGGACAGCTCGACCACGCACATCGGCTTCCGGTGCGTGGTGGATTCCTGAGCCGCGCCGAGCCTGTAGTTATCGACACGCTCACTCGCATTTTCGCGCGATAACAACAGCCTCGGCGGGATCTGTCGGCGGTCGCTGTCAACATTCCGCCATGAGGAAGCTCATCGTCGGCAGTCAGGCCAGGGAGGTGCGAGCCGTGACCGAATACGAGCTACGCCGCCGGTATGTGCGCATGTACCGCGATGTCTATGTGCCCAAAGATTATTCGCCGAATCTGGTGGACGTCATCGACGGTGCCTGGTTGCGTTCTGGCCGCAACGGTGTGGTCGCCGGCATCGCCGCATCTGCGCTGCACGGCGCCTCCTGGATTGACGACGACATTGCCGTCGAGCTGATTTGGAACAACACCAGGCCACCGAAAGGGATCATCGCCCGCGCTGAACGCGTGCAGTCGGATGAGATCACCACGCGCCAATGCATCGCGGTCACCACGGCCGCCCGCACGGCATACGACCTGGGCCGCCACCTTCCCCGCCACGAGGCACTAATGCGACTCGACGCACTCAAGCGTGCGACGGGCTTCTCGAACGACGACGTGCTCGGGCTCGCGAGACGGTACAAGGGTGCTCGCGGCATACGACAGCTGCTCGAGCTACTCCCACTTGTTGACGGCGGAGCGGCCTCCCCGCAAGAGACACGGCTGCGCTTGCTGTACCTGGACGCGGGGTTTCCCCGCCCGGCGACACAGGTCCCGGTGTACGTACGGGGCTGGGAGGTTCTGCGCATCCTCGACATGGGCTGGGAGGAGTTCAAAGTCGCATCCGAGTACGACGGTGATCAGCACCGGACCGATCGAGCGCAATACGTCAAGGACCAGCGGCTGATGCCCAAGGTCGCGCAACTGGGCTGGGACGTCATCCGGGTGATCAAGGAGGACCGCGATGCGGCGATTCTGGACCACACATATGCGGCTCTGATTCGGCGTGGCTGGGACGGTCAGCTGCGCCCGGCTCCGAGGAACCGCTGGTGGCGGCCGCCGACGGTACTCGGCGATGCGGCGAGCCTGTAGTTAGCGACACGTCCACTCGCACTTCTACTCGATAACTACAGCCTCGGCGGGCGGCCGACGCCAGACCCCAAACTGCAGCAATTTGGAGCTTTTCCGCTCGTCACCTAGTATTTAGGGGTTGCCCAGGGCAGACCTCGGTTATCTCATGCGAGAAAACCCTGCGTGCTCTTTGGGCGACAAAGACCGCGCACGTCAGGTCGGTATCTGCCGTGCACACAGAAATAACCAGGTCGAGGAGATCTAGTGATTCAGCAGGAATCGCGGCTCAAGGTCGCCGACAACACTGGCGCCAAGGAGATCTTGTGCATCCGTGTTCTGGGTGGCTCGTCGCGGCGCTACGCCGGCATCGGCGATGTGATTGTGGCGACCGTCAAGGACGCCATCCCCGGTGGCAACGTCAAGCGTGGTGACGTGGTCAAGGCCGTCGTCGTGCGCACCGTCAAGGAGCGCCGCCGGGCTGACGGCAGCTACATCAAGTTCGACGAGAACGCCGCCGTCATCATCAAGAACGACAACGATCCGCGTGGCACCCGCATCTTCGGCCCGGTCGGGCGCGAACTGCGTGAGAAGAAGTTCATGAAGATCGTTTCGCTGGCCCCGGAGGTGTTGTAAATGAAGGTGCACAAGGGCGACACCGTTCTGGTCACCGCCGGTAAGGACAAGGGCGCCAAGGGCAAGGTCATCGAGGCCTACCCGACTCGCAACAAGGTCCTCGTCGAGGGCGTCAACCGCATCAAGAAGCACACCGCGCAGTCGGCCAACGAGCGTGGCGCGTCCTCGGGCGGCATCGTCACGCAGGAGGCGGCAATCCACGTCTCCAACGTGATGGTGGTCGACTCCGACGGCAACCCGACCCGCGTCGGCTACCGCGTCGACGAGGAGACCGGCAAGAAGGTCCGGGTCTCGAAGCGCAATGGCAAGGACATCTGACATGACCACTGCAGAGAAGGTTCAGCCCCGGCTGAAGGCGCGCTACCGCGAAGAGATCAAGGCAGCGCTCAACAACGAGTTCAACTACGCCAACGTCATGCAGATCCCCGGCGTGGTCAAGGTCGTCGTCAACATGGGTGTCGGTGACGCCGCCCGCGACGCGAAGCTGATCAACGGCGCGGTCAACGACCTCGCGCTGATCACCGGCCAAAAGCCCGAGATCCGCAAGGCCCGCAAGTCGATCGCGCAGTTCAAGCTGCGTGAGGGCATGCCGATCGGCGCCCGGGTTACCCTGCGCGGCGACCGCATGTGGGAGTTCCTCGACCGGCTGGTGTCGATCGCGCTGCCGCGTATCCGCGACTTCCGCGGCTTGAGCCCCAAGCAGTTCGACGGCCACGGCAACTACACCTTCGGGCTCTCCGAGCAGTCGGTGTTCCACGAGATCGACGTGGACTCGATCGACCGCCCCCGCGGCATGGACATCACTGTCGTCACTTCGGCGACGAACGACGACGAAGGTCGGGCGCTGCTGCGCGCGCTGGGCTTCCCCTTCAAGGAGAACTGAGCAGATGGCAAAGAAGGCACTGGTCAACAAGGCCAATAAGAAGCCGAAGTTCGCCGTGCGGGGCTACACCCGCTGCAACAGGTGCGGACGTCCCCATGCCGTGTACCGCAAGTTCGGCCTGTGCCGAATCTGCTTGCGGGAGATGGCCCACGCCGGCGAACTGCCCGGTGTGCAGAAGTCCAGCTGGTAACAGACCCCTACAGAACAGGTGCGCAGCAGGCCCCCCAAGGGAATCAGCCCAGGGGGAACCGTTGCGAGGAAGGTAGACAGGCCCAGTCATGACTATGACGGACCCGATCGCAGACTTCTTGACACGTCTGCGCAACGCCAATTCGGCGTATCACGACGAAGTGACCTTGCCGCACAGCAAGATCAAGGCGAACATCGCCGAGATCCTCAAGCGCGAGGGTTACATCAGCGATTTCCGGACCGAGGATGCTCGGGTCGGCAAGTCGCTGGTTGTTTCGCTCAAGTACGGCCCCAACCGCGAGCGCAGTCTCGCGGGGTTGCGCCGGGTGTCCAAGCCCGGTCTGCGGGTGTACGCGAAATCGACCAATCTTCCGCGGGTGCTCGGCGGGCTGGGCGTGGCGATCATCTCCACGTCTTCAGGCCTGCTGACCGACCGTCAGGCAGCCCGATCCGGCGTGGGCGGCGAAGTCCTCGCCTACGTGTGGTGAGGGAGGCTTAGACATGTCGCGTATTGGAAAGCAGCCGGTGGCGATTCCCGCCGGTGTAGATGTGACGATCGACGGTCAGAACGTGTCGGTCAAGGGCCCGAAGGGCACGCTGGAACTGGCGATCGCTGAGCCGATCACCGTGGCGCGCAACGACGATGGCGCCATCGTGGTCAGCCGGCCCGACGACGAGCGGCTCAGCCGTTCGCTGCATGGGTTGTCGCGCACGCTGGTGTCCAACCTGGTGACCGGTGTGACCGAGGGTTACACCACCAAGTTGGAGATCTTCGGCGTCGGTTACCGCGTGCAGCTCAAGGGCAGCAACCTCGAGTTCGCGCTCGGGTACAGCCATCCCGTGGTCATCGAGGCTCCGGAGGGCATCACCTTCGCGGTGGAGACGCCCACCAAGTTCTCGGTCACGGGTATCGACAAGCAGAAGGTCGGTCAGATCTCGGCCAACATCCGTCGGCTGCGCCGCCCGGACCCGTACAAGGGCAAGGGCGTGCGCTACGAGGGTGAGCAGATCCGCCGCAAGGTCGGAAAGACAGGTAAGTAAGCCATGGCTCAAGCACAGAAAGCAGCCCCCGATCGCACCCCGGTCGGCACGAGTGTCTCGGCCGCGCGCCGGGTTTCGCGCCTCCGTCGGCACAATCGGTTGCGCAAGAAGGTCGTCGGCACCGCCGAGCGGCCCCGCCTCGTGGTCAACCGCTCCTCGCGGCACATCCACGTGCAGCTCGTCAATGACGCCGACGGCACCACGCTCGCGGCGGCCTCGTCCATCGAGGCCGACGTCCGTGCTGTCGAAGGCGACAAGAAGGCGCACAGCGTGCGAGTCGGTCAACTGATCGCCGAGCGCGCCAAGGCCGCAGGTGTCGATGCCGTGGTGTTCGACCGCGGTGGTAACACCTACGGCGGCCGGATCGCGGCGCTGGCCGATGCCGCCCGCGAGAACGGACTGAAATTCTGATGACTTACAACGGAAGGACCGCATGATGTCGGAGCAGAGCGCAGCGCCGGATACCGGCGCCCCCTCAGCCGGCACCCGGACCGACGTACAGCGCGGCGGCGGACGTGACGACCGCGGTGGCCGAGGCCGCCGTGACGATCGCGGAGACCGTGGCGGACGCGGCGGTCGCGATGGCGGCGAGAAGAGCAACTACCTGGAGCGCGTTGTCACGATCAACCGTGTCTCCAAGGTGGTCAAGGGTGGTCGTCGGTTCAGCTTCACCGCACTGGTGATCGTCGGCGACGGCAACGGACTGGTCGGCGTCGGCTACGGCAAGGCCAAAGAGGTCCCGGCCGCTATCGCCAAGGGTGTCGAGGAAGCTCGCAAGAACTTCTTCCGCGTCCCGCTGATCGGTGGCACCGTCACCCATCCCGTGCAGGGCGAGGCTGCGGCCGGTGTCGTGATGCTGCGTCCGGCCAGCCCCGGTACCGGTGTCATCGCCGGTGGTGCATGCCGCGCGGTGCTGGAATGCGCTGGCGTGCACGACGTTCTGGCCAAGTCGCTGGGCAGTGACAACGCGATCAACGTGGTTCACGCCACCGTCGCCGCGCTCAAGCTGCTGCAGCGTCCCGAAGAGGTAGCCGCCCGTCGTGGGCTGCCGATCGAAGACGTCGCGCCGGCCGGCATGCTGCGCGCCCGTCGGGAAAGCGATGCGCTGGCTGCTGCAGCCGCGCGTGAAGGAAGCGCATAACCATGGCAGACCTGAAGATCACCCAGGTGCGCGGCATCGTCGGTGCCCGCTGGAAGCAGCGCGAGAGCCTGCGGACCCTGGGGCTGAAGAAGATTCGCCAGTCGGTGGTTCGCGAGGACACCCCGCAGACGCGCGGTCTGATCAACGTCGTGCACCACCTCGTTGAGGTTGAGGAAGTCAAATGAGCGTCATCAAACTGCACGACCTGAAGCCGGCTCCCGGCTCCAAGACCAAGAAGACTCGCGTCGGTCGCGGTGAAGGCTCCAAGGGTAAGACGGCCGGTCGTGGCACCAAGGGCACCAAGGCCCGCAAGAACGTGCCGGTGACCTTCGAGGGCGGGCAGATGCCGATCCACATGCGGCTGCCCAAGCTCAAGGGTTTCCGTAACCGGTTCCGCACCGAGTACGGCGTCGTCAACCTGGGCGACATCAGCAAGGCCTTCCCGCAGGGCGGCACCGTCGGCATCGACGAACTGGTGGGCAACGGCCTGGTTCGTAAGAACGTGCTCGTCAAGGTGCTGGGCGACGGCAAGCTGACCGTCAAAATCGACGTCACCGCACACAAGTTCAGCGGCAGCGCCCGCGAGGCCATCACGGCCGCAGGCGGGTCGGCCACCGAACTGTAATTCTCGCGAGCAGACACAAAAGCTCCCGCACGCCCGGCGTGTCGGGAGCTTTTGCGTCTGCTCGGCGAGCTAACTCAGCTTCGCAGCCCGTCGCCGTCGAAGCCGTCGACGTCGAATTGCGGTATCGAGATCGACTACCTCACCCCTCCGCCGTATGAGCGTGCCAGCCGGCACTGCGGCCAGCGCCGGTAGCCTCGAAGCTATGTTCGCCTTCCTGCCCGCTGTCCCGGGTGCCGACGACATCCGCGACGCGCTGCGCCGCATCGACACCGCCCGCCACCACGGAGTGCCCGATGGCTGCGTGCTGGAGCTCGACCTGCAGTCCGTGCCGCCGGAGGCCAGCGGCTTCGACCCGCTGACCTTCATCACCGGCGGCGGCCGGACGATGTTGCTGCGCGACGCCGTCACCGCGATCCACCGCGCCGCCGAGGATCCGCGGGTGGCCGGACTGATTGCGCGGGTGCAGCTTTCGGCAGCACCGGCCGGAGCGGTACAGGAGCTGCGGGCAGCCATCGCCGCGTTCACCGCCGTCAAGCCGTCGCTGGCCTGGGCCGAGACCTATCCGGGCACGCTGTCCTACTACCTGGCCTCGGCGTTCTCCGAGGTGTGGATGCAGCCCACGGGCACCGTCGGCCTGATCGGGTTCGCCACCAACGCGCTATTTCTGCGCGAAGCGCTGGGTAAGGCCGGCATCGAAGCCCAGTTCGTCGCCCGCGGTGAGTACAAGTCGGCGGTCAACCTGTTCACCCAGGATCACTACACCGAGGCCCACCGGGAGGCCGATG
This sequence comes from Mycobacterium sp., assembly GCA_023264735.1. Taxonomy (GTDB): domain Bacteria; phylum Actinomycetota; class Actinomycetes; order Mycobacteriales; family Mycobacteriaceae; genus Mycobacterium. The sequence goes on along the minus strand of JAHFVD010000045.1, from coordinate 1,271 downwards.
CCCGGCTGATCGCCAGCCTGCACAGCCAGGTGTGGCAGGCCATCGCCGAGTCGCGGCACATCGAGGTCGCGGCCGTCGACGAGCTGGCCAACCGCGCGCCGCTGCTGCGCGACGACGCGGTCACCGGCCACCTGGTCGACCGCATCGGATTCCGCGACGAGGCCTACAGCCGCATCGCTGAACTCATTGGCGCTCAATCCATTCCCGGGTCGCTTCGCTCCTGCCCTCCGGAAGGCATCTCCCCTGAGACAGGCGACGCCGATTCCGACGACAACGCCCCGCCTCGGCTGTTCCTCTCCCGCTACGCGCAGATCCGCAAGAGTGGACCGCCGGTGCCGATGCCGTCAGTGCCGGGCCGCAAGAAACGCCCGAGGATCGCGGTGGTCACGGTCGCGGGGTCGATCGTCAGCGGCCGCGGCGGTCCGCAGGGGCTTCCGTTCGGGCGCTCCAGTGCCGGCGGTGACACCATCGGCGCCGCGCTGCGGCAGGTCGCCAGCGACGACGACGTGGCGGCTGTGGTGGTGCGGGTCGACAGCCCGGGCGGGTCGGTGTCCGCCTCGGAGACCATCTGGCGGGAAGTGACGCGGGTACGCGGCAAGGGCAAGCCGGTCGTGGCCTCGATGGGTGGGGTGGCCGCCTCGGGCGGTTACTACATCGCGATGGGGGCCGACGCCATCGTCGCCAATCCGGGAACGATCACCGGCTCCATCGGCGTGCTGACCGGCAAGCTGGTGGCCCGTGAACTCAAGGAGCGTCTCGGGGTCGGTTCGGACAGTGTGCGGACCAACGACAACGCCGATGCCTGGTCGGTCAACGCGCCGTTCACTGCGGATCAGCAGGCTCTGGTGGAGGCCGAGGCTGATTTGTTCTACGCCGATTTCATCCAACGGGTCGCCGAGGCGCGCCACATGTCGGTCGAGGCCGTCGACGCGGTAGCCCGCGGCCGGGTGTGGACGGGTGCCGACGCTCTCGAGCGCGGATTGGTGGACGAACTCGGTGGGCTGCGAACCGCGGTGCAGCGGGCCAAGGTGCTCGCCGGAATCGACGTCGACGATGAGATCGAACTGGTCAGCTATCCCAGCTCGTCATTGCGGGACTTTTTGCGCCCCAAGCCCTCTTCGCAGCCTGCGGCGGCATCGCTGCCCGAGGCCGTCGCGGCATTGCTGGGTCAGTCGGTCAGGGGCGTGCTGGATCAGGGCGAGCGGGCGCTGACCGGAACGAGTCTGCTGTGGCTGGGTTTTAACCCAGAGTGGCGCTGACGTAGACGATTT
>JAHFVD010000118.1 GCA_023264735.1 Mycobacterium sp. | reverse complement strand
CCGGCATAAACGGCGCCGGGTGCCGGTGCATTCACCGGTGTGGTGTCCGCGGTCAGCGTCGCGGTCCCCAGCCCCAGGGCCACCGCAAGTGCTCCGATGCGTCCGATGCAGTCGGTCATGTGACGACGATGCGCGCCGGGGTTTCACCAAAGGTGAAATGACTATGAAATCCGCAGCTCAGAGGCAGTAGCGGCGCAGGCTGGCCCGCGCAAGCGCGACCGCGTCAGCTCCGCTCAGCGCATCGGCTCGCGGCGTGCTCAGACCGGTGCCGAGCCTGACGATCTGTGCCTGGCTCAGTGGTGACGGCTTACCCGCGTCGACCAGCGCAAGGTGCAGTACGGCGGCATCCTCATCGGCACCCAGCCTTACCAGCAGGCGGGTCACATACCGCAGATTGAGCCACTGTTGGCTCCAATCCCCCACCCTGTCCCAATGATCGAGCACCGCGATGAAATCGCGTGCCGCCGTGCCCGGATCACCGTGCACCGCCCGGGTGGACGCGGCCTCCATCAATGCGATGCCGTGCCACCAGAAGTTGTGCGCCGATGCCGCCAACTCGGCCGCCTCGTCGAACAGGGCGAGCGCCCGATCCGGCTGAGACTTCTTGAGCACCAGCCCCATCGCATAGTCCGCCATCGACTGCGCGGTCGGATTGGCCGTCGCGGCGGCGACGGTGCATGCCTCGCCGGCCGCCTGCAGGCCACCGTCGGGGTTGCGTAATGCGGCGTGGCAGATCGCCATATAGAACAGCGTCCACACCAACCGGATCGGGTCGTCCTCCTGCCGGGCGCGGATCACCTCGGCGTCGTAATGGCGAAAGGCGGTCGCGGCGTCGCCCTCGTAGAGCGCCACATCGGCCAGTACATCGCCCGGATAGGCAATGCGTCCGTTACCCCGGCCGGGCACCCGGCCTTCCGCGCGATTCGCCCACCCCCGCGCCGCAACGTGATCGGCCCGAATCCACGCGCCGCGAGCCGCGAACCCGGCCGCTGCCGCCACCAATGGGTGCTCGGCCGGCGCGATGTCGAGCACCCGTTCGGCCCACAGGGCCGGTTCGTAGCCGATGCGCAAAAAGACCGGCTCGGGCAATGACGTCACCAGCCGCAGAGCTCGGTCGATATCGTCGTCGGTCATCGCGCATTCGAACGCGGCCCGCAGATTGTCGTAGTCGGGCAATATCCGCTCAGCCCAAGCTCGTTCGTGCGGAGAATGCATACCCGCTGCCGCCTGCTCGGCGAGCCCGGTGAAGTAAACGGAATGCCTGGTGGCGTGGGAGTCGCTGATCCCGTTCTCTCGCAGCTTGTCTCTGCCGAACGCCCGGAGCATCTCCAGGACGGCGAAGCGCGACGACTCCGGTCCGGAGCGTGCCACCACCATCGATTTGTCGACCAACCCGCTGAGCAATTCGAGGGTGTCGTCCTCGGAGGCGCCCTCAGGCGCGCACACCCCATGCGCAGCCGCGAGGTCGAACCCGCCCACGAACACCGACAGCCGGGTGAAGAGCTCCTGCTCGTCGTCGCTGAGCAGGCGGTAGGACCAGTCGATGGTTGCGGTGAGGCTCTGATGTCGGGGATGGGCACTGCGCATCCCGCCGCTGAGCAGACGCAACCGGTCCAGCCGGCGGGCCACGTCGAGGCTGCTCATGGCGCGCATCCGCGCGGCGGCCAGCTCAATCGCCAGCGGCAGGCCGTCCAGGCGGCGGCAGATCTCGGCGACAGCCCCGACCGGTTCACGGTCAGGGTCGAAATCCGGGCGCCCGGCCCTGGCCCGGTCGACGAACAATTCGGCGGCCTCGGCCGCGCCCAGCGGCGGCACCGACACGATGCGTTCTCCCTCGATACCGAGCGCCTCCCTGCTGGTGACCAGCAGCGACACCCGCGGGCAGTGCCGGACGATCTGGTCGATCAGCCGCGCGGCGTCGTCCAGGACGTGTTCGCAGTTGTCGATCAGCAGCAGCACTTCGCGGGATCGCAGATATTCGATCAGCGTCGCCTCGATGCCCAGGCCCTGGCGCTGCTGCAGGGTCAGGGCCGCGGCCACCGCGTGCCCCACCGCCTCGCCGTCGTCGACCGGCGCGAGTTCGCACAGCCACAACCCGTCGGCGAACCGCTGCTCGTCGCGCCCGGCGGTCTCCAGTGCCAGCCGCGTCTTGCCGACGCCGCCCACCCCGGTCAACGTCACCAGAGGGCCCTCCCGCAGTGCCTTGCCGGTGGCGGCGATCTCCTGCTCGCGCCCGATGAAACTCGTCGCCCGTCGCGGCAGGCCGGCATGCGGGCGGGTCCCCACCGGACGCGGCGCCACCGCGGCGGGCACCCCGTCGTCACCGTCGAGGATCTTCTGGTGGATCTCGCGCAACGACGGGCCCGGGTCGACGCCGAGCTCGTCGACGAGCCGCTCCCGCATCCGCCGGTAGGTGTCGAGGGCCTCGCCCTGCCGGCCGCTGCGGTATTGGGCGAGCATCAGCTGCCCGGCCAGCCGCTCGTCGAGCGGATGGGCCGCGAATGCGGTGGTCAATTCGCCGAGCAACTCGTGGTGCCGACCGGCCCGCAGCGCCGCGTCGTTACGGTCCAGCAGAACCGAAAGACGTTCCACCTCAAGGGAACCCCGGACCTCGAGGATCCACGGTGTGTCCAGCGCGGCGAACGGGTCACCGCGCCAGAGCGCGAGCGCCTCGTCGAACAGTGCCGTGGCCTCACTCGGATCGTGCGCCGCACGGGCTTGACCGGCCAGATCCCGGAAGAGGTGCGCGTCGATGGATAGCGGGTCGGTGCTGAGCTGATAGCCACCCGGGCCGCGCCCGATGGTGACACCGTCCGCCCCGGCGAGCAGGCCGCGCAATCGGGATAGGTAGCCGGCCAGCGCATTGCGGGCCCGTCGTGGTGGGTCGTCGGCCCACACCCGGTCCAGAAGTTGATCGACCGGGACGGATCGGTTCACATCGACCAGAAGGGCGGCCAACACGCACCGCTGCCGGGCGTGCCCGGGGTCGAGCGGCCGCTCGTCTAGATGAACTTCGATGTCACCCAGCAGGCGGAACCGCGCGCCCATCGTTCACTGCCTCCTCGCGCGCGGCAGCACCCGTTCACAGTTCACTCACAGAAATCTAGTCCAAGAAGCCGTGCAGTAGGGCCGCTGAACCGGCAACGTGGGCCTGCATCGCGGCGCCCGCCGCATCGGGGTCGCCGGCCAGGATGGCGATGACGATCGCCTCGTGCTGTTCGTCGGAGTGCGCGATATTGCGCCGCAGCAACGGAATCTGGTCCAGCAGGGCGTTGAGCCGCATCCGGTTTTCGGCCACTAGCGGCACCAGCGATGGCGATCCGGCCGCCTCGGCGATCGCCAGGTGCAGCCTGGAGTCCAGCCGCCGATAGTCGTCGGCGCACGAGCAGCGCACGTCGGTCAGCCGGGACCACAATCCTTCTCGCTCAGTGGCGGTCAGCGTGCGGGTGGCCGCCAGCCGGGCAGCGCCGACTTCGAGGATCTCGCGCAGCCGCAGCGCGTCGTCGATATCGGCGCGGCTGAATCGCAGCACACCTTCGGTCGGTGCCGGCAGCGACTCGGCCAGGAATGTGCCGCCGTATCTGCCGCGCCGCGACACCAGGTAGCCTGCCTCGGCCAGCGACTTGATGGCCTCCCGCACGGTGTCGCGGCTGACTCCGAGCCGGACGGCGAGTTCGCGTTCGGGCGGCAGCGATTCACCCGGTGTCAGCACGCCGAGCTTGATCGTCTCCAGCAGCCGGCCGACGGTGTCCTCGAACGCGTTGCCCAGGCGCACCGGACGCAGCAGCGCCTCAGAGGCCTGCCGCGGTTCCGGAGCTCCTGTCATGATGCCTTTCTACAGCGGTGTCACGTAATGGCCGCTGATCCCGCCGTCGACCAAGAAGGTCGACCCGGTGATGAACGACGAGTCGTCACTGGCCAGGAACGCCACCGCGGCGGCCAGCTCCTCCGGTTCGGCGAACCGGCCCATCGGCACGTGCACCAGCCGGCGCGCGGCCCGTTCGGGGTCCTTGGCGAACAGCTCCTGCAGCAGCGGGGTGTTCACCGGTCCCGGGCACAGCGCGTTGACCCGAATTCCCTGGCGCGCGTATTGAACTCCGAGCTCGCGCGACATGGCCAGCACGCCACCCTTGGACGCCGTGTAGGAGATCTGGCTGGTCGCCGACCCCATCACCGCCACGAACGAGGCGGTGTTGATGATCGAGCCCTTCTGCGCGGGCACCATGTGGCGCAGCGCGGCCTTGCAGCAGAAGAAGACCGACTTGAGGTTGACGTCCTGCACCCGGTCCCAGGCGTCGATACCGGTGTTCTCGATGAGGTCGTCGTCGGGCGGGCTGATCCCGGCGTTGTTGAAGGCGATGTCGACCCCGCCGTGGGTCTCAAAAGCGGTGTCGAACAAGTTGTCCACCGCGACCTGATCCGCGACGTCGACCTGGACGAACTGGACGTTGAGGTCGTTGGCGACGGACTTGCCGGTGCTCGGGTCGACGTCTCCGATGACGACAATCGCTCCTTCGGCCCGCATCCGCTTGACGGCCGCCAGTCCGATACCGCTCGCCCCGCCGGTGACGACGGCGACCTTGTCCTTGAGTCGCTGGGACAAATCCATCTAGCTCTCCTCTACTGCGAAAAAGACGTTCTTGGTCTCGGTGAAGGACAACGGGGCATCGGGTCCGAGCTCGCGGCCCAGTCCGGATTGCTTGAAGCCGCCGAACGGGGTGTTGTACCGCACCGACGAGTGCGAATTCACGCTCAGGTTGCCGGCCTCGACGGCACGTGACACCCGTATCGCCCGCGATAGGTTGTCGGTCCAGATCGACCCGGACAGACCGTATTCGGTGTCGTTGGCCAGCGTGATGGCGTCCGCCTCGTCCTCGAACGGCAGCACGGTGACGACCGGGCCGAAGATCTCCTCGGTCACGGTCCGGTCGGTGCGCGCCGGGGTGAGCACCGTCGGCGGGAACCAGAATCCCGGGCCGCTGGGCGCCGAGCCCCGGAAGGCAACGGGTGCGTCGTCAGGAACGTAGGCGGCCACCGAGTCGAAATGCTTGCGGGACACCAGCGGACCCATTTCGGTCTCGCGGGCGGTCGGGTCACCGACCACCAGGCCCTTGACCGCCGGCTCGAGCAGCTCCATGAACTTGTCGAACACACTGCGCTGCACCAGAATCCGGCTGCGCGCGCAGCAGTCCTGCCCGGCGTTGTCGAAGACCCCGTACGGCGCTGTGGCAGCGGCGCGTTCGAGGTCACAGTCGGCGAACACGATGTTGGCGCTCTTGCCGCCGAGCTCCAAGGTCACCCGTTTCACCTGGGCGGCGGCCCCGGCCATCACCTTGGTCCCGACCTCGGTGGAGCCGGTGAACACGATCTTGCGCACTCCCGCGTGGCTGATGAACCGTTCGCCGACCACCGAACCCCGGCCGGGCAGCACCTGGAACAGGCCTTCGGGCAGACCGGCTTCCAGTGCGAGCTCGCCGAGCCGGATGGATGTCAGCGGGGTCCACTCCGCCGGTTTGAGCACCACCGCGTTGCCTGCGGCGAGCGCTGGCGCGAAGCCCCATACGGCGATCGGCATCGGGAAGTTCCACGGCGTGATCACCCCGATCACGCCCATCGGCTCGTTGAACGTGACATCCAAACCACCGGCCACCGGAATCTGCTTGCCCGACAACCGTTCCGGGGTCGCCGAATAGAACTGCAGCACGTCGCGCACGTGGCCGGCTTCCCACTCGGCGGCGCCGATCGGGTGCCCCGAGTTGGCGACCTCCAGAGCGGCCAACTCGCCGACATGAGCGTCGACCGCGGCAGCGAAGGCCCGCAGTGCCGCCGCGCGTTCGGCGGGAGCCGCAGCAGCCCAGGTCTTTTGCGCAACCTTGGCCCGCGCGACGGCGTCGTCGACACCGTCCGTGTCGGTCAGCTCGACCGTGCGCAAAGCCTGCTCGGTGGCCGGATTGACCAGTTCCGTGGTACTCAAGCTCGCACCCTCCCCCGTGTCGCTTCGCTCCTGCCCCCAGGGAGTCTTTCTCTCGTATACAGGCGTGCCGCCTCGACCAGTCCGGCGAACAGCCGCAGATCGTCCAGCGTCTCCTCGGGATGCCACTGCACGGCCAGAACGAAGTCGTCGCCCGGGATTTCGACGCCCTCGATCACGCCGTCGTCGTCCAGTGCGCTGATCATCAAACCATCACCGAGCCGGTCGATCGCCTGGTGGTGGTAGCACTGCGCATTCGTGTTCTCCCCAATCAATCCGGCCAGCCTGCTGCCGGCGACGGTGGTCACCCTGGAGGTGTTGAACACCGCATTGCCCTGCTGATGGCGGGTATGGCCGAGGACGTCGGGCAGATGCTGGTGCAGTGTGCCGCCCAACGCGACGTTGAGCAGCTGCGCGCCGCGGCAGATGGCGAGCACCGGCAGGTGCCGGCGTAGCGCGGCGGCCACCAGCGCGAACTCCCAGGCGTCGCGATCGCGCGCCGGCTCGTCGGTGGTCGGATGCGGGTCATGGTCGTAGGCCGCCGGGTCGACGTCGCGCCCGCCGGTGATGATCAGGCCGTCGATCCCGTCGAGGATCTGGCTTGCGATATCGGCGTCCACCGGCTGCGGCGGCAGCAGCGTGGCGATTCCACCCGCCAGCGTCACTCCTTCGAGATAGCTGGTCGACAGGAAGGCCGCATGCACGTCCCAGATGCCGGACTTGGCCTGTTGCAGATAGGTCGTCAGCCCGATGACCGGGCGAGCTGGGCCGTCAAGTTCAGAGACGTTCAAAGCCGCGCACCCTTTCCCAGTCGGTGACCGCCGAATTGAACGCCGCCAGCTCAACCCGGGCGTTGTTGAGGTAGTGCTCGACGACCTCGTCGCCGAACACCTCGCGGGCGATCGCCGACCCCTCGAACAAGGCGGCCGCCTCTGCCAGCGTCGTGGGTAGCCGCTCGGCCCCACTGGTGTATGCGTTGCCGGCGCAGGCCTCGGGAAGTTCCAGCCCGTTGTCGATGCCGTACAGCCCGCCGGCGACCAGCGCGGCCACCGCCAGATACTGGTTGACGTCCCCGCCGGGAGCGCGGCACTCCATCCGCATGGAATGCCCGTTGCCCACCACCCGCAACGCACACGTCCGGTTGTCGATCCCCCAGGCGATGGCCGTTGGCGCGAAGCTGCCCTCGACGAATCGCTTGTAGGAGTTGATGTTCGGCGCATAAAACAGCGTCAGCTCACGCAGCGTGGCCAATTGGCCGGCAATGAAGCTACGGAACATCGGCGACATACCCAGCGGCTCGTCGGCTTGAGCAAATACAGCCGAACCCTCCGTATCACGCAGCGAAATATGGATATGACAGCTATTGCCTTCGCGCTCATCGTATTTCGCCATGAACGTCAAGCTCTTGCCGTGCTGGTCGGCGATCTCCTTGGCACCGTTCTTGTAGATGGTGTGGTTGTCGCAGGTGACCAGCGCGGTGTCGTAGCGGAATGCGATCTCCTGCTGACCGAGGTTGCATTCCCCCTTCACGCCTTCGCAGTACATCCCGGCACCATCCATGCCAAGGCGAATATCGCGCAGCAGCGGCTCCATCCGGGTGGAGGCGTGGATGGCGTAGTCGACGTTGTAGTCGGTGGATGCGGTCAGTCCGCGGTAACCGGCCGCCCAGGCGTCGCGGTAGGTGTCGTCGAACACCATGAATTCCAGCTCGGTGCCGATGAACGCCTCCAGTCCGCGCTGGGCCAGCCGGTCCAGCTGAGCCCGCAGGATGCTGCGCGGCGCCGGCAGCACCGGACCACCCCCGACAAAGGACAGGTCGGCCATCACCAACGCGGTGCCCGGCAGCCACGGCAGCACCCGCAGGGTGGAGAAATCGGGCGTCATCACCATGTCGCCGTAGCCGGACTCCCAGCTCGACATCGCATACCCGGCGACGGTGTTCATATCGACGTCGACCGCCAGCAGATAGTTGCAGCACTCCGCACCGTGCGCGGCAACCTCCTCGACGAACAGCCGGGCCGCGACCCGCTTGCCGGTCAACCGGCCCTGCATGTCGGTGAAGGCCACGATCACCGTGTCGATCTCACCCGCGGCCACCTTGCTCTCCAGCTCAGCCTGCACCAATAGACCAGGCCGGCGGCGGTTCACACCATCAGGCGTCACGGGTGCCCCTCTCGATAGCTCTGTTCGCGAATGATTCGACGGAAAGTCAACCATTGGACGTGGCCGCGGCGGCGACGTCATCCTCCAGATTTACATACATGTCACTCCAAAGGTAGGACACCAGACCAATAGCGGCCTATTGTCCCTACTCAGAGAGCGCCGGTCGACGCCTCTCCGCCATCGGCGCCCAGAACGGACCAGAAGGAGAAACGCCGTGCCAGAGGGTCACGAACTACTCGACGAGGACGAACGGCACCTCGCCAGCCTCGGTTACGCCCAGGAGCTGCACCGGTCCTGGTCCGGGTTTTCCAACTTCGCCATCTCGTTCTCGATCATCTCGATCCTGGCCGGCTGCTTCACCTCGTTCGGCCTGGGCTGGAACAACGGCGGCCCGGCGGCGATCGCCTGGGGCTGGCCGGTGATCGCGGTCTTCATCCTGGTTATCGGGCTCTGTATGTCCGAACTCGTGTCGGCATTCCCGACTTCGGGTGGAATCTATTGGTGGGCAGCCAAACTCGGCGGCCCGAAGGCCGGCTACTACACCGGTTGGCTGAACCTCGTCGGCCTGATCGCCATCCTGGCGTCGGTGGCCTACGGGTCGGCGACCTTCCTCGACCTGATGCTGGGCACGTTCAGCGAGACCTGGCTGGCCGGCTACAGCCTGACCCGGACGTTCATCCTGTTCCTGGTCATCCTGGTGATCGTCGCGACCATCAACATCTTCTCCAGCCACCTGCTGGCCGTCATCAACAACATCTCGGTGTGGTGGCACGTCGCCGGCGCGGCCGCGGTGATCTTCATCCTGTTCTTCGTCCCCGACCAGCACGCCAGCTTCTCCGATGTGTTCGCCACCACGGTGAACAACACCGGTTTCTTCGGCGGGTCCACCTCGGGCTTCGGCTTCCTGCTGTTCGTGCTGCCGATCTCGGCGATCCTGACCCAGTACACGATCACCGGCTACGACGCGTCGGCCCACCTGTCCGAAGAGACCAAGAGCGCGGCCGACGGCGCCGCCAAGGGCATCTGGCGGTCGATCTTCTACTCGGCGATCGGCGGCTGGATCCTGCTGCTGTCGTTCCTGTTCGCCGTCCAGGACGTCGACGGCGTGACGAAGGGCGGCGGCGCGGTCGCGGTCATCTTCAGTCAGGCCATGGAATCCAAGTGGGTCGGCCTGGTCCTGTTGATCTCGACGGCGGGCCAGTTGTTCTGCACCACCGCCTGCCAGACCAGCGCCTCCCGCATGCTGTTCGCGTTCAGCCGCGACCGGGCGGTGCCCGGCCACCAACTGTGGGCGAAGCTCAGCACCAAGAAGGTGCCGGCCAACGCGGTCATCGTCACCGCGGTGATCGCGGCGATCATCACGCTGCCCGCGCTGGTCAAGGTCGACATCAACGGCGCCCCGGTGCCGATTGCGTTCTTCGCGGTCGTCTCGATCGGCGTGGTCGGCCTCTACCTGTGCTTCGCGGTGCCGATCTACTACCGCTGGAAGGCCGGCGACTCGTTCCCGCTGGGCAAGTGGAACCTACGCGGGCACCACAAGTGGATGGCGCCGGTGGCCCTGGCCGAGATCATCATCACCTCGATCATCGCGATGTTCCCGACGTCCATCGGTGGCGCACCGTGGGATGCCAGCTTCGAGTGGAAGTTCGTCAACTACACCCCGCTGCTGGTGGGCGGCGTCCTGATCCTGTTGTGGATCTACTGGCACGCCTCGGTGAAGAACTGGTTCACCGGGCCGATCAAGCAGGTCGATGCGACCGGCGAAGAGCTGGAGGGGGTTTCCTGAATCGCTGAAGGAGACCTCACCCCAGGCCCGCCGCCCGGCGGGCCCCGCACCCCTCGTGCCCCAGGGCCGAGGGGTGCGGTTTGTGCGGAGCCCCGTCTTTTGTGAGCGCCGCCTCGGCCGGGTTAGGACTCGTCGCCCGCGGGTAAACGGAAACGCCAAGTCAGCGAGCAGACGGGATAGGTCTGGAGACGATGTGTGGAGCGACGGGCGAAGTCCGTCTCGACAGCCAGGCCCCCGATGTGGCGGCAGTGGCCGCCATGGCCGACACGATGGCCCCACGCGGGCCCGATGCGGCCGGTGTGTGGTCACAGGGCCGGGTGGCGCTCGGTCACCGCCGGCTCAAGATCATCGATCTGTCCGAAGCCGGTGGCCAGCCGATGGTGGACGCCGACCTCGGGTTGACGATCTGCTGGAACGGGTGCATCTACAACTACGAGGCCCTGCGCGACGAGCTCGCCGGCCACGGCTACCGGTTCTTCTCACACAGTGACACCGAAGTGTTGCTGAAGGCCTACCACCATTGGGGCGAGAAGTTCGTCGAGCGGTTGCACGGGATGTTCGCCTTCGCCATCGCCGAGCGCGACAGCGGCCGGGTGTTGCTCGGTCGCGACCGTCTCGGCATCAAACCGCTGTATATCAGCGAGGATTCGCACCGCATCCGGTTCGCGTCGGCGCTGCCCGCCTTGCTGGCCGGCGGCGGCGTCGACACCCGCATCGACCCGATCGCGCTGCACCACTACCTCACCTTCCATTCGGTGGTACCCGCCCCGCAGACGATCCTGCGCGGTGTGCGCAAGCTCTCCCCCGGCACCCTGCTGGCGATCGAGCCCGACGGCACGCGCACCGAAATCACCTACTGGGCACCCGATTTCAGCCGTCGCGACGATCACTCCGGGTGGAGCGCGCGCGATTGGGAAGACGCGATTCTGGACGCCCTGCGCACGGCCGTGAAGCGCCGCCTGGTCGCCGACGTGCCCGTCGGCTGTCTGCTCTCGGGCGGCGTGGATTCCAGCTTGATCGTCGGTCTGCTCGCCGAGGCCGGGCAGACCGGTCTCTCGACGTTCTCCATCGGCTTCGAATCGGTCGGCGGCGTCAAGGGCGACGAGTTCGTCTACTCAGACATCGTGGCCAAGCGGTTCGCCACCGATCACCACCAGATCCGCATCGACACCGCCCGGATGCTGCCCGCGCTCGAGGGCGCGATCGGCGCGATGAGCGAGCCGATGGTCTCCCACGACTGCGTGGCGTTCTATCTGCTCAGCCAGGAAGTTGCCAAGCACGTCAAGGTCGTTCAGTCCGGTCAGGGCGCCGACGAGGTGTTCGCCGGCTACCACTGGTATCCCCCGATGAGCGAGCCGGACGCGGCCAGTGTCGCCGGTTCCGTGGCCCGCTACCGCGGTGCGTTCTTCGACCGCGACCACGACGGCGTTGCCGACCTGGTGTCCGCCGACGGGGTCAACGGTGGCGACGATCCCAGCCTGGCGTTCGTCGCCGAGCACTTCGGCAGGCCCGGCGCGCAGACCGGTGTGGACCGCGCACTGCGGCTGGACACCACGGTGATGCTGGTCGACGATCCGGTCAAACGCGTCGACAACATGACGATGGCGTGGGGCCTGGAAGGCCGGGTGCCGTTCCTCGACCACGAGCTCGTCGAACTGGCGGCGAGCTGCCCGCCGGAACTCAAGACCGCGCAGGGCGGCAAAGGTGTTCTGAAAGAGGCTGCCAGGCAAGTGATCCCGGCTGAGGTCATCGACCGGCCGAAGGGTTACTTCCCGGTGCCCGCGCTCACCCATCTGGAGGGCCCATACCTGGAGATGGTCCGCGATGCCCTGTATGCACCGCAGGCCAAGGAGCGCGGCCTGTTCCGGCCCGATGCCGTCGAGCGGTTGCTCGCCGATCCCAACGGGCGGCTGACCCCGCTGCGGGGTAATGAGCTGTGGCAGATCGGACTTCTCGAGCTGTGGCTGCAGCAGCATGGAATCAGCGGGCCCGCGGCATGAGCACGCACACCGAGGCCATCACGATGGGCCTGCACGGCGCATCGCCCCAGCACCTCGTCGAAGAGATGACCGACGATGTGGTACTCGAATTGGGCTGGGGCCGGCTGATTTTCGGACAGACCTTCGAGGACCCGGACAAACTGGCCGCGGTCCTGCAGCAGGAAGCGCAGGGCCGCCGCGATATCTGCATCTACGCGCGCGAATCGCATGTCCTGGTGGCCAAGTCACCGGCCGAGCTGTTCATCGACCCCAGCCACACCTACCGCTGGCGCCTCAACCCGGACGACGCGGAGGATGCCCAGCCGGTCGGGTTCTCGGTGCGGCCGTTGCGCGACAAAGCCGACGCCGACGAGATGAACCGGGTCTACCTGCGCTGCGGCATGGTTCCCGCACCGACCGAGTTGATCTGGAACAACCATCTGCAATGCGACGCGGTGGAATATCTGGTCGCGGTTCGTGACGACGACGGTTCGGTCGTCGGCACGGTCACCGGTGTCGACCACAAGCGGCTGTTCAACGACCCCGAGGACGGTTCGAGCCTCTGGACGCTGGCCGTCGACCCGACGGGCAGCCTGCCCGGCATCGGCGCCTCGCTGACCCGTTCGCTCGCCCAGACCTTCCGCAACCGGGGCCGTGCCTACCTGGACCTGTCGGTGGGCTATGACAACGAGGCCGCGATCGCGCTGTACGAAAAACTCGGCTTCGAGCGCGTCCCCGTGCTGGCCGTCAAGCGCAAGAACGCGATCAACGAGCCGCTGTTCACGCCCGCGTCGGAAACCGTCGACGATCTCAACCCGTACGCGCGCATCATCGCCGACGAAGCCATGCGCCGCGGTATCCGGGTCGAGGTGCTCGACGCCGAGACCGGCGAGATGCGGCTGTCGCACGGCGGCCGCAGCGTGGTGACGCGGGAGTCGTTGAGCGAATACACCTCTGCGGTGGCGATGAGCCGTTGCGACGACAAACGGCTCACCCGCCGCATCGTCTCCGAGGCAGGCATCGTGGTGCCCCGCGGCAAGCTGGCCACCTTTGACGCCGAAGACCACACATTCCTGGCCGAGGTCGGCGACGTCGTCGTCAAACCGACCCGCGGCGAGCAGGGCAAAGGCATCACCGTCGGGGTCGAGGGACCCGAGGCGCTGGACTCCGCGCTGGCCCGGGCCCGTGAGCAGCATCCCGAGGTGCTGATCGAGCAGCGCGCGCCTGGCGACGATCTTCGCCTGGTGGTCATCGACGGCAAAGTGGTCGCGGCCGCGCTGCGCAAACCCGCCGAAGTGGTGGGCACCGGCAAGCACACCATCCTCGAACTGATCGCGACACAGAGCCGTCGCCGCGCCGCCGCGACCGGCGGCGAGTCACGCATTCCCGTCGACGATGTCACCGAGGCGACGGTGTCCGAAGCCGGCTGGTCCTTCGACGATGTGCTGGGCGAAGGAGTGCGCCTGCGGGTGCGCCGGACCGCCAACCTGCACCAGGGCGGCACGATCCACGACGTGACGGCCACGGTGCATCCCGAGTTGTGCCGGGTCGGGGTGGAGACCGCGGCGGCCATCGGCATCCCGGTCACCGGCATCGACCTTCTGGTGCCCGACGTGACCCGCGACGAGTACGTCTTCATCGAAGCCAACGAACGTCCCGGGCTGGCCAATCACGAGCCCCAGCCGACCGCACAGGCTTTCGTCGATTTCCTGTTCCCGGGACAGCCGGGCCTACCGCAGGCGTGGACGCCCCAGCAGGCCGCCGACGCACCGGCGCGCTAACTCACCAGGTGCTGGTGCGCAGCACGATCTCGGCAGCCAGCTGCGCGGTGGATTCCGCGGCATTGCGCCGCCCGGTGAATTCCACCAGTCGAAAATCGCTGTACACGTAACGCTGGCTGGCTCGGGCGAGTGCTCTGGCGGCCGGCGTGCTAACCAACGCGGTGGTGTTGATCTCCACCGGCGGGCAGTCCTCGTCGCGGATGACGCCGTTCTGGTCGGGTACGCGCGGATGGCCGCGGTCGATCACGATCAGACCGGTGAACCGATCGAGGCGGGTGGCCGCCAGCTCCCAGGCGAGCTCGGCGCCGGCACGGTCCCCCACCAAGATGCCCCAGCGGACATCGAGCGCGTCGAGGATGCCCAGCACAGCTTTGGGATGTAGCCGGGGGTCGGCTCCGATGACCACCGTGCGCACAGACGCCGTGTGCAAGCGTTGACAGACCCCGTCGTAGGCGGCCGGTGCGTGCTGGGCCGCACCCAGCACGACGACGAACGGGCCCTTCTCCGGACCCGTCACACTGACCGGCACAGGGAACCCATCGACAGTCACCATTGTCGACAGCATTTCGCCACGTTACTGTGAAAGTGGCTTTCGGCGGGCGGTTTTCGCAGGGTCTCTCAACTCCTACTCAGATGGCGCGACGAATCTTGGCGGCCTGCTTTGCAAACACGTCCAGGAACGTCTGCGGCAGTGTCGCTTTGGCGTCGACGCTGGGATCGGGCGTGGGAAAGGCGATTCCGAACATTCCGTACCTGCCAACATTCTGGAATGCCATGTAAACACTACTGGGCGAACCCATCAGCTGCATTGTTTGCCGATACGCCAGGACGTCATCCCCCAAAGGGGGTAGCTCGGTGGTCGTAATGGGAATGCCCTTGCTCCGCGGATCGAAATACGCTTCGAATTTCGCACAACGGCCAGCGGCCTCCTCCAGCTTCGCAAGATCCAGCGGTGACGACAGCACGGTCATCACGATGCGGGCGCCGTTGTAGGTCGCTGCGTATTTCGCAGCGGCACCGGGCCCGCGCTCAGCCGAGTCGGCGATGACGTTGGTCATCGCGTTGGCGCAGCCCTCGGGACGCGACAGCATCGACGGCGGGCTACCGGCGTTGTCGGGCTGACCGGCCTGCTCGACGATGCGGTCGTACTGCACGCCCGGTGGGAAGTCCGCCGGGCCCAGCGCGGCCTTCTCCAGGGTGGCGCCCGGCCACGTCGCACTGCCGGTGACCGTCGATCCACACCCGGCGACCAGCACCCCCGCCGCGGTGACCAGCACCGTCCGACCCCACATGAGGTTCAGGCTACCGATTCAGTCGTGTGCTCACCGTGGGGCGCACTGGCGCGCGTGCGTCCAGCAGCGCCAACAGGGCATCGATGTCGAGGTTGGCGGCCAGCAAATCGGCCATGACATCGAGTTGAGCATCCCGGCGGGGGGGCACCTGGGTGTCGGTGGCGACCCGGAATCCGTGGCGGCCCGCAGCCTCGGCGGCGGTGCTGAGCCAGGCGCGACGGAATTCGTCGTTGTCCAGCAGGCCGTGCCAGTGGGTGCCGAACACCGCGCCCCGAACGTAGCCCTGCGACGTGCCGTCGGCCTCGAACCAGCCGGCCTCGGTGCACCGCGTCACCCGGCCGTGGTGGATTTCGTAGCCGCTCAACGGACTCGGCCAGCGCCGCAGCACCTTCTCGGGTGCGAAGTCGATATCGGCGTCGAACAGCCCGAGCCCGTCGACGTCGCCCGAACCGGTCTCGACGGTGTCGCCGATGCGCCGGCACAGCATCTGGAAGCCGCCGCAGATGCCGAGCACGGGACGCCCGGCGCGCGCGTGTGCGGCGATCACGTCGGCCAGTCCGCGCTCCCGCAACCAGCCCAGGTCGGCGACGGTGGCCTTACTGCCCGGGATGACGACGACGTCGGCGTCGGCCACCTCGGCGGGCTCGGCCGCCCAGTGGACTCCGACGCCGGGTTCACAGGCGAGCGCCTCGATATCGGTGGAATTGGAGATGCGCGGCAACCGGATCGCCGCGACCCGCAGCCAGTGCTCACCGAGCGGCGGCGCAGGGACTCCGACCACATGGCCGGCCACGACCGACACCGAATCCTCGGCGTCGAGCCACAGCTCGTCGCTGTACGGCACGATCCCGTAGGTGGGCCGGCCGGTGAGCTCGGCCAGCTGGTCCAGACCCGGCGCGAGCAGAGCGGGATCGCCGCGGAACTTGTTGACGATGAAGCCGGCGATCAGCGCCTGGTCCTGCGGCGACAGAACCGCGACGGTGCCGAACAGGTGGGCCAGCAGGCCGCCCCGGTCGATGTCACCGACGATCACCACGGGCAGGTTTGCCGCGCGCGCCAGGCCCATATTGGCCAGATCGGTTGCCCGCAGATTGATCTCGGCGGGCGATCCGGCACCCTCGCACACGACGACATCGAATTCGGCTCGCAGTGAGGCTAATTCGTCGGCGACGACCTCGGCGAGCCGGTCGCGGTGTTCGATGTAGTCCTTCGCGCCGACGGTGCCGACCGGGTGGCCCTTGACCACCAGCTGCGAGGTGCGGTCACTGCCGGGTTTGAGCAGGATCGGGTTGAACCGGGTGCTGGGTTCTAACCCCGCCGCCTGCGCCTGCATGCCCTGGGCCCGGCCGATCTCGCCACCATCGACGGTGACCACCGAGTTGTTGCTCATGTTCTGCGCCTTGAACGGCGCGACGCGAATTCCCTTGCGCGCCAACAGTCGGCACAGCCCGGCGACGACCATCGACTTGCCGGCATCCGAGGTGGTGCCGGCGATCAGCAGCGCGCCGCCGGTCACTTTTTCCTCGCGAGCAGACGCAAACGTCCCCGAAACCGCGGCGTGTCGGGGACTTTTGCGTCTGCTCGCGGGAGAGGTCTCACGGCGCCAGGGTCAGGATTTCCGCGCCGTCCTCGGTGACGACCAGGGTGTGCTCGAATTGGGCGGTCCACTTGCGGTCCCTGGTGGCCACGGTCC
>JAHFVD010000117.1:6957-16844 GCA_023264735.1 Mycobacterium sp. | reverse complement strand
ACCCGCGCCACAAACCACGACTGCTCCAAAAACTCCCGCCACTGAAACGGCTTCCGAAACACAAACCGCACCGCATCCGCCGACATCGCAAACAGACCACCAATAGCCTGCATCGGACCCGACGCACTCTTCAACGAAATACCCGTCGACCAACGTTCCGGTCCCTTACTTGCCATCGGCACCCGGTCCTTCCAGAATCGTGACCGCGGCTACCGCCGTCGGCCCACCAATGTTGTGGGCCAGCCCGATTCGGGCGCCGTCCACCTGGTTATTGGCCTCACCGCGGAGTTGCTCGAAAAGCTCCACGCACTGGGCCACTCCGGTGGCGCCGGGTGGGTGCCCCTTGGCCTTCAGGCCGCCGCTGGGATTCACCGGCAACGCTCCGCCGACACACGTCACTTCGGCCTCCATCAATTTGTAGGCCTCCGCATGTTCGGCGAAGCCGAGATCTTCATAGCTGATCAACTCGATGCCGGTGAAGAAATCGTGAACTTCCGCCACATCGATATCAGCGGGCGTTAAATTTGCCATACTGAACGCTCTTTTAGCCGCACGAACCGTCGCGGGGAACGTCGTCAAATCGGCCTTGTGCTGATGCATCACCGAGTCCAGACCCAGGCCCACGCCGCGGATCCACACCGGCCGGTCGGTGAAGCGGTCCACGACATCTTCGGCTGCCAGCAAAAGTGCTGCGGCGCCGTCACTTTGGGGTGCACAGTCATACACACCGAACGGTGTCACCACCGTCGGCGCGGCAAGAACTTCTTCGAGAGTGATCTCGAAACGGAGGCGGGCCTTCGGGTTGGACAGGCCGTGGCGATGGTTCTTCACCGCGCCCATCACCAACGCCACGTCGGCCGCCCCGGACGCGACACCGTAGAGGGCATTGCGGACCGTGTCATTGCCGGTGGCACAGGAGTTCTCGATCCGGGTGACCGGGAGGTCGGGCAGGCCGAACGAGTCGGCCAGGATGCCCGCCGGGAACCCGTCAGGGGTGCCCATCGCGCCGAACCACGCCGCGTCGATCTCAGATGTGTTGACGCCCTTGTCAACACGGGCGGCACACTCGGCGAATGCCATCGGAAGCAGGTCCTTCAGACCCAGTGCGAAATGCTCACCGAACGCCGTCATACCGGCGCCCACGACCGCGACGCGCCTCATGCCGCACCCCATGACCACGGGGACGGTTCCCGGGGCGCCGGCTGAAACGGCTCGAACGAATACCCGTAGTCGGGCACACCGGATCTCATCGCGACCCGGCGCAGCGTGAGCCGTCCGCGATCGCCGATCCGTACCGTGCCCGCCTCGACACCGGTGACCTTCACCAGCGCGCGGACGCCGACGTCGTCGAGTTCGACGACCGCCAGCGAGTAGGGCGTGCGCAGGCCCGGCACCGGAATGTGCACGGTAACTTCGGTGTAGACCGTCCCCACCCGTGGCAACGGCACCAGCTCGCAGTCGGTGGTCAGCGTGCCGTCTTCGTCGAGGCGGTAGCGGGGCGGAAAGTCCAATTCGTCGCTGCCACCGTGCCTGCCGGCCTCCCGCCGGACTTTGGCTTCGAAGGCCCGTTCGTAGGCAGCCAGCGAGATCGGGATCTCGGGGCCCGTGGTGATCTTGGCCTGCGGACGCGGACGCGCCACCGGCTCGCGCCGACAGACGGCGGCATTGCCACCGACCACGGTCACCCCGGACAGGCTGGCCTGTTCGACGGCCACCAACGGACCGTTGGTGCGCGACTCAGCGAGCGCCGCCAAGGCGACCAGGCCGCGTTCATGAAGCAGTCGTGGGTCGCCGTAGTCGTGCAGCACCCCGCTGGCATTGCGGGTGCGGACCGGAAGGCTGCGTGCCACCCGTGCGGCCGTGCGCACCTGCAGTCCGCTGTCGGCGGTCAGGATCGCCGCCGCCCCAGCGGGATCCAGATCGGTGCCGATGACCAGCGTGCGCGACCGGGCCGAACTGACCGCGTCCAGCGTGGCCGGGGCTCCCCCGAGCCGCTCGTCGACCTCGAGCTCGGGATCCAGGCCGAGCCCCGCCAAGAGCACCGCGGCGTTGCTGCTTTCCAGCAGCGGCAGGTCCCTGCTGACCAGCACCACCCGTTCGACGGCGCCGCCTTCGGACAACGCCGCCCGGCCCGCTTCAACAGCGAGTGTGATCGCGTCTTCGTCATCGCCAGCAATGCGATGTGCATCACACCCCCACGAAGGTAGGTATGTGCCAATGGCGATGATGTGCGGCATGAGTTTCTCCGGGGCTACCTAGGTAACCGCGCCGGCGGTCTTGAGTTCGATGATGCGGTCCCAGTCCAGGCCGAGTTCGGAAAGGATCTCGTCGGTTTGTTCGGCGAATCCCGGCGCCGGCCCGGTCTGGGGTGCGGCGACGTCGAACTGCACCGGGTTGGCGACGAGCTCCAATTCGCCTGCCTGCACGATGTATTCGTTGGCGCGGATCTGCGGGTCTTGGGCCGCCTGCAGGGTGTCCTGCACCGGTGCCCACGGTCCGGCCAGTGTCGTGAACCGCTCACTCCACTCCAGCAGCGGCCGTTTGGCCATGGCCTCGCGCAGGATGTCCACGGCGGTCGCGGTGTTCTCCGCGATCGACTCCGCGGTGGCGAACCGCGGGTCATCGGCCAGTTCGCCGAGCTCCATGTGCTTGCACACGTCGGCCCAGAACTTTCCTGGCTGCATCATCACAAAGGAGATGTAGCGGTTGTCGGCCGTCTCGTAGAGCCCGACAAGCGGGTTGATCGGCGAACCGTGCACACCCGGCGGCGGCTGCACCATCAGTTGTTGGAGGTGCTGAGTCAGCGCCACGGTGTGGCCCATCGACCACAGTCCGCTGCCGAGCAGGGACACATCGACCACCGACGGTTTGCCCGTGCGCTCACGTTGAAACAGTGCGGCCGCGATGCCGCCAGCCAGATTGGTACCCGAGATCGTGTCACCGTAGGCCGGTCCAGGCGGGGCGATCATGCCCTCGATGCCGGGCGGCGTGATGGTCGCGGCAGTGCCTGCGCGGCACCAGAAGGCGGTCATGTCATAACCGCCCTTCACCGACTCCTCGCCGCGGGGACCGAGCGCACTGCCCCGCGCGTAGATGATCTTCGGGTTGACGGCGCGGATGTCGTCGACATCGATCCCGAACTTGTGGCGATGTCCGGGCAGGAAACTGGTCAGGAACACATCGGCTTTTTTCGCCAGCACCATCAGGATCTCTCGCCCCTCGGGTACCGACATGTCCAGCCCGATGCTGCGCTTACCCCGGTTGGCGTGCTCGATGTTCGGGTTGGGATCGCCCTCGACCCGCAGCGGGCCGGTCTGGCGCAGCCCGCGCTGCGGATCGCCGGTCACCGCATGCTCGACCTTGATGACGTCGGCACCCCACTCGCCGAGCACCGCGCCGCACGACGGCACGAAGCCGTACATCGCGACCTCGAGGACTCGAACCCCTTCCAGCGGCCTCACGACACGACCGCCGCGAGAGTCTTGCGCTCGAGGAATTCCTCAAGGCCGGCCACACCCATTTCCCGGCCGACACCGGACTGCTTATAGCCGCCGAACGGGCTGTCTGGACCGAAGTAGTTGCCGCCGTTGATCCCCATCGTGCCGGTACGAATCCGGCGGGCGATCGCCAGCGCGCGGTCGTGGCCGCCGAACACCCCGCCGGAGAGTCCGTAGATGGAGTTATTGGCGATCCGGACCGCGTCGTCGTCGTCCTCATAGGCGAGGACGGCCAGCACCGGCCCGAAGATCTCCTCCTGGGCGAGCTCACTGTCGGGGTCGACGTTGGTGATCAGGGTCGGCTCGTAAAAAAAGCCGGGCCCGTCGACTTTCTTGCCACCGGTGACCACGGTCCCGCCGGCGGCAACCGCACGCTGGACCATGCCGTCCACCTTGTCGCGCTGGGTGTCGTTGATCAGCGGTCCCATATAGGTGGCCGGGTCGGCCGGGTCGCCGTAGCGGACCATGCCCATGAAGTTCTTCACCAGTTCGACGATCTCGTCGTGGTTCTTGCGGGGCACCAGCAGCCGCGTGGTGATCGCGCACCCTTGACCGGCGTGCGAGCAGATCATGAACGCCGCCATCATGGCGCAGTTGTTGAAGTCGGCGTCGTCGAGAACCACCATCGCCGACTTGCCGCCCAGCTCGAGGAAGACCTTCTTGATGGTGTCGCTCGCGGCCGCCATGATCTTGCGTCCGGTGGCCGTCGATCCGGTGAAGGTGACCACGTCCACATCGGGGCTGGTGGTCAGCGCGGCACCGACGGCGGCGTCGGTGGAGCTGATCACGTTGATCACGCCTGCCGGGATGTCGGTGTACTTGGCGATCACCTCGCCGAGTACCAGCGTGGTCAGCGGGGTGTCAGGGGCGGCCTTGAGAACGACGGTGCAGCCGGCGGCAAGCGACGGACCAAGCTTGGCCAGTGCCAGCTGGTTGGGATAGTTGTAGGCGATGATGGCGGCCACCACTCCGGCGGCTTCCTTCTCTACCCAGCGGTGGTGGCGCTGCCCGCGGCTCTCGATCTCGCCGAGGTCCTCGCTCATCGAATAGGTCTTCAGCAGATTCGCGTAGTAGCCGACGATCCGGATGGGGTCGTCGAGCTGGGCGCTCTCGGTCAGCGCGCGAGTCGCGCCGACCTCGGCGATCGTCAGCGCACGCAGTTCGTCACTGTGCTCGACCAGCGCGGCGTGAAGCTGTTCCAGAGCGCGGATCCGCAGTTCGACGTTGGTCGACCAGTCGGTGTTGTCGAAGGCATTGCGGGCCGCGGCGATCGCACGCTCGGCGTCGGCGACGCCCGCATTGGGTGCGTAGCCGACCACATCACCGTTTGCCGGATTGATCGACGGATAGGTGTCCGCAGCCCCGACGAGCCGGCCGTCGATCAGCATGAGCCGCTCGGACACCTGGGTCCCCGCCGCTTGCTCGCCGCTCGCGATGGTTGCCGTCGCGTCCTGGGCCGGCATCAGCAACTCCTCCAGTCGGTGGATAACTCGGTTCTCATCTCCGGCGAATCATACATTCGGACCACGAGAACTCAAGCCGCGTTGGAGGAACATCTCTACATCGGACACGCGTCCGATGTACGTGACTTCGTATCGCATCTCCGCAGTTAGACACATTGCGCCGAAGTGTCTTGCGAAATGGATCACACCGAGAGTAGCGTTCTCATATCAGAAAGGGCGATTCTTGACATTCAAGATCCGTTGGATCGGCGACGCTACGGTGGCCGTACTCCCCGACATGATCGAGGCGGGCTGGGGCCGCATCGTCAACATCTCGTCGTCGAGCACACACTCGGGCGCGCCGTACATGTCGGCCTACGTCGCGGCCAAGTCCGATGTCAACGGGCTGACCAAAAGCCTTGCCCTGGAATACGGCCCGGCCGGCATCACCGTCAACGCCGTCCCGCCCGGCTTCATCGACACCCCGATGCTGCGCAAGGCCGAGGCCCGCGGCAACCTCGGGTCGGTCGAAGAGGCCGTCAACCGGACCCCGATGGGCCGCATCGGCAGGCCCGAGGACATCGCGGCCGCCTGCTCCTTCTTCATCTCCGAGGAAGCCGGCTACATCACCGGCCAGATCCTCGGCGTCAACGGCGGCCGCAACACCTGAGCAGACAGCAGTTCACCGACATTTCGACATACATCGGGCAGTTAGAGAGAGGAACACCTGTGGGACGAGTCCAAGGCAAGGTTGCCTTCATCACCGGCGCTGCACGCGGGCAGGGCCGTAGCCATGCCCTGCGGCTGGCCGAAGAAGGCGCCGACATCATCGCTGTCGACTTGTGCAAGGACATCGACACCATCGGTTACAAGATGGCCACTCCCGAGGATCTCGAGGAGACTGCCGAACTGGTCAAGAAGACCGGGCGGGGCATCGTCACCGCACAGGCCGATGTGCGCGAGGCCTCGCAACTCAAGCAGGCACTCGACCAAGGCCTCGCCGAGTTCGGCAAGGTCGACATCGTCGTCGCGCAGGCCGGTATCGCCGGAATGAAGGGCCAGCCACCGCTGGAGGCCTGGTGCGACGTCATCAACACCAATCTCATCGGCACGATCAACGCGATCCAGGTCGCGCTGCCGCATCTGCAGGAGGGCGCATCGATCGTCGCGACCGGTTCCACCGCGGCGCTGATGGACGCCCATCAGAAAGCCAACCCGGGTGCCGACCCCGGCGGCATGTCCTACATGGTCGCCAAGCGCCTGCTGTCCAACTACGTCCACGACCTGGCGACCGAGCTTGCGGTGCGGGGCATTCGGGCCAATGTCGTCCATCCGACGAACTGCAACACCGACATGCTGCAGAGCGAGCCGATGTACCGGTCCTTCCGTCCGGACCTCGAAAACCCCACCCGCGCAGACGCCGAACCGGTCTTCGGGGTCCAGCAGGCGATGAAGGTCAACTTCGTCGAGCCGTTGGACATCAGCAACGCGGTGCTGTGGCTGGTATCCGATGAGGCCCGCTACGTCACCGGCATGCAGTTGCGTGTCGATGCCGGCGGCTACCTCAAGTGGTACGACTACCACGTCTGACGTCCGACGAATTCTCGCTACAGGGGAAGGGAAAGTGTGAAGGTCCGAGTTGACCAGGAGAAGTGCCAGGGGCACACGCTGTGCGCCATGATTGCTCCAGATATGTTCCAGCTCAGCGATATCGATGGCAGTTCGTCAGCTGTCACCGAGGTGGTCCCAGCCGACCAGATAGAGCTCGTTCGCGAAGCCGCGCATTCCTGTCCCGAGCAGGCGATCCTCATCGAAAAAGACTGAGAGTCCTCTGCTCAACCATGAACTATCAAGGGAGACAATGCCTTGAGCATCGATGACGTCACCGACGACACCGAGCGGAAACAGCCGAACTATCACTTCGACCGGCACAAGCCGGAGTATCGGCAGCAATTCGAGAAGATCACCGAGGAGATGCAGTCCCGGTGCCCGATGGCGTGGACCGACGTCTACGACGGCCATTGGGTGGCCGCGGGCAGCAAAGAGGTGTTCGAGCTGGCGCGCTGCCCGGTGGTCTCCAACCATCACGACCTCACCGGTGAGACGCCGTACAAGGGCATCACGATTCCAAAAGCCCAGCGGGCGACGGTGGTTCGCGGTGGCATCTTGGAGATGGACGAACCCGAGCACAGTAACTACCGCGGGGCACTGAACCCCTACCTGTCCCCCGCCGCGGTCAAGCGCTGGGCGCCGTTCGTCGACGAGATCGTTCGCGCGTCTCTCGACGAGAAGATCGAGTCGGGGCACATCGACTTCGTCGACGACCTCGCCAACATCGTGCCCGCTGTGCTCACGCTGGCCATGATGGGTATCGAGCTGAAAAAGTGGCCGGTCTACAGCGAGCCCGCGCACCTGTCGGTGTCCACTCCGGAGCACTCCCCCGATGCTGCGCGCGTCGCCGAGATGAACCGGCAGATGGGCCTGGACATGGTCACCACCATGATGGAGGTCAGGGAGAATCCGCGGCCCGGTCTGGTGAACGCGCTGCTGCAGCTGCGCATCGACGGTGAGCCCGCCCCCGATCTGGAGATCCTCGGCAATCTCGGGCTGATCATCGGTGGTGGCTTCGACACCACAACCGCGCTGACTGCCCACTCACTGGAATGGCTCAGCGAGAATCCCCTTGAGCGCGAACGGCTCAGCCGCGAGCGGGACAAGCTTCTCGACCCGGCGACCGAAGAATTCCTCCGGTTCTACACCCCCGCACCGGGTGACGGACGCACCTTCTCCGGCGACGTGGAGGTCGAGGGGCATCAGTTCAAGGAGGGCGAGCGGCTCTGGCTGTCGTGGGCGATGGCCAATCGGGACCCCTCGGTGTTCGAGAAACCCAACGAGGTCGTCCTCGACCGTAAGGGCAATCGACACTTCAGCTTCGGTATCGGCGTGCATCGCTGCGTCGGGTCGAACGTGGCGCGCACGGTGTTCAAGGCGATGGTGACCGCCGTGCTCGACCGCATGCCTGACTACGTCTGCGACCCCGAGGGCACCGTGCACTACGAGACCATCGGCGTCATCCAGGGCATGAAGCATTTGCCCGCCGATTTCACGCCGGGACCGCGGCTTGGCCCCGGGCTCGACGAGACGCTGGAGCTGCTCCAGAAAGCGTGTGAGGAGCAGGGACTCGCGCGCCCCATCACCGAGCACAAGGAAGCAGCCGTCATCGACTGGCGCTAGAACCCTTCCGACAAACCGAACGTGGCCCCTCCGTTCGGAGGGGCCACGATTCGTTTGTTGCGAGGTTAGGCAGCGCCCTTCTTCGCGCTGCCGGCGGAACCATCGGACTTCTTCGACGAGCTGTCGCTCGTGGTGTCCGTGGACGCCTTGGCATCCGAGGATCCCTTCGCCGACGGCGGCTTGGGCAGCGACGGCAACGACACCTTGGGCGGCGCGGGCAGCGACACCTTGGGCGGCGCGGGCAGCGTCAACTTCGGCGGCGCGGGCAGCGACAGCCTCGGCGGCGCGGGCAACGTCAACTCGGGCGGTGCCGACACCTTGGTGCTCGGACCCGTAGCCGTCGACGGATCAGCGGCGGCTTGCTTCGATGCGGCCGGCGCGGGAACCTTCAGCGAGATCGTAGGCGCCTTGCCTGCGATGCTCGTCACCGTGTCGTTGACGCCCGCAGCCGTGGACGCTGCCGCGGCACTGGCCGCGGCCAGTGTTGTGGCCGCTGCTCCGCCACCGGCGTTGACCCCACCACCGATGTGGATACCGCCGATGTTGATGTTGATCGCCGCCGAGATGCTGGCGTTCAACGCCTTGGCGAATGCGGTCAGCTGCGCGCTGATGTTCGCACCGACGGTCGCCAGGGCATTCACCACGGCTTCCGGGGACGGGAAGGCAGCGAGCGCGGCGTTGATCGCCGTGTTCAGTGCCGCGCCGCCGACGACCAACCCATTGCGGAGGTTATCGATCAGCGCATTACCCGCTGCGACACCGGCATTGAGGCCGGCCGCCAGCACCGCGGCACCGTTGTTGAACAGCTGCTGTCCGGCCGCGAGCACCGTGTCCACCCCACCGCCGAGTACTCCGGTGAGCGCGTTGACGAACTCTGCAGGATTCGGGAACGCCGACACCGCCGCGTTGAACGCCGCGGCCAACTGCGCACCGCCGTTGGCCAGAGCATCGATGATCGCCTGCGCCCCATTGAGATTCAGGTTGAGCGCAGCCTGCAGAGCAAGTGCCAGGTTGACGTTGACATTGCCGACAGCGTCGACCAACGCGTTAATGAACGCCTGCGGGTTCGGGAAGGCGTCCAGAGCCGCCTGGAACGCCGCGAACAACGCACTGGCCGGGTTGCCGAGCGCATTGAGCAGCGCCTGGAAACCGGTGACCCCGGCCGCAATTCCCGCCTGGATCGTGTCAGCGAGCTGACCGGTGAACGTGGTGAATGCGTTGGCGAGGATCCCCAGCGTCGGGTTGATCGCCCCCAGTGCGTCATTCAGTGCCGCCACGAACGCGGCCGGGCTCGGGAAGTTGGCCAGCGCGGCGTTGAACGCCGCGGCCAATGCCGCCCCACCGGAAATCAACGCATCGACGAATGCCTGCGGCCCATCGATGGCCGCGTTGATCACGGCCTGCAGAGCCAGCCCGAGGTTGACGTCGATATTGCCGAACGCCTGAACCAGCGCATTGATGAACGCCTGCGGGTTCGGGAAGGCGTCCAGAGCTGCCTGGAACGCCGCGAACAGCGCACTGGCCGGGTTGCCGAGCGCATTGAGCAGCGCCTGGAAACCGGTGAGCCCAGCCGCAATTCCCGCCTGCAGTGTGGTGGCCAGCTGACCCGTGAACGTGGTCAGCGCATTGGCCAGCACGCCGAGGGTCGGGTTGATCGCCGCGAGCGCACCGTTGAGCGCCGCCACGAATGCCGCCGGGCTCGGGAAGTTGGCCA